>JASMDM010000031.1 GCA_030752795.1 SAR202 cluster bacterium | reverse complement strand
TCCGGCTCGCAAGTCGGGACACATGATCTGTATGGCTGTGAACGCCACGGCAATCGGAGCCCGGCAGACGGATCTTTGGACTCGGGAGCAACGGATCGGTTCCGATCGTCGCCACTGCGTCTAGCTAGGATCTGAAATGCCCGGCATGGCGCTGGTGCGCCGTACTGACGAAACGAGGACTGGTGAATGGTCGACGGTGATAAATGACAGTTCGTGATGCCCAGTCTGGCAAACGCACAAAACGGGAAAGCGACGGCATGTTCAAGTTTTGCGCCGTCGTGGACGAAGGTTCGCTTTCGCGAGCGAGCAAGCGGCTTTTCATGAGCCAGCCTGCGATTTCGGCGCACATCAAGTCGTTGGAAGAGCAACTTGGCTTGACTCTGTTCCATCGCGTCGGCCGCCGATCCGTGGTCGGCAAGGCTGGCGAGGTCTTGTATCAGATGGCTGGCGAATTGTTCGCCCTGGCAGACGATCTCAAGACAGTGACGGGCGATCTGCGCGGAACGCAGTTCGGCAGGATCCACGTTGGCATCAGCCTCGAATGGGAGCATCTGCTGCCACGAGCTCTTGGCCGGTACAAAGCCGCCTATCCTGCGGTCGAGGGGTTGCTGACCGTCCACGAGGGCGATGAAGTCGAAAAGATGACGCTCGGACGAATGATCGACGTCGGGTTCATATCCCGTGCATCGACCCGGCCGGAATTGGAGTCGCAACCCATCCTCGTCGATGAAATCGTACCAATAGTGAACCAGGATCACCCACTGGCGAACGCAATTGACCTCACGCCCAAAGACCTGAGCCGGGAAATGATATTCGTGCGTGAGTCCGGATCGACGGGCCGAGAGACCACCGACAAAATGCTCCAAGGGTGTGGCCTGTCCGATCAAATCGCCATGGAAGCCGCGAGCCACGAAGCTATCCGGGCCCTGGTGTTGGCCGGAGCCGGAGTCGGATTCGTGCCACGGTCGTGCCTGGGCCCCAACGGCAGCGCCGTGCCGGTTTCGATCATCGATCTTCCGGGGCTATGCGCGCCGCTGAATCGCACATGATCTGCCTCAAAGATCGGCTCCAATCGGACGCGCAAACCCGATTCATGGAGCTGGCGTCTCCGCCTGACCTGTGGAGTGGTCCGCCCTACCAGGACTCATCGTTGCCTTTCGCGTCTGATTAACCGGTCACCGCGTCCGCTGCTTGACGGCTCTGGCGCCTCGTAATATTCTAGGCGTAACCCGTTAGCAAACCCGTGCCGCGCAATCCCGTTCTCGGGGTTCGCACGTAGCTTGGAGGACGCCCATGCAGGTAGCGACGCTCCCGACCAACCCCGCTGACGTCAGACAACTCATCCGGGCGGATGAGCTGATCCAACCGACCGCCGGCATCGCGCCTGGTCACATCCAGGCAAACCTGGCGATACTCCCCCGAGACGCAGCGTTCGACTTTCTGCTTTTCTGTCAGCGCAATCCCCGACCGTGCCCATTGCTTGAGGTGATCGAAGCCGGAGACACGGAGCCCAAGATTTTTGCTCCGGGCGCGGACATCCGCACGGACATCGCCAAATATCGCGTGTTCGAGCACGGCGAGATGACCGCGGAGGTCTCCGACATCCGAGACTACTGGCGCGACGATCTAGTGTCGTTTTTGTTGGGCTGCAGCTTCTCGTTCGAAAGCGCGCTGATCACCGCCGGAATCGAGATGCGCCACATCGAAAAATGCATCAACGTATCTATGTTCATCACCAACATCGAAACGTCGCCTGCCGGAGAGTTCTCCGGACCGATGGTCGTGTCGATGCGCCCCATACCGCGCGAGCAGGTCGTGCGCGCGGTTCAGGTCACGTCGCGTTTCCCGGCCGTCCACGGCGCGCCGGTGCACATCGGCGATCCGACGGCGATCGGCATCAGCGACGTCACGAAACCCGACCTGGGCGACCCTGCGGAGTTCAAAGACGGCGAAGTGCCGGTTTTCTGGGCATGCGGTGTGACCCCGCAGGCGGTCGCGATGAATTCGAAGCCGCCGTTGATGATCACCCACTCGCCTGGATACATGTTCGTCACCGACAAACAAGACGAGGACATGGCGGTGATCTAGGTGTACTCTACGCGCCGCTTGCTGCATGCGGCCGCAGGAGGAACTAGGCTTTGTCCTGATGACGATAAACAGAATAAGTAGTGCCGAACAAAATTTGTCATTCTGAGGCCGCAGCCGAAGAATCTGGTCGCTGAACACGCCATTTTGCCTGAGCAACCCCAAACGCTTCTTTTTCTACGGGGTGCCATTGTGGCAAGAAACGTTGAGCGCAATGTATTGGGTCAATGACCGTAACGGCACAAGCGACTCTTGCGTGTGGGCGGCCCTTCGACAGGCTCAGCGCGAACGGATGGGCGCGTGGCTCACCATGGGCGGATGCTCCGCATCGAGAGAAGTGTTGGGCACTACTTATTTAGTTGATGACCATAAGGGCCAGAGCACCAGTGCGTCGGGTCGCCGGGCGACGTGTCGGTTTATTTTGGGTTTACCGCCGTTAATTTGAAGCGCTGGCCGATACGGCCAATCGGAGCATTCCATGACTATTGAAGACATCATCCTGGACAACGACCGCCGCGGCATCTCGCGCCTCAGGCCTTTCGTACCGGCCAACTTCGCCGAGGAAGCGGCGCTGCTGGTCCTCGACAACCCGGGCACGGCCATCATCACGACCGGGTTCTACATTCTCGACGCGAAGGCAGCCGAGACCGACGGGCCGCCCGGGGCGGTCGCTATCGGGAACGCGCTTCGCGATCTCGGCTACGAGGTCGTGTACGTCACGGACCGGTTCGCGACATCGTTGCTGGCCAAGACGGGCGGGGATCACGCCCGCGTCATCGAATTCCCGATCATGGACGACGAAACCAGCAGTCAGTTCGCATCGGGGATGATGTCCGAGATCGACCCGTCGATCGTCATTTCGATCGAACGTTGCGGATTCACGCACGAGGGCATGTACCGGAACATGCGCGGGCGAGACATCACTCCATTCAACGCTCGGATCGATCACATCTTCACGGACGACCGTCCGTCTGTGGGCATCGGCGACGGCGGCAACGAGATCGGGATGGGCAACCTCGCCGAGGAAATTCCGAAGATCGAAACGCTAGTCGAGTTGCCCTGCGTGACCAAGACCACGAAGCTGATGCTGGCGAGCGTGTCCAACTGGGGCGGATACGGCTTGGTTGCAGCGCTGTCCGAAGCCAAAGGTCAGAACCTACTCCCTTCGATTGAGGATGAGCAGGCGCTGATGAAGCAAACGGTCGACTTGGGCGCCGTCGACGGAATGAGCGGCAAGCAAGAGTACAAGGTCGACGGTTTCACGCTCGAAGAGAACTCGCAAACCCTGCAGGCGCTGCACGACTACCTGGGACAGTGAGTGCACCCCAAACCGTGGACCTTCGGCATCCCCCTGAGGCCGCGCGTTGGGCGAAGCTCTTGTCGGACTTTGTGCCGGGATTCATGGCGAACCATCCAGTGCTCGCCAGCGTGGGCGCCCGTGGGGACCTGATTCTCTCCGGCTCGACATCCTTCGGAATCGACGACGAATATTCTGACCTGGATGTCGATCTGCTGCTGTCACACGAAGATCTGGCCGTTGTTGACTCGGCGTCGCCTACCCGGTACTTCGATTTCACGCTGGATGGCAAACAAGGCTCGATATTGGTACAGGAATCCGATAATTGGGCTTCCAGAATTGACGCCCGCGACATGCCGTTGATCTCCGAGCTTCGAACCGCAATCGTGCTGAGCGAATCCACGGGGAACGCTGAGGTCCTCGTCGCCAGGGCACTCCAACCGATGCGGCGCAAGGTCAGAGATGCTCTGTTTTTCAACCACCATTTCGAAATGCGCAGCTTCCATCGCTCGGCAGACAACCCGATGAATCGCGGTGACGCCGTCGCCGCACACCTCAACTCAGCGCAAGCACTTGCGCACGGACTGAGGGCATGCCTGTGCTGGACGGCGAGCCCTACCCGCACGACAAATGGCTGTGGCGCGCCGCGTCTCGCACACCGACCGGCCGTGCCGTTACACCCCACGTGAAAAGCATCCTCGATCATCTGGCATCTGACGCTCTGCGTTTCCTAGGGCCCGAAACGGAAAACCCGCTGAGCTTAGAGTTGAAGGGATTTCGGAACGTTCTCGTGGATGCCGCCCGCGCGAAGGGCATCGACGAGCCGTGGCTAAGACGATGGTGGGAGCACATCAACCAGGCGCGATCCGCCGTGAGCCGCGTCCGATGGTGAACCGGGTCCGGGATCAGATCCGGTTAGCGTCGACGTAGTCGAAGTTGATGTCGTGCCCGAGTCCGGGACCCTGCGGCAGATGCACGAAACCGTCGGCGTCGAGATCGTCGATCTTGGCGTTCAGCCAGGGCTCCACGGCGTCGTAGTCGATGAACGGATGGAGGAGCCCGCGCTCGTAGAACTCGCCGGGGATGCCCATCGCTCCGAGCACCTGCAGGTTTCCGGCGCCTCCGCCGTGAACTTCCATCGCCACGCCAAACGACTCGGCGAGATGCACGATCTTCATCAGCGGCGTGATCCCGCCGACATCGCCCACCCCGCCGCGGCTGATGTCCGCCGCGTCACGGGCCATCCACTCGGCCCTGGTGAACATCTTTCCCTCCGCCGTCTCCGGCCCGATCACCGGGATGTCGAGCTGCTGAGCCAGCCAGGCGTACGACGAAATGCTGTGCTCGTCCATCGGCTCCTCGAACCAGTAGTAGTTCAGCTTCTCCAACTCTCGGCCGATGTAGTAGGCCTGCTCGCGGGAGTAAAAGTGATAGGCGTCGAGCATCAGTAGGATGTCGGGTCCGACCGCCTCGCGGACGGCGGCGCACGCCTTGACGTCCATCTTGGGATCGGGGGCCCACTCGATGGGCGGCATCCACGTGTGGAGCTTAAACGCCTTGTATCCTCGCTGCATGCACCACTCGGCAAAACGAGCGTAGTCCTCGGGCGAGCTCAGCCCGCCGGGGTCCTCGTCGCCGCACATCGTGGACGCGTAGGCGAGCACCTTGTCCCTGTATCCGCCAAGCAGCTTGTAGACCGGCAGGTCCGCGGCGGCGCCAGCCAGATCCCACAGCGCCATGTCGATCACGCCCATTTCTCGGTCGGTGAGATCTCGGTGCGCTCGCTGCCAATGCCTGAGCCGCTGCCACAGCTTCTCGCGCATCATCGGGTCCTCGCCCAACAGCGCGGGCTTGAACACGTCCTCGATCAGCAATTCAGGCATGCCGCCGAATGCCCGACCGACTGTGCCTTCGTCGGTTTCGATCGTTATCAGCGTTTGAACGGCATCGTGCTCGTCGCCGGCGTGCGTGTGGCCCTCCGAGTCGCGAACCACCGTTGTCTTGTAGCTGAACCGCTGAGTCGTGATATCTGTAATCTGCAACATGATCCTCCAATGGCTATGGACATCGAGCATCCGCCGCGACATTATAGAACGACGCGGCGCGCAGCGGCTCGGTTGCGCGGGAGGTTCGAGGATTCCGGAGGAGGACGAAATCGACTTGAGGCTGGCGGACTAGTCGGCTCGCTCACCCTCTGCGATCTCCCGATCCACGGATTCGTCAGCCTCGAGCTCTTCTTCTTCATATTCGAGCTCGATCGGACGAAAGACTTTCCAGTAGATCATTGTCGACACCAGGTAGGCCAACGCCATGACCATGAACGGAGTCGCGAAGTCGCCCGTGTCCATGACGCGCGAGCTCACGAAGATGGCGACGGCCGACACGGCGCTGCCCGCTGCGATCTCGATGCCGGTGCTGGTCGCCCGTTCTCGCGGCTCAAGCACGGACATGTTGAACGCGTCGTCCAGCGGGAAGCTCATCCGGAACACCGCGGTCCGCCCGACGTGAGCAGCCCCCATCAGGGCAAGGAGGGTACTCCCCTCTCCGAACGCGAGCGGAAGCAAGCCCATCGCCACGACGAACGGGATGGCCATCATCCTGGTGGCCGCTATGGCGTCGACTTTGTACATCCTGGTCGCGAGCAGCGGCACTAGCAGAGTCACGACCGCCAGACTCAACTCGGCGATCGCGAACAGAATGCCGATCTCACCTTCGTCGGCGTGCACATGTCCTTCGTGGAAGACGACGTTTAACAGCGGGAACACGGCGGCGGTGCCGATCGCGATGATCGCGCTGGTCAACACGAAGTAGGCGATCCTGCGAGGGTGCTTGATGTCGGCCGTCAGCCTTCGCCAGCCTCTGGGCCTGAACTTCGGTGAGCTTTCCAGCTCCGGGCGTTCGACTGCTTCAAAGGAACGCAGCATCAGCGCGGGCGCCAGCGAAAGGAACCAGAGGGTCAGTCCCGCGTACGTCGCGAATCGGTAGGCGTTCACTTTGCCGAAATCGTCGATGAACAGTAGCGGAAGCAGGCCGGCCATCAACGCGCCCGCCATCGCCGACATGGTTCGGAAGCTTCCCGCGACCGAGAACAGGTGGACGCGCTCGGATGGCTGGCTGTTCTCAGCCATGAACGCGGCTTCCGACGTATGGTGTAGGTTGTTGAAGAAGGCGACAAACGCCGGGCCAGCCAGAAGGATCGGCTCACTGCGCGTGTGGATCATGATCAGGGCGATGATCGCGCCGACCCCGTCGCCCAGGATGAACGACGCTTTGCGACCGATTCGGTCCGAGACGAATCCCGCTGGCACCGCGGTGACCGCCGTGGCCATGAACCCGATCGTCAACCGCAGACCGACGAACCTGACGTCGAATCCAAGCGCGAGCAGGTAGAGGTTGAAGAGAACCGTGAACGAGCCATGGATCATGTCCATGCCGATCACGTGCAGCACGTACAGGTTCGCGTTGCGGCTGAACTCTCGCGTTCGCGCTACGTAGTCGGCCACGAACACGGAGACCTGATTCAGTGCGTGGCTAGAATCTATGTTTGTCGGCTCCGTCGACATCCGGATCTCCTGGGGCTCCTCACGTGTTCACGGTAGGCTGACCTACATTTCAAGTCAAGTAAACCGTGGTCGATTCGCCCGGTGCACGCGGGTTAAACTCGGCCATTTCCGGAAGTTAATCGCGGCAAAATGGCAAGCGCATTGACCGTTTGTCAGCAACTAGCGCGAAAAAACTTTATACAATTCCCAAAAAGAAGCGCGCAGAACTGCTTTTACAGAATCGAGGCCCGTGCTAGCATTTTCACTGAGCGGACTATGAACACCAATGTATGAGACCGGAAAGTTCTCATACTCTGGCCCGAATTCGACCATGAAATGGGCCGGGGCGTGCAAGCCTCGTCAGGAATGGGGACGGGTCTCGTGACGACCAGGATCAGTGGCGGCGTTCACAAGGGCCGATTGGTCAGGACGCCGAGGTCCGCCGGGTTGCGACCGACGTCGGAGCGTGTCAGAGCGGCAGTCTTCTCGATTATCGGGGCAGGCAGCGTTACGGGGAAAAAGGTGCTCGATCTATATGCAGGAACAGGCGCATTCGGCATCGACGCTCTCAGCAGGGGCGCCTCGTCCGCCGACTTTGTCGAGCACAATCATGTGCTCTGCACCGCGATTCGCGGCCACCTGCGGGAACTCTCGCTGGATTCGATCGGGAAAGTCCATCGATCGAAAGTCCACCGAATGTTGCCCAACATGAAAGGCGCGTTCGACCTGGTGATCGCCGATCCGCCTTATGACTCCGATGAGTTCGACACGGTGTTGGACGAACTCCAACGACCGGGTTTGATTGCCGACAACGGGATTGTCGTCCTCGAATACAGGACGGACGCCGATTCGATCAAAAATGTCGGCGGGTTTCGACGGTTAACCGATCGAACGTACGGCGACACAGCGATAACGATATTGGAAGCTGGAGACGCAAATGCCTAAAGTGGCCTATGTAGGAACGTTTGACCCGGTGCACAACGGTCACGTGGACATCGCGAAGCGCGCGGCAGCCGCCGTCGAGGAAGTTATCGTCGGCGTGTACAAGTCGCCTCCGACCAAGACCCTCATGTTCGGCACCGAGGAGCGCGTCAGGTTCTTCGCGGATTCCGTTCGGGACGTGCCCAACATCCGCGTGATGCCATTCACGGGATTGGCGCCGGACTTCGCCAGGGAAAATGGCGCTGGGTTCATTCTCAGAGGGCTGCGCGCCGGATTTGACTTCGAGCTGGAATTCGAGATGGCATTGATGTGGCGGCACATAGCGCCGGACATCGACGTTATCTGCATCTTGAGTTCGCTCGAATTCCAATTCGTTTACTCAAGCCGGATAAAAGAGGTTGTAGGGCTCGGTTCGGATGTATCCGCGCTGGTGCCCCCGCACGTCAACCAAGCTTTGGCAGAGAAAATGGCGAGCAGGTCCGAGTAGACAGACTTAACTAGCATCAATCAAGGCGAGACAATTCAAAGGAGGAGACAGGGTGGACTTCGAACAAGTAATCCAGGAACTACAGCAACTCCACGGCAGCAGCACCCGCGTACCCGGTTTCAGGAAAAGGTCGATGGTCGACGGCGAAAAGCTCGCCGAGCTCGTGGACGCCCTGAAAGCGGGACTGCCCCACGAGATGATGGAAGCCCAAGAGGTGATCCGCCAGAAGGATTCGATCCTCAACCAGGCGTATCTCGAATCGCAGCGTCTCAAGAGCGATGCCGAAGACGACGTGAGCGCTCACATGCAAGCAGCGCAACAGGAGCACGAGTCCAAGGTCGACGAGTCTGAGATCGTCAGGGCCGCCGAGGTCAGGGCGCAGGAGATTCGCGACGCGGCCATGGTCGAGGCGCAGGACATCGTCCAAGATGCGCAAAAGCGAGCCTACCGCACCATCGCAGACTCCGAGGACATCGCTACGAGTCGACGCGACGGCGCCGACCAATATGCGCGTGAGGTCCTGTTCAGCCTCGAAGAGCAGCTCTCCGAAGTTCTCGGACAGGTACGGCGCGGCATCGACTCGTTGCCTCGCGACGCGGAGTACCACGCGCCCGAGATCGCAGTCCCGGCGTAGCTCGCGAATCCGGTCAATCCGAACACAATAAAAGAACGCCCCCCTTTCCGCGGAGGCGTTCTTTTGCGTTCATGTGCTGAGCCGGTCCGCCGGACCCGACAGATTACGAACCTGGCTTGACCGCCTTGATGTTCATGCTGCGGATGCTTGCGCGCCAGCCGTCGTCGCCGCTGATCGGGGTCTCTGAGAGCACTTCGACCTCTGCGAAGCCAGCGTCTCGCATCTTGCCAAGGTAGGTCTCTTTCTTCTCGGCGCCAGCGAGGCAGGCAACCCAGTTGGAGGTGTCCGCCGCCTGGTCTTCGGGAATGTCGTCGACCAAAACCATGTCGGAGACCATCAGCCGACCGCCGGGCTTGAGAATCCGAAACGCCTCGCGGAACACCGGGTCTTTGTCAGGAGCGAGGTTGATCACGCAGTTGGAGATCAGGATGTCGGCGGTGTTCTCATCCAGAGGCGTGTCTTCCATGTCCGAGAGATGGAACTCGGTGTTGGAGAGCTTCAACCTGCGAGCGTTGGCTCGGGCAAGGTTGATCATGTCTTCGGTCATGTCGATGCCGATGACCCTGCCGGATGGGCCGACGGCCTTCGCGGACAGGAAGCAGTCGATGCCGCCGCCGCTGCCAAAGTCGACGACCGTCTCGCCGGGCTGCATCGAAGCGAGCGCGGTCGGGTTGCCGCAACCGGCGGACGCCGCGAGGGCTTCGGCTGGCAGGTCTTGCGTCTCGGCGGACGTGTACAGCGTCAGCGCTTCTTCGCTGGAAGCCGTCGAGCAGCAGTCCGTGCCGCAACAATCGTCGGAGGACGACGCCTCGCTGGCACTACGAGCAAGCGCTCCATAGCGCTCTTTCACGACACCTTTGATCTGATCGTTCCCTAATTGTGTCATCTATCGGTCCTCCTACTTTATTGACTTCTTTTATCCAACCAGGCGCCGGATTCGATCAAGAATCGGAGCGCCAGCTTTCAACCGCGAACTGGGTCTGCGCGGGCGGGCAACACAGCGATTCTTGCGGCTCGCCGGTGGCCTCGTGCACCGATCGCGCCAAATACGGCAGTATATCGGACCAGACGCCCGCCGCCGCCTTGTGCGCTTCCTTGCCCTTCTCCGTGAGGTGGCAGATCTTCCTGGTTCTTCCGTTCGAGATTTCCTCGAAGCAGTCGATGTACCCGTCCGCCATCAGATCCTTGATGGCAGGGTAAATCATCCCGGGCGTGGGCCTGGACCAGCCTTCGCAACAGCCTTGGATCGTATTGGCGATCTCGTAGCCGTGCATAGGGCGTTTCGACAAAGCGTTCAGCAGAAAGTATCGATAGACGCTTTTCTTGATGAGCATCTCCCAGTACGCGCCGTCTCGAAGGTCGGGGGTCGTCTGTAGCGCCATATATTGCGCTCCTATATATTGGTTGCGGATATATTACCAGGCTATATATTGGCCGGTCAAGCGATGATTTTGGGCGAAATGGAGTTGGGGCGACGCGCGCCGCGGCATGTGGTGACACGCGGCGCGCCCGGCCGTTGGCGGCGTTTCGAAGGTTCCTCCGACAAGGGTGTCCCGCCCCGCCCGTCCGTCCGTGAAGGTTCTTTGGGCACTCCACGAGCCTCTACACTCCGAATTTTGGTGGTCCGCTAAAGGGCATACGTTCGCCGTCGGGGTGGTTCGACAGGCTTCCAAGTAACAGCGCCACAATCCGTTTCCCTGCTGGGCCTCAGAAATTTTAGCTGCGGCCTCAGCCTCACTCATGGCGGTTGCCACTCTCGTGTCGAAGCATGAAAACTAGGCTTGGCCCTGAAGGGCCAGAGCACCGATCAGGGACGTGTGCTCGGCATTGCGGTGACAAACGACGCAAGTAACGCCGAATAACATGTGTCATTCTGAGGCTGCAGCCGAAGAATCTGGTCGTTGAGACACACCGTTACCCGCAGGACTCCAGAAGTTTCTCCTTCTGCGGAAAGCCCAGCATGGCGAGAAGCGTAGAACACAACTTATATGGTAAACGACCATCAGGCCGACCCTGGTCGCCTTTATTCATACCAATGGCAGAATTTTGGAGCGCCGTCGCTGTCCAATGCGTTGCTTCTCTGCAGGCATAATCCCGATAGGATCGGGACTGACCACGAACGGAGAGAGTTGGTTCCTTGGGCGCGCCCGAGCTAATGGCGGTCTGCGCTGCACTGTTGACGCTCGCACGCTGACTTCAGTCGCGCATGGCCTTGTAGCGTTGCTGGGCTTCGCGGAATAGGTCGACGACCTCTTTTCGTTGGGCGTCCGTGTAGAACCGGCCCTTGGTGTTCACCCACTCGAGGGACCGTTCGATTGCCCAGTCGAACGAGGCGGCGGCTTCGCGTTTGTGCGCGCCGTCTTTACCGACGTTGACGTACACGGGGCTGGTGTGGGCGAACACCGGTTGCGCGAAGCTGTCTCGCGCGTCGCTCGAGAGTCGAGCCGCGACCCATCCGTCGGATTCGGCTGAGGTCTCGAGGGTGAGCTCGCCGGATTTCGAGCCGGCCGGAAACATCTTCGAACCGACAACGCGGCCGTTTGCGATCACTTCCACGTTGTGCACCGGGTAGTGCGAGTCCCATAGAACTTCGACGGTTAGGGGGTTGCCGTCGATCGCGTCGATGACCGATCCCGGCGCTTGGCCGTTGACCGACAGAAACACCGCGGGACCATTCGTGATGAACGTCCGGCCAGCTTTCAGCGCATCGAGCCAGTCCGCGTAATCGAACTCGGCGCCGGTGTTCGCGTAGACGCGATTAGCGGAGCTGATGAACCAGTCCGAGCCAGTCGACGCCGGGAGCCGGAAACCGGCATTGAGCATCCGGTAGTAGATGTCGTACTCGGCGTCGTTCCAGCCAGGATCGAACAGGTTGAATGCGTCCAGCTTACCCAGCGCGGCCGCCACCGGCGCTTCCATCCCCTGCCCGTTGTGGCACCAGATGACGATCCCGCCCTGACGGCGCGCGTCGTCGCACGCGAAGGACAGAGGCGGGTAGTCCGGATCGAACGGATCGACGAGCACGCCTCTGCTCAGCGGGTCGACGACGTTTCTGATGTTCAGCAGCATGATGTGCCCGTAGCCGGGCTTCCACGGCTCGGAATTGTGCCTCGACTCTTCGCCGCTTTGAACGTAGTGGTGCGCGGACGAGAATTCGGTCAGGAATCCGGGCGCGTATTTGTTCGTTGCGTAATCGAGCTCGCGACGCTTTAGGACGCTGACGGCTGTCATCTGCAGGTCTTCGACTCTGGGGTCAAGCTGCAGGCGCTCGTCGGGCCGCGTTTCCTTCTCGTCGTAATGGATGTGCGTGTTGCCGGGGTGCCAGCCATGGCCCGACAGGGTCGCCCAGCGGCGCAGCGCGATCTCGACGGTCCTTACTCCGCGAGCCGGCATCTGCACCGGGACCACTGCTGGCTCGTACTCGGTGCCGCGCTCGACGGTGATCTGCAGCCGGCCCCGGCCCGTCTCGAGGTCGAACGTCCCATCCGAATAGAAAAACGGCGCGCCCGGACCCACTTTCAAGATCGCGTCGTCCGGATGGACGAACGGCCCCGCGGGAGAAAGAACCTGCACTCGACATTCGACTTTGACGCCGGTATCCGCGTCGACCACCACACCGACTAACTTTGCCATCAACAACCCCTTTCCGCCCACTCGGGCTCCATTCAGAATCGCGCACGCCTCAAGAAATCCATCGACCCGACTCGGGGAAGACCGCGAGGTGTTCGCGTCGCCAATTCGTCTGCTTTTGTTCGTCGCAATGTACCAACTTCCCGGCGACACGCACGATCAGGCACGACTCGTTGATCGCCTCCCTGTGGCGTACACATTGCCTACATTGGTGCTGGCACCAACCCGTTTACCGTGACCGCGCGGGTTTGTCAGTCGAACCCCTGTAATAACTTAAGTCTATGAAAACAAATCGTTAACGATCTCCGGATCAATCTACTGCGATGGAGACATGACGTGCCTGGTGGAGGCGACTCGGAAATCGGACCAAACCGTCAACATTAGGGAGGGGAGGAGCGTCGTCATGGCGATGTCAACCGCAAAAGACACACTTCGACTTCTGGCAGTCTACAGGGAAACCGGTGACGAGTCAGCGAAAGCGACACTCGTTCACAACTACGAACCCCTGGTTCGCAGCCTCTGCAGGAAGTTCGCTTCTTCGAGAGAGCCGCAAGAAAACCTGTTCCAAGTTGGGATGATCGGTCTCCTCAACGCCGTAGAGAAATTCGACCCTGAGCGCGGTTGCAGTTTCTCGTCTCTGGCAATTCCGGAGATCATGGGCGCCATTTTGAACTACCTGCGCGATCATGGCAACCTGCTCTAGATACCTCGCGGGCTGCGACGCAACAAGCTGGCGATGGACAAAGCGTCCGAAGCCATGGCGTCCACGTTGGGCCGCTGGCCCACCATGGATGAGGTTGCCGAGTACTGCGAACTCACCACCCAAGAGATCAGCGATGCAGCAAGGCTCAGCCGTATCGGCGACCCAAGGTCGCTCGACGAGAGCTTCGAGTCCCATGAGTCTGACGACGGCTCGTCGCTGTCCGACTACGTGGGATACGAGGACGAAGGATTCAACGTTTCGTTAGACCGCTTGACCCTCGCCACCGCTTTCGACACTTTGCTCGAACGCGAGAAGACGATCCTGAGGCTTCGCTATTACAGCTCGCTGTCTCAGCGACAAACGGCCGAGATCGTCAGCATCTCTCAGATGCACGTTTCCAGGTTGGAGCGAGCAGCGCTCAACAAGCTCCGACTCGTCCTTCAGCACAACCCGAACCGCGTGCCGTTGCCGGACCGGATCAGCGCTGTTGCCAAGAACAAGATGCTCTCCGCGGCGTCTTAGCCCGAACGAGGTCCCAATTTCGCGAATGTTTCGGTCTTCCTTGACCGTGTGACCTGACGCGTGTACGTTAGCCGAACCGGCGCGTGCACCGCGGCGAATCACAACAGAGGGCGAACGTTGCGATGAAGATCACCGATCTTAAAGTCTGGGTCACCAAACCCGAAGCCAACGGCCGCTCGTTCGTTTTTCTCCGGATAGACACCGACGAAGGCATATCCGGCATCGGCGAAGCTACGTCGTCCGGGGGCGGCGGCAGCATCGTCGTCGGGAACATGGCCCGCTTTCTGCGCGACTCCACCGTCACCACCGACTTTCGGACATCGCTGATCGGCCAGGACCCTGAAAACATCGACAGGATTTGGCACGAGTTGTATCGACGGTTCACCGGAGGCGGCGGTTCCGGCGGATTCGTCACCACCCTGCTGAGCGGCATCGACATCGCCTTGTGGGACATCAAAGGCAAGGTGATGGGCCGGCCGATCTACGAGCTTTTCGCTGGACCGATCTGGGACAACATCCCCTTGTATACGCACGTCGCCCCGGGAGATCCTGACAAGGCCGCCGCGCAGGCTCGGTCGCTAGCGGCTGAAGGCTACACGGCGCTCAAGACCGACCCGTTTTCGCCCGAAATGGGCAAGCACCACCGGCGATACATGCGAGGCGCCATCTCGGCAGCCGGCGCCGCTCTTGGCATCGACACGATCGCGGCGATGCGCGAGGCCGTCGGCCCCGACGTCGAGATACTGATCGACGCCCACGGCAACTTCAACGTTCCCACCGCTATCAACCTCGCCCATCGACTCGAGCCCTACGACATCGGGTGGTTCGAAGAGCCGGTCCAGCCCAACTCAAACGAGGCGCTACGGCACGTCAAGGAGTCGGTCAACGTGCCGATATGTGTCGGCGAGCGGCTGTACCACCGGTGGGATTTCGTGCCTATACTCAAAGACAGGTTGGCCGAGTACTTGATGCCGGACATCCTGTGGTGTGGTGGCATCAGCGAGATGCGCAAGATCGCGAACCTAGCCGAGTCGTTCTACATCCCCGTGTCGCCACACGACGCGTCCGGGCCGATCAACATCCTGGCGGGGGCACATACGATGATGGCTGTGCCGAACTTCTACATGGTCGAGTTCAACCACGCCGCGCTGAACCTACACGACGCCTTCATCTCGCCCAAGCTCGACATTCGCAACGGCGTCCTCCATCTGCCAGAGACGCCGGGCATCGGCACCGAACTCAACGTCGACTACATCGAGGCTCACCTCGACCCCGACTGGGAGTAGCGCAGCAACCACGCGTCACCTTCGGCCGCTGCCCAGCTGTCAGCTCTCCAATGCCTGGTGGAACGCGTCGACGATCTGGTCGTTGGTCTGTCGGAGCAGCGTGACGTTGATCGTCAGGTGACGTTGGCCGTTGTCGTCGGGGGCGGTTGTCACGAAGACCCAGTGGCGTCGCAGGTTCTCTTCGAGCTTCGTCGCGTCGACGGCGTCATTGAGCGTGAGCGGGAACAGGTTGGATCCGTGCTCGTATCGTCCAACGTCAAGGCCGTCGAGTTCGTTCAACGACTCGAATAACTCCGCGCCCTTGGCCATCGCCTTGGCGAAGTTCGCTTCGAAGCCGTCGATGCCGTCCAGCGCCAGGGCCGCCGCGTGCGCCGATGAAGAGAGCCCGCCGCCGAACATTCGCCGCAGGTGGTACTGGCCTTCGCAAAACTGCCGTGTGCCCGCCAGGATCGCCCCGAACGGCGCGCCGAAGTACTTGTAGAGCGAGACGTAGACGGTGTCGAACAGCGCCGAATACTCGCTCGATGAGATTCCTGTGGCAGCGGACATCATAAACAGCCGAGCGCCGTCCAGGTGGGTCCCAATGCCGCGGTTTTGGCAGTATTCGGTCATCGCCTTCATGTCATCGAACGTAGCGATTTGACCGCCCATCCGGCGAACGGGGCTTTCGATCATCATCGCTCCGACGGGGTTCGCCACCCTGCCCGACTCGGACCGCTCGACCGCAGCCCGCAACTCGTCCAACGTGAAGCAGGTCCGACCGGGCGCCAACGGGACCATGTGGATGCCGCTAAGCTGCTGCACGCAGTCTCCGGTGTCGTTGTACAGGTGGCTTGGTTCCTGGACGATCGCCCTCGGCTTGCCGTCGCAGAGCTGACGCAACGCCAGGTGGTTGGCGAGCGTACCGGTGGGCATGAACACGGCGGCCTCTTTGCCAAGTATTCCGGCCACGCGCCGTTCGAGCTCGCCGACGACTCCGCCCAGCGTGTACGTGTCGGCTTCGATTCCACGCTTCTGCTGGATCGCCGACAGCGCGGCCAGCGTCGTATCCGGCGATTTCGGGGCGCCGTCGCCGGAGAAGACGACCGAGTTTTCCGAATCGACGGGCTTGCGATTCGTTTCCGTCCCTGAAGTTTCCGGCGCGATATTGGCGTCTGCTACAGCCATTTCATTCCCTTTCTTGCGTGTGTGTCCAGCGTCGTTGCCAGATGGGACCGATCATATGCATCGACCTCGTGAGTGTCAACGCCGTTCAATCTGACGACACTTTCCTTTCACGTATTTGTCAGTGGCTGGACTTCACACTGGCGGCTTTCACACCAGGCACAATTTGGAACCGGTCCGGTTACATAAGAGTCCGGGCATGAACAACCGGCTGGATGCCGATGCAAACGCCACGGATGACCCGTTTGTAACCCGGCGACTGACGATCAACCGAATCAACAGCAATCAACCCGGGCGAGTGGAGCTTGACTGAGCTTCGAATTGTCTTCGAAGAGTGCAAAATGAAGGTGGTGAATCTAATAAGGGAGCGCTTAGGGGTCCATCTCACGCTAATGTTCGTGGCGGCGGCCGTATTACCAGCGGTAATCGTTGGCGTGCTCAGCTTCCAGAGGGCGAGCGACAGCTTGGAAGATCTGGCTGTTTCCCAAGTACAACAAGAAGCAACGCTGACAACCCAGGATCTGACAACATTCCTGGGCCAATTCTCGAGCGACCTACTGGCGATGAGCAACACCCCTCCTGTACAAGCCATTATTCGAGCCCGCGACAACAACGGGATCGACCCGGCTCAGAACGATCCGTACGAGGTTTGGGTCAACCGACTAACCCAGATTTTCAAGGCCAACGCACAGACGAAGGGATTCTACCAGCAGGTGCGCTACCTCAATGAGGACGGCGACGAGATGGTGCGCGTCGACTTCAAGAGCGGTCAAATCGACATCGTATCCGGAACCGACCGATTGCAGAACAAGGCAACCGCAAGCTACTTCACGTCGACCAAAGGCTTAGACACCGGCGAGGTTTCCATCTCCGCGCTGAACCTGAACAAAGAGAACGGACGAATCGAGGTGCCTCACGTGCCGGTAATCCGGTTTAGCACCCCGATTATCGACCCTGCCGACGGGTTCCGCGGCGCGGTTATCTCCAACGTTTATGCGGACAGCTTTGTCAGCCGTTTGAACGTTGACCCGGGCCATGTATACCTGGCTAACGAGGACGGTTCGTACATCCTCAACCCTAACCCTGACCCGGCCAAGACGTTCGGCGCTGAGACAAGTAACTCGTTCGACATCGACACCGACTTCGGCCGGAGCCACGACGCGCTAGCCGCATCCGGAGGAACAGCATTCGCGGACATTGACGGCGAACTCGGAGAAGTCGTCGCGATGCAGGTCGTTTCGTTCGACCCGCGCCTAGCCGACCGCCATTGGCTGCTCGTCCGGACGATACCGGAAAGCGCGGTTCTTGAGCCCGTCAACTCGCTGCGAACTCTATTGCTGGCCGTTGGCGCGGGAATCGCCGTCTTGGCCGTACTGGCTGCTCTGTGGATGTCGCGACAGATCACGGCGCCTCTGGCCAAGATGGGCGAGGTAGCCGCCGATTTGGCGAAGCGCGTTCTGCCTAATTTCGTCGACGTCACGCAGGCCGTCGCATCCGGCGACCTCACCAAGACGTCAAATATCTCCGTCGACCGAATCGACATCGCCTCCCGCAACGAGCTCGGACAAATGGCCGGATCGTTCAACGAGATGGGCGAGCAGCTCGAAGCAGGCGGAAACAGCTTGAACAAGATGGTTGAAGGCCTTCGCACGCTGGTCGGCCAGATGGCGAGACGGCCAATTCACTGTCGGCCGCCTCCACTCAGCTTTCAGATGCAGCGGAGCAGGCAGGCGGCGCCACATCCGGCATCGCTTCGTCCACGCAGCAGTTGTCGTCCGGCGCCCTGGAGCAGGTCGGCAGCATCGATCAGACACGCACGGCCATGCATGATCTCGGCGTCTCCATCGACCAGATCTCGAAGGGATCCGAGGACCAAGCGGCTGCCATAGAGCAGGCTTTCGCAATCGTAAACCAGGTTTCGACGGCGATCTCAGAGGTCGCATCCACCGCACAGGGCGCGACACAAGGTTCTGAAGAAGCTTCCGAGGCGGCCAACAACGGAGCCGCAATGGTCGATCAGACGATCCAGGGCATGGAGCGTATCTCGACAGCGGTCGACGCGGCATCGCAACAGATCGCATAACTCGGCACGCAGTCCGAGGAGATCGGTAAGATCGTCGCGGTCATCGATGACATCGCCGCTCAGACCAACCTCCTGGCGCTCAACGCGGCAATCGAGGCGGCACGAGCCGACGAGCAAGGTCGCGGTTTCGCGGTTGTCGCCGACGAAGTCAGGGGTCTCGCCGAGCGTGTCACTCAAGCAACGACCGAGATCGCAACTCTTATCGACTCGATCCAGAAGGGCGTCAACGAGTCAATCAGCGCGGTCGAAGACGGCACACGGCAGGTGGCCGAAGGCGCGGTCCAGGCCGAGAAGACCGGCGACGCCCTTCGGGACATCCTCGGGGCAGTCGGCGGGGTCGCCGATCAGATCGGCCAGATCTCGGCTTCGGCTGAGCAGGTCAACGCCTCCAGGGAAGAGATGGTCTCGACCGTCGAGGGCGTCAACTCGGTAACGCAACAGAACACGGCCGCCGCACAAGAGATGGCCGGGAGCTCGGGCGGAGTCGCGGACTCCATCGAGCAAATCAGCCGATCTCGCAGCAGAACAGCGCCGCATCCCAAGAGATGAGCGCGTCCGCCGAAGAGATGAGCGCGCAGGTCGAAGAGGTTGTCGCATCGGCGCAGAGCCTCGACCAGATGGCGCAGGGGCTTCAGGAGGCCGTCTCGGTCTTCAAGCTCAGCAAGAACGGACAGATGTCCGACAGGGTCTGATTTACCCGAAGCGTGGGGGCCGTCCTTTCGCTCGCACGGAAGGGCCGGCTCCCACCTAGCCTGACATGTCACATCGCAGTTCTCGCTCTTGTTAGGGGGCGAACGAATGACTACAACTACCAACAACGTAGAAAGATCCGAAGAGCAACTGGTCGTGTTCGACCTCGCCGCCGAAGCCTTCGGCGGCGACATCGGGTCGGTTCGCAATATCATCCGAATGCAGGACATCACACGAGTTCCGGGGGCGCCCGGATTCGTCGAAGGCATCATCAACCTGCGCGGGAACGTGATTCCCGTCATCGACCTCAGGAAGCGGTTCGACATACCCGTCAACGAGCTTCACAAGGACAACCGCATCGTCGTGATGGACATCGGCGGTCAGGACATGGGCGTCGTGGTCGACGCTGTCACCGAGGTGCTGCGAATATCGGCGGCGGCGGTGGAACCGCCCTCTTCGGTAATCACCACCGCGGACTCGGTCTACCTGCAGGGGATCGTGAAGATGGAGAGCCGAATGGTGATCCTGCCGAATCTGGACAAGGTCCTGACCGACAGCGAAAAGGGTACCGTTCGCGATATGGCGGCAATGGCGGACGCGGCCGACTAAGGGATGTCAGTAGTCCTTCCCCGGGACGTGGCGTCGGGCAACGTGATCGTACGGAGGCGGCCACTGGCCCGAACATTCGATCATTGAACTGCAAGGCGTCCCGATTAGCCGGGGCGCCTTTTCGCTTATCTGATTGACCGGGCGTACGGCTCGATTTCCCATTCAGTCGTTGACACGACCCTCGGCCCCGCGTAGCATCGGATGCCGAACCGACCGCCGTCGAGGAGCCTGCGATGTCCCATTTCAGCCTGGTATGCACGCGATGCGCTCAGGCCCATTCCCCTTCGATGACAACGCTGGGCTGCGGCTCGTGCGGAGCGCCGTTGGACGTTCTCTACGAATCAACGCCCGATGCTAACCAGAGCCGAGTTGTCCCGCCGATGCCGTTCCATGCCGAGTCGCCGCCGATTTCCCTCGGCGAAGGAAACACGCCAATCGTGCCCCTGGACGCCACCGGCAGAACGCTCGGATTACGCGACTTGAAAGCCAAGCTCGAGTACCTGAACCCGACGGGCTCGTTCAAGGACAGGGGAACCGCAACGATGATGTCCGTCGCGGCTGAGCTCGGCGTCGATGCGGTGGCCGAAGACTCCTCGGGCAACGCGGGGGCGTCGGTCGCCGCGTACGCCGCGAGGGCCGGAATCGAAGCCCACATCTTCGCTCCGGTGTCAGCCCCGCAAGCCAAGATGCAACAGATCGGCGTGTACGGCGCTCACACCCACGCAATCGAAGGTCCGCGAGAAGCCGCGACCGAGGCCGCGGTGGCATTCTGTCGCGAGAACAGCCTTGTGTACGCCTCCCACAACCTGAGTCCGTCCTTCCTCGAAGGCACGAAGACGTTCGCCTATGAGATCGCGAGCCAGATGGCCGGCGCCCTGCCCGACCACGTCGTCATCCCAGTCGGCAACGGTAGCTTGTTCATCGGCGCGTGGAAGGGGTTTCACGGGCTCGTTGCGGCGGGCGTGCTGGACCGTGCCCCCAAGCTGCACGCGATCCAGGCCGAGGCGGTGATGCCCGTGGCGGCTGCGTTCGCCGGACGCGAGTGGACGCCCCAACCCGGCGCGGCCACTATCGCCGGTGGAATCGCGGTCGGCGATCCTCCTCGCAAGCAGCAGGTCCTCGACGTTCTGCGAGCGAGCGGCGGCGTCAGCATCGCTGTTGCCGAGGCGGCCATCGCCTCGTGGCACGCGCGGTTGGCTAACACCGAGGGCATATACTGCGAACCAACGTCGGCCGCGGCGTTCGCGGGTCTCGAACTGCTCATTGAGGCAGGACACGTGGCGTCGCACGATAGCGTGTTGGTGGCCGTGACCGGGTTCGGGCTCAAAGACACGCCGCCGACAAACAATCGATAGCGTTCAGGGTTCAGGGTTCAGGGTTCAGGAACGGACACTCGCCGTTTCAACCGGGGGTCGTCAAGGGGCGAAGCCTCTTGACACCGGGGGCTTGGGGGTGTCCCCCGAAATTCCTCGGGCGGGCGAGTGGGACAGACCATCCCGAGGAGGCGTCTTTCCTCCGCTGGCAACCAGCGACCATCCCTGCGCTAGCCCGAAGTCCGCTCGAACGCCTGCCTAAACCCGTCCAGTGACCCCGCCAGGGTCTCGTCGGCAACACAGTACGACAGACGGAAATAACCCGGCACGCCGAACCCACGACCCGGCACTACCAGCACATTGTGCTTCAGGAGTTCCGCCGTAAACTCGACGTCGTCTTCTAGCGGCGACTTGGGGAACATGTAGAACGCGCCCTGCGGCTTGATGAGCTCGTACCCGATGTCGGTTAATCGCTCGTACATGAAGTCGCGCTTGGCCTGGTACTGTGCCACGTCGACGGTCACCGATTGCAGCTTGGCGACGATGTTCTGCATCATCGCGGGCGCGTTGACGAAACCCAGCGTGCGATTGCAGAACACCAGGCCGTCCATGAGCTCGGCGCCGTCCTCGTAATCCGGGTGGGTCGCGATGAAGCCGATGCGCTCGCCGGGCAACGCTAGGTCCTTCGAGTGCGAGGTGGCCACGATGCTTCGGACGTGATGCCCGAACACGTGCGGGTACTCCAGACCGTCGAACAGAATCTTCCGATAAGGCTCGTCGCTGACCAGGAATATCTCTCGACCGGTTTCTTGTTCTTTTCGCTGGATGATCTCGGCGATCCGCGCGAGAACGTCGGCGCTGTACAGCACGCCGGTCGGATTGTTCGGAGAGTTGATCAGCACGATCCGCGTCTTGTCAGAGATCGAACTCTCGAAGGCATCAAAATCCGGCAGAAACGCGTCGTCGGGGGGCACCGCGCGCCCGGTTGCTCCGTGGTTGTCGGCGTAGAAGAAGTACTCAACGAAATACGGAGCGAAGACGATGACTTCGTCGCCGGGATCGAGCAACGTTTTGAAGATGACATTCATCGCGCCGCCCGCTCCCGCGGTCATGACGACCTGGTCGGCGGTAAAATCGAGCCCTGTCTCCTCGCGAAGCTGAGCGGCGACGGCGGCCCGCGTCTCGACAAAACCGGCGTTCGGCATGTATCGATGCAACCCAGCGATCGGCTCGCCGACGATGCGCCTGAGCTCGGCGAAGAACTCGGGCGGAGGCTGCATGATCGGGTTCCCGAGCGAAAGGTCGAACACGTTCTCGTCGCCGAACTGCTGTTTCAGAGCGGCGCCTTCCTCGAACATCTTCCGAATCCATGAGCCCTGTTCCATGAGGTCGCTGATCTTCTTGGAAATTGCCATCGTGTCCTCGCATCGGCTAGGAGTGAGCGTCGAAAACACGGCGAATGTACCGCCCGCTCCCGCCCTGTGTCAACCACGGGTTGACACAGATATGCCTGTTGGCTACGCTAAAATCGCCGCATTGAGGGCCCGTAGCTCAGTGGTAGAGCGGTCGGCTCATAACCGATTGGTCACAGGTTCGAACCCTGTCGGGCCCACTCCCTGCACCCACTCCGGGACGTGATGCTACATCGACGTCACGCTGCGGCATTGTCCGCTCTGGGGGTTGTCGCCGAGCTCAGTCTCGTGAAGACGGAACGTTCACGCCCCCTCGACGACGATCGATTTCGATGTTGTCGCCTTGAGCCTGATGGCGAGGGCCGGCGCGTATTCCGCCGAGGCGTACCACTCTTTCACCCGGGCGACGCTGTCAAACTCGAGCACCACGACGCGGTGTGGGTTCCAGTCTCCTTCGACGACCTCATGATCCCCGCCTCTGACCAAGAACTTGCCCCCGAACTTTTCGATCGATGCGCCGACGATCTTGCGATACTCGGCGTACGCATCTTGGTCGTGAACCTCGACGTCGGCGATTACGTATCCAGCCATGGTTTCCTCCTCAATATGATCGAGCCGAAAGATCGACTCTCGTTGCCATTATAGTGTTCGGCTTTGGATCACGATTTCACAGGGGGCGATTCGGGGACTGCCAACACAGTCCGTAGCTCGCGTAACGTGCTATTCGGCTAGTCTTCGATCGAGTCCAGGACCAACGCTCCGTCCTCTTCGTGGAACGTCACGGTAACCGGTTCGCCCGCGACCATGTGCTCGCGCAGGTGACTCGGTAGGAAGCCCGTGTGTTGCCGTCCTCTCCCCTGCAAAGTATACGAACGACCGTCGTCCGCTGCCACGGTGATGGAATTGAGGTCAAGGAACGATTCGGCCTGAACGTCGGTTAGCTGACCGCGGACGGTTTTCTGCTCGGACGTCGTGGAATCGTCGGGGCCGCAAGCCACGGTGGCGCTTACCCCCGCGATCAGTGACATCGCGAACAAGATCGCCAGCTTCAGTTTGGCGTTTGTCTTAAATTTCGACCTATATTTGCGTTGACTGTTTTCTTTGACATTGCGTAAAGTTGTACGTGAGGTACGTGCCATATGAAAAAGACTCTGCTATCGATATCCATACTCGTCGCGGTGGCCGTGTGGGCCGGCGGAGGCTTTGGTCATCAAGCCCAAGCCCAGCAGCCGTCCAACCAAGTCACGGTTCTTGTTTTCGACAGGGATTCGCTCAACGGCTCTCTGGTCGACACAGACTTAATTAACTCATTTCTCGGGTTGATTTTCAAACTCAAGGAAGGCCAACCATTCACTTTCGTGGCGGTCGACGACCCTCTCGGCGCCATCGGCCCGGTCGAGACGGATTCGATGGAGTTCTCGGATTTCAGACGCGAACTGGACGTCATGTTGGCGATGTCATCCGGCGCAGAGCGAGATCTGGCCGCGGCTCTCGCTGAGATCTATAACTTCCTCGGCGGTGAATTCGCCGGGGCGCAATCTTCGATTTACTTCATCACCGGATCGAACGAGGACTTGCCGACGCCTGTGCTTCAGTCCGGACTCGATCAGATGGTAAGCCTTCTTGACCAGAAGGGCTGGCCGGTTCACTCGGTGACGCTTCCGGGAACAGCGGAAGCGGTCGTCGACACGCTCTCAGACATATCTCGCAACACCGGCGGCGAGTCGTACTCGCTTTCGATTCCCGACGGCCTGCAGAACTTCACAGACAGAATACTCCGAATGGGGGCGAAGGGCTCGCTGACCGAGCTTGGCTCGATAGAACTCACGCCGAACACCTCCCTCGAAATGACGATGCACATAGCGCCGGGGACCGAGACGGCGAACCTAATCTTCTTCAGGGAGGATCAGGTCACCGCCTTCCGAATCAGAAACCCTGAAGGGTACGAGGCGTCCGCCGGCGACAGGACCTCGTCGTCGATCACCGAGTTGCCGAACGTGGTCATGTGGGAGATCATAGACCCCGCTCCGGGCAAATGGCAGATCGACGCTCGCGGCGTCGACGGGGTGATTTCCGGTTGGCACTACGCGACCAACAAATACTCGTTGATGCTGCAATCGTTCGGCGCTCAGCCGCTTGGGCAGCCTGCAACGTTGGCTGCGTACGTGTTTGAACATGGTCAGCCAGTGGTCATAGAAGAAGAGGTTGAGCTCATCGCGAGGATCATCTCGCCCGATGGGACATCCGTGACCTACTCGCTCAACGACAACGGCGTACTCGGAGACGCCGTGGCGGGCGACGCCTACTTCGCTGCCACCATCCCGCCACAGACGACAGAGGGCGACTACATGGTGCACCTCGAGCTTTCGTGGTCGAAGCTGGAACACGCAATCACGGCTCGGGATTCGTTCGAAATCAGGGCGTTCCCATCTCTGAAAGTGACTCCGGTTGAGATGAATGATCTCCGGTCCGGTGAGCGAACGAAGATCGCAACGATCTTCGCCAATATCAACGGGAACCCGATCGCGCTGTTGGGCGAGCAGATATCCGTCGACATGGCTACCGCGGTTGAAAACCATGGCGAAATCGAGGTGGTCCCCGGACAGATCATCACCGAGGGCAAAGCTTCCAACTTCGACGTGTTCTACACGCCTGCCGAGGAAACACTCAGCACCATCATCGTCCGGCTGAGCATGGAATACGAAGGCCGTCTGCACTCATTCGCAACTGACTCGATGGTCGTTTCGACCCTGAGGACCGTGGGGACCGTGGCGCCCACGCCTGAGCCGCCTCCGCCGCCGGTCGTCTTGCCGACGCCCGTTCCGCCTCAGCTTCCGGTATTCGTTCCCGTTGAAGAGCCCGGCATACCGGTTGCACTGGTGGTCGTACTCGCCGTCGTCAGCGTATCGATACTCGGCGCAGCAGCCTACTGGCTCACGCGGTCGACGCCGTTCGGGTACCTATACGGAGACAGGGGACAGCTGGTTGTCGACTTCTCGACGCTAGAGCGCCGGCCGGTGACGAACCTCGTACAGCGCAATGTCGTAAACGGCACGGAACTTGGCATATCCGGACTGGAAGGCGCGAAGTTCACGTTCGTCTCGCCGAACCAAGTCATCATGTCCAGCGGCCCATCGTCCCATGCGACAATCAGGGTCAACAACCAGCCGCTAATCGGACAGATGTCGATCCACGACAACACCTGGGTCGGAGCCGCGGGCCGCCTGTACAGCTTCTCGATGGCGCCGCCCGAAGGCTCCACTGAAACCGAGCCAGCGCCGGCGACCGCGGACTAGACGCGCCTCCTCTCCGAAGAAGAAAGCGCCCCGACATGAGTCGGGGCGCTTTCTTTATGTCCCATCGCCTCCCGGCTGTTACGATCGCGAGGTTTTCGAAACGCGAAGGTTATCGTTCCTCGATTCGAATCGTCTTCATCACGTCGGCAGGCGTCGAAGACCCCGGTTCACGAATGGTGATGCCGGCGAGCGCCGCCATGCTCGAATCGACCACCTTGCCAAAAACGGAATGGCAGGATTGGTTCCCGCAATCCTTTGAGGAGCCGTCTGGCCGAAGACCGTCCAGGAACGGCGTGGGAACAAACGTTATGAAAAATTGGCTCCCATTCGTCCCGCTGCCCGCTCGCAACCCGGCATTCGCCATTGACATGATGCCCGGGCTATCGTGCCTGAGGTCTGCATGGAATTCGTTGTCGAATTTGTAACCGGGGCCTCCGGAGCCTCTGCCCGTGGGGTCTCCGCCCTGAGCCATGAAGTCGGCGATTACCCGATGGAATGTCACGCCGTCATAGAATCCCGACCGAGCCAGGAACACAAAGTTGTTTACGGTTTGAGGAGCCTTGTCAGCGAACAGTTCGATCTCAATTTCGCCGCCCTTTTCAAGCTCGATGATCGCGTAGTGGGGGGTGTTCGGGTCGATGTTCATCGCAGGTTTGGCAGCCCATTGCAACTGGACGCTCGGCGCTGACGCCGGTTGCGACGGGGCCGCCGCGGTCGGGGCTGGCCGCGCGGCCGGAGCTGCCGGCGGCGCAGATTCGGGCGTCTCTTCGTCTGAACTGCACGCCATCGCGACCATGGCCAATAGCGTGAATCCCGCCAGCAGGACGTACCGGATGTTCTTAATCGTCATCGTACGGTTTGCCTCCGTTCTGAGGTTGATCGCGACGCCCGTGTCGCCGATCGGGCGCTCGTCAGGTTCCGCCCATTCTACTGGTTCTTCCTGGCTCGCGCCACATATGAGGGAGGGCAGCCGTCAGGAATCAACGCCGTTTGTGCGATCGGTTGTGTCGTCGGCGAATAAGTCAGACAGCGAGAAGCGGCGAAGGTGGAAGGCGATCCAACGGCTGAAATTGGGCACCGGCGCCGCAATGATTGGAGCATGCGGACTCGTCGG
>JASMDM010000030.1 GCA_030752795.1 SAR202 cluster bacterium | reverse complement strand
TGTGTGACGCTGCTTCTTTGGTGAGGTCTGATCCTGTTCCAGGATCTGATCGATTACGCCCTTGAACGGGTCGAGCTTCGGTCTACGCGGCGGTAGTTGTCGTCGATACCCCGGAGGCACGGAGTACTCCAGCATCTTGCGAACGGTGTCCCGGTGCAGTCCGAACATCCGCGCGGCCCCTCGTACGCTCATCCCATCGACGGAGCAAGCCTTGCGAACACGGAAGTACATACCCACTTTGTACATCCAATCCACCTTCATTCAGGTTGTGTCGTTCCTGATTGAAGGCGACGGGCGGTACGGTTTTCAAGCGCCACTTCTCAGCTCTTGAGCCGCCCTGGTGGTACATTATCTCTCCGCCGTTCACAACAGAGTCTGGGACGTCAAGACACCATCGAATGTCTCTCTATTGAGTATGAGCTTACGACAAAGAGAGACACCGGAGGAAGGTCGACTGGTAAAAACAACACGGGCCGGTAACAGTCACCAAGCTTATCGACAGGAGCAGCCCGCGTTTGTTTCAGGCTTTATGCGAAAATCACCTTGTCAATTCCGCCGAATTCAGATTCTACCGCCCCAGCGGTGCAGGCGGGGCGGAGGAGAATTTCTACACGGTCACCATCCACGACGGACATGTTTCCAGCGTCTCGCAGATCAGCGACGGCACTAGCGCCGGACCTCCAATCGAGCAAGTCACATTCACGTTCCAAGGCATCGAGTGGACCTACGGCAATGTCTCCCACCAGGACTCCGTTGGGCGCTTCGGAGGAGCCTAAACAGGGTCGAGTCTGGATCCGGATTGGCTTGCACTCGCTTCGATCGCCCAGAAAGCAGCTCGCGGGGTTTTGCAGAGAAGCGTCGAGCCCGGTCCCACACCGGCATAGTTTCTGGATGGCACATTGCGTTCGCGTTCACCGGATGGGCCGAGCAGCGTGAACACCGAGACCTGACAAATCAAGCCGGCCGATCAAACTAGTTGCAGCAAAAAGCCGCGGCCGATCGTGCATCGGCCCCGGCTTTTGTTTTGTGTTCTGCATCGCCAGTTTCTACGCGGCGGCAACTCGCTTCCTGAGCTCGGGGATGACCTCTTTGCTGATCGCCTCCAGGTGCCGTGCGTAGTCTTCATCAGGGCACGAGATCGCGAAAAGGATGTGCTGCGCGCCGGCATCGACGTACTCCATGAGGCGATTTACGCAATTATCGACTGGACCCAAGGCCCAGTACTGTCTTACGACCCGAGCGAAGTCGCCTTCATATTGGCCTGACGCGGCCCGCACCCCGACTTGTGTGGCTTCCTCCACCGTCGGGTAGATCGAGATGTACGGCATGACCGCCCACTCGAAGTTGGTCAGGTCACGGCCTATTTCGGCGGCGAACCGGTTGATCTTCTCGTAGCTGTCCTTGTACCTCTCTGGACTGTAGAAGTAGGGATACCAACCGTCGCCGTACTTCGCCGCGCGCATCATCGCGGCGTCCCGACGCCCGGCCACCCAGATCGGAGGGTTCGGCTTCTGCGTCGGCTGCGGCGCCAGGGTCACATCCTTCATCGAGTAGTAGCGGCCCTCGTGGGTGACCGATTCACCGGTCCACAAGCGTCGAATGACTTCCAGCGACTCGTTCGTCATGCTGCCGCGCCGTCGCACGTTCAACCCGGCCGCTTCAAACTCCATCGGGAACTCGCCGCCGATGCCGATTCCGAGCGTGAACCGTCCGCGCGATGCATTGTCGAGTGTCGTTGCGAGCTTGGCCAACACCACCGGGTGCATGAACGGGACTAAGACCACGGAGGACAGTAAACGTATCCGCTCCGTGGCCCCTGCAGCCACGCCCAGCAACGGTATCGACGCCGAGGTGGGCAGAGGAGGTCGCCCTTGCATGTAGTGCTCGCCCACCGAAAAGTAGTCGAAACCGAGTGCCTCCATGCGACGAGCGCTGTTGACGGTCTCAGCTTCGCCGTAGTGCATTCCCGCTCCGAAGCTGAGTTCGATGGAACCGGTCACTTGGGGTACACCGAGACCGTGGCTCGCTTGGCGGTCGAGACGATCTGACCGTGCTGGTTCTCGATGACCGATTCGCGGGTCGTGAAGACCAGTTTTCCGGCGCGCCCCGTCTTCTCGTAGGGCTCGGTCCACCTGGTGTATCCGGACATGGTGTCGCCGGGATGAATGTCCGCGTAGAAGTTGAAATCGCAGAAACCGTCGCCGCCGCCGCCGCCGCCACCGGGGCGGGGTTGGCTGCGTGCCTGACGGAGCTCCTCTTCGAAAGCCAACTCGAACACACGCCAGTCGGCGTCCATCGCTTCGACAAACGTCGGTGGCGAAACAATGCCGCCGTGGCCGGTCGTCGACGCGTAGTCGGCTTCACGATAGATCGGATTGGGATCTCCGATCGCGTCCGCAAACGCCGTGATCCAAGGTTGTTCCACCTGGGAGACCCAGGGAGTCCACCATTCACCGATGTGAGACTTCCATACCTCGGGGTCACCGAGCCTGAGCCGTTCGCCCTTGATCGTGCCTGCCCTGTCGTGTGGGATGGGCGGCTGGCCCGGATAGGCTGCCTTGCGGCCGTCCTCCGACGGGAGCGCCACGGTAAATTGACCGGGTGTGGTCGTCTGACCTTCAGGATTCTCGACCCAGGCGTCGCAGGAAACGAGGAGGCCGTCTGCGGTCTCGTCTTTGCTGACCACTCGCCCGTGTACGGTGAAGGTCTGGTTGACGAAATCCGGAGCACGGTAAGTGCAACCCAGCTTATGTATGTAGCCGCCCGGGCCCATGAAATCGGTGGCGATGTGTCCAATGCACCCGGCTTTGAGCATGCCTTGAACGATGACGTTCCCCCACATCGTCTTGGCTGTGCTCTCCTGATCGTAATGGATCTCGTTGAAGTCTCTGGACGAGCCGGAGTACTTGACCAACTTGCGGGTGGTAACCGGCTTCGGAATCGGGGTCAATTCCATCCCGACTTCGACGTCCTCAAAGTATCGCTGCTCAGCCATCTGTTCATCTCCTTAATTTCTTTTGCGTATTTTTCCCGAGTCGGCGGCCTTTGCGGTCACGCCCGAAACCTTATGCTACTACATTCTTTCGATACATCGAATCGATTTCGGCGGTCGCGTACCCGAGCTCGGTCAGCACCTCGCGTGTGTGCTCGCCGAGCCCGGGGGGACGGTGCCTGACCACCGTCTTGCTGTTGCCCAGCGAGATTGGCGTGTTGAGTGATTTGAAGTCGCCGGCCGCCGGATAGTTGTTGTCGACCAGCAGGTCGTTGTCGTCGAGTTGTGTCGATGCGGTCAGTTCGTCATATGTCGAGACCGGAGCCGCCCAAATCCCGGCCTTTCGAATCACGCGAATCCACTCGTCTCTGGGCCGTGCCGCCATCGCTTCGTTCACGCACTCGAACAGCTCGTCACGGTTCGTGAGGCGATTTTCGGCGGTGCTGAATCGCGGGTCGTCGATGAGCTGGGGCCTGCCGATTGCGTTGCAGAAGTTCGGCCACACCTCAGGGCCAACACCCGACGAGACGCCGAGCTCTTTGCCGTCGCTCGCCCGCCAGATGCCGTAGGGCGGAGCGGAACCCGGATGGCCGTTTCCAGCCTTGCGAGGGAGTTTGCCGGTAGCCAGATATGGGCCGAACGAATTCTCTTGGAGAAGCAAAGCTCCGCCGAGAAGCGAGGTCTTCACTTCCTGGCCGCGACCGGTCTTCTCGCGATCATAGAGCGCCGCCATCACACCCAGCGCGATCAGGATGCCGGTCGTCGAGTCGACGACGGCGGCTCCCGCCGGAGGTGATGGCCGTGGATCGTCGGGGTACCCGTTGATCCCCGCCAGACCGCTGAACGCCTGGAGTTGCATGTCCTGGCCGGGGAGGTCGCTCAACTCGCCGCGATCGCCATACCCGGACGCCGACGCGTACACCAATCGATCGTTGATCTGCTTGAGATCGTCGTAGCCAAGACCGAGTCGTTGAACTGCAGCCGGGCGTTGGTTGTGGACGAAGACATCTGACTGGCTCGCGAGCCGATGCATCACGTCGAGGCCTTCGGGTCGTTTGAGATCGACGACGATGCCCCGTTTGTTGCGGTTCCGTCCAAGGAACAGCCATCGGGGCGGGTCGGTCGCGCCGCCTCGGGCGCGCTCGCCGCCGTGCGGTTCGACCTTGATGACCTCGGCGCCGAGGTCCCCGAGCATCTGGGTGGCGACAGGTCCCGCGAGCATCTGGGTCATGTCGGCAACGCGGATCCCGTGGAGCGGTCCGCAACTCATGGGCGTGCCTCCATATCGTCGAATTCGAAACCGGTGAGAGGAAGCCACGGGCTGCAAGCGGCCCCGGCCGGTGCGTGGTGCGACGCGATCATATCAGACCGCTACGGCAGCACGTAAGCTTCGAACGGCTCGTCTATGCCTTTGATCTCCAACACACGTTTCTCCACGCCGGAAATGGTGTCCGCGACGACATCGTAAACATCTGACGAAACAAGTATCTCGCCCGGTTGTGCCGCTCCCTGAAGTCGTGAAACGATGTTGGCGACGTCACCCATAACCGTGTAGTCGGTGCAGGCGTTGAAACCGACGGTCGCCGACAGCGCCATGCCGGTCGTGATGCCGGCGCCAATCTTCAACGGATCGGGCTTCCCCATACTCAGGTTAATCTCGGGCACGGCCTGTTAGATCTCCGTCGCGGCGGCGATGGCGCGGGCGACGTGATCCTCGTGTCTGATGGGCACATTGAAAAGCCCAGTATTGCGTCGCCTCTGAAATGGTCCATGATGCCGTCGTGGTTGATGACGATGTTGTAGCATCTCTTGAAGAACTCGTCGATGAACGGCGTGATCTCTTCAGGGCCGTATCCGTGGATGAGGGATGTGAAGCCGCGGGCGTCCGCGAACAGCACTGAGACAGGGGAGAGGTGACCCACCTCCCAGTGGGCATCTCAAATGTTGCAGATGTTGGGATTTTTGAGGCTGCGGCCGACTCCCAAGATCCGCCAAGCGGCGCCGCGAACACCGGTAAAATGCATCTTTCTGTCAACGAACAGCATCGATTTCCACAGAGTCATCTTGCGTGAAAATTCGAACTGCGGGACGCCGTCCCGGGCGGCGCGTGGGTGGTCCACCAGGCAGTGATCGGACAGATCGATCTCGGTCGACACGTTGCACCCCCTTCGCAATCCGAAAAATCCCAAATCAACGGTCGTGCAAGTCAAATAGGCGGTCCGTCCGCGATGGTCGAGAGCGTAGCATCGCTCGCACGCATCGTCAATTCTGCCAGAGACCTCGAGAGCCCGACTTCTTGTCGCGCCACAGTCAGTTTCCCGTTTGTGCGGCTCGCTGGTAAACTCGGCAACTATCTAACGAAAGGGTGGGGTTTTCATGGCGAACGAAACAATGGAACAAGGTGTGAGGCGGCTGCTGGGTGTATTCGCACACCCGGACGGCGAGACCTTCTGCGCCGGAGGAACGTTCGCGAAGTACACTGCGGCAGACGCCGAGGCCATGTTCGTGTCGTTCACGAAGGGCGACGCCGGGCAGATTCGCGATGCGGGCACGGCGACACGCAAGACGCTCGGCGGGGTCCGCGAGCGCGAGCTCCGAGGAGCCTGTCGGGCGATCGGCGTTCAGACAGTCGACTGCCTCGACCACAAAGACGGCGGGCTCGCCGACGCGGACCCTGATGAGCTGGCCCGCAAAATCGTCAGGCTGATCCGCACGTTTCGACCGGATGTCGTGTTCACGTTCGGAGCCGAAGGGGCGTACGGTCACCCCGACCACGTCGCGATCAGCGTCGCGACCACCGAAACGTGCAAAATCGCCGGCGATCCTCAAGTATCTGAGTCAGATAGCCGAGGGACTTGCACCACATGAGCCGGGCAGGCTCTTCCACAGCCATTTCCCGCGCAACCAGATGTTGTTGACCGAGCACCTTTCAACTTGGCTCAATGGACTCGACACTCGGTTCCGAGGGTCTCTCGACTTTGTTCAAAGACTGACCCTGTTCGCCAGCGAGTCGGCGACCATGGGCTTCAACAGCGACCACGTCAAAGTCGGATGGTTCCCGCCGGGGTTCTACATCATCGAACAGGGAGAACCGGCCACGAGTCTGTACCTGATCCTGTCGGGGCAAGCCGAAGTGTTCCAAGAAGACGCCGATGGATCGCTGCAGAAGGTGGCGGATCGCGAACCTGCCGAATTTGTCGGCGAAACGGGGCTGGCATGCGGCAAACCGCGTAACGCCAACATAATCGCCAAAGACAGCGTGACGTGTCTCGTATTCTCGCCCGCCGAGCCCACTGCATTCGCGGGTCGAGGCGAGGAGGCCTAGCACGCGACATCGGACTCGGCAGTCGATCTGAATTCAGAGGGGACGCAACCAACCCACCACGTGCATCGACGTCACGGAGTTTGTCGCTCAGAAGATGCGGGCGATATCAGCGCATCGGACGCAGTGTCGGGTAACGCCCGGCATGTTTCCGGACACGAATCTAAAAGAAATGCTGGGCCGCGAGTACTTCGTACGAGTGCTTCCCACGGCACAGATGGAGACCGATCTGTAGCGCGCGACCCGGCCAACCGGCCGGAACGCCAACGAGGGCGTCCCAGCCGATCGTATGCGGTGTTAGCGGGTCAGTCTTCCGTACACGAGCGGAATCGTATCGCCCAGGTTCTCGAATCCTCGCCAGTCGGAGAATCCGCTCATCGCGTCGAGGGCGGACGCGGTCGCCGACGCTGAGTCCTGTCCTTCTTTGATCGCGCTCTGCAGGTGCGGAACCAACGTGTGGATGAAGTTTCGCGCTTCAACAATGCCATCGTGGTTCCCGATCGGTCCGTGGCCGGCCACGAATCGATCCACGGCCAACTCGGCGATCCCGTCGTCGGTGTCGGGCCAGTCTTCGGGGTAACTGTCGCCGAAGAAGGGGACGCCCTTGTCCTGCACGACGTCGCCGGTAAAGGCCAGCTTTTCGTTCGGCATGAAGATGATGATGTCGCCGCTGGTGTGAGCCCTTCCGAAGTACCTGAGTTCGAGCTTCCTGCCGCCGAAGTACAGTTGCATGCTCGTTTCGAACGTCAGATTCGGAGGCGTGATCTTCACGATCTTGGCCTCGTCGGCCCACGGGTCGCTCGACGCGATGATTTTGTCGCGCCACACTCTGTTCCATTCCACGTCGACCATCTCGTCATAGCAGTTCTGGTGCCCGATGATCACCGAATCGGGAAACTCTTCGTTGCCCCAAGAGTGATCCCAGTGCGCGTGCGTGTCGATGACGTACTGGATCGGCTTGTCCGTGATGTGCCGCACGTCCTGGATGAGGTCGCGGGCAAACGATGGCACGCGCAGCGAGTCGATGACCAGCACGCTGTCATCGCCAACAAGAATGCCCGCGTTTGTTAGTCCCGCGTGAAGTCGGGCGTATACACCCGTTTCAAGCTCGATCAGTTCCGTACCGGGAGTCGTCATTCATATCCTCCGATATTCCCATTTTCATCGTGCACTAATCTGGAGGCGGATCGCGCATGAATCCCTTTTGGGCCGGAAATCGCCGAACAGACGCAACTCCGCCACGACTCGCCTCAAAGGCGCTCGCACCAGAATTTGGGACGTTCGTCTGATAATGTCCAGTCAGGTGGGTTCTTCGCTAATCGCAAGCGCACGCGTATACTACACTACTCCCTGAGCGCAGGTAAGGTACTCGGGCAGCGGGCGCGCTCAGCCCGACGAGGTTACGTTTGCTGAAATTGCCGCCTACGGTCCGACGGTGACGGTCCCCGGACGTTTCTCGATCAGATTCAGCAAACCCGGCGCCAGGGTTACTCCCGGCATTATGAATCGCCGGATCGACGAAGCATCGAGGGACAGGCTTAAGCCTGGGCGTGGTACCAGGCGAATCCCGTCAGTCGCGCGCAACGTCATAGCCTTTCGGGGCGACCACTCTGATTTCGAGGTCTGCCAGAAAGCTATGGTTAGTGGCCAGTTGAGAGAATCTGAGACCGTTCCCACTTGGCGTCGCCGATGTTCCGGATTTCGGCATGAGTCGCAACCCTTGCCCGCTTCGCCGTAGCTCAAACAGAGGCTCGATTTCCAACGTCCCTCGATTCCTAATGGCGTTCCCAAGAGCACGTACTACCGCTGGCGAGCCAGGCAAAGCCAAGGGAAGCTTGAGGATCGTCGACATCCAGGTTCATCTTGGAATCGTCTGAGTTCTCAGGAGGAGTCTGCGGTCCTCGAGGTGACCATGGAGTACACCGATCTCAGCAGTCGGCAGCTGGCCGCATGGATCACCGACAACCAAAGACTTCGCCGTTTCAGAATCCACGGTGTATCGACTTCTCCGGCGTCGAGGACTGGTCAAAAGTCCTGAAATGAAGATGGCTGCAGGCAACGAGTACCACACCAAGACCAAACGGCCACACCAGATGTGGGCAACCGACGCCTCCTACTTCGGAGTCGCCGGATGGGGCTTCTACTAGCTCGTCACGGTGATGGACGACTTCTCTCGGTTCATCCTGGCTTGGAGACTCCAACGTGACATGACTTCCGACTCGTTCATCGAAGTGGTCCAGGATGCAGTCGACCTCACAGGCATGACCGAGGTCGCTATGGACGATCGAACGAGACTGCTCTCAGACAACGGTCCGGGCTACGTCTCTCGATCGTTCAGGGAGTATCTGCACTTGGTGGGCATTCGTCACATTCTGGCCTCACCATATCATCCTCAGACCAACGGCAAGCTGGAGCGATATCACCAGTCCATCAAACGGGATGTGAACCAGATCCCATACGACGCTCCTGCAACCCTGGATGCGGCCATCGCCGACTTCGTGAGCTACTACAACAATCGGCGATATCACAAGGCGTCGAGCAACGTGACTCCTTCGGACGTGTTGAACGGCCGGAGAGAACAGATATTAGAGAAACGCAAGGAGGTTC
>JASMDM010000029.1 GCA_030752795.1 SAR202 cluster bacterium | reverse complement strand
TACGCGGCGGTCGTTGTCGTCGATACCCCGGAGGCACGGAGTACTCCAGCATCTTGCGAACGGTGTCCCGGTGCAGTCCGAACATCCGCGCGGCCTCTCGTACGCTCATCCCATCGACGGAGCAAGCCTTGCGAACACGGAGGTATATACCCACCTTGTACATCCAATCCACCTTCATTCAGGTTGTGTCGTTCCTGATTGAAGGCGACGGGCGGTACGGTTTTCAAGCGCCGCATCTCAGCTCTTGAGCCGCCCTGGTGGTACATTATCTCTCCGCCCTTCACACTTCGTGCACGTCGGGCAAGAACTTGGGCAACCGCCCCTCTAAGTCGTCGGGATCGAGTCCCCAGAGTGCTTTGCCGGAGCCCTGCTCCCAAGTTCGGTGGGTGTTGGTCGGGCCCCACCAGTAGCAGAACGGTTTGTCGTCGGGTCTGGCATCCAGGAACGAGTCGAAATTCTGCCCGGTCTCGTCCAGGAGCATCTGCTTCGCTCCGTCGATGCCCAAGTCAGACGCCCCATCCGTGACGACGTGAGAGAAGCTGTTGAACTGGTTCCCCGCCGTCTCGTATCGGGTTCGCTCAGCGCCATAAGGGGCGTTCACGGTGCGTCCAGGCGACCAGACTTTGTAGGTGTACCCGATGTGGTAGCCCGCCTCCTCAAGGATCAGAGGGTAAGTGGGGATGGTCTCGTCCCACACCGCGCCCTGCAAGATCGCGCCGAGGCCGGTCTGCCAGAAATACTGGCCCGACAGGATGGAACTCCGGCAGGGCGTGCAGGTCGGAGCGGGTACGAAGGCGTTCTTAAAGAGCGCCCCTTCCCCTGCCATCCGGTCGAAGTTGGGTGTGTCGATCAGGCGGTTGATCAAATTCTCGCCTTCGAAGGGGCGGTAGGCGCTGGCGTAACGTCCCCAGTCGTCGGCGAAGGTAAAGACTATGTTTGGCGGCATCGAGCTCCCCTGACGTTGATTGAATTCGCGGGCAGTGTAGCACGGTCGCGGCGGGGTACGGCGGTGACTCGGATCGCACGGGGTCGCCGACCAACTCCGCCGATCGATCGGCAGGCATACGACGAGATCGTGATGGCGATAAAGCAAATATGTGGCGCCGAATAAATTGTGTCATTCAGATCCTTCCGAGCGCGGAACGATCTGAATCTGGTCGCTGAACACGCCATTTTGCCTGAGCAATACCAAACACTTCTTTTTCTCTGGACCAACCGGCATGGCAAGAAATGTTGAGAACATCGTATTGGGTCCGTGACCGTAACGGCTCAAGCGACTCTTGCGTGTGGGCGGCCCTTTGTCCTTCCGGGCGCGGAAAGATCAGGGCGAACGGATGGGTGCGTGACTCACTCTGGACGGATGCCCTACGTCGCGAGGGGCGTTGGCCACAACACATTTAGTTGATGACCATCAGGCCGACCCTGTGCAGCCATCAACATGCCACTGTCGTCAGAAAGGCGCGGCACGGTCAGTCGGTCGCTCCTGGAATCGCCCGTCCTGCGAGAGAGTCGCACCGCTTGAAATCACCAACCCCACACTGTACCCTGACGGCGCGGTCCAACGAGGCCGCGTATACGCGATGGAGGTACGATGATGGCGTCTGAGAAAGTTGATGTAAGGTCTGAGCTTCCGGTTTGCCCGGCGGATCGACCCGAGGGTTGGGTTGGAGTGCGGATCGACGGATTGGTCGAGACGCCGTTGACGATCGGCCTCGATGAGCTGGCCGCGATGCCGCAGACCGAGAGCGTGCAAGACGTCCAGTGCTTCGACGGCTGGATCGCTCCCGAGCAACGATGGGCGGGCGTACCGCTTTCGGATGTGCTTACGCGCGCCGGAGTTTCCGCCGAAGCCGGATTCGTGAGCGCGTCATGCCTCGCTCTTAAGCGCACCTCGACTCTGGAAGAAGCAATGGCGCCGGGCACGATTCTCGCGCTTCAGCTCAACGGCCAACCATTGCCCGAGGAGCACGGCGGCCCGGTCCGGCTGGTCGTGGCGGGCAAGATGGGCCCCGACTTCGTCAAGATGCCGGAGCTGATCGAAGTCACGAAGGATTCGCCGGAAGCGTGATCCGGTCCGCGTAGACCGCTGACAACCACGGAACTAATTCAGCAGGCCCGGGCTTCGGCTCGGGCTTGTTGTGTTTGCCGGGTCGAAGCGCCCGCATCCGTTTGACCTGCCCGCGAGGCCGACGTACACTCCGCTGACACCAATCGTCATCGATTACGGAGGCTGCTATGACCGCTCGATTCAATACCGAACACGACACCCTCGATGTCGCGCCAGCGGATGTGCTAGGCGTCGAGGCCTCCGATCAGACGTGGGAGTTTCGGACGCACGCTCCAGGTCCCGCTGGGACGGTGCCGTTCACGGCGGAGTTTCTGGTTGACGACCCCAGCGGCAACCATTTCGGTATGAGCCAGAACGCCGGGATGGGTTGGGTCCCGGCGGAGTTGACGCGGAAGCAGATGCTCATCCTGTCGACGGTCGGCGGCATGCGCGACGCGGACGGCAGACCGGTCGCGCTTGGACTGCACACCGGGCACTTCGAGCTCGCCGGGATGGTCGAGGCCGCGGCCAACGAGCTCGCCGAGCTCAAGGCGATCCCGTTCGCGCTGTACTGCTCAGACCCGTGCGACGGCCGCTCCATGGGCACGCCGGGCATGCTCGACTCGCTGCCGTACAGGAACGACGCCGCGCAGGTGTTCCGGCGTCAGGCGCGGTCGCTGCCGACGGCCAGGGGCGTCATGGGCATCGCGTCGTGCGACAAAGGTTTGCCTGCAATGATGATGGCGCTCGCTGGTCTGCGCTCGCAGCCCGTGGTCGTCGTGCCTGGCGGGTCGACGCTCGCTCCCGAGCACGGCGAGGACACGGGGATGATCCAGTCGATCGGCGCACGCTTCGCCCAAGGTGAGGTGACGCTCGAGTACGCTCAAGAGGTCGGGTGCAGCGTCTGCGCGTCTCCGGGCGGCGGGTGCCAGTTCCTCGGAACCGCGGGCACGTCGCAAGTGGTCGCCGAGGCGCTGGGTCTGGCGATCACGCACTCCGCCCTTTCACCGTCGGGCACTCCGGCGTGGATCGACATCGCTCGGAGGTCCGCGCGCGCACTGGTCATGGCCGAGAAGAACGCCCTCACCTCGCACGAAGTCCTGACCGACGCGGCGTTCCGAAACGCGATGATCGTCCACGCGGCGTGTGGCGGTTCGACGAACCTGCTCCTGCACATGCCAGCCATCGCCCATGCGGCCGGGCGCCGGCGCATGTCCGTCGACGATTGGCACGAGGTTAACCGTGAGACGCCGCGCATAGTCGACGTGCTGCCCAACGGACCGGTCGGACACCCGACCGCTGAGCTGTACGCCGCCGGTGGCGTCCCCGAGGTGATGCTGCATCTGCGCTGGATGGGGCTGCTGGACACGTCCGTCGCGACAGTCACGGGACAGACGCTCGGCGAGAACCTCGACTGGTGGGAGTCGTCCGAGCGCCGCCGCGACGTTCGGCGCTACCTGACCGAAGTCAACGGCGTCGACCCCGACAACGTTGTAATGAGTCCCGACCGCGCGAAGGCGAAGGGCCTGACCAGCACCGTGACGTTCCCCGCCGGCAACCTTGCGCCCGAGGGGTCGGTCATCAAGAGCACCGCCATCGACCCGACGGTCGTTGACGACGACGGCGTGTATCGCAAGCGTGGCCGCGCGAGGGTGTTCCGTTCGGAGCGAGACGCCGTGCGGGCGATCAAGAGCCAGGACGACGCGGTCAAGATTCAGGCGGGCGACATCCTCGTGATGACCTGCGGCGGACCCATGGGCACCGGCATGGAGGAGGTCTACCAGATCACCGCGGCGCTGAAGCACCTCTCCTACGGCAAGCAAGTCGCGCTGATCACCGACGCGCGCTTCTCCGGCGTGTCGACGGGCGCCTGCATCGGCCACGTCGGCCCCGAGGCGCTGGCCGGCGGCCCGATAGGTAAAGTCCGCGAGGGCGACGAGGTCGAAATCGCTGTCGATCAGATCAACCTCGAAGGCACGATCAATTTGGTCGGCGCCAATGGCGAAAACCATGGTCCATCATGGGGCGACGCCGAGCTCGCCAACCGTCCGACTCCCGACGACCTCGCGCCGCACGCCGAGCTCCCGGACGACTCGCGTCTTTGGGCTGCGCTGCAAAACGCATCCGGCGGCACCTGGGGCGGTTGCGTCTTCGACGTCGACTCGATCATCGAGACGCTCGATGCAGGCAAGCGTGTCCTTGCCACTAAACGGAGGAGTTAGTCGCCCGCGGCTTCGTGCTTGCACGCCGCCTCGTCAGGCTGAAAGACGCAGTACGGCTCGTGTTCGAGGTAGTCGCCGGTTGCGCCGTATGCATGCGCTCGGCAACCGCCGCAGATTGAAAACAACTGACCCGTCGACCCGAGCAGTCCGATTATTGGCTTTGAATTGAGGTCGGACGCATCGAGTTTTGTACGCGCCGCCGTCCCCTTCGTTCGTGGTGAGTCCCGGCGCGCCGAGCTCCTCGACACTGCTCTTACAAACCGTTCGTGGTGAGTCCCGACGCATCGGGATCCCGGCGTTGTCGGGACCTGTCGAACCACATGCGCCCCAAAACTCGTCGCGTTGTGCGACTTGAAGTGCAGCGATAGCAAAACGAGGCGATCGTGCGAAATGCAACGCCTCGCCACCGGGGACACGGGGTTATGCGGATGGTGAACCATATCGATGGCGTGGAATACCCCGCAACCATGGCCACTGCCATCGTCTCTGATCGCCGCACGTCACCGTCCACCTCCACCGCCGCCTCCCACGCCACGCAACCGCCCACACGGCCAGCACTGCCCAAACTCGCCGTCACGAAATGTCTACCGGCATGTCCCGATCACAGCCCCGAATTGGGTCAATCATTGACGCCCTCGTGCATACGCATCGCTCGTGTGGGCCGTGATTGACCGCCCTGAGACTCATTGTTAAACTCGACCCAGCAAGCATCGGCGGGAAGTTGAAATGCCAAACTCAATCTCTGAACCCGAGCGCGAACAACGCCTTTTCGACGTGCTCGAAGGCGTATCGCGAACGTTCTATTTGTCGCTCCGCGTCCTGCCGAAAAACATTCGCATTCCAGTCGGTCTGGCTTACGCCCTCGCCCGAACCGTCGACACCGTCGCCGACACCAAAACTCTCGCTCCTGAAGATCGGCTCGAGCACGTGCTGACCCTTCGCCGCCTCATCGACGTAGACGGCGACGTCGCGCCCGCACCATCAGTGACGGAAGTACTTTCCGCTCGCGATCTCGGGGATGCGGAACGCCGGATGTTTGAGTACCTGCCCGAGGCGCTGGAATTAGTTGATGCACTGAGCTCGAAAGAAGCCGAGTGGGTGCGGGCGATCGTGACGGTTCTCAGTCGAGGCATGGAATTCGATCTGGAGTACTTCCCGGCGGAAACGTCGGGCCAAATCAGGGCTTTGGGGGATTGGGAAGCGCTCGACCAGTACACGTATCTGGCCGCTGGGTGCGTCGGCGAGTTTTGGACGGCAATCACGATGCTAAATGAGCCTAAACTCGATCACTGGGACGGCGAACGGATGTCGGAGATCGGAGTGCGTTTCGGAAAGGCACTCCAGTTCACCAACGTCCTGCGCGACATACCGTCGGACCTGCGCATCGGCAGGTGCTACTTGTCAGCCGACGCGATGGCCCGCGCAGGCGTAAACCCACCCGACTTGTTCAATCCGCAATCTGCCGACGCGATTCGTCCAGTCCTTGTCGACGGAATCCGAATCGCACTCGAACACTATGCCACCGCCGTCGACTACGTGCTCGCGATTCCGCGGAGCTGCGTCAGGTTGCGATTGGCGGCCGCGTGGCCGGTACTGATCGGACTCAAAACTTTGCAGGCCGTAGCGTCGAACCCCGAGTGGTTGAACCCATCGAAACCCGCCCGCGTGTCCCGTGGCTCGATCAACCGGATGGTCGGCCTGTCGTTCGTCGGCGTTCGATCAGACCAGTTCATGCGAACGTGGTTCCGCCGACTGCGGCGCAGGGTTGAGCGGGCTCTGTAGCGTCCGTGTGTGCTTCGCGTTTTTGGCCGAAGCAGTGTGAGTTTGACCCGTCCAGCTACACCCAATAGAATTGGCGCGGCATCGAGTAGCGCCAATCGACGCGTTGAATTACAGGAGACCAGTCATGAAAATTACCGAAGTCAAAGCCTACGTCACGATGCCTCCGGGCGTCCAGAACAACTACGTGTTCGTGAAGGTGGCGACTGACGAAGGCCTGGTCGGCTGGGGCGAGTCCAGCATCGGAGCGACGTCAGTTGCCGGCGTCGTCGAGGAATTCGGCGAGTCGATCATCGGCAAGGACCCGGGCCGGATCGAAGAGCACTGGCAACACATGTACCATCTCTACCACAATATCCGAGGCGGTCCCATCCAGATGGCCGCCATCAGCGGCATCGAGATCGCGCTGTGGGACATCAAAGGCCAGGCATTGGGCGTGCCGGTGTACGAGCTTCTTGGCGGCGCGATGCGGGACAAGATCTGGACCTACGGGCGATTCGATGGCCCGAGTCCGGAAGGCGCGGTCGAGACGGCGATGTCGTTCGTAGACCGAGGCTACACCGCTCTCAAAGGCGACCCGTTCGCGCATCAAGGTCTGTACACGACAGCCGAGTCCGAACGGCAAGCTCTCGCCAAAGTCGCCGCCGTGCGCGATGCAGTTGGCGACGACGTCGAGCTGCTCATCGAAGTGCACGGGCGGCTGACGCCTGCCGAGGCCATCAGAATCGGCCAAGCGCTGGAGCTGTATAGGCCGTTCTTCTACGAAGAACCGGTGCCGCCCCAGAACATCGACGCGATGCAGAAGGTGGCGCAAGCCATCAACATCCCACTGGCGACCGGCGAACGCATCTACACAAAATGGGGATTCAAGGACCTCCTCGAAAAGCAGGTTGTGTCGGTGGTTCAACCGGACGTCTGTCACGCGGGCGGAATAAGCGAGCTCAAAAAGATCGCGGCGATGGCCGAGGTCTACTACGTCGGCTTCGCTCCCCATAATCCGTACGGCCCCGTCAACACGATGGCCGCGATCCAGGTCGATGCGTGCACGCCTAACTTTCTGATCCAGGAAGGCGGATACTTCCCATGGTACGACTCAGTGCTCAAGGAGCCGTTCCCTGGTCAGTCAGACGGCTTCTTCGACCTGCCCACGAAACCGGGAATCGGACTGGCGATCGACGAAAACGCGCTTAAAGAGCATCCGGCAGGCGCGGTCACGTTGCCGGGCGGATACCGGGGCGGGTACCAGATCGAATCGCGCCAGCAAAATCATTGGGTGTAGCCAATGATTCATTATCCAGTCATCAGCCTTAACCGAGAAGTTGACCCCAAGAAGGAGCATCGATGAAGATCGCAAGTTTCGAAACAAAAGTCGTAGCCATCCCACGCGGCGAAGGTCCGCTTGGCGGCGGCCCCGGCATAACCACGGCGTCGTTCGTGACGCTGAAATTACGGACCGATGACGGCGTCGAAGGGATCGGGTACGCTGGATTCGCGAGCGGCATCATCACGAAAGCCCTGAAGGCGGCGGTCGACGGTCTGGTCGACCAGACCATCGGTGCGGACCCGATGATGATCGAAGCGATCGATGCGCGGTTGTTCGTGGCCGGAGGCGGCGGCGCGCCGGCTGGGTTGGTCACCAGAGCGATCTCAGCCATCGACGTGGCACTGTGGGATGTCAAAGGCAAGGCGTTGGGACAACCGGTGTACCGGCTGCTGGGCGGGTTCAGAGACCGCGTGCCGACGTATGCCAGCGGCTTCCTCTGGCGTCCATACACGCTCGACCAGTTGGCCGAGACCGGCGCCGATCTGGTTAAGCAGGGCTTCAAAGCGATGAAGTTTCGCATGGGCGCAGAGGAATCGGCGGCCAAGGAAATCGCGCGAATGCGAGTGCTTCGCGAGGCGGTTGGCGACGACATCGATCTGATGGTCGACATCAACCAGGGGTGGGACGTAAACCAGGCCATCACAATCGGCAGAGAGATGGCGAACTACAACCTGTTCTGGCTGGAAGACCCGGTGCAACACCAGGACTACTCCGGCATGGCTCGCATCGCCGATGCGCTGGACACGCCGATCGCGTCCGGCGAGTACCACTACGGCATCGTCCCGTTCCGGCACATGCTGGAGCATCGATCGATCGACATCGCAATGTGCGACCTCCTGCGCGCTGGCGGCCTGACCGGCTGGATGAAAGTCGCCCACATGGCAGAAGCGTACAACCTGCCGATTGTCAGCCATCTTGCGACCGAGGTCATGGCCCACGCCGTAGCCGCCGCGCCGAACGGCTTAACCATCGAGCACATGCCCTGGACGTTCCAGATGTTCACCGAGGAGCCGAAGGTCGAGAACGGCGAGATGGTCATGTCAGACAAGCCCGGCCTAGGCGTCGAATTCGACGAGGAGGCGCTGGCGCGGTTCGCGGTGGATTAAGGGCGCCAGCCCTACGTAAGGTCCGACGCCCAGTAGTATTGGCCGTGCGTGTGGATCAACGAGTGAGGGTCGTCTTCGAGGAGCGCGCCTAGCGTCGTTTCAGTGACCGCGCGGGCTTCGTTGCCTTCTCGGTCGAGCGCGAGCTCGATGGCTTGCTGTTCGGTTGGGAACGCGACCCATCGTTCGCGGTCGTCCCTGAACGCCCACAGCGTCATGCCTTGGTCTATCTCGGCGACTGGGATCCCGTCCGTAAACGGAGCAATGCGCTCGGGGGAGGCGCCATGCTCGCGAAGGAACTCGATCGCGGCGCCTCGCGTCTCGCTCTCTTCTTCGGCCCGCAAGCCGGTGATGTTGCGGCGCTGGGCCGGATCGTCGGCCAGGTCGTAGAGCTCGGAGCGGCGACCCTGGGGGCCGACGAGCATGGTTGTTTCATTGCTCGTGACAGTGATGGACTCGACGATGCGATCGGAGCCTACCCAGCCGTCGAACAGATGGCCGACTGCCGGTTGTCGAGTCGCGCCGCCGACCATTGGCGGAAACCGGCCCGAGAACGAGTACCGCCGCCGTGATGCAGCGCCGCTGTCGATCATCGGCCAGAGCGAGTGACCCTCGGTCTGCGTTGGAATCGGCGCCCCGATCGCCTCCAGCACGGTGGGCATGATGTCCTGAGGCTGAACCAAACCGCCGACCGATGAGCCTTCGCCGACGCCCTCCAGATGGTAGACCATCAAAGGGATGCGGGTCGTGGTTTCGTACAAATTGCCTGGTTGACCGCCCGGTTTGCCTTCGAGGTTGTGCTCGCCGAAAAGATGGCCGTGGTCGGTCGTCCAGATAACCAACGTCTCTTCGAACAAGCCGAGCTTGTCCACGGTGTCGAATGGGCGGCCGACCCATCGGTCGACCATCGTCACCTGGCCCGCCTAGAGCGCTCGGACGTTGGCGAGCTCATCGAGGCTCATGAAGTCCCATCGGCCGTATTGCGGTAGATTATCCGCTCGCCCTCGTAATCGGGGTCGGAATAAAGTTGATGGTCGTACCAGGGCGGATCGAACGGCTCGTGCGGGTCCCACATGTCGACGCACAGGAAGAACGGGTCGAGGTTGTAGTTGGTTTCCAGCCAGTCCACCGCGTCTTGGGCGATGCGAGCGACTATGTACTGCCGCGCGTGGCGCAGCGATCCTTGATTTCGCAGGTACAGCTTCAACCCTTCCACACTGCGGAGCTTGTGTCGTTGGGCGGGCAGGGGAGTCGGGATGTTCGGATTGGTGATGAACGGGTCCGCGTGCTGCCCCCGGACCCACCACCACGCGTCGAATCCTCGCGTATAGTCGTAATTGTGATACCCGAGTTAAGGGGGATCGTAGATCAGCATCGACGTGTACCCGCGACCGGCAATCATCTGCGCCAGCGTCTCGTCCTCGGGCGCAAGGGGCTCCCATCCGCGAGTCGGGAAACCGCATCGTCCCACGTGCACGTCCCATCGGTCGGAGATGGTTGGATACGACGCGAGGTAAGCCTGATCGAAGATCGCTGATCGCTGGGCGAACGCATCCAAGTTCGGAGTCCGGATCCATGAGTTGCCGTAGGCGCCTAGATGGTCCCTGCGGAAGGTGTCGTTGATGATGAGGATTACGTTCATGATGAGTTCCTATTCAGTTACTCCGGGCCGGCCCGGTTGCGGGGTCCACTCTTCGCCGGCGCCGTCCTCAGGATCGAATCCGATTATCTGTCTGCCGGTTTCGATGTCCCAGATGCGAAGATCGTTCTTCGACATCCCGTGCACGATTGCGAATCTGACCGACCGCGGGGCGTCGATTGCGCGCTCGACAATCTGGGCGGCGTCACGATGGCTCAGCCAAAGCGACAGCGCCGCCGGATCGGATGGGTCGTCAGGCGTCACGACTCATCCGATCCGAACGCAGATCACCGAAAGTCCGTACTCGTCATGGAAGTAGCTGCCCAGCGATTCGCCGAACGCTTTGCTGACGCCGTAGTAGCTGTCGGGCCGTATGTCTTTGTGGTCGAGCAGGGGGAACGGCCTTCGACTTCGTCCAGTCTGCCGTCGTAGATTGCCTTGTACGGATCCTGCCGTAGCGGGTAGAAACCGACCACGTGATTTGTGCTGGCGAAGATGACGCGCTCGACGCCCGCCAGCTTGGCGGCTTCGTACACGTTGCGTATTCCGACGATGTTGTTCTGCAGGATCGACTCCCACGGCGCTTGGACTCTGGGGTCGCCGCCGAGGTGCATCACGGTGTGTTGGCCCTCGAACGCGGGCATCAATGCGTCGAGATCGGAGATGTCCGCCACGTGCGAGTTTAGCCAGTCGTTATCGACTCTGTCGATGCCCGTCAAATCGTATTTGAAGCCAAGTTTGTCGCGGATGATGGCGCCGATCTGGCCAGCGGCGCCCGTAACAAGGACTTTTTTGATCGCCATGCAACGCCTCCCCAACCCCCCGGTGAGACGCGATTAGCCGGGCCCCACGATCACACCATCGGCCACCCGGGTTGTTGCCAATTCTCATCTCGCGGTCGCGATCCAACACGGTTTGAGAGGTCGAACTTAGACCAACCCGTCATGTATCATCGAATCGAAAACGAACGAACGGCCAAAGCCATCACACTTGTCGCGATGCAACAACAAGTATTGTCACGACGAGCGGAATCAAGATCATCCACAGGATGTGTCTGGGTGACATTTGCTTGAACAAACGGCGCTCCGAACGGGATTCGAGATCGGCTTTCGCGACAGTATATCATTGGGTCTACATGCACACTGACAACCCGGCTACATTCAAGCTCGTGGCGCTCGACATCGACGGCACGATCAGAAGCGACGAGCATCCGATTTCAGCACGAACACGGAACGTCATTGACCTAGTTCGCGACGCCGGGGCGGCGGTGACCCTCGCGACAGGACGGACGTTCAAGTCCGCGGTCCGCCAAGCTGCCGATCTCGAGATCACCACGCCTATCGCCTCGTTTCAGGGCGCGCAGGTTTCCGATCCTGTCTCCGACGACGTGTTGTGGCACATGCCGTTGACATCGGCAATGTCTCGCGTCGCGATAGACGCGATGGCGGGATGGGATGTCGAAGTGATGGGCTACCGAGGCGACGCCGTGTTCGTCTCCGAGGCGACCGAGTGGTCGTCCAGATACGGCATACGAAACGACGTCGAGCTCAACGAAGTCGGTGACCTCGCGTCATTCTCCGAGACCGAGCTGACCCGGCTCGTTGCTAAGGGCGACGACGACGTCATCGAGCGTCTGGAGACGACGCTCCGATCACAATTCAATTCGGAGCTGTACGTGACGCGCTCGTTGTCGTACTTCTGTGAGGTGCTGCACCCGGATGGCGGCAAGGACAAGGCGCTCGAATGGCTGTGCGGGCATCTCGGCGTCGATCGTACCGAGACTCTGGTGTTCGGCAACGGATACAACGACATCCCGATGCTGCTGTGGGGTGGACACAGCGTCGCGGTCGGAGGAGCGGTCCCACAAGCTCTCGACGCCGCCGACGCGATCGCTCCACCCATCGAGGAAGAGGGTGTGGCGAAGGTGCTCGAAGATCTCCTGGACCGAGGCATGATCGGGTGAGCTCGAACGCCGATAGGCCAACCATAGTTGTCTTTGGCAGCATCAACATGGACCTCGTGTGCTCGGCCTCGCGGATGCCCGCTCCCGGCGAAACGATACTTGGCACGGAGTTTCGTACGACGCCGGGCGGCAAGGGAGCGAACCAGGCGGTCGCCGCCGCGCGACTTGGCGCCACGGTCCGCATGGTGGGGCGAGTCGGCGCCGACTCATTCGGGCCGACACTGATCGCCGGACTGCAATCGAACGGAGTAGACGTCGCGGGAATACAAACGGATTCCGACAATTCCTCGGGTATCGCGACAATTCTGCTGGATGCGGCAAAACAGAACTACATCGTGGCCGTCTATGGCGCGAATATGGCGTGCGACGACATGCAACTCGATGCTCTCGACGTCGCTCTGGTCGGGGCGGACGCACTGTTGCTACAACTCGAAACACCACTGCCAGTGACGCTGGCAGCCGCGAACCGTGCTCGGCCGATGGGCGCGCTCGTCATCTGGGATCCGGCACCGGCGCGAGACCTCCCATCCGAGGTCTTCAAGGCGTCCGATGTCATGACGCCGAACCAGATCGAAGCTGAGTTGTTGACAAGTGTTCGAGTCACCGATGCCGCGTCGGCTGAGGCCGCGGCTGACGAGTTGTTGAAGCGCGGTGTGGGAACCGCTGTCGTGAAACTGGGAGAGGCCGGAGCTTACTACGCGTCCGAATCCGCTCGTGGTTTGGTTCAGCCGTTCGAGGTCGAGGCCGTAGACACGATCGCGGCCGGCGACGCGTTCGGCGGGGCGCTGGGCGTCGCTCTCGCACGCGGGCAGTCGGTCGAGGACGCGATCAGGTACGGCTGCGCAGCGGGAGCGCTCGCGGTCACGAAGTCCGGCGCGCAGGAAGCGATGCCGATACACGACGAGGTTGCGGAACTGCTAACGGTTGGGGCGTAGCAACGGCTTGGACCGGCGCGTGCTGGGCCCATCAACATCAACGCCCGATCGTTGATGGGGAGCGTTTTCTTCTGACAGGTCACCACACGCCAGAGTGCCGTCGGGTTATTAATGGTGATATACAAATGAAGTGGCGCTTAACATAATGTGTCATTCCGAGGCCGCAGCAGAAAAATCTGGTCGCCAGACACACATGATTGCCTGCGAGGCCCGAGACCCTTCGTCCTTTCGCAGAAGGATCAGGCTGGCAATCGCTTTGAACACGTATTCGGTTGAGAACCATTAATACCGGCTTGTTGTTCAAATGCGATGTCGGTAATCAATTCCATTCGTTCGGAACTGCAGATCGATATTCACACGAGTCTTTCGACAAGCGAACGACTTCGTGAAATGACGCATCGTAAGGGAGGCTTTCAAACCCTCCCGTTGATTCACGGGGATAATCGGCGCAAATGGACGAACGAGCACGTTGTATCCGCGTGGCAAAGGGATTTGTCAGCGAATCCAGGCGGGAGCGTTTGAAACCCTCCTCTACGGAATTCCGGACAGCAACCCGCGTTTCTGGTACGGCACGATGCGGTTCGTTGCTGTCGGCGGTGGTTGTTGTTAGGCGGTCGCGTCCTGCGGCAATTGCGCGATCTGACCGACGTTGCTCACGCCGTTCCAACTCATCATCAGCGCGAGTTGTCGATTGATGCTCCGGACGACACCAGGCCCGTGATACACCAATGCCGTCAGGATCTGAACCGTGTCGGCGCCGGCGCGCAGTGCATCCCAGGCGTTTTTGCCGGACGAAACGCCGCCGCACGCGTTGATCGCGATCGAGTCGCCGACGACGTCGCGCGTCTCTCGAACCATTCGAAGCATATCGTGGTAGACCAACCGGCCGCTTAATCCACCCACGCCGACCGCGAGCTCGGGCTCGTTGACGGGGTGCGTGTTCGCGACGGTCAGGCCGTCGACGCCGTGCTCGACGCAGACCGTGGCCAGCGCTTGCATCTGCTTCCGGTTCGCATCGCTGTCCGGACCGTCGCCCGCCGCCGGGAACGGCGGCATCTTGACGAACAAAGGTCGATTGCGGTCCTCGCTCACCGCTGCCAGCAGTTCAGACAGCGCGGACGGGTCGTGGAACGCGCGCAGCCCAGCTGTGTTTGGGGAGCTGATGTTCACTTCGATGCTCGAAGCCAACGGCTCCAGCTCGCGATGGCAAGCGACGATCTCGCCAACCGTCTCGCCGGAGACGCTGACGATGGTTCGCGCTCGAGCGGGGCCACTGTCACTCGACAGGCGAAGCGCAGCTTGCCCTACGCCCTTGCCTGGAAAACCGAGTGAGTTCACCAGCGACTCTTGCCGCACGTACCTCGCTATCCTCGGGCTCGGGTTGCCGGTTCTGGGTGAGAGTGTCACGGTGCCGCCGACCACGTACCCGAAACCGAGCGCGGCGAGTGAGCCCAAGTGCTCGCAGTCCTTGTCGTACCCAGCGGCCAAGCCGATGGGACTCCGCAGAGCCATCCCCGCGAGGGACGTGTGCAGCGACGGGTGGTCGTACTCGAGGTATGGTTCCAAGAGCTTCCACACCGGTGTCATCGAGAGGGCCCGATCGGCAAGCTGCTGCGCAGCTCCAGGCGCCAGCTTGAACAACAGCGGTCGAATCAGATCGCGATACTTGCTTGGGTTAAGTAGCAGGGCCATATTGTTCCACCGAAATTGAGTAGATTACGTTTCGACTCGGACGGACTCATCGTTTACGACGACTCTGGCGACGTGGGTTTGCAGAAAATCGCGCCGGGAGTCGAAGTCCAATTCGTCCCAGCTTTGCAGCGTCTCACTTGCGTCGACGGGGTTCTGGGCCCGTTCGGCCGAAGCTCTCGCGCCGTCGAGCTCGCCGAGATACTGTGCGAGGATCGCCGTCTCGACCGCGCCGCGAGCCGTGCGACGCATCGCCTGCACGAACCGTCGTTCGGCGTTGCGCACGCGTTCTTCCCACGTCGATTGCAGGTCCGGTTTTTGGTCGTCGGTTGATTCGGTTTCGACGCCAGCGGTTTTGGCTTGGAGCACCAGGCCGACTTGCGAAACAACCGCGCCTTCGAGCATCGGGGCTCGCCACGTGTGGTAACCGCATACGCTCTGATTGTTTCGGGCTTGGCATTGGTAATAGCGGTAGACGCCCCTTTGGCGCTTGCCGTCTTTATTGCGCCACGACTGGCGCCGGGTAACGCCCATCATCTTGTTGCCGCAGTATCCGCACTGGGCGAGTCCGGAGAGCAAGAACGGTTCCGCGTTCGAGATGCGACCGACCGGCTTGCGTGACCTGGTCGTGTCTTGGGCTTGCCGATATTGCTCGGGCGGGATGATCGGTTCGTGAGCCTTGGGCAACCGCAACCCGAAGCGCGAGTAGGTGCCCATGTACACAGGGTTGCGCAGCATGTCTCGTATGCTGACGACGTTCCAGTTGCCGCCGCGACGTGTCTTGATGCCCCGGTCGTTCAGTTGTTGGACGATCAGCCGCAGTCCAAGGCCGTCTTTGATGTAGAGCCGGAAGATCAACTCGACCACCGGCGCTTCGTCTTTGACGGTTTCGAGGCTGCCGCCTTCGCCGTTCCGATAGCCGAACGGCGGCCTACCGAGGCCCTTGCCCTTCAAGGCTCGGGCCTGCATCGATTCCTTGATCTTCGCGCTTCGAGTCTTCGAGATTCCCGTCACGCCCAGAATATGGAACGCGCTTTGCAGCGGGTCGGGATAATCTTCGTCGTCGCAAGTGACCTTTGCGCCGACGCCCTCAAGTTCCAGGAACGACCGGGCGACCGACTCGAGATCGGTTCCGATGTGGCCGGCGTCCGGGATCACGATGAGGAAATTGGTTCCCGATTCTCCGATAAATTGGACCATCTCCTGATATTGGGGAAACGAGCCCGATCCGGATGCGTCCAGATCGCCGAACGTTTTCACTGGTTGATGGAAGAAGAGATCGCAGTATTCGCCGAACGCCTTCTCAAAGTCCATCAAGGTCGGCTCAGAACCTGGCAGCGACGTGGGTGCGTCTTTGCGACAGTATCCGATTGCTTGCATAGGCGGTTAGGCTAACACCAAGATTCGGCTGCAGCTTCCGCATTGCACGATCTTTTCGGGATCGCGGACCGCCTGCAACTCTGTCCTGGCGAGCGCAATTCTGCAACCTTGACACGTGTCCCTCTCAACGAGGGCGACGGCCTGGCCGCCTCGTTGTTTCGCGATCATGCTATAGGTGGCGAGGGCGACCGGCGGATAATCGTCAACCACGTCTTCTCGTCTCTCGTAGAGGCCGGGAAGCTCGTCAGTCAATGTCTTGTGAGACGACTGAAGTTCGGTGAGCTCCGCCTGTCGCCTGGAGTTGATTGAATCAAAAGAGGTCTGGGCTTTGTCCTTATTATCCTGAGTCTCATCGGTGTCGACCATCAAGGTCAGCAGCTCATCTTCCTGATCTGAATGCTGCTGCTGAAGCGCGGTCTTTTCGTCTTCGATCGCCGCCAGCTCGCGAGCGCTGGTTATCATTCCGCTGTAGACGCGGTTGTCGATGGCTGCCAGTTTTTGCTCGGTCTGCTGCACCGCCGCTTCCGCGGTTCTTCGCGCCGGGCCAAGTTCACCGAGCCGCGCTTCGAGGCCGTCGAGCCGTTTCTTGGCCGCGACGCGAGCCGAATCGTCGGCGAGCTTGCTGTTCGTCTCGGCCAAATCCTGTTCGTGGCTCTGGATGTCCCAGTCGAGCAGTTGAAGATCGTAAAGTTGTCGGACGGAGAACATAGTCCGAGGCTCCGCAAGAAATGTGGGCAATGCGTTCCCATTGTAAACGAAACAGGGGCGTTCCGCGTTGGGAGAAACCGGCGTCAGATTGGCAAGAATCGGCGTCGACGATGGTGCCGCGCTCCGCGAGAATTGCCGACCCGAAAGTCGATTCAGCCAACGCTGCGTGTCCTTGAGGCGGCCGGGCGGTAGGAAGGATAGGGCCGCGTTGCTTCTACGGTTCGCTGGTGGTCGAAGATGAGGACGGTACCTGAGCAACTGTCCCGAGAGACCGCAGATTCTTGTAGATGAGAGCCGGGCCGAGTGCGAACGCCGCGACGGCGAATCCTCCGATCGCGAGAGCGTAGGGCGCGCCGATGAAGTGCGCGACGGCGCCGGCTTGCATCCCACCGAGCGGCATGAAGCTCCAGGTCATGCCGAATATGCCCATCACGCGGCCGCGCATGTTGTCCGGAACCATAATCTGGAGCGAGCTCATGACCGAGATCATGTACGCTGAGTTGAACACGCCCATCGTGAACATCAGGACCAGCGCCAGGCTGTATGAACCGACGAACTCAGTCGTCAGCGCGAACGCTGCAAGCGCGAGCCCAAACACCGTGGCGCCGCCGATGACAAGCATTCCCCTCCGGCCGAAGTTGTTGACCGAACCGAGGCCCAACGTCACGATGATCGCGCCGGCGCCGCCGGTGCTCATCAAGATGCCCTGGCCGTCGGCGTCGACTCCCAAAACATCGACCGCGATGACGGGCATCAGCATTACGTAGGCCAGCCCGAAGAAGCTGTTGAAGAACGTCATGCCGATTAAGAACGAAAAGATCGAGTTACGCGCAAGGAACCTCAACCCATCGATCAAATCGCCCACGGCGCTCCGACCGGTGCTGGCTGGGATGGGCGGCGGCTTCAGCGTGTACACGGCCACCGCCATCGTCAAAAACCCGAATCCTGCGACGTAGAAAGCCGCCGCCGTGCTGGCCATGGCGATGATGAATCCCGCGATTGCCGGCGCGACGATTCGCGTTCCTTGCCAGATCGCCGAATCCAGAGCGACGGCGCTCATGATCGCTTTGCGATCGACCAAATGCGGATACAAAGCTTCGTGGGCCGGGCCGTCGAACGCTTCTACGATTCCTGCGAGAAATGCAATTGCCATGACGTGCCACGGCCGGACGACGTCGGTCACCGTCAACGTGGCCAGCGCGAAAACGAGCGTCGCGGCTAAGACTTGCGTCGTCATGATCAAGCGACGCTTGTCCAGTTTGTCGGCCAGAACGCCGCCGAACAGGTTCAACCCAATCGCGGGCGCGGCATTGGCAAGGCCGACGTATCCGAGAAACAGCGGCGAACCCGTCAGCTCGTGCACAAGCCAAAGTTCGGCGAACCGCAGAATCTGAAACCCGTTAACGGCCGCCAACGTGCCGAACCAGTATCGTCGAAACGCGGGGTATCGCAACGAGGGCGGCGCCGCGAAAAGCGTGCGATTCTTGCACCGATTCATATCAGTCATTGCCCGTTTAACCAGGATGCCAACATCGTCACAGACCGGAATCGTACAATCGGGTCGAAAGTCCGTCAAATAGGCGAATGCCTCTGGGGCGAACTCGTCGGATTACTGCCTGCTACGGTGGTGGCCTCTGGTGAATTGATGTAGTATTAAACTGTTCTAAAACAACAAATCGCTGCGTGAAACGGCATCGATATGGACGGACTCGGCAACACCAACGCAAGGCTCAAGACCAAGATTGTTTGTACGCTTGGCCCTTCAACCGCTTCGGACGAAACGATCCGCGGTCTGATCCTCAACGGCATGAGTGTCGCCAGATTGAATCTCAGCCACGGGACTGAGGCGACTCACCGGGACGCGATCGACCAAGTGCGCGCTGCCGCGGATGAGCTCGGCACGCCCGTGGGCATCATGGTCGACGTGCCCGGTCCGAAGTACCGCACCGGCTACCAAGATCCCGGCGTCCTGGATTTGGTCGACGGCGCGACCATCACCCTCACGAGCAGGGAAGTCCAGGGCTCGTCCGAGACCCTGAGTGTCTCACCATCCGGGATTCATCTAGACGCGGTGGCTGGGAGCACGATCTACATCGACGACGGCAACGTGGTCCTCGCCGTGTTGGAAGTGAATGCCGGGGACGTTGTCTGTCGAATTACGTCAGGCGGGCGTGTGACCGAGCGCCGAGGAGTGACCGTCCCGGGAAAGGCTCCGGCGCTGCCATTCCTCGATGTTCGCGCCAAATCGGGATTGAGATTCGCCGCGGCCATCGAAGCCGACTTCATCGCGCTGTCGAACGTCACGCGAGAGGCGGACATCGGCTTCGCACGCGAACTCCTGCGCGACAGCGGGCCCGAGCCGTACATCGTTTCGAAGATCGAAACGGCCGAGGCGCTGGACAACTTCGGCGACATCTTGAACGCGTCGGACGCGATCATGGTGGCGCGAGGCGACATGGGAGTCGAAGTGCCCTTGGCGCGTGTGCCCGTGATCCAGAAGCAACTGATCTCGGAGAGCAACCGCGCGGGCAAACCGGTCATCACCGCCACGCAAATGCTCGAGTCGATGATCAAGTCCCCGAATCCGACTCGCGCTGAAGTCACGGACGTGGCTAATGCGATATACGACGGCACTGACGCCATCATGCTGTCTGGCGAAACTGCTGCCGGGGGATACCCGGTGCGAGCCGTCGAGACGATGAGAGACGTGGCTCTGCAAGCCGAAGCCCATCTCCCGTACGAGAGCATGATCCGCGATAAATACTCCGACATCGAGAATCAAACCGATGACGCGATCAGCTACGATGCTTGCCAGACCGCGTTTCAGCTCGACGCGAGCTTGATCGTCGCGTTTACCGAGTCAGGATCCACGGCGGGGCGTGTGTCCCAGTTTCGACCCAAAGCGCACATCCTGGCGCTCACTTCGTCGGAACGAGGCCGCAGACGTCTGACGCTGCGTTGGGGCGTGACCCCGGTCGTCGTCGCTGGGCTGGAGACGGTAGAGGACTTTTTTGCCGTCGGTGAGCAGCACGCGTTGGAATCTGGCTGGATCGAAGGATGCGGCAAAGTCGTGTTGGTAGCTGGCGTTCCGATCGGTGTGCCGGGCGGAACCAATTTGCTATATGTAATGGACGTCCCGTCGGGACGCGTATCCGAACCCGCTTAGTCGAAGCCGTTTGGCGGGGTCTCCGGTGAAAATGATGCGGCTGAGATCTTTTGGGGAGCATTAGGTGCTTAGCGTTTACAACACCCTGACCAAAAACATGGACGAAGTGGCTCCAATCGAGCCGGACACGGTGAAGATGTACTCTTGCGGTCCCACGGTGTACCGCGACGCTCACATCGGCAACCTGCGCTCCTACTTGATGGCCGATTGGATTCGCCGCATTCTGGAATACCAAGGGATGCAGGTCCTGCATATCAAGAACATCACCGACGTTGGCCACATGCGCCAGGAGGTCCTCGAACAAGGCGAAGACAAGGTGATCGCGGCAGCGCTGGCCGAGGGCAAGACTCCCGCCGAAATCGCACAGTTCTACACGGACCGGTTCCTGGCAGACGAAGCAAGCCTCAACATCCTCAGAGCCATGGAGTTCCCGAAGGCCACCGACCACGTGGCCGAGATGCTGGAGATCGTCGAAGACCTCGTCGCCAAAGGCGTCGCTTACGTCGTCGAGGGCAACGTCTACTTCGCCGTATCGGAATTCCCGGAATACGGAAAGCTCTCCGGCAACATCCACGAAGCCGAGTTGCTGGGGGCGGTGCGAGTCGATGCCGACCTGAACAAGCGCGACCCACGAGATTTCACGCTGTGGAAGAGCGCCGAAGAGGGCCGCGAGATCAAATGGCCGAGCCCTTGGGGCGAAGGCTTCCCGGGCTGGCACATCGAGTGCTCCGCGATGTCGATCAAGTATCTCGGGCGCAAGTTCGACATCCACACCGGCGGCGTGGACAACATCTTCCCGCATCACGAAGGCGAGATCGGACAAAGCGAAGCTTTCGTGGGCGAGTCCGTGGTGAACACATGGGTGCACGGACAGCACCTGCTCGCGGACGGCGTCAAAATGGCGAAGTCCACCGGAAACTCGTTTATCCTCTCCGACTTCGAATACCAGGGATTGGAGCCGCTGGCGTTCAGATACCTGTGCATGACAGCCCGGTATCGGACGCGACTCAATTTCACGTTCACGGCGCTCAAGGCCGCTCAACGGGGACTACACCGGCTTCGGAATCGGGTCGCGATCTGGTCCGAAGACCCGCGACAGACGGCTGACGACGGCGGCGCGGTCGAAGAGTGGACCGGGCGCTTCCTCGATCGAGTAAACGACAATCTCGACTTGCCGGGCGCGCTGGCGTTGACCTGGGAGATGGCTCGAGCCAATCTGTCCGGACAGACGAAACTGAAGATCATCCGACAAATCGATCACGTGCTCGGCCTCGACCTCGACGCTGACGGCGCCGTGCAAGAAGTGCCCGCCGACGTGAATTCGCGAATCGACGAGAGATCGGCTCTCAGAGACCGCGGCGAGTATGGCCAGGCCGACCGGATTCGTGGCCAGCTTGCAGACGAGGGCTACGCGCTTAGCGACGGACGCGAAAGAACACGGGTGCGAGCGAAAGCTCCGTGGGAGATGACCGAGCAGAAGCGCGACACGATATCTTCGTCCGCCGAGGTTCCGTCGTTGGTCAATTTGGACAACGCGTTCGACTATTCGATCGGCGTGATCGCGAACAACTACCTCGGAGACGTCCAGCGTTGCATCGAAAGTGCGCTGAAATGGGTCGGGGATCGCTCGGCGGAGGTGATCGTGGTCGACAACGGTTCGACGGACGGCACGCCCGACTGGCTAGACGAACTCGCTCAATCCGAAGACAGGGTCCGCGTGATCCATGCCGACCACACCCTCGGCGAAGGCGCGGCCAAGAACATCGCCCTGAAACAAAGCCTCGGGAAAACGATCATGCTTCTGGACACCAGCGTCGAACTCGGCGGCGATATTTTCGACCGCATCGAGGAGATGCTCGACCAGACCAGCGTTGGCCTGGCGGGCCCATTTGGCCTGCGGACGGACGACCTGCACCATTTCCATGAAGGCGAAGGCGAATCCGGCGAAATGGACGCGATGCAGGCCTATTGCTTCGCGTTCCGACGCGACCGGCTTCGGGATGTCGGACTCATGCGAGAGAGCTTCCGGTTCTACCGGAACCTAGACATTGACTACAGTTTCCACTTCAAGGAACAGGGATTCCGTGTCGTCGCCGACCAGACCCTCCCTGTGATCCTGCACGAGCACCGGGTGTGGAGCGAGCTCGCCGAGGGTGAGCGCGACGAACTCAGCCGCAAGAACTACGGGCGATTCTTGGACAAGTGGGGTCAGAGAACGGACCTTTTGGCCAGCAACAGACAAACACCATAGAACGTGACACGCTCCGTCGGTCAAGATAAGGCCCCAGTATTCTGGGGCCTTTATTTTTGAGTGGCAAATGTGGCAGGCTGTCACGGGCGTGCCGCCAGTTCAAAGCGCAACCGACACCTGCTGACCTCTTAACCTTCCGTAAAGCGCTCTCGAACCCCGATTCAGGAAACTGGAGTTTTCGATGACGATGGCCTTACTGTGGCTCCAACTGGGAGGGGTCACGATAATTATCTTGCTGGCTTCCCATTTTCTGGCGAAGTCGGCGGACATCATCGCTTTCAAGACCGGCCTCGGCCAGTCACTCATCGGGGTTGTGCTGCTTGCAACCGCAACGTCACTGCCCGAGCTCGGGACTGGCGTCAGTTCGATAACGCTGTTCGACGCTCCCGACCTCGCCGCCGGGGACGCATTCGGAAGCAACTTGTTCAATCTGTTGATTATCGGTCTGCTCGACCTATATTGGCGCAAGGGCCCGATTCTGACGGTTGTCGGCCCGACCGCCAGCCTTGTGGGTATCCTAGGCATCGGAGTCATCGGCCTCGCGGCCAGCGCCATCGTCATCCACGACCTCACGGCGACAACGTCGACTTGGCCGATTAGTCCCGTCTCGTTCTTGATCATTCTCATGTTCTTGACCGCGCTGTTTTTGATCTACCGGTCTGAGCAGCAACAGGGAGACGTCGAAGAAGAGGGCAACGAGCACGGGGACGCCACTGGTTTGGGCGCCGTGGCAATGTTCGTCGTCGCGGCTGCGGTCATCGTCACAGCAGCGATCTTCCTGGCGCAGACCGGAGATACGATTACGGAGGAGATGGGATGGGATGCCAGTTTTGTCGGCACGCAGTTCCTGGCATTCAGCACTTCTCTGCCTGAACTTGCAACGGCTTTTGCCGCAATCCGACTGAATGCACCGTCGCTTGCGATATCGAACGTGCTCGGAAGCAACCTGTTCAACATGGGTTTCGTTCTGTTCGCAGACGACGTCGCGTTCACTGACGGTCCATTGTGGGCCAGCGTCGCTCCGATACATTTGCTCACAGCGATCATCGCGATCATCATGACGGCGGTGGTGCTTGTATCTTTGTCTGATCGATCTCGATCGAGACCAAGCAGATTCTGGACAATTGAAAGCGTCGCGTTGATAGGGTTGTATGCAACCGCAAGCGTTCTGGTGTTCCGCCTGGGTTGATCGCTCGTGATTCGCGCTAACCGGCCGATGCCGAGGCGCTCGCTAGAGTTGCCTCGACGCTCCGCGGACCCACGTGAAACGGCCGAAAATCTGCGCGGTCCAATACTCGCGGCTAGCCGAGGGTCGGTCTTAATATGACGCTTCGAAACCCGATGACCCCCATGATCGTTCTGGCTCGATGGCGTCCGCGAGGTCAAGGAGTTCGATTGCCGTTCTGCCATGGATCGGCTTCCGCCGGTATCAGGAGGTAGCGGTGCAGTTCATCAATAATCTGAGATCGTCGCCCGACCAGCCTCGAATCGAGCCGGTGGTGCGGCCGTTCCTTCAGTTCACGGCGCAGGAGGCTTCGGCAGGCATCGTCCTGTTGGCTTGCACGGTGGCCGCGCTGGTGTGGGCCAATTCGCCCTGGTCCGACAGCTACCACGACCTTTGGGAGACCCACCTGAGGTTCGGAATCGGCGGTCACGCCCTAGATGAACCGCTGCACTTCTGGATCAACGACGCTTTAATGGCCGTGTTCTTTTTCGTTGTAGGTCTCGAGATCAAGCGAGAGGTGCTCGTAGGAGAACTAGCGAACCCGAAGCGAGCCGCGCTGCCGATCCTGGCGGCGATCGGCGGAATGGCGGTTCCGGCGGCGCTGTACATGGCGCTCAACGCCGGAAGCGAGGGCTCCGACGGATGGGGCATCCCGATGGCGACCGACATTGGGTTCTCCCTTGGCGTGCTGGCGCTGCTGGGCAGTCGAATACCGGTGACGCTCAAGGTCTTCTTGACCGCTTTCGCCATCGCTGACGACATCGGCGCGGTGGCCGTGATCGCGTTGTTTTACACCGACGAAATCGTCTGGACCAACCTGGCGGTGGCGGCGAGTTTCCTCGGCGTTCTCTCGGTGCTCAATTGGCTCGGTGTCCGACACGCGGTGGCCTTCGGCGTGTTCGGGCTCGGCGTATGGCTTGCGTTCATAACGTCGGGCATTCACGCCACGGTCGCGGGCATCCTGGTGGCGGTGACGATACCGAGCAGCGTTCGGATCGATCCTCGAGAATTTGTCGAGCACGGGCGCGCCTTGCTAGATCGGTTCGAAGGGAGCATCGCGCACAACTCCACCGATCACGCGACCGACGCCCAAAGCGGCGCCGTCGCTGAGCTCGAGCAGGCATGCATGGACGTCGAGTCGCCGCTTCAGCAACTGGAACACGACCTTCACCCGTTGGTTGCCTTCGTAATCATGCCGCTGTTCGCTCTCGCCAATGCCGGCGTCGCCTTGGATGGAGGCGCGTTTGATGCGCTCTCAAGCCGGGTGGCCTTGGGCGTCCTGGTTGGGCTCGTGATCGGCAAGCAAATCGGAATATTCACATTCGCGTGGCTGGCGATCCGTTTGAGGATCGCTACGAAACCCCTAGGCGTGAGCTGGAGACAGATCTACGGCGTCTCCTGGCTCGGGGGAATCGGTTTTACGATGTCGATTTTCATCACCGGGCTGGCTCTGGAAGGCAGTGAACTCGTCTCGGAATCCAAGCTGGCTATCTTAGTGGCGTCGGTCGTGTGCGGAGCCGTTGGCTGGTGGATACTCCGATCTTCGCCGAGGCGTTCTTAGCGCGATGACCGCTAGGTCGATCCCGCCGAGCGTCATCGAGGTTGACAGCCGCTCCCGACCGGCATAAATTGAGAGCCGGTTTCAGTCCAAACGGAGTTCGATGCCTGAATCGGCGCCACGAATTCGATGCACGGCATTAACCCTGCCGCAGACCAAAACCAGGAATCACACGAATTCAATATTGAGAGGAGTCCGGATGTTTTTCGAGCTACGCGAGTACCGTACCCACGCGGGTCAACGAGAGAATTGGGTCAAGTTCATGGAAGATGAGATCATTCCGTTCCAGGTTGGGAAGGGCATGGTCATCCTGGGGAGTTTCGTGGGCCAAGAAGAAGACGATCTGTACATCTGGGTCAGGCGCTTCGAGAGTGAAGAAGAGCGCGTGAAGCTGTACGAGGCAGTCTACGAGAGCGATGAGTGGAAGAACGACATCGGCCCGAGAATCCCCGCGATGATGGACCGCTCCAAGATCGTCGTCCGACGAATCGAGGCGTCGTCTCGCTCGGTGATTCAATAGATCTGCTGACACTAGCCTGAGTTGCCTGAACTGACGTGAACCGAATGGACCCGGACTTGCTGATCAGAGGGCGCCGGGTCCTCACGATGGACCCGAGCGCCCCGCTCGCGGAATCGGTGGCGGTTAAAGACGACCGAATCGTTTGGGTTGGCGCCGACGCTGAAGCGGCGGCGATCACGTCCAAGCGTACCCGCATGCTCGACTACGACGACTGTGTCGTGCTGCCGGGATTCCACGACGCACACTTCCATCTGCTCGCGTACGCGACCAGCTTGGGCGCCGTCGACTGCCGTCCGCGAGCGGTGTCGTCGATTCCGGAGCTTGGCGCGGCCATTTCGAAACGGGCCACTGTCACGCCCGCGGGCCATTGGGTCCGCGGGACGGGCTACGACGACGTTTACCTACATGAGCGCCGTCACCCCACTCGGTGGGATCTTGATGCGGCGGCGCCTGACCATCCCGTGCGGATCGATCACCGATCAGGGCATGCCTCCGTGCTCAACAGCCGCGCCATGGTGGCTGTTGGGCTCAGATTCGACACGCCTGAGCCCCCGAGCGCGACGATCGAACGGTCGCTCGAATCAGGTGAACCCAACGGCGTGCTTTTCGAGATGCACGATTTTCTGGACGACCGGCTCCCGCGACCCTCCAAATCCGAATTGACCGACTCGGTGCGGCAGGCCAGCGGCATTCTGGCGTCCAAGGGAATCACGGCGATTCAAGACGCCACGGCGAGCAACTCCACCGACCGATGGGACGCTTTTCGGTCGTTCAAGGCTGCCGGAGCATTGCGACAGCGAGCGACCGTCATGCCAGGGGTGCACAGGCTCAGTTCGTTCACAGACCGTGGACTGCACTACGGCTCCGGCGACGATGCGCTCGCAATCGGAGCTGCCAAGACAATGCTCACGATGAGTTCGGGCCGCTTGTCTCCGGATGTCGAGACGCTGCGAGAACTCGTTGTCGATGCTCAGTCACAGGGGTTTCAGGTCGCGATCCATGCCGTGGAAGCCGAAGCCGTTGCCGCGGCGGCCGCCGCGATCTCCGCCGCCAACACGAGCAAAGGCTCGCCCGAACTCCGGCATCGTATCGAGCACTGCTCCGAATTGCCCCCAGATGTTCTGGCGGCGGTTGTCGCCTCGGGAGCAGTCTGCGTCGTGCAACCAGGATTCGTTTTCGAAAGCGGCGACCGATACCTCGCGCAGGCAGATCCGGAGATGCTTTCATCGCTGTACCGAGTCGCTTCTCTCGCTCGGGCTGGCGCGCACGTTGCGTTCGGCTCAGATTCGCCGGTTGCGGACCCTGATCCGCTGCTGGGCGTCTACGGCGCGGTCACCAGGCTCTCCTTGCAAGGCGCCGAGGTCGGCCTGCACGAGGCGGTGTCCGTGGCCGACGCCTTGCGATTCGCGATCACTGGTTCGGCGTATACGGCGCAAAGGGAAGCCGAGCTCGGTATGCTGGCGCCCGGCATGCTGGCGGACATGGTTGTGCTCGATCAGGATCCCCTCGAGGTCGCGTCCGAAGATATTCGGCGGATTCGCCCAGAAGCCACGATCATCGGCGGACAGGTGGTTTGGGAGTCATAAATCACGCCGCCGCAACCTTTCGCCGGACGGCGAGTTCGGTCGCCAAGCGATCGCGCTCTGTTCGGTTGACTGGCACTACTCCCGTTGCTACACTCGCTCCGCCGCGATTCCGGTCACCGAGGCAGTCGATCCACGCCTCTTGAACCCGGGTGCATCAGCGAGGCGGCATGCGATGCGAAGACCACTCAGCGAGAGTTCTGATTCGAACCGACCAACCGAGAGACCGAGACCCCATCGGAACGATTAGGTTCGACCCCTCGCAACTAAGATACCGATGGGTGATGTTGGCTGGCCTTTGGCTGGCGTATGCATCGTTCGGCTTGGTGAGCGGCGGCATACCCCCCCTCGTTGGAGTCATCAGCGGCGATCTCAATCTGAGCCGCTCGGCGATGGGCAGCGTGCTTGGGGCGTGGCCCCTCATCTACGTCGCGATGGCCATCCCGGCAGGGGCGCTGATCGACCGGTTCGGGCTTCGCAGATCGCTGGCGGTTGGCGTGCTGTTGATCGGTCTGTCTGGCTTGCTGAGGGCCGTGGCGGTCAACTACGGCACGATGTTTTTAGCCGTCGCCGTATTCGGGCTGGGCGGACCGTTTGTTTCAGTCGGAGCGCCCAAGTTCATCGCGGTCTGGTTCCCCAAGAGCGGTCGAGGATCGGCGATGGGCGCATACATGACGGCCTCGAACGTCGGACGAATCGTGGCGCTGGCGACCGCGAACACCGTCTTCATGCCGCTGTACGATTCGAACTGGCGGTTGACGTTGGTCACCTACGCGGGCTTCGCGTTCGTTTCGGCGGCCGTGTGGTGGGTTCTGGCCCGCGATCCCGAAGAGCATGGTTCTGCTGGTTCAACGCCGACCAATTCATTCGCGGCAAGTCTGCGCGTGTTCCCGTCGCTGCTCCGCGGCAGAGTCGTCCGGATCGTGCTTGCTTTGAGCGTTGGTTCGTTCTTGTTCAACCACGGTTTCAGCAATTGGCTGCCTGAAATTCTGCGTGATCGAGGCATGACCCCCTCCGAGGCAGGATTGTGGGCGACCTTGCCGATCGTGATTGGCGTTGGGGCAACTCTGATCATCCCTCACGTGGCTACACCAAAACGCCGCATACCGATGCTTGTGGGCACGTTGCTTTTGGCAGGGGTGTCGGCGCTGTTGGTAGGCACCACGTCCGGTCTGCCGTTGACGTTGGGTTTGCTCCTTCAGGGCGCGGCGGGCAGGGGAGTGCAACCGATCATCATGCTGGTCTTGATGGACGCACCACAGATCGGCGCGGAGCACATGGGCGCCGCCGGCGGGCTCTACTTCACGGCAGGCGAGGTTGGCGGCGTTCTGGGACCGCTGCTGCTAGGAGTCGCGGCTGACATTACGGGCGGGTTCGTGGGCGGCTTGATCATGCTGACTGGTTTGACGTTCGTCCTCGCTCTGGTGGCGATCGCTCTGGGCGTCGCGGTGCGAAACGTCCCCCGGGACTCGTCGTGACGTTTCGGTGCGTCTCGAGCATCGTCTCGCGAGAATCGAGGAGCGGCTAAACGAGAGCCGCCATGTAAGATTCGTGAGCATGATGTCAACCTTGTGCTGACACCTCATCTCGGTCTTCGAGAGCGGGCTGATTTCCTGTAAGGTAAGTGTTGAAGTGCCTGTCGATTCAATGACCATGCAGCGGCGAATGGGTTTCGAACGACCGTTTTGAACGTGTGGAACGAGGCGCCGCGCCAAATCCATGACGGGTTGATCGAACACAGAGTGAGGATTCAGCATGCTTGAGAAGATTTTGGTTCCCCTTGACGGTAGTGAGCTCGCGCAAGGCATCTTGCCGTACGTGGTTCGTCTGGCTCGAGGGCTGAACGCGAAGCTGACTCTGTTCACGGTGGTCGACCCGGACGTAGTCAGAGCGCCGTCCAAATTGGGCGCTCGCGGGTCGGTCTGGAGCGAGTTCGGACGCGTTCCGATCACAGTTCCCGAAGAGCGACGAGACAGCTGCGACACCGACCCCGGGAGAGCAACTCACGCATTCGAGCGCACAGGGCGCAGCGCGGAAGGGTTTCTCCGGGAAATCGCCGAACGTATCGGCGGCCCGGACCTGGAAGTGGACTTCGCCGTGGGCTTCGGCAGCCCTGCTGAGCAGGTCGCTACGGTTGCGGAACGCGACGGCTACGATCTCGTCGCCATGTCCACGCATGCCCGAGGCACCCTTGGGCGCGGAATTCTTGGTAGCGTGACTGACCGTGTCGTTCACTCGAACACCGTTCCGGTAATGACCGTGAGGCCGGAAGACGCCAGAGAGCACGGGCCCGAGCAAGACGCTTTCAACTCGATCATCGTTCCGTTGGACGGCTCGATCCTCGCCGAAAGCGCGCTTCCCCATGCCGAGGAGATCGCCACCAAGCTCGGACTGAGCATCACCCTCGTGCACGTCGTACGATTCGTCGTGCCGTCAGCGCCCATCGAGTTCTACGACGGCATAGCCGACGCCGAATGGGAAGAGCTCGAAAAAGAGGCGGCCCAATACCTGTCCGATGAAACAGCGAACCTCGCTGCGAAAGGCGTGGTGGTCAACTGGAAGCTGCTCAGGGGCGGCTCGGCTCGGGCCATCGTGGACCTCGTCCATGAGACGCCGAACAGCCTTGTCATCATGACGACCCGCGGCATCTCAGGCTTGACTCGATGGGTTCTCGGAAGCGTGACTGAAAAGGTGGTCAGGTCGTCAGGGAACCCGGTGATCATCCTGCCGGGCAAAGCGGAAGCCGAATCGAGCGAGTAGACGGCCTCGGCGGACCGGACTAGAGGGTAAACCGACTCGTCAAATCGGTTCGGCAAGCTTCCGAGTAGGCCGGAATTCCGATGCGTCGAGACTTCCACGAGACGACTCGTGTTTCGGGCACAGTGTGCGAAGCATTTGTATTCCATCAATTTCGCCTGCTGTCGTATCATGCCCTCGATTCGATGAACGGCAATTGCGCAACACAAAATGTAGGGGAGGGTTTCAGAGCCCGTCTCAAAAGTCGTGAACAGGGCCTGTTCGTCGGTAATGCGGCGGGGTTGTCGTGCTTGGCGGACGTATCGGAATCGCGATTTTGGACGTTTTGAGAGGCTCGCGGCGACTCATGAGACAGGCTCTTCAAACCTTCCCGACACTTCGCATGGATATCCGGTACGAATGAATAGATGAGCCTGTTGTACCCGCGTGACATAGGGTGATGTCGGCGTAAACGGGCGGTAGGATTTGAAACCCTCCCCTACGGAATTCCCAAAGCATCGAGATCCCAAGCTCGTCAAAGGCTCACGGCACTCTCAGCTTACTTCTAACGCAAGACGTTAGCTGCGCCGCTCCAGAACTTGCGCCAGCAACTCCTCCAGCGAGTCCCGCGAATTGTTCTTGGGCAGCGTCATCAGCATGCCGCGCGCCTGTGCACATCGCTCACCGGCGATCGCGTACGCTGAGTCGATGATCGAAGGTTGTTGCACCATGTCGACCGCTTTCGCCAATAGGCCGGCGTCGTCCGGTTCGTCGAAGAAGCGCGAAATCGGGTTGTCCTTCGGGTAGCGCTCCATCGCGGTGAACGCAGGCAACGTGAGGATGCCTTGGGCCAGATCGCTCCCGACCGGTTTGCCGATCTCTTGCTCGGTCCCTTCGAAGTCGAGGATGTCGTCCACGATCTGGAACGCCATGCCGAGCTCGCAACTGTATTCCTTCAGCGCCACAACTTGATCGGAAGTCGCGCCACTGAGGATCGCGCCGGACTCCCCCGAAGTCGAGAACAGAGACGCCGTCTTTTCGTAGATGCGTTTGTAGTAGCCGTCCACGGTTTGGTCGCTGCTGAACGTGTCGACCAGCTCTCGCAGTTCGCCGCTCGACAAGTCCATGATGGTCTCTGAGAATCGCCGGATCACGCCAACGTGTTCGGTGTCGCATACGAAGGTTGCCGACGAGGCGAAGATGTAGTCGCCGACGAGCACCGCGACGTTGCGGCCCCACATGCTGCTAAGCGTCTCTTTGCCGCGGCGAAAGCTCGAGCTGTCGATCGTGTCGTCGTGGATCAGGGTGGCGATGTGCAGGAGCTCGACGGCTGTCGCCATGATCTCGACTTTGACGCCGTCATGGGGATGGAAGTCGGCGGCCAACAGCGTGAGCGCCGGCCTGAACCGTTTGCCGGACGTCTCATAGACGTGGCCCAACGCGTCCGAGAGAAACGGGAAGCGTTCTTTTGCTTGGCTGGTGAGTCTAGTTTCGACCCGTGCCAGTCCGTCGTGTATCGGTTCGAAGATCTCGGTCGTTGAAAGCAAGTTTCGGTGGCGCGGCTCATTTGCCGAGGCGCGCGGTCTCCTCTTCGATGACTGATTCATCAAGTTTCGTGAACAGTGGCTCGGGTTTGGGCAACGCCGTGCCGAACTTTACGGCATCAGGCGTCCAAGCCCAGCCCTCTTCCTCGACGCTCCCGGGCAATCCCAGCATCGTGTGCAGACTAGCCGAGCTAAACGGCAGATACGGTGCAAACATCGTCTTGAGGCAGTTGATAACCGAGAGCGACACCCAAAGCGTCGTCGCGGCGTCCTGAACGTCTTCCCGAACCGCTTTCCACGGCGCCTGGGCATCGAGATAGCGGTTAGCCGCTTGCCCGAGCGACATCGCTGATTGCAGTGCGGGCCGGAACCGGCACGCTTCGAGCTCGGTCGCGGTGTTCTCGAAGTGCACTCGGGCTTGGTCCAACAAATCTTGGTCCGCTGAATCCAGATTGCCAGGCACAGGCACGCGTCCCTCGAAGTTCCGTTGCACCATCGAGAGAACCCGGTTGACCAGGTTCCCGTAGGTGGCGACCAGCTCATTGTTGTTGCGGCGCACGAAATCCAGCCACGTGAAATCGGAATCGCTGGTCTCCGGCATGTTGGCTGCCAGCGTGTATCGCAACGGGTCGGGATCGTATCTTTCAAGGTAGTCCGGAATCCAAACCGCCCAGTTACGGCTGGTGGATACTTTTTGGCCCCCCAGGTTAACGTACTCATTCGCGGACACGTTGTGAGGCAGATTCAATCCCTCGTATCCCATCAGCATCGCAGGCCAGATGACCGTGTGGAAAGGAATGTTGTCCTTACCTTGGAAGTAGTACGCGCGACACGGCTGTTGCCAGAATTCCTTCCAACGGTCGGGTTGTCCTATGTTCTGGCTCCATTCCTTGGTGGCAGACAGATATCCGATCACCGCCTCGAACCATACATAGATGCGCTTGTCCTCGTATCCCTCTATCGGCACCGGGATGCCCCACTCCAGATCTCGACTCATCGCCCTGTCGTGAAGACCTCCCTCGAGGTAGCTGATAGTGAAATTCTTGACGTTTGGCTTGAAGTGGTCTTGCGCGCGCATCCACTCAAGCAGTTTGTCCTCGAACGCGGACAGCTTCAGGAAAAAATGCTCCGTGTCGCGGATAATCGGGGACTGTCCGCAAGTTCTGCAGACCATGTCGATCAGGTCTTCGGGGTCCAGCGGGCGGCCGCACGCGTCGCACTGGTCGCCACGGGCGCCGGTGTCGCCGCAGTGAGGACACGTTCCTTCGACGTATCGGTCGGGCAGGAATCGGTTGTCGGTCTCACAATAAGGCTGAGACCTGGTGTCTTTGTACATGAAGCCGTTTTCGTACAGCTTCAGAAACATGTCTTGGGCGGTGTCGGCGTGGTTTTTTGTGTGGGTCGTCGTGAACAGATCAAACTTGATCCCCAGCCGGTCCCAATTGTCGAGGAACTCGGCCTGGTACTCGGCGGCGACCTGCTCCGGACTGACTCCGCGTTGCTCCGCGGTGATTGTCACTGGGGTGCCGTGGGCGTCCGAGCCCGAAACCATGGCGACATCGTTGCCTTTCAGCCGGTGGTAGCGGGCGAAGATGTCGGCGGGAAGGTACGCGCCAGCGACGGATCCAACGTGGAGCGAGCCGTTCGCGTAGGGCCAGGCTACTGCGACGAGTATGCGCTCAGGCATGAAGATAATCTCAGGAGCTTTCCGGATTTTGGTTGGTTCATCCTACCATAACCGTTGGCGTGGATGGCAGACCAGAGCCTGATCAGCGTGAGAGAAACGGGTGGTTATCGGACCATCGCCAGACTGTCGCTTAACCGTGACTGCCGTCTCCGCTGATCCGTAGCCAGATGGCGTACAGCTCGCGCCGCCCGAGTCCGGTGGCCTCGACGGCTTGCGAGACCGACTCTCGGGCGCTAACTCCGTCGCCGCGCAGGTTGCGCAGAAGCAGCTCGGGGTCGACAGACGGGATGGCCGAGTCCGACGCATTGGCGCCTTCGATCACGAGCGTGAATTCGCCTCGGGGAGAGTCGAAGTAAGCGATAGCTTCACTCAGCGTTCCTCTGAACACCTCTTCGTGGACTTTCGTGAGCTCACGGCACACGGCCACGCGGCGGTCGCCCAGACCGTCGAGCAGGTCAGCTAAAGCGTCCTCCAGCCGGTGAGGCGTCTCGAACGCCACCAGCGCTCGTTGCTCATCGACCGCGGAAGCGATGGCCCGTCGCCGGTCCATCGGCTTGCGCGGCAAGAAGCCCAGATACACGAAACCATCGACGGGCAAGCCCGAGACCGCGATTGCCGATGTCACCGCGGACGGACCCGGTATCGTGATGACCTCGACGCCCACCGCCGCTGCCGCCTCGACCAGCTCCTGGCCCGGATCGTTGACACCGGGCGTTCCGGCGTCGCTCACGAGTGCGACGTCTTTTTCGGCGAGCTCGTCGAGCAGCCTCGGCAACTTGGTTCGATGGTTGTGCTGATGATAGCTGGTCAACGGGGTCGCGATGCCGTGACGAGCAAGCAAGCGCGAAGTGACCCGGGTGTCTTCGGCCGCGATCAGGCCAACCTCGCCCAGGATTCGAATTGCTCGAAGCGTGATGTCTTCGAGGTTTCCGATCGGCGTCGCTACAACGTACAAAGTGCCCATGGTACGTCGATTATATTGCCACCGCGCCGCGATTGACACTCCACCGGCTCGGCCATAGAATCGCGGAGGCTCAGCGCGCGCTTGCGCACTTTGCTCGTCGACCGGCGCTACGCGATCCTGAACGAATTCACGCGAGGAGAATCTCGACATGGCTCGACGCGAAATCGAAGGCGACTTCATCATGGGATGGCCCGACAGGAAGAGACCCGAGCTCAACGAATCGACGGACGGCCAAGGCAGCGTAATTGGGCGGCCGCGCCTATCATGGATTTGCAAGGGCTTATTACTCCTACAGACATGTCGTTCATCACCGCGCAGTTGGACATACCCGAACCCGTATATCCGGACGATTGGGTCCTTTCGATTGGCGGCCAAATGGAGCGTCCAATCCAATTGACGCTGGAAGAGTTGCAGAAGTTTCCGGGGCGCACCGTACGCGCGGTGACCGAATGCGCCGGGAACGACAGCGACTTCTTCGACTACGAACAAGAAAGGAAGCCCAAACCGTCAAGAGCCAGCAAGTCTGACCACGACGCGATGTCAAAGCTCAGAGAAAAGCACTCCGTGGGAACCACAGAAGACTCCGACCTCTACATTGAAAGTTCCACGATGGGCGTGTTGAGTTCAGGGGAGTTTACTGGAGTCTCACTGAGGACCGTGTTGGAGAAAGCGGGATTGAATTCCAGCGCTGTCAGCATCCGTGCAGAAGATTTCGACACCGGATGGCCCAGCGCCGTCACTCAATACAGGCCGGCTGGAACGACCGGCGTCGACTATGTGGATCCGGGCATCATCAATTACGACAAGTCGCTGCCGTTGTACAAGGCCCTCGATCCCGACACGATCTTGGCGTGGGCGCACAACGGCGAGTACTTGCGCCATTTGCACGGCGCGCCTGTCCGCCTGATCGTGCCCGGATGGTCGGGGAACTGGTGGGTACGCTGGCTGCAAGAAATCGAGGTCATGGACCATATGCCGGGTCTCTATCACCAGACCCACTACTTCGTCTACGGAGACTCGCAAGATGACCCGAACTTGACGATGCTCACCGCGTTGGGCGTCAAATCAATCATCACCGATCCTCGCGACGAGGACTCGCCGTTGCTTCGAGGATCGCACGCGGTTCGCGGGCTGGCGTGGAGCGGGCAAGGCCGGATCGAGCGCGTCGAGATCAGCATCGACGGCGGCGAGACGTGGACGGACGCACACATCGAAGAGCCGCGCGAGAAGTGGCTGTGGGTCTGATGGTCGTATCTGTGGGAAGTCGACGACCCCGGCCAGTACAGCATCAAGGCTAGGGTGACGGACGAAGAAGGCCGAACCCAACCGCAGACGGAGTGGAACTTCCAACGGAAGCACTTTGATGGGATCGTCCCCCTCGACGTCACGATCGAATAGCCGCGAGCTCGGTCGCAATTTGGGATTGCACGACGCACGTCGGCGGCACTCGACGCCTGTACACCCGCCGCCAGTTCTCATTGCGCCCTGCCTGAGCATCGCGTAGAATTCACCGCACGAATGCGGCTGTTCACCGGGCAGCCCGGAGGCAGGCGGCAATGGATGGCTCTTTATCCGATCTGAAAGTCGTTGAGTACACCACAGGAATTGCGGGCGCTATGTGCGCGAAGGCTCTGGCGGATTTCGGAGCAGACGTAGTCAAGGTTGAACCTCCGTCAGGAAACCGGTTGCGTCACGTCGGGCCATTTCCGGAGGGGAAGCCCGATCCCGAAACCAGCGGCATGTTCATGTACCTGAACGCCAACAAACGCGGCGTGACCCTCGATCTGAGCGATGCCGATGCGCGTGCGCGGATGAACGACCTTCTCGCCGACGCGGACTTTTTCATCACAGACGTTCAACCATCGGCCGCGGACGAACTCGGGCTTGCCTACGACGCCGTTGGCGCCGCTCATCCCCGCCTGATATGTGCATACGTCACGCCATTCGGCAACACCGGGCCTTATCGGGACTATCAAAGCACCGATCTGATCGTTTGGCACATGGGCGGCATGGGCTGGGAGACTCCGGCGTTTGCGGTGACCGATTCCGAAAACGAGCCGCCGCTCAAGGGTAGAGGCAGCCAGGCGGAGCTGCTCGCGGGATGGACCGCGGCAGCCTCGGCTATGGTAGCGTTCTACCATAGCGAAGCATACGGCGTCGGCCAAGAAGTCGATGTGTCGGCGTTCGAGGCGGTCGCGAACCACATCCGAGGCAACTTTGCGATGTTATCGAGCGACGCTTCGCTCCTGCCCCAGAACCGAGAAAAGTCGATGTTCCGTTGGACATGGCCGTGCAAGGACGGCTACGTTTCGATGGCGTTCATCTTCGATCATTGGTGGCAGGCCCTGAAGAAGTTGATGGGCACACCGGATTGGGCGGACAAAGACGAATACGACGTGTTGGCTGGTCGTCGTGAACACATCGCCGAGATCGAGGACGGCATCATCGAATGGCTGCGCGACAAGACTAAATTCGATGTGTACGAAACACTTCAGTCGGCCAGCGTGCCATGCTTCCCGGTCCTGAACATGGCCGAGGTGCTCGACAGCCCGCACTACGAAGCACGCGGTTTCTTCGTCGAACAAGACCACCCAGTCGCCGGAACCGTCAAACATCCGGGCGCGCCCATCCGATTGGGCCGTACACCGTGGCAGTTGACGCGACCGGCGCCGACCCTGGGTCAGCACAATGACGAGGTATTCGCCATCGCGCGCCGGACCCAACCTCAACCGGCCGCGACTCCGAGCGGAGCGTCAAACGGCGCGCGGCCCGCCAACAAGCCACTCGCAGGCATTCGGATTGTCGACTTCGGCTGGATATTGTCGGTTCCGCACTGCGGCGCCTGGCTCGGTTCGTTGGGCGCGGAAGTGGTTCGAGTTGAATCGAACACGCGGCTCGAGATCGGTCGCACGGGCGGTTTGGCCAGACCAGCCAATGGCGCTCCGAGCCTAAACCGAGGAGCTCTCTGGAACGGACTCAACTACAGCAAACACGGCGTCACGCTGAACATTCGCGATCCTGAGGCCAAGGAGCTCGTCAAAGAGATCGTCGCTGTGTCAGACGTAGTCATGGAGAACTTTTCGACTGGCGTCCTGAACCGGCTGGGCTTGGGGTACGAGGAACTGCGAAAGATCCGTCCGGATCTGGTCATGTTGTCCGGATCGACGATGGGGGTGACCGGTCCCGAGAGCGCTTCCACGGGTTTCGGGCCGAATGTCTGCTCGTACGCCGGACAGCCGTTCGTTACGGGATACAAGGGCGGCGCGCCGCTGAACCAGGGCGGCAACTGGCCCGACTACTTGGTCGGCACGATCATGGTGGTCAGCATCCTGAGCGCGCTGCATCATCGCAAAAAGACCGGCGAGGGACAGTACATCGAAGCGGCAATGGCCGAAGTGATCTCGAGCATGTTGCCCGAGGCGTTCATGGACTACACGATGAACGGCGTCCTCCACCAACGGGACGGCAACCACGACCCGAACATGTCACCGCACAACGTGTATCGGTCTCTCGGCGATGACGAATGGCTGGCTATCGCTGCTCGCAACGACAGCGATTGGTCGGAGATCTGTGAAGTGATCGGCCAGCCCGCGTTGGCGGCGGATGCACGATTCGCGACGTTGGCCGATCGAAAACGCAACGAAACCGAACTCGATGCGATCGTCGGCGAGTGGGTGCGACCCCTAACCTCCGCGGATGCGACGACACAGCTCCAGAATGCCGGCGTTCCCGCGGGGCCGGTGATGGACGTCGTCGCTCTCGTGAACGACCCGCAATTCGTCAGCCGCGGGTTCACCATCGAGATGGAGCACCCGGAGACCGGCAAACTCGACGTCACGGGACTCCCCGCAAGGTTCAGCGCCATCCCGAATGTACCCTACTTCCACGCCCCGCTGTTGGGACAGCACAACGACTTCGTGTTCGGCGGAATTCTCGGCCACCTGCAGCAGCGAGTCGATGAGTTGAAGGCAGCCAATGCTATCTATTAGTCTCCGTAGGCGTTTTGGCGGGTGTTGTTCGGATTCACCGGTGAGGCTGCAAAGATTGATTATCAGATATCCTTCGGTGAGCTCAGAGGGAAATGCATCTCTAGGATCCGTTCGCCCTGAGCTCGTCGAAGGGCCTCCACGGGACCATGGTCGTCGGTCGACGTTCGGCGATCCGAAATAAAGTTTCGCCTGAGCAGTGCGTATCAACGGAAGGCATAGCAGGTGTCGATTCACCAAGACAGCCCCACGGTCTCGGAAGTCATCGACGGCCTCACGGCCCCTCGGCGCGCACTGTTGACGCGGTTGCGCGAAGCCGTGAACGAACTCGGCGACATCGAGGAGCGGACGCTGTACGACCACTTCTGCCGTGAGTGGACGCCCGCCTTCTACACCAAGGGCACGCAGTTGTGCCACGTTCATGACTTCGGGTCGGACCTGCGCGCGACGATGTTCGTTGGCACGAAGACGTTCGAGCCGTATCTGACGCGTTCGGACGACCTGTCTCCCGCTAATCATCGTGCCGTCGCCGAGACTCCCGCGCCTCGCAACACGAAAGAGCTTCGGATGCCGATTACGTCCACGGAGGATGTCGACGAGTTCATGGAGTTCGTGCGAGTGAAGTGGGAGTTCGTGAACGGAGCGAGGGCAGGGGACGGCAGTGGCGGGTAGGCCGTTGTCGGTTCGACTCGCCTATTAGCGATAAACGAATTAAGTGGCGCCGAACATATAATGTCATTCTGAAGCCGCAGTTGAAGAATCTGGTCGCAACGCACACACGATTGCCTGCGAAGCCCGAGGTCCTTCTCAGGATGGCAATCGAGCCGAACAAGAATTTGGCTGATGACCATCCGGCGAAGGCGCGGTCCGATGGAACGCGGATCGACGTCGATGCGGTCCGGAGGCAGGACGTTTTTCGTTGAGCCAGATCCTTCATATGCGGATTCACGACGACATTGTTTCGGTGCGGACGGCTCGATGTTCAGGCGGAGCAGACGGTGAGTGTGGTTGGGGTGCAAAGCGATGATCACTCGACGATCATCCGGAACAGGCGCCACATCTTGTTTGAGTGACATCACGTCATCGACCTCGCGCCCGCACACATTTCGGACCGCCACGAAAAACGGGCGGACACATACGTGTCCGCCCGTTTTGTATTCGCTGGTCTAAGTCAGCCGTCATGGTGTCAGCCGACTCGCGTGGACCTAGACGGGTGTCTTAGCGGTGCCGACTACGGTCACGGTGCCGTCCTGTTTCTCCATCCACACGGCGACGTTGGCCATCTTCCTGCCGTCTTCGACGGCCTCGTCGGTCACGACGGCTTTGGCGACGATCGTGTCGTCCGGCCAGACGATGTTGGTGAATTTAATGTCCAGAGCGCTGCCGGTGTACCAACTTGAGCCGAAGTGTCGGTCCATCAGGTCGCCGACGTACGACAGCGACATTTTGCCGCCTACCACGACCTCTTGGAAACCGAGTTCTTCGGCGGCTTCCTTGCTCGTGTGGTAGTTTCGGTTGCCGTGGAAGAACGTGCCGCACATCTCAAGGCTGATCGTGTGCGGGTCGCTCTCGATCAGATCCCCTTCAGGCATTTCGAACCTTCGCGCGCCGCCTTTGGCTTTCGGGTCGCGCAAGGCCACGAAGCCGGACGACTGGCCGAATAGATAGCTTTGGTGGTGACGGCCCAACGCCATGACGGAGCCGTCATCGGCGAGCAGTTCGACCTGTTGCAAGACGACTGTCCGGTTGCGGTGCTCGTAGATGTCAACAACCTTCGATCGGGCGCTGTAGGTCGTCTCAGGCACAATTGGTGCATTCACTTCCCACTGTTGACGCATCCACAAGTTGCCGAAATTCTGCTTGAAGCCAGCTCCGGCGAAGCCCCCGTCGACTTCGGTCAGCGTCATCGAGGGTGTGTGCGATCCGCCGATCGGTGAGCCGGCCCCATCGTAGAAAGCCCTGTCCACCTCGAGTCCGGCGTAGTAGTTGTTCATCATCTCCGTGTGGGCTACGAATTCCCTGGAGCCGAGATCCTTTCCGATAAAGGCCTCTTCGGGATCATGCTGTTGGTTGGCCATTTTTGTCCTCCTTCGGTGGTTCGCTTTCGCGTACTCTGTCGATCGCGGGCCTCCGAAAGGCGGGCCCGATGCACTTCGCGCTATCCTACCACGAGCGATGGCATAAATCACGCGACTGCCTGGTGAACGTGTAGCTGCCGTTCATGCGACCGGAAGCCCGAGGCTGTCCTACCCGCAACGCACGCGGGACTCGACCGTAGGAGGCCTCGTAAACGAAAACAAAGGCGACGTTGTGTCGCCCCTGTCGGTCAGCCTAGTGCCGCGTAATGGCTTAGTACTGGCGCTGTTGCCTCGAACGGCCGCCCATGTCCGCGTAGGCGAACTGCGGGTCGGTCACCACGTCGAGCAACGCCGGTTTGCCGGAGTTGAACGCGCGCTCCAGCGCGGGGGTTATCTCCGCAGGATCTGTGACGCGCTCGCCATAGCCGCCCAATCCCTCCATGACCTTGGCGTAGTCGGTCTCTTGCGAGAGGAACGTACCCAGGGCCCGGCCGGTGCGCCGATACACGCCCTGCGTTGTCTGGTTCCACGCACCGTTGTTGGCGACGATGGATACGATGGGCAGGTTGAACCGCACGTAGGTCTCGATGTCGAAGCCGGTGAGGCCGAATGCGCCGTCGCCGTACACGATGCAAACCTGCTTGCCGGGCCTTGCGAGCTGCGCCGCGGTCGCGAACCCGCTGCCGGCGCCGAGGCAGCCGAACTGTCCCGGGTCCAGCCAATGGCCGGGTTCGTTGATGTTGAGGACACGGGCGGCGAACGTGACGATGTCGCCGCCGTCCCCGACAACCGTTGCGTCTCTGTCGAGGAAGTCCCGGAGGTCGCCGACAAGCCTCATCGGGTGGATGGGGTCGGCATCGCTCTTGAGCATCGGCTCGTCGACTGCCTTGAGGGCTCGATCCTCCGTTACGACCTCTTCGACCCATTCGCGACCCGGAGACTTGTACTTGCGGGCTTTGAGCTCGTCGATGATCTGTCGGAGAACGGCCTTGGAGTCACCGGCGATTCCCACGTCGATGTTCCGGTTCTGGCCGATCTTGCTGGCGTCCTGCATGATTTCGATCAGCCGCGGGTTCTGCGGGAACATGCGGTCGGCGCCATAACCCAGTCGGAAATCGATGGGCGTTCCTAGGAGCAGAACCGTGTCGGCTTTGACCAGCGCGTATCGCCTGCCCAGACTCCCGAGGTTCGGGTGGTCTGAGGGGAGCGATCCCCGGCCCATGGCGTTGAGGAACACGGGCGAGTCGATCAACTCGACGAATTCGCGAAGCTCTTCCGAGGCCTGGGTCCACCAAATGTCGGAACCTGCAAGGATCATCGGGCGCTCGGTTTCCATCAGGATGTCTGCCATCTTGCTGATGTACTCGGGGTCGCCGTAGGCTCGAGACTCGGTGCGGTAGGCTTCGGGATAGACTACGTCGTCCTCTTCGCACTTGCCGTTGACGATGTCGGCCGGGATCTCCAGGTAGACCGGTCCCGGAATGCCTGACATGGCATGCCGGAACGCGATCGACACATAGTTAGGTATCCGGTCGACGCGTTTGACCTGCTCCGAAAACTTCGTAACGGGCTTGAGGAATGTTGCGCTGTCAAAGTCTTGAAGACCGCCCATGAGATGTTCTGAAATGGCGGCGTTGCCGCCGATCAGGAGCATCGGGCTCGGCGCCTGAAATGCGTTGGCGATGCCGGTCACGGCGTCCGTCACGCCGGGGCCCGCAGTCACGATGCATACGCCGGGCTTGCCGGTGACCTTCGCCCAGCCTTCGGCGGCGTGGGCGGCGACCTGCTCGTGTCTGAAGTCGATTATCTTTATGCCTTCGGCGTCGCAACCCTCGTATAGGTTGTAGATGTGACCGCCGTTAAGGGTGAATATGTATTCAACGCCCTCTCGCTTGAGAGCTTTGCCGAATAGGCGCCCTCCGTCTATCTCTGCCAATGTCTCCTCCTAGCGTAGTGGCTGAATTCCGATTTACAGTATCACGTTCTTGTTCTGCAGGTCGCGTATATCGTCCCACGTGTACCCGAGCTCGTCGATCAATACCTCTTCGGTGTGTTGTCCGAGCTGGGGCGCTTCCCGCCAGATCTTCGCAGGGGTCTTGCTGTAGTGATTCGGGTGGTTGCACATCTTCATCGGTCCGATCGACGGGTGGTCGAATTCGGTGATGTACTCGTTGGCGATCACTTGCGGATCGTCCTGCAACTCGGTGATTTGCTGCACTTTCGCGTAGATGAAATCACCGGAGGAGCGGAACAACTCGTCCCACTCGTCGTAGGTCTTCGTCGCCATGGCCTTGTCCATCTCGGCGACGAGCGCGGTTCCGTTTTCCATTCTCGTGTCCATGTCGCTGAAGCGCGGATCGTCTAGGAGGTGAGTGAGCCCCATGACAGTCATCAGCGGCTCCCACTGACGGTCCGGCTGGAGGTGCATGAGCTGGACCCATCGGCCGTCGTTACACTCATAAAGGTTGGCCAACGGGTTGCGCGAGTTGACGCGGTCGTACGCTTCGAATGCGCCGCCCCTCATCATGGTCATGCTGATGCCCAGTCCCTGGAGCCACATGTTGGCGCTCAGGTGCGATGCGTCGACTTTTTGGCCGATTCCTTGGATGTGCCTGGCAACGAGCGCCGCGAGGACGCCCTGGCAAAGCATGATGGCGCCCATCTGGTCGGATACGCCCTGCGTCACCCGAGTTGGCTCCTTGACTCCCACGGGTGTCGCGGACATCATCAGTCCCGCCCTGGCCTGGCCGCAGCCGTCGAACGACGGCAGGTGTGCATCCGGTCCCTCGGGACCGTATCCGGACGCGGACCCGTAGACGAGCATGGGGTTGATCTCGCTGAGTGTTTCGTAGCCCACGTTGAGCCGCTCGGCGACGCCCTTGCGGAAGTTCTGCACAAAAACGTCGGCGTTCTTGACGAGCTTGTGGACGATTTCCTGACCTTCTTTGGTCTTCAGATTGACGGCCAGGCCGCGCTTGTTGCGGTTGTTGGTCTCGAAGTACACGTTGCGGCCCTCGGGCAGACCCGTCCGAAGGGTGCTGGCCCTCGCGAGGCCGCGGCCTGAGTCGCCGTCAAGCGCCTCGATCTTCAGGACGTCAGCGCCCATGTCGCCCATCATGGCGGAAGACATCGGCCCAAATTGCCACATGGTCCAATCCAGGACGCGGATGCCCTTCAGAGGTCCACTGGCTCCAGCTTCATAGGCAGCGTTCACTTGGTACCTCCGGCGCAAAAGGCATTCAGGCTCGACCGTCAATCTGGCGAATCCGGTTCAGGAGTTCAAATAACAGCGGGATTGTAACACATACCACGACTGATTTTGGGCAAGGGAGGAAGCCGGCGTAAACCGCGTCGGCGCTTGAGAAACGGCCCGGAAGTGGGCTAATGTGGGTATGTTACAATCCCTGCACCCTACGAAGATCGGCTCTGCGGACGCGTAAAGAATGTGGGAGGCCAAGGTCATGGGCAACGCGCTGGACGACATTCGTGTACTGGATCTCACCCAATTCGAGGCAGGCCCTTCGTGCACCGAATCGATGGCCTGGTTAGGCGCGGACGTCATCAAGATTGAGCAACCCGGTTCAGGCGACCCCGGCCGCCGGAACCGATCGACTCTGCCCGACGCCGACAGCTATTATTTCATTCTTCTGAACGCCAACAAACGCAGCGTCACCATCGACTTGAAGAATCCGAGGGGCAAAACCTTGTTCCTTGAAATGGTGAAGAACGCGGACGTGGTCGCCGAGAACATGGGCCCGGGAACGCTGGAGCGCCTGGGGCTCGGCTATGATGTGCTGAGCGAGGTCAACCCGCGAATCGTTTTCGCCACCATCAAAGGGTTTGGCGCCTACGGCCCGTACTCGCAGTACAAAAGCTTCGACATGATCGCGCAGGCCGTCGGCGGCTCGATGGCGTTTACAGGCTTCGAGGGCGGGCCGCCTACCAAACCCGGTTCGACGATCGGCGACACGGGCACCGGCATCCACGCGGCGTTCGGAATCATGGCAGCCCTTTGGCAACGGGAAAAAACCGGCAAGGGCCAGGTCATGGAAATCTCAATGCAGGACGCCGTCGTCAATTTCAGCCGCATCAAGATGCGCGAGTATTACGAGACCGGCGTAAACCCAGGCCGTTCCGGCAACGCGATCCCAAACACGGCGCCTGGGGACATTTATCGCTGCAGCCCAGGCGGCCCCGACGACTACGTATACATCTATTGCCAACCGATCCGCGCCCACATGTGGGACGCGATACTCCTCTGTATGGGCCGCGAAGACCTCGTCGACGACGAGGACTGGAGCAACCCGGTCTGGCGCGGAGTGCACAAAGCCGAGGTCGACGAGCTCGTCGAAACATGGACCATGCTCAACACGAAGCACGAGGTGATGCGGATTCTGGGCGAGGGCGGCATCCCGTGCGGGGCGGTGCTCAACGCCGAAGACATTCACAACGACGAGCATCTCAAGGAACGCGGCATGATCACGACGATGAACCACCCGGTTCGCGGCAGCTTCGACATGCCTGGCTTCCCGGTGCAACTGGGAGACTCGCCCGTCGAGATGAAGCACGCGCCGCTTTTGGGCCAGCACACGACCGAAGTGCTCCAAGAAGTGCTCGGCCTGGACGAAGACGCAGTCGCTAAGTTGCGGTCCGAGGCTGTGGTCTGATTGGCGACTAAGATCGTCGTCGTCTCCGACACTCACTGCCGGAAATGGGACGAAGTCCATCCCGCGATCAAGAGCGAGCTGGCCGCCGCCGACATCGCGATCCATTGCGGCGATTTTTCGACAACGGACGTTCTGGACGGCATGCGCGCCAACACCAAGCGCGCCGTGGTCGTGCACGGCAACTCGGACCAGACCGAGTTGCGTCGGGCGATCCCGTACGTCGAGATTATCGAGGTGGAGGACGTTCGGATCGGCGCGACCCATCCCGCCTGGGGCGGCCCGGAGTTTCCGCTTGAAGAACTACTGCCGGACTTTCCCGAGGGCGTGGACGTCCTGGTCTTCGGCCATTTCCATGAAACGATCAACGAAAGACGTGACGGCGTTCTCTTCCTCAATCCGGGCCAAGGTTACCCTTCGTTCATGGTGCCGGCAACGATCATCGAGCTGACCATCGATGGCGGAGAAGTCCGCGCAGAGATCAAGGTGGTCGCCCCCGCCACGTGAGGCGTCCGAAGCGAGGGCGAACCGCGACTTCGGGCTTACCAGCCTCTCGTGTTAAGATTACGGCATGAGCAACAAAAGGCAGAAACATCCAGCCACCGGGCGGAACTTCTGGATGTTCGTCGAATCGGCGCGAAACTTCGAAGTTCTGAGAGACTTGAATTTCACCCTGTTCGGCATGGGCCCGAAGTACCGCAGGCGCGCCGAGCGCATGAAGCCGAACGATCAGGTTCTCTTTTACGTGTCGGGCCTGCGCATCTGGCCGGCGACCGCCACAGTAGCCTCGACGTACTTCGAAGACGATACCCCTCTCTGGGAGCCGACCACGCGAAACGAGTCGTTCCGTTACCGCATCAAGCTCAATCCGGACATTGTGCTTGAGGAAGACGACTACATCGACGCGCTGGTCCTCGGGCCGAGACTCGATTACGTAAAACGGTGGGCGCCGCAGGACTGGCCATTGGCGTTCTGGGATCGTCTACACCTGTTGTCCCAGCGGGACTTTCGGTTGATCGAAAGCGAGATGCAAAGGGCGGCCGCGCGGCATCGCCGCTCGAATCGCCCGCACGATCAAGACCGCGACCAACGGTCCGATTTCCAAGAGAGCAACGGCCACCAGATCGATGATCAAGACGACGATGGCATCACGAATTTCGCTGACGAAGACTTCGGCCCGCCGGTTGAGGACGCAGACGATCAATCGGAAGAGCTGATATACGTCGGCGCCGTTGACGATGACATCACGTCGAATCTCGAAGGTGTTGACGAAGAACCAGCCGCGTACGAAGAAACGGTTGCGTCACCGGTCGACGATGCTCTTATAGACGATGACGTTGCGGCTGTCCAAGAGGGCGAGCCAGATCCGGAAACGTCGATGCCCGATGCACCGGTGAGCGAGTCACTCGACTCGCCGAGCGATGAGATCGGCGATGTCGGCGCCGCGAATGCGCAGGCTGGCGACTCAGACGAGCTGCCGATTGACGATACTTTCGTCAGCGAAGGCGTTGCGGCCGTGCACGAGGGCGAGGCAGATACGGAAACGTCGATGGCCGAAGCGTCGGTGAGCGAGTCACTCGATTCGCCAAGCAGCTCCGACGCCGATCTAGCCGATTCCGAGGCGCCGGATGACGACACGGACAAGCAACCGAACGAAGACCAGGGGTAGCCGCAGAAGCTAGGTTGCGTTGGCCAGCCCGAACCCCGAGCGGTGCTTCCAAAATCGTCCCTGATCCGGAACCTGTCACGCCAAGACGATCCACCAACGCGTCAAACAACGCTTCAAATCTGGGAACGATCAAACTGGACCGGCGCGGTGGCCCCCGACACGTTGGACGGAGATGGCGATGAGCAAGATAAGTACCCCCGAACAATTTGTGTCATCGGTACGAAAATGGCTGCGCGGGGTCAGCCTGAAGGCCGAGCCCACCATCCAGTTGGTGCTCTGGCCCTTATGGTCATCCACTAAATAAGTTGTGCCTAACGCTCCTCGCGATGCTGGGCATCCGTCCTTGGTGAGCCACGCACCCGTCCGTTCGCCCCGAGCCTGTCGAAGGGTCGCCCATACGCAAGATTCGCTTGAGCCGTTACGGTCATTGATCCAATGCGTTGTTCTCAACGTTTCTTACCATGCTGAGTGGCCCGGAGAGAAAGAACCGTTTGGAGTTGCTCAGGCAACAAGCTGTGTTCGGCGACCAGATCCTTCCGAGGCGGGATCCGAAGCTAGTCGCTTGAGGTGGACCTTCGCTAGCAAGACTCCAGATGCTTCTCGTCTCGCCTCAGACGGCATCGCGAGAAGCTGTCGCACAACCCATTCGGTTGAATCTCACAACGACTCGGGCTAGTCGGCTACCGTCGATTCCGCTTCTTCGGGCAAGCCGAAGTTGTCGTCGAAAAGCTCCCACGCCAATTGCAGGTCGTCGGCGGGTATCTCTTCCGATTCAGGCGCCGCAACGAACTCCTGAAGTTGCTCTTGACTTGTGATATTCGGCAACACACAGGCAATCCATTCCCCGGACAGCGTGAACTTTATCGCGATCTGACCGATCGTGGCGTCGATGTGTTCGGTCAAGAAGGCTAGTCGCTCCAGTTTGACCAGAGCTCGATCCAGCCAGTCTTGCTTGCGATAGCTGCGATGGTCGGTTGAGTCAAACACGGTGTCCTTCGTGAACGTCCCGTCCAACAGTCCCGACGCGTGAGGCACGCGGGATAGAAGACCGGTCTGCTCTTCTCGAGCGATGGGGAAGAATTGCCTCGCGGGTTGCTGCTCAATCAAACTGTAGATAACCTGCACCGAGGGCACGTTGCGATGTTTCATGACCGCTTCGCCTTCCTCGAACCACCCGATGTCCGGCCCAAGCGCCGCACCGTAGTGCCGTATCTTGCCTTCTTTCACTAGTTCGTCGAGCAAATCGAACAGCTCGTCTTGCTCGATCGCGTCCATTTTGGGGTTGTGGAGTTGAAACAGATCGATGTAGTCGGTCTCCAAGCGCCGCAAACTCTGCTCGCACGCGTACCGGACGTAGTCGGTGGTCCATTTCTGCGGTCGCTCCTGATGGCCGACCTGCTCGAACGGACTGTAGATGTCGTACCCGAACTTGGTGCCGATCAGGATGTCGTGCCGTTGCTTTCGCAGAGCCTTGGCAAGAATCTCCTCGCCATAGCCGTCGCTGTAGGTGTCGGCCGTGTCGTAAAAATTGACGCCGAGATCGTAAGCCTTCACGAGCAGGTTGATGTTCTCTTGCTCGGTTCGCTTCCCCCACCAATTCGTGGCGACCGTCCACACACCAAAACCGACCTCTGAAACGTTGAGGTCGGTGGTCCCAAGTTGCCTGTATTTCAATTACCGCTCTCCTGAAAAGTCGCCCTGTTCAAATCACCGTTCACCCCTTCGGCAAACGCGGGACAGGCTCTGGGCCTGGCGATAGGCCGAGCCTCATTTAAACTGTGGCAGTTTCGGCGCCCAACGCACCCCGAATCTCGTCCGCGCGATCTTCGTACTCGGAGTCGGACAGGGCGGAGGCCGTGTGTCCCAGCGGCACGTCCTGGCCGAGTTCGACCCACGATTTGCAACCCGAATACTCGTCCAGCACCGGCACGGTCTGCGGTCGCTGGAGCTGGTAGACGCGGAGGAGCGCAACCGTCAGCGGCTGCTTCGGACGCCAATACAATCGCTTCTCAGCGTAGTCGTCGGTCCACATGTGGAACTCGGATATGGACTCGAGCTCTGACACGCCCTGGACCTCGAATTTGTCCGTTACCCGGCACCAGTGCGTGAAGGTTACGCTATCCGGGGTCTTGGCGCCCTGTAACGTCTGCTCGACTTCGCCATCGTGAGAAGGCTTGAGGAGTTCCGGCTTCTGATGCTCGTAAGTAGGGTAGAGCAGGAACTCGGGATGAACGATGCGGAAATCCTTGTCCTCGCGATGGATGCCGCCTTTGCGGAGAATCAAGATTTGTTGTCCGCTTCCAAGAGCACGGACGGCGACGGCCCACTCTTTGAGCGCCATGGCTGAGGTTGATGGCAGAAGCATTGATGATTCCTCCGCAATGAGTTTGTTGTTTCGTTGTTTGAGGGCATTATAGCTAGTCACGTCGGAGTGAGCGACTATTTCAGGGCGAAGATTGCGTCACCGATTGAGGTGGCGTGAATTGGGAGGAGTTTCGACCATCTGATCCCTTGCCGCCGATGCAGCGACGAACCAGAACATTAAGTTAGGAAACAGTTCATCAATCGTGATGGGATCCTGTTTGGTTAATGTTTGATTGTAGACCGTCAGCGAAAGTGGGACAGATTCGGACCTGAAATTAACAGAGACTCACATTAGGTAAAGCGAGCTCCTGACAGGGGGATAGAATGTCCCCAGGGAAGGAGCAGCAGTGATCGAGAACACAGAAGATAAGAACC
>JASMDM010000028.1 GCA_030752795.1 SAR202 cluster bacterium | reverse complement strand
CCGGGCTACGTCTCTCGATCGTTCAGGGAGTATCTGCACTTGGTGGGCATTCGTCACATTCTGGCCTCACCATATCATCCTCAGACCAACGGCAAGCTGGAGCGATATCACCAATCGATAAAACGGGATGTGAACCAGATCCCATACGATGCTCCCGCAAACCTGGATGCGGCGATCGCCGACTTCGTGAGCTACTACAACAATCGGCGATATCACAAGGCGTCGAGCAACGTGACCCCTTCCGACGTCTTGAACGGTCGGAAGGAACAGATCCTGGAGAGACGCAAGGAGGTTCAAGTCCGAACGATACAACGACGACGATTATACAATCATCAACTCAGAGAGCTCGCGATATCAGCTCAAAGTCTCTATTAACAATCCGTCCCATTTGGGCTGACTGCCAACAGTTGGTTCGCGACGCACGCGATGGTTGTTCGACCGGCGGTGCAGGCGTCGCGGTTGGCGACGGAGACGGTTCGGGCGGGTTAGGCGCGTTCAACGGGTCGCTTGGCGCATCCGGTTGTTCAACCGTTGACGCAACCCCGGGTATTAGCGTGTCACAGTCAACACAATACTGTTGATCCTGGCTGGGTTCATATTGTGCCGGGCAATTAGGATCAGGGCAAGCGGCCAATTTAACTCACATCTACCGTGGCTAGTCCATATTCTATACCAACCCCTGAATTCTTGAAACACGCGGGTTCACGCGCGGTGAGTTGATTGAACCCAGGCAGGTGTTCGGCGCCTAGCGCATTCGGAACTGTCGTGCCGGTTTACCGCCCGCGGGAAGGCCTTGTGGCAGGCGGACGTTGAGCAGGAACGGGCGGCCTTCTCGTTCGACCGTCTCCAGACCGTGCGCGATCGCTTCACCGACGGTCGCTTCGTCTTCGACGTTGCGGGCTTCCACGCCGAAGCCCTCGGCTATTTTGACCGGGTCGATGCCGTCCAAAGCAACGCCCGCGTACTCGCCGGAGTGCTTCATGCCTGCCTCGGCCTGGTTGAAGGCGTTGGCGACGACGCCGTACGCCTGGTTGTTGGGGATGACGTAGAGGACCGGGACGCCGTGATGCGCCGCCGTCCACAAGCCCGAGTCCGAGTAGAACATCGAGCCGTCGCCCACGAGGCCAACCACCGGCGAGTCAGGCGCGGCCAGCTTGGCGCCGACGGCCCCGCCGATGCCGTAGCCTTCGGACCCTCCCGCGGGACGGATGTAGACGTTGTTTCCGGGTTCCGATTCACCGCCCAGTGTGTCGGGCGGTACGGCGAATTGTTCGATAGTGACAAGCCCACCGCCGACTCGTTCGAGCTCTTCGTCGAGGCCGTTGATCAGCGCCCAAGGCCGTACGCGTCCCTGTTGCGGGCCGACCGCTTGCAGGGCATGGCGTCGCGAACCTCGTAGCGAGCTTGCCTGCTCGATTGCCCACGTTCGCCGATCGTCGTAGCGGCCGGGGTCGGTTTCACTCTGGACGAGCTCGGTCAGTCGTTCCAGCGCTCGGCGTTCATCAGCCAGGACCGCCAAATCTAGTCCAGGCATGTTCTTCAGGTTTTCGATGTCCGAACCGATGGCGATGAGCTTGCCTGTCGACTCGAAGGCCCCGTAGTCCGACGCCAGGCCCGCGCCGCTGTGCCGCGCGCCTATCGACAGAATCAGATCCGGGTTGAGGGCCGCGGCCGCCGTGTCGAAGCGTCCGGCGTGGAGGCGGTGTTTGATCGGCACGGCCCGGAGATCGCCGAATCCGGTGGCGACGGCCGCGCCGAAACGCTCGGCTAGCGAAGCCGCCAACGACTCCGCGCCGCTCTTCCACACACCGTCGCCGACGTAGATCAACGGACGGTCCGCCTCGTGCAGGGCCATCGCAACCTGCTCCAGGTCCTGGTCCGACGGGTAGCCGGCTCTCGACTCGGGAATGCCGCCTTCTATTATCGAGGTGTTGATGGTTTGGTCACCGAGGAGCCGATCGTACACGGCCAGATGAACGGGGCCGACCGGTGGCGTCATCGCCACTCGCAGGGCTCGGTCGATGGCGGCAGGCAGCCCTTCGGGTTCGACGACGGTCCAATTGGCTTTGACGAACGGAGCCGATATCGCGGTCGGCCCGAAGTTGTGACTAATGTCCAGCCCGATGGTGTCGCCAAAGCTGCCAGTGTCGCCGGCGAAGGTGATCACCACCACGGGCAGGCTGCCGGTCCACACATTGATGAGCTGGCCCATGGCCTGGGCGAGCCCGGCGCCGAGATGGACGACCATAACCCCGGGATCGAGTTTGACCTGGGTGTAGCCGCCCGCCATGGCGGTGACGCTGCCTTCGTGGAGCGCCAGGATGCCGTGAATGTCGGCGTGCCCGTGCAGCGCGTCAAAGAAATGCGCCTCGCGCGATCCTGAGTTGTTGAACACGTACTTTACGCCGGACGCGGCGAGCTGCTCGACGATGATCTGAGACGGGTTCGCCGTTATCGGTTTTCTTTGCATTCGATGTGCCCTCCGGGTTGTGTCGTTCTCGGATTTCAAGCGCCCGCGATTCAATAGGCGCATAGCGGGTTCAACTGAGAAGCGTGCGGGCGAATTGGATGAATCGGTGGACGTCTGCGAAGTTGGTGACCATGCCGAGTGAGATTCGGACGGCGCCCGCGCTCTTGCCGTCCTGCTGCTCCAGCGCGTTGAGGAACTGGTCGTACGTCATCCGTTCGTTGCTGGCGAAGGCTTTGGCCATGTCCTCTTCGGTGAGCCCATGAGCGACTTCACCCGCGCCCGGATTGCAGAAGCAGCCGGTTCGCAGCGAAATATCGTGTTCGCCTGCCAGCTTCTCGATGCCTCGGTGGTCGATCAGCTTGCCATCGGAATCGTAGAAGTTCACCGTGACAGTGCCGCCGCGCGCGTTGGTATCGGCCGGGCCGTAGATTCGCACGAGCGGTTCGCCGTTCGCGTGCCGGAGCTCGGTGAGGCTGTCGATGAGCCATCCGGTTAGACTGCCTACTCGATTGTGGATCGTTTCGATCCCGATGCTCTCGATGTGATTGAGGCCAATCTCGACAGCCGGAATGTTCAGGTAATTGACGGTGCCGTCCTCGAACGCGGTTTCCTCGTCGGCGAGTTGGAAGCGTTCACCTTGGACCGAGGACACGGTGATAGTGCCGCCCGCGAACCACGGCCGCTGAAGCTTCGCGAGCGCGGATTTGCGAGTTAGGAGACATCCGACACCGGTGGGGTGACCGAACATCTTGTAGAAGGACAACGGCACGAAATCGGGGCGCCATCTGCTCAGGTCCAACCGGTTCGTCGGGACGAATGCTGCGGCGTCCAGTAGGACGTCCCACCCTTTGGACTGAGCTTGCTCGATGATTTCAAGCGGGTGCTGCACGCCAGAGAAGTTCGACTGTGCAGGGTAAGCGAGCAGGTTGTTCGTCGCGGGATCGATCGAATCAAGTTGGGCTGTGAGTTTGTCGGCGTCGATGCGCAGTTCGGGTGGGACAACCGGGACGTACGAGACTTCGGCGCCTTTTCGTCTGGCGAACTCGCGGACACCGTTGATGGAGTTGTGGTTGTCGAAGGTGAGCGCGTAGTGGGAGCCGGGACCGAACGGGTACGCTTCGCCCACGAGCTTGATCGCGCCGGTGGCGTTCGACGTAAATGCTACGTCGTATTCGTCAGGCGAGGCGTTGAAGTATCGGAGGACTGACTCACGGGCTGAATCGACCAGATCCGTTGTGGCTTCCGATGTCGGGTTGCCGGAGTGCGGGTTGCCGTACACGCCGGATTCCAAGAGCGCCATGTGTTCGCGGAGTTGCGAGTTCGCGTAGAGACCGCCGCCGGTGTAGTCGAGGTATACGTGGTTTTGCTCGTCCAGACGGCTGAACTCGGCTGCCCGTAGATCGTCGAGCGTGAGCGTTGAATCGAACGCCGGGTACGTCCGACGAAATGCAGGATACGCGGCGGGTTGATCCGGCGACCGGCCGGAGTGATGCGGCGTAGAACTCATCGGTCGCGGCCTCCGTATGTCATCGCTGGCGTTCGGATTTCAGGTCGATTCGAATTGCCTTTGAGGGCTATGGCCTCTCGATTCGTACGTCGAGGACAGCCGCTTGTCCGTTGCGAACACGCTCCAGGGCTCGCTCCAGCGCGGCCGGAAGTTCCACCGGATCTTCGACTTTCTCTCCGTATGCGCGGCACGACTCGGCGAGCGTGGCGAACTCGACGGACGGCGAGAGTTCCATTCCCATCAAGTTGCCCGATCTCAGCGCGTAGCCGTCGGGATACGCGCCCTTCAGCGACGCTTTCGGCGCGTTGTGGATCTGGTTGTTGTACACGATCGTGAGGAACGGCGCGTCGTGCACGTCCGCCGCCCACAGCGACGATGTCGGACAGCCGTAGATGAACGCGCCGTCGCCGACGGTCGCAACCACGGTCTTGTCAGGCTGGGCGAGGCGCGCCCCGATGGCACCGCCGAGGGCCCATCCAAGCGACGAGCCGCCGCTCTTATAGTAGGTGCCTGGATTGCTGCGCGGGACGTAGTTGGCGATGTGTCCGCTGTTGGTTACCGATTCGTCGAGAACGACGGTGTCCTCGTCGATGGCTTGGCCGAGGCAATAGCTCAGCCATTGGGGAGTTATTACCGATTGAGTCCCGTGTTGTTTCGCGAGATCGTCCGCTTGTTTGACCTGGGATTCTCGATTCTGCTTGATCGTCTCGATGCGTTCTTCGACCCGAGCTCGGTCGGCGTCGGTGAGGAGATCGTCAATGGCATCGGCGAGCGCGGGCACGGCTTTGGCAGAGTCCGCGTGCATCAAGAGGTCATTCGGGAACACCCACAACGGGATGGTCGGCTTGACCGGGTCGATGTCGATATTGATGATCATGGCATTCGGATTGGGCTTGCCGTGCGCGGGGATGTACGGGACGTCGCTGTCGACGGTCAGGATGACGTCCGCGTCCGGAACGTAAGGGGCTGCGCCGGTGTTCGCCCACAGCGGATGGTTAGTCGGGAAATTGACGTAGTTCGCCTCCGAAGCCACGCGCGCTCCGGTCAACTCCGCCAGCCGCGTCATCGCCGCTACACTCGACGGGTTGCGCCCGGATTGGCCTGTGATTATCAACGGGTTTTCGGCCTTGGCGAGCGCTTCGGCGGCGCTGGCGAGGTCGTCAGGATCCGCTTGTGGGGTCGACAACGGGCCATGTCGCTCGACCGGCAGCACCCTGGTCGATTCGATGCTCTCCATCAGCACTTCGCGTGGGAGGGTCAGATAGACGGGTCCAGGCGGTTCGGATGCCGCGATCTGGAACGCTCGTTGCATTACGTGTTGGATGTTCTCGATGCGGCGCAGTTCGTAATCCCACTTCGTGAAACCGCGCATCGGGCTCGCCTGGTCCAGTTGCTCCTGAATCCAGTGGATGCTGATGTTGCGCGTGCCTTCAAGCTCGCCGTCGAACGTCATGGGAGCACGGCCAGCACACAGGATCATGCCTGCCCTGCCTCGCTGGGCGTTGTGGAGCCCGCCGCCCATGTTCATCGTTCCGGAGTCGACATGGACTAACACGACCTGGGGTTTGCGCGTGACCATGAAGTAGCCGTGCGCGGCTGCAACTGCGGTCGCTTCGTCGGGGCACAGGACGGCTCGGGGAATCGCCCGTCCTAGAGTTTCGAATTTCGCCAGCGCTTCCTGGATGGGGAAGATGTCCGTGCCGGAGTTGATGAACATGAAGTCGACGTCGTTGGCGATCAGGGTTTCGACGAACGCCTCGGCCCCATAGTCAGCCGGTACGACGGTTTCTGCGCGGGGCGATGTTGGTTGATCGGTCATTTGTCCCTCCCGGGGTCCGCCTCGAGAAGTGTTCCTCTTGGCATATGTGAGATGGGCCGATTATACGAGCGACCGGAGGTGTGGTCAACGTGGGAGTGTGGGTGGAGGGACTGCTCGGCGGATGGCGGCGGGAGCGACGGTGTCGAACTTCGGGCGATGCGTGGTGGAGTGTGGGTGAGAGAGGGCTTGGCCGTAATGGTCATCAACTAAATAAGTAGTGCTCAACACACCTCGCGATGCTGGGCATCCGTCCGTGGTGAGCCGCGCACCCATCCGTTCGCCCTGATCCTTCCGCGCCCGGAAGGACGAAGGGCCGCCCACACGCGAGACTCGCTAGAGCCGTTACGGTCATTGACCCAATACGTTGTTCTCAACGTTTCTTGCCATGCTGGGCTTTCCGCAGAAGGAGAAACTTCTGGAGACCTGCGGGCGAACAGGCGTGTTCAGCGACCAGATTCTTCGGCTGCGGCCTCTGAATGACACAGATTGTTCGGCACTATTTATTTTGTTTACCGCCAAAGCGGCCAGAGCATCGGCGTCGAAAATCGAGCGATGCGGTGGTGGAGTGTGGATGGGAGAGGGCTTGGCCGTAAACGGCCAGAGCACCGGTGACGTGAACGCCGGGGATGGCGGCGACCGAGTCGGTCGGGCGACTGGGAGCTGAGTCGCGAACCTGTTGGTGGGTGGGTTTAGAGGGTTACCGAGCCTCGGAGGCCCATGAGGCCTTTGATGTATTCCATTTCGCCGAGGTGGCGGTTGTCGTGGCCGACGATGTGGCTGACGTATATCTGGCCGATCGACATGTTGGTGGTGCGAGGCACGTTGCTCACGGTCTGGGCCATGCCAGAGGCGTCGAGATTGCCGAGGAAGTCGTCGACTTCGTTCCAGACGCGACGGCAGTAGTCGACGATGTCCGCCTTGGAGGGGAGTTCGAGGTCAGACGCTTGGTCGTCGGACAGCAGCATGCCGGTGCTTTCGGGGTCCATGTTCCAGCGCTCCCACCAACGCTCTTCTCGCCAGATCTCCTCGCGACCTTGGATGTGGACCCGAAGGTAGTTGTCGTCGCATCGCGCGATGTGCCAGACGACGAATCCCAAGGAGTGAGCTCCGGGTTGAGGCGACCACGAAAGTTGCTCGTCGGTCATGTCGGAGACGATCTCGATGAGTCGATCATGGGCTTGGCGCAGTCCCCACTCGAGGACGGCTGCTATCGGGTCCGGTTGCGCATCAGTCGACATGGGAGCTTCGTCGTATCTAGAAGCCGACGATTGGCGCTCGGACGTGTTCCAGAATCTCTTCGACATCGCCGGTGGGCGTGGCGCTGCTGAGAGTTCGCGCCAGAGCGTGCGCGTCGAGTCGTTGGCCGACGGTGCGAACTTCCGGCGTCACGGGCGCTCCGTCAGGCGAGTCGTTTTGATCGGCCGACCGCCACTGAGGGAGAATCTCTTCCACCCAGTCCAGTTTGGGAACGCGGATGACCACGTTGTCGCTGCTGCGGACTGGGCCGATGACCTCTTTGGGTATGCCCCAGGTTTGCAGCGTTCGCCTTCTGCCGTCGTCCGGGACGCGATCCACTGGCGCAGAGCCCGTGATTGTCGCTTGGAGGTGCAGGGTGAAGACGAGATCGCTGCCGGCGCGAACCTCTTCCAATACGGCGACGTTTTCGTGTGTCAACGGTATGCGGAGCTCGGTTGGCCGATGGGTTTCGGTGAAGAATTCAGGCAGGGCAGGAGCTATGAACTGACTGCCCAGTCGACGGTTCACCCAGAGTTCCGCGTATAGATACGATAGGCCCCAAGATATCGGGTGCGATTCGTCGAGCGCGGTGAGGTAGTCTTCGAATGGAATGACCAGTCCAAGGCTTTGAGGCATCAGCGCCTTAAATCTGTCCTCGGACACGAACATCTGAGTCTGGGCGCCTAGTTCTATGTCGAATTTCGCTAGCGGCACGAATACATCCCCCCACACCGCGAACGCCGGACAATCGTTCCGGCGTTCGCTTGTTCAGCTGCTAAGATCGTCCACCAATTGTATCAGGCGCGCTGAACGCCAGCACGCTGGAAGTCTTACATCCTGAAGTCGGGAGGCAGAACATACTCCCAGTCTTCGCCGGCGCGGTATTTGCCGACGACTTCAAGTACCTTCAGCGCGTACTGGAACGCGTACGGGATGCCCGGTCCGCCGGGAACGAACCCGCCCGCCAGCATGCCGACTGCCACTGCTTCGAAGATCTCACCGTCCGTCGCCCCTGCCTCGACGGCGGGGATAACGTGAATGAGGCACGCCGGAGATCGCCAAGAAACGCCAACCGCAGTGAAGATGAGCTCTTTGATCTTGCGCGGCAGAGCGCCGTCCGCCCAGACGGACTCGTAGAAGTCCGCGAACTTTTCGCCCGTCTCAGGCGCCTGGGTGTTGATGATCTGGAACATCCGCGGCGTGAAGAGCATCTTCTCTTTCATGTATTCATTTGCTTGCTCAGCTCGAGCCGAGTCCACCATTGGTTTTCCCCCTGGTTCACTTAAGACGCATTGCCCGCCTGTTGATTAACGCCCGGCCAGCCTTGCATCCACCCTATCGCCATCAACCAAAGATGGCATTCACGTTTTTTGAGTACGCTATCACATCAAGTCGGTCGTCCCCGCAAATAGCACGCCCCCCTCATCAAATTGGGACCAAATGAGGGGGGCGGCAAGATTATCGCGCTGCGTGCCCCTTACGGCAAACAGATACAGAGACAGTTATGCGGTCGCGTAAACATCGGATTGACGCTACCAGCATGCCTAAATGTTGTCAAGTATTTCACAACTCCGGCGGGCGTTTGGTTAATGCGAAGAACACCAACCACGCGGCAGTCAACGCGGCGAAAACGAACATTATTTCGCGATAGGGAACAGAAGGATGTACAACCAAGTACAGCACAGCCCAAATATGCGCCAGATAGGCGATCCAACGAAACACTTTCGGAGCGCCGCCTCCGGCCACGCGAATCTCGCCGCCGATTGCATCGTCGTCCGGGTTGTTGGGCGCATCGTCGAGTTCGTCTGCAACCGATTGTTGTTCGTGATCATCCATGCGGTTCGTGCTCCAAGTCTGGCTGCAAGTCATCTTCGAGCGGGAGGAGCTGCAGCTTGCGTTGATCGTCGAATTGCCCCGAGCGCCACGCCCACAGCAGAAATCCCACCCAGAAGGAGAACATCAAGGCAACCGCGGCGATAACTAGGAATGTGGCCGGATACATTCTGATCTCAACTCAACGCTATTTCAGCGCCATCAGATACTCGCTCAGGGCGTCCATGTCGCGGTCGTTCAAGTGCTCAAACGACGGCATGACGCTGCCCGGAACGACGTTGTTCGGGTCCTCGAGATGGATAATGTGCCACTCTTTGGTCGCATACGGACGGCTCGCTACGTGCGACAGATCCGGTCCCTGCCTGTTCGTGCCCCAAAGAACGGGCTTTTGGTAGACGTAGTCCCCTGGCACGGACTCGGGCCCAATGTCGCCTCGCAGCCGCACGGTGCCGACTTCGACTTCGATGGACCGCACCTGTTGCGTGTGGCAGTACCAACACCCTTCGCGGATGTAGATGTCGCGGCCTTCGAGTTGAACGTCGTTGTACCGGACCGCGAATTCGGTCGGCTGAGGGTCTTTCAGGAACCCGGGCAACCATACAGTGACGACGAATCCCGCGATCAGGAACGCGAACGAGCCAACGATGAGATACAGGATAGAGGGCTGTTTCATGCGACCTGCTCCGCGACCGGTGCAGGGTTCGGTTTCGTTCTGAGGCTCAACAGAGTGTTGTAGACGAACACGGCGATGCCCGCGCCCATGGCCGCGCCGGTGACGAGGCGGAGGAACATGTAGGGCTTCATCGCCTTGACCGTCTCAACGAACGGGATGCCGCCGGTGAGCCAGTTTTCGCCTTGGATCAGTCCCGCCGCCCAGAGTGTGACCATAAACGCGATCAAACTGGGCGCGATGAGCCAGAAGTGCCACTCCATGAGTCTGCGGTCGAACAGGGGCCGTCCCATCAGACGTGGCAACAAGTGATACACGAGCGCAAATGCGAAGAAACTGTATGACGCCACAAACGCCAGATGGCTGTGGCCGATGACCCAGTTGCTGAAGTGGATCTGGGCGTTGAAGCCGCGGAACGATTGCGACACTCCCTGGAAGCAGGTTGCTACATAGAACAGACACCCCATCGCCAGGAAACGAAGCGGAACATCGGTTACAACTTTGTTCCAACTCCCTTGCATGGTCTTGAAGAAATTGTACGCGAACGCCGTGTTCGGCACCGCGGCGAGGATGCTGAACGAGACCGACAGCAGTTCAAGCCACTCGGGTCCGGGACCGTAGAGCAGATGGTGTTGGCCCGTCCAGACGCTCGCGAATCCCCAGACGGCCAGCCGGTAGCTCCAGATCGGATTGCCGGTCAGCTTGGGGAGCAGGTAGAAGACCAGTCCCATCGCGCCTGTCGTGAACCAGACGTTGAACAGGTTGTGGACGTAGAAATAGTTGAGGATCGCGTCGTTCATCCCTGTCAGGGCGCCGGACGTGTCCCAGACGACGTTGCCGATGGCGTAGATGAACGGGAAGATCAGGCTTGCCGCCATGAAGCTCCACACGCTGATGTACAGCCGCTTCTCGGTGCGTCGGAACACTGTGCCCCAGATGTTGACGGCGAGGATCGCGAAACAAACGATCAGCAGCAGGTCCAGCGGCCAAACGAGCTCGGCGTACTCGCGGCCCTGGTTGAAGCCCAGCAGCAGGCTTACGAGTGCTCCGGCAACCACCACGTTCCAGAGAACGACGTTGGCCCTGGCCAGCTTTTCGGCGTAGATCGGAGCGCGAGTGAGACGCGCCACGATGAATATCATCGAACTAGCGTAGACCATCGAGAGCCACCCGATGAGGGCCAGGTTGACGTGTACGGGCCTCAGGCGGCCAAACTGGATGTACGGACGCGCCCACATTGGCAGCCAGTCCTGAACGTATGGAGCGAACAGGAACACAGCCATGATCAGTCCGGCGATACCCGGAACCGCCAGCCAGAAAACGGCTGAATACAGAAACCAGGCCGCGGCCTTTTCTTCGGTGGGCCGGGTAGGTTGTGCTGCTTGCAGTGAGGGTGCTTCCTGTTGGTCAGATCGCATTAGTTTCCACTCACCGTGGAAACTTTCGATCGTCGACGTGCGCCCGCGCATGCTGGCCGGGCACTCCTACGGTATGACATCCAGAGCCGGATTGATGACGACGTTGTGCACGAGCGAATTGCCAACAGGGGAAGTCTCTATTGTCTTTTCCCATATGCGCTGAAGTGTTTCGGCGTCGGCTTCGGCTTGCACGAAGAGTTTTGCGTTTATGCTGCTGAAGCCCGAGTGTCCGTCGCCCCCGAGTCCGAGGAACGTAAACACGTTGTCTTGTGTGGCGTCGAGCGCAAGTTCCAAGTTACGTATCGAAACGCCTTGCAACGATGCGTTGAGAACGAACCCGGTCGCGAGACAGGCGCCGTACGCGCCGAGAACGTACTCCATCGAGTTGGGCGCTTCGTCTTCGCCGGTCAAGTGCGCGGGCTCATCGATCACGAACGTGTGGTTTCGGGTGAGAGCGCTGAACGTGAAACCGCCCATCCACTGGACTCGCGCTTTTTTCGGTGCGTGCCGCGAGCCGTCTTGTTCCGCGACAGTTTTGACCGCTTCACGAAATTCGCCGATGTTCAGCCCGTTGACGACACTTCCGCCGTTTTCGGCCATGCCGCTCACCTCGCTCCGACTTCGTATTTGCTGCGCAACTCTTTGGCGGCTTCCGAAATGACTTTAAGTTTTTTGGAGGCGATCTCAGTCGTGTTCATCGGTCGCTCAGCAAACGTGCCGAAGCCGCAGTCCGGGTTCAGGTAGATTTGTTCGGGCTCGAACAACTCCAGCGCCTCTTCGACTTTGGCGATGACCTGGTCGACCGTCTCGACATCGTCGGATCGGGGATTGACGACGCCGAGGCCCATCTCACGGATGCGGGGATAGCGGCCGAACGCGGCCAAGTCGCCAGCTCGGGGAGTCGCGTATTCCAGTACGAGCTGGTTGACGCGCATGGTCAGCAGGTACATCACGAGTGGCTCGTAACTGCCGCTGAGGAGCGCTTCGTCCTGACGGCTCCAGTTGCCGCGGCAGACGTGGATTCCGGTGTGAATGCCTTCGATGTCGGCGAGAACGGCGTTGTTGAGCCGGACCGCCCAGGTCAGTTCGGTCATGGGGTCGCCGGATGAGGCGGCCATCGTCGCGCACATGAACGTGCGCTCTTTGACCTCCGGCCGGAACATGACATCCGTCAGCACCGGCTCGTCAAGTTGGACGAACGCGGCGCCTGCATCGCGGAGTGCGATGACCTCTTCGCGCAGGATCGGGACGATATCCGTCGCCAGATCCTGCATCGTCGGGTAAGCCTCGTCCGAAACGCCTTTGACCCACATCGAGCGTGTGAGCAGATACGGTCCGGGCAGGGCGATTTTGATCGGCTTGTCGGTGTGTTTCTTCAGGAACTCAAGCTCGTCCAGAGCCAGGTACTTGTTTCGACGTATCTTGTCGACGACCGTCGTGTTGTGGATCGCGAATGCCGGCGCGTCCTGGCTTCGGAGAATCTCGTCGAAGGCGGCTTTGTCTTCGACGTGGTTCATCACCTCGGCGAGGCTCATGAGTTGGACGCCGTCGAGCTTCTCGACGATGAAGGAGTAGAAGTTGTCCCTTCGTTGCTCGCCGTCGCTGACGATGTCGACTCCGGCTTCGTCCTGGTAGCGGAGGCATTCCAAGACTGCCTTGTCCGCTTCGGCGTTGAACTCTTCAAACGTCAATTCGCCGGCCTGCCGCGCTCTCAGCGCCTTTAGAAGCTCCGGCGGCCTCGGCCAGCTTCCAACCACGGTAACCGGAAAGGCCGGCGCTCCTGCGATAGTCATGGATCGCTCCTCTCGTCTGCTTCGAAGCGGCACGCTGCCCTGAAATGGGTTCGTGTGCGGTGTCACGCACTGTATTACTTCAGGTGCGAATTCTACATTCAGCGTGTGGTGGAGTCAATCAAACTCGTAGACGCGCCGGACGCCTGAAGTATGCCCAGGCAACATAACGGGAGGCGTCTTCCGGCGACTTGTAAGCGCGGTTAGGTTCGCAAACGCGGCGATTCGATGATTCAAGGCCCCACGCTGCGCCGAAACGCGAATAGACGTCAAAACAGCATCGTGCCGATCGGGATGGTGTCGACCGGCGGAGGGGTGCGAGCGTGCACATGGGTTGCTCGCCCGTTGGTCGAAGACGCGACCCAACGATCTCGCATCAAGCGATCTGAAGCAACCCCTATCGAGTCTCGGTCGGCGTCACGCTTTTATCACGTCAGATGGATCCACCTTCATGCGTTCCTCATAACCAATGTGAAAAGATTCACACCGTGAAAGCAGCGCCGGACTGACGGAGATCAAAACAGCCCGGCGCCCGTTTCCACAAAGTTGGCGAAGGTGATGCCTTATTAGTGATTTGGGTAGGGAGGAATCAATGTTGTTCTTGAAGGGCTGCCCGCGTTGCCAAGGCGACATGCACATCAACGAAGATCTGTACGGTCGGTACAGGAAATGCCTGCAATGTGGATACATGCGGGATCTGGACGAGCCGAACAAATTGCTTGAGCTGCGAAAGATTCTTGCGACGAAGAAGCAAGTTGCGTAATCTCGAAATAGGCGCCACGTCCGACAAACGGGGTTCGCACCGATTCGCGTAACCGGGTGTTTACGCCCAAACCAGCTAACGCTGGCTCGATTGACCAGTTGCAGGGCGAATGAATGTCAAAAGGGTCGACGTTAGAATGCCAATAGTTCAGGCATCGACCGGTTTCCGACCGGTGATGACGGCGAGTTGAGTCGGGAGCGGGGTTTGATCGATCGAAGTGAAACCCGCGTCGGCCAGCCAAGATGCATACTCGTCGCCATCCCGGTCTCCCGCGCCAGGATCGAACCCCACCAAGACGTACATGTCCATCATCACGTCTAGAAACGTACGTTCGGCTCTCGGGTCGATGCGCATGAAGTCCTGCACGATGATCATCCCGCCAGGTGCCAGAGCGTCGTAAGCACGCCTGAACGCTCGTCTACAATCCTGCTCGGACACGATCAACACGACCCCAGAGATGAGAACGACGTCGCTGTCCGCGCCCAAATCCATTTCGAAGAAATCGCCCTCGACCAACGTTATCCGGTCTTCAAGGCCGGCATCGTCGACGAGAGGTTCGGCGATCTCGAGAGGCTCTCGCTGATCGATGACGCGTGAGTTCAGCTTCGGATTCGCTCCGCACAACGCGATGCTGTAGCTGGCGGCCCCTCCGCCGAGGTCCAGCATCTTCCTGCGCCCCGTGAGATCGACCGTGTTGACCAGGTGCTGGCCTTGCCCCGCGGCGGCCCGATTGTGCTGGCCCTTCATGTAGTCGGTCCAATACGTCGCGGCGTCCGTGAAGCCGTTTTCGAACGGGAGCTCGGTCACGCCCTCGACGATCAGGCGGTCAAGGTTGCCCCACGTGTGCCAATAGTTCGTGATGTGAAGGACTAGATCTCCGACATATTCGTGCTTGCCGGGCAGCAAAAAGCTAGAACTGAGGGGCGAGTTACAAAAGCTATCGCCGTCGTTCTGCGCGAGTTCAAGTTCGACGCAGGCCTCGAGAAAAGCCTGGACGAATCGAGGATTCGCGCCGATTTTGGCTGCCAAGTTGTCGGGCGTGTGCGACCGTTCTTCCAGCAAAGGAAACACTCCGAGCTTGATGCCAGCTCGCAGAACGGCGGAGTTCCAAAAGTTGCGGCTCAATTCGTTGATTCGTTCCGGCGTCAGGCCGGTCGGGCGCGACGTAATGATGGTCAATTCCTATCCTCACTCGTGACGGATTGTGTTCTACGCAGAATCGGCCAGTGCGGTGCACTGCCCGATTCAGATTATTCAATCAAACTCAGCCGGTCAATCCGGTTGTCGTATCGTGAGCGTCCCTTTTGTCGACAGACCTCTGGCGAGATCGTCCAGCGTCGGGCTGAGTCTCTCCGCGTATTCGGCGAGCTCGCGAACCTTGTCCTCCGGAGAAGCGGATGTGAACGTCGTCTCGAACCGCACCGCGCCGAAACCAACGGGTTGATCGCGCTCAAGTCCGGCCATTCGCCCGAGGTCGATATCGGTATCGACAGCGACGTCGATTCCGGTCAGGTTGACGCCGAAGCGGGGGGCATGCATGGCGTAGTTCATTGCGAGGCACGCGGCGAGAGCGCCCCGAATCAAATCTCCCGGCGTGGGTCCGATGCCGTCTCCACCGAGCGGAGGCGGGGAGTCGGCCTCTAGCTGATGCGAGCCCATCTGCACTGTGGCGCGAGCCCGTTCGCTCGTGAGTTCGGCGGTGGCCCGGGCAGTGACCAACCCCGCTTTTGGGCGTCTCGCGAAAACCCTTTGTGCGCGTTCAGTTCCTTCGCTCAGACTGGTTCCTAAGTTCACGTGACCACCCCCGATCGCCTCACTTCATCAATCCCAACGCAACGCAATTCTAACTTAGTCTCATGGCTTTGTTCCGACGACCAACACAAATTCGCCGGGGATGTCGTAGGAGTCGCCAACCCGATATGGCTCCACACAGGCCAGCAGTTCGGAGTGCACCTCGTCGCGCGTATCGTCGTCGAATCGACTGTAGGCGAGCGCGGCAGGTCCGCCCGCGAACATCGCCATGCACACGGATTCAGCATCCGGAAACCGCAGCACCTCGGATAATCTCTCTTCTCGGATATCCTTGAAACCGGCCATATCAAAGGCAAAGACCAACGCTTGATCGACGCTCATAGCGAAGAACATGGGGCACACCTCGGTCGTGACCCGCCGATCGATGATCGGAAAAACCTCGCTCCACCCGCATTGGTCGCGCCGCCCCCAGACCGCGATCGCGCACCGGCCTCCGGACTTGACGACACGGCCCATTGCTTTGACAGCGGCCAATGTGCCGGCTGCGTACATCAACCCGAGGACGCACGTGACCGTGTCTTGCGAGTCATCGGGCAGGTCCAGGCGCTCCATGTCCATTAGGGCAAACGTTGCGTTGGTCACGCCCTGGTTGGTGAGCCGCTCCGACGCGTGCAGCGTCATCTTTTCGGCCAGGTCGACGCCCAGCACTTTGCCGGTCGTACCAACCCGCTCCGCCAAGATTTCGGTCGCCGCTCCGCCGCCGCATGCGACATCGAGGACGTGTCCGCCGACCTGAGGATCCGCCATTGACACGGTCTGTTGCGCACAGCGCGTGAGCACGGGTTCTCAGTATTCGGCATAGGTTTTGACGCCGCGGTCCCAGCCGTACCGCTGGACTCGGCGGTGCATGTCAGGCTGCATTTCAGGTCTCCGACTCAGGATCGAAAATCGATGGCTGCGAGTGTATCTCCGGGGTTGAACAGCGTCAACAAATGTCGGAACTCGGCGCCACACTTTCGATCGGGCTCACGGAGATCCAGATCGCGTAGAGTCAACCTAGACGGTTGATGGTCAGGCCGCCTTCGACCGACAGGCCACGCGTCAAGTCGTCGAGCGACGGGCTGTGGGCTTCAGCGAACTCGACCAGCTCACGCACCCGATCTTCCGGCGAATCCGTTGTCAGCATCGCCTCGAACCTCAAGGCGCTGAATCCAGGAGGCGTGTCCACGTCGAGACCGGCCGATGAGCCAAGGTCTACGTCGGACTCGACATTGACGGTGATCTCGGTGAGCTCGACGCCGAAGGTTGGGGCGTGCTTGGCGTAGTTCATGGTCAGGCATGCGCCGAGGGCGCCGCATATGAGGTCGCCTGGCGTGGGGTCGACGTCATCGCCGCCCGTGGACGGCGGTCCGTCCACGACCACGTTGTGTCCGCGCATCCGCACTACGGTCGCCGCACCGTCGCCAGACAACTGTGCCGATGTGATAGCGTTCACGCGCCGGGCTGCTGGCCGTTGCCGGAAGATTTCCCGTGCGCGCTTCGCAGCCTCGGCCAGCCGTGTACCCACCGCCATGCGATCTTCTCCTTAACACGCTGGCCTTGCCAGCCGTGTCCCCGCGTTGAAGGCAGTGTAGTGTCGACCGTGCGCACCGTCAATCAACCGGCGGTTCGCTCCGTTGGATGCGCTAGAATGGGCGCGATCCGACGTGAATCAAATCCGACGTCGATTTCCACTGGAGGGCACAATGTCAGAACTGAAGCCCGAAGTCCTGCTCGATGACCTGATGTTTCCCGAAGGACCGCGCTGGCACGATGGCCGGCTCTGGTTCTCGGACATGCACGCCCACGAGGTCGTTGCCGTCGACATGGAAGGCAACCGTGAGACGATCGTGGAGGTTCCGAATCAGCCATCAGGGCTGGGTTGGCTGCCTGACGGGCGGATGCTGGTCGTGTCGATGACCGACCGGCGGCTGATGCGCCTCGACGCGGACGGTCTGGTCGAGGCTGGCGACATGAGCTCACTGGCGCCGTTCCATTGCAACGACATGGTCGTGGATTCGCAGGGCCGGGCTTACGTCGGCAATTTCGGGTCGGACATATTTACAGGCGAAGAGGCGAAGTCGACGAACTTGGTGATGGTCACACCGGGTGAGGAGGCTCGATCGGTTGCCGACGACCTGATGTTCCCAAACGGGACCGTGATCACGCCCGACGGCCGAACGATGATCGTGGCCGAGACGAGGGGCCGGCGGCTGACGGCGTTCGACATCGAGAGCGACGGCTCGTTGTCGGGGCGGCGCGTTTGGGCGGAGCTTGATGTGCCGCCCGATGGCATTTGCCTGGATGCGGAGAACTGTATCTGGGTTGCCGCGCCTGGGAACCCAGGCGCGTTTGTCCGCGTAGCCGAGGGCGGCGAGGTCAAGCAGCGAATCGACCTGGCGGAGCGCGGCGGATTCGCGTGCATGCTGGGCGGGCCGGACAGGCGGACGCTGCTCATGTTGGAGGCGCACGCGGCCAATCCCGATCGGATCAGAGGTCGCGGCAACGGACGGATTACGATGGTTCGTGTCGATGTGCCAGGCGCGGGTCTGCCGTAGACGGTCGAGGACGACATGACGAATCGACTCGCTGAGCAAGACGAATTTGCGCTCAAATGGCTCCTGGAATCGGATGAGCCGGCCATTCGTCACGCGGTGTTGGTCGATCTTCTCGATGAGCAACGAGAATCGGGCCACGCCAAGTTCGTCGAACGGCAGATCGCCTCCGGTCCTAAAGTCACGGCGTTGCTGACGGGGCAGCAAGCTGACGGTGGATTCGGGGTTTTGGCCTACTCCAAGTGGGGCGGCGCGCACTGGCGATTGATGTCGCTCGTTGATCTCAACGTACCGGCAGACGACTCGCGGGTGCACGCGGCGGCGGAAACGGTGTGGGCTTGGCTAAACGGCGACAGGCACCGGAACGACACCGTCGTCATCAACGGGTTGGCACGCCGACACGCATCGCAAGAGGGCAACGCTCTCACGGCGTGCTGTCACTGCGGCATGGGGTCCGATCCGCGAGTCGCGCACCTGGCAGAGCTGCTGCTAGATTACCAGTGACCGGACGGCGGCTGGAACTGCAAGCGTAACCGGGACGCCCGGCATTCTTCGTTCTACGAGAGCATCACGCCGTTGCGTGGTCTGATCGCGTACCGCGCTGCGACCGGCGATGAGTCGGTGTCGGATGCGATCGATCGGGCCGCGGAGTTCTTCGTTTCTCATGGCCTCATGCGGTCGGAGCGCATCGGCGAGGTCATCAACCCGCGATGGCTGGACCTGCATTATCTGCTGTATTGGCACTACGACATCCTGCATGCGTTGACCGTTCTTGCGCCGCTCGGAGCGCTCGACGACTCGCGGTTGGCCGAGGCGTTGGACTTGGTCGAGGGCAAACGGATGCCCGACGGCCGATGGCGGCCCAGGGGCTACTAAAGGAGGATGCCCGGTTCAAAAGGCTCGCTTCCCGAAGAAGTCGTCGACTGGGGCAGGGGCGGCCCGAACGAGATGATCACGCTGAACGCGCTTCGCGTGCTCAAGGCTGCGGGCGGGCGTTGGCCGGCGTCGGACCTCTTGAGCCGTCGACGGTCCCTGACGAATTTCGAACGTTGTCGCGGTGAGGGCCTTCGACAGGCTCAGGCCGAACGGATTCTCAATCGACCTCGACAGGCGGGTGATAGTGGCCCTCGCCTGGACGGCGGTTCCAGACTTCGATTAGCATTCCCAGGCAGGATCTGGGGTGGAGCCAGCCGACGACCATATCTCGCTCGCCTCTGGGCGGAATCTGGCCGATCTGTTGGAGGCCCGCGGCTTCGGCTTGATCCATGAATCGATGAACGTCCGGAGTGTGTGGACACGTGTGATGGTAGACCGCTCCCAACGGAGCTCGCTGAGCGACGAGTCGGGCCGTCCCGCTGTCGTCGCTCAGTGGAACGCTGATCTCGATGACCGTGCCGCCGAGTGGGAACTCGATTAGGTGGACTGGGTCGCCGGCAGGCCTGTTTGAGCCTTCGCCGGTTCGCGATTGGCCGCGTTCGGTGGACGGGTCTTCCGGCAGACCGAAGACGTCGCCCCACAGATGCCTGATCTCATCGGCGCTCCTGGCCGCGATGCCGATGTGCGCCATGCCGGTCACGTTGCCGTTGCCGCGAAGGTACGGGTGAGCGTAGTAATGGTCCTCGGGGGTGATCTGGAACTTCAATCCCAGGCAGGTTGCAGGATCGAGAAACACCGGTCCTTCGCCGTCCCAATCGCCGTCGACGCGGACGCCGTTCTGGGTCAGGCGTTGGACGTCATTTGCGATGTCGCTCGAGGCAATCGAGATGAAGTAGATGCCGCCACGACCATTCGTCGACGACAGGAATTGCGCGGCGCCGGAATCGGAGTCGCCCGGCTTGGCGATCTCGTAGTACATCTCGCCGATCGGGAACTCGACGGTGGTGACGCCGTCGTAGTCGCCGGGCCGGCCATCGGGCCATGGCGAGCGATGCTCGTCGACCGAAAGGCCGAAGCCGTCGACAAGCACGTGTCTGGCTTCCTCGAAATCCGCGTTTACCATTCCGACGTGATGAATTCTCGTGAAAGCCATGTGCGTTGCCTCCGGTGTGGTTGGCGTGATTATAGAGCATCCGGCCGATTGTGGTTGTTGGGGGACTCGGAGACGTGACCAAGGTTGACGCGAAGGGTTACGCTCCATAGACTTTTGGCTGAGTTGCTTAGCTGTCAGCAGTCAGCCATCAGCCGTCAGCGCAGATTGAGCGAGGGCGTCTAGTCAACCTGTACAGGAGAAGCGAGCATGAAGAGTCTGGCAAGGAAATCGCGGCGGACCGTCATTTGGGTCGCGTTGCTGGCACTCGCGGTCCTCGCGGTTGGCTGCTCAGGGCCTGACGACTCGGAACCGACCGCGGCACTGGCGCCGATTATCGCGCCGCCAACGACGCCTAGCTTGGTCCGGCTCGTTGACCCGCTCGACGAGCCCGAGGGGTACTGCCTCGACATACCCGGAGCCGGTTCCGGAGTGCAGATCGACGCCAATTTTCAGGCACACACGTGCAAGATCGACGACTTGGCCGACGAGACGTTCACATGGGACGCCGGATCGGGCCAAATGCGGATGGACGAGTACGACATGTGTGTAGAGGCGAGCTCATCCGACCCAGGGTCTGTAGTGTATCTGGCTCGCTGCTCCGAGAATCCGCTTCAACGCTTCGCGCACGGCGCCGATGGCGCGATTCGTCTGACGGAGGGCGACGGGCGTGAACTCTGCCTGGCGATCGCGTTGGGCGAGGGCATTCCGACCGGCGGTCCGAGTCACCTTCGGCGCGATGTCTCGTTTGAGCGGTGCGACGACTTGGAGTCGGATCAGTCGACGTGGACGTTCCCGGGGTTGGCGCCGTTGTAGGGCGGATTGGGCGAGGGAGGCCCTTCGACGGGTCCCGGTATGGCTAGGATCCCTATGCGTCGGGACTCATGGCGAACGGACAGGCGAGAGGTGATTCGGTGAGGCCCTTCGACAGGTCCCGACAAGGCCGGGATTCCGATGCGTCGGGACTCAAGGCGAACGTGTGTGGGAGGGGCGTCAGGACCGGCCAAATGGGTGCTACGGCGCCTAGTCTTTGCCTTTGACGGTTACGCAGGCGTCCCCGGTGCGGACTGTGCCGGTGTTGATGACGACGGTTGCCAGGCCGCGCTTGCCGGCGATCTCTTCCGTGAGGTCGGCGTGGTACTTGCGGATGAGGTCGCACGGGCGGTTGTGTCCGGTGACTTCTAGGACCACTTCATCGCCGAGTTGTAGGCGATCCCCGGCTTCGAACTGTGTCAGATCGCCCAGACCGCTGACCAGCACGTTTTCGGCGAGGTCCCCAGGCTTGATCTCGATGCCGAGCTGGGTGTTCAGATCTTGGACCACCTCGTTCGAGACGACCGTGACTTGACGGTGGTTGGGTTCAGGGTCGCCGGACTTTTTGTGCTTGTTGATCGGCCCGGAATGGTGGTCGCCCTCGACCCCCTGCGCGCCGACTGCAATCGAGTCCTGAACGTACTTCGGAATGCCGCCCGTGGCGCTCATGCTGATTGAGATCACCTGACCTTGATCCGCCATATCCGTCTCCGCTCTCCGTGTGTCACGCCGTTCGGTTGCCCCACCGCCGTCGCGCCGGTAGCATACCAGAACAACAGGGTCGAATCCAGGTTCAAATCAAGCAATCTGACCGCGATTTGCGGACCGATAATCGAGCCCCTGAGAACAGCATTCCCCGGCGTCGAAAAGTCAAGACGAAACGGCGTATGTTAGGGCAACTTTCGATTCTTAGCCTTCCGGTTGCCACCACCTTAGGATGGACTCGCCGTGCTTCTCGACGAGGCTTTCGGTGAGGCGGTACTGCTCGAGGCCGGGCTCGTTGTCCAGCAGTTCTCGGATGGCGGACTGGTCGCGATTCTGGGCCGGCCACGAATTTGTGTTGGCTATGCGAAGGGCGAGACGGCAAGCGACCGCGGTGGCGTCTCGCATGTCGGCTAATTGCGGTTTTTCGGCGGTGTCCCAGAACGTGTGGCCGTAACCTCGTCCGGACGGGGGCGGGCCTTCGGTGTCGCCGAGCCCCCCGGTCGGCACGCCGCGCAGCAAGTACGAGAAGTGGTCGGAGAACCCGCTCAGCCCCTGGCCGACGGGGAAGTCTCCGCCCATCTCCTCGCCAGCATGCCGGAAGAAGTCGGCGAGCTCCGGCCAGCGAGCCAGGATCGCGCCCTTTCGGCCCGGCCGCCCGGCGGCGTCGAGGTTCAACATGAAGCGAGCTTGCGGCATCTCGTCGGCGTGAAGCTCGGTGTCAGTGATGGAGCCGAATAGGCCCACCTCTTCGTTGCTGTAGATCACGAACCGCACGGTGCAGTCCAGTCGGTCGGCGATCTTGGCCAATACGCGTGCGGCTTCCATGACCGCGACGGTGCCGGAAATCGGATCCATTGCGCCCTGTGCGATGTCGTGGCCGTCGATGTGGCTTCCCAGGATGATGGTCTGATCCGGATGCTTCGATCCGCCGACCGAGCAGGTGATGTTGTGCGCACGCATCGGGCGCGATTCGTCGGTGGTCTTGATGGTGAGCCAGACGCCGTCGCCTCGTTCGGTGAGCCTCACGAGTAGGTCGCCGTACTCCTTGGCGATGCCGATGCCTGGGATCAGCGCGTCGTGGGTCCAGCCGATTGAACCCGTTTCGGGGCCGATTCCAGGGAGTTGTTGCATCCAGATGAATCCCGTCGCACCCATGAGGGCGGCGCGGTCGTACTTCTCGGTCCGGTGCATCCAGCGATGGCCGGGCGGCGAGCTGGTACGGGCCATGACTATCGCGCCTGGAATGTCGTCCTTGGCGGCGTCGAAGTCCTCGGGCGTGCCGTCACCGACATACACTAGGGTCCCCGAAACCTCGCCGGGATGGCAGTAGGGCAGAGAGATGCAGGCGAGTTCGCGGTCGATCGGATGTGTGACCGACAAAGTGGCCGGACCGCGAATCCAGCCACGATAGTCGTAGGACTCGAGACGTGCGTTGCCGATGCCGTAGCTCTCGAACTTGCCGCGAACGAACTCGGCTGCATGCAGGGCGTCGTCGGTGCCGTCGAAGCGAGACCCGTAGTCGTCGCACAGCACGAGCAGGTTGTCACGGGTTTCGGTCGAGTAGTAGACCTCGGCCAAGATCGCTTTATCGAGATCGGCGTACGGGTTTGAGCGCTCCATGTGGTCCTCCTTTGTTGTTGGCAGACCCATCGACCGGTATCGGGATTTTCCGGACGGTTGAGACCGTGCTCGTATGCATAGGCCGTCGCTTCGGCGCGGTTTGCGGAGCCGGTCTTGACGAAGATGTTGCTGACGTGACGGGCGACGGTGTTGAGGCTGACGAACAGCTCTTCGCCGATTTGGCGGTTCGGCATGCCCGACGCGACTAGTAGAAGCACTTCGACTTCGCGGTTGGTGAGGCCATCGGGGGAAGCTGGAGTCTTAGCAGGGGATGAGTCAGCGGTCGCCTTGAGGTTCGTCGCCCGTCCGTTGAGCGGGCGCATGCCGAGATCGGCGCTGATCGACAGCGATTCGTCAAGCAGGGCCGTCGTTTGTTTGTGATCGCCGACGGCGTTGCGGTCGAGCAGCATCTCTGCGCAGTCGTGCAGCGACCTGGCGAGTTCGGGGCGGTAGCCTGCTCTGCGACAGAATGTGATTGCGTCTTCGAAGTGGGTCATGGCTTCGTCTAACTTGCCCATGGTATGAGCGAGAAGGCCAAGGAGCCGGTCGTAGCATATGAATGGCCCTTGTTGAGTACCGCGCAGGGGCTCCAGAATTGAGTACTGCTCTTTGATAATCTCTGAGTCACCCCGCTGAATCACGATTAGCGCTAGCCCAATCCTGGGCGTTCTCATGAAATCGTCTGGTATTACAGCCTGTGAACCTAGAATCTCCTTGGCCGCTGATTCTGCTACATCCAACAGCTCTGTCTTGCCCGTGGATCTCGTATATAAGGGTATTGTCGCCGCCGCGATTGCGTGTTCAATTCCTACACTGATCAGGGCCTCGGGCACCAAGTCTAGGACTCGTCGAATATACTGACTAGACTCTTCAATATTGCCTATTTGGAGGTTCAACAACGCGCCATTAGCAAGCGCTCCAACCTCTCTCGGTGATTCAGCAACGACGCGGGCGACAAACTCCTGAGCAATCTTCCACTCGCCTTTGAGGGTGGCCAACGTTGCGTTGTGCTTGAGCATCTTAATCAGTCGACTCTTGCTGTGCAAGCGTTCTGGATCTTCTAGGCCTACTGTGGCATGTATCTGTGCCTCATTGCCAATGCCGATAGCTTGTAGGGAATTGCAAGCTAGATTCCTTGCCTGGACCAGTGTTTGAAGCTCATCGAGAGATTGGGCCAATTCGATTACCGGGAGAATCTTCTCTACCGCTCCCTCATATTGTTCCTGAGCCAGTGTAGACCGTCAGCGAAAGTGGGAGACATTTGGGCCTGAAATTAACAGAGACTCACATTAGGTAAAGCGAGCTCCTGACAGGGGGATAGAATGTCCCCAGGGAAGGAGCAGCAGTGATCGAGAACACAGAAGATAAGAACCTAGCTGCAGAAGAGCGAAGGCAGGACACGA
>JASMDM010000027.1 GCA_030752795.1 SAR202 cluster bacterium | reverse complement strand
CAAGAAGAGGCTGTTGCTGCTGTCGCGTACGAGCCCGTGGCGTCCGCAGAGCTGGAGTCCGACGAAGAGTTCGAGATCGAAACAGAAGACGACGAAGTTGGCGATTCCGACGATCCGTCGGAACTGTTCGCCGGATCGCTTTCGAATGACGACGACAACAGTTCGGACGACTCCACGGACGTCTCCGACCTCTTCGCCAACTTGGACACCGACGACGACGATGAAGACTCCGTCGACATCCTCGTGGAGCTCGACTCCGAAGACGCTGCCGAGGGCACGCTGGACGCATTCGCGGAACTCGACACCGACGGCTTCGACGAGAACGCCGCGTAAGCACAAGCACAGGCAAGCCTGAAACCCGAGAGGGGCCCCAACGAGGGCCCCTCTTTTGCGTCCTGAGATTGACGTTTGGAGCCGGACCTCGTCACTGTGTATGTCGCGCGACAGGTCAAATGCGAGCGCGACGTACGGGCCCTTAGCCGTTTTCGCGTGCTTCTTCCTGGAGCTCGTACAGCTTCGTAATCGCTTCGAGCGGGGTCATAGACGTCACATCCAGGCCGAGAAGCTTGTCGACGGCCGATGAATTCATCGTCAGCAGCGGCAGTTGGTTCGGCGGAGGGTGGCTGTTTCGGCGGCGTTTTGTCGTTGGTTCGATCTCCATCTCCGCCTCGAGATCTCGGAGCACCTCCCACGCCCTGTTCACGACGCTGCCTGGCAGTCCCGCGAGTTGCGCCACGTGGACGCCATAGCTCTTGTCCGCGCCGCCTGGAACGATACGCCGCAGGAAAACGATGTTCCCGCCGTCCTCCGACACTGCGACGTTGAAATTCTTTACTCTGGGCAGCACTTCCGACAACTGGGTCAGTTCGTGATAGTGAGTCGCGAACAGGGTCTTGCAGCCCAGGCGCGGGTGGTTGTGGATATACTCGGCGACGGCCTTCGCGATGGCTAGACCGTCGTATGTGCTGGTCCCTCGTCCGATCTCGTCTAGAATGATCAACGATCTGTGGGTCGCGTGATTCAATATCGCCGCGGTTTCGACCATCTCGACCATGAACGTCGACTGTCCCACGGCGAGATCGTCCTGCAAACCGACGCGGCTGAATATCCGGTCGACGAGTCCGATGGTCGCCGATTCAGCGGGCACGAAGCTGCCGATCTGCGCCATCAGAACGGCCACGGCCACTTGTCGGATGTAGGTCGACTTGCCGGCCATGTTGGGGCCGGTAATCAGAGCGAGTTGGGCATCGGAATTCGACAACCGTGCGTCGTTCGGGACGAAGCCGCCCGGGTCCAGCATCCGCTCGACCACGGGGTGTCGTCCTTGCTTGAGGTCTATCGCATCTCCTTCGTTCAAAACGGGGCGCACGTACCCCTGTCGTGACGCAACCTCGGCCAGTGAGCAGAACACGTCTGTCCGAGCCAGCATTTGGGCGGTGGACAGTATGGCGACAGCTTGATCCGCCACTTGCTGGCACACGGTCCGGAAAACCGAGCGCTCCAATTCGCTGACGCGTTCTTGCGCGCTCAGGATCTGCGATTCGTACTCCTTCATCTCGGGCGTGATGTATCGCTCTCCGCCCACCAGCGTCTGCCGCCGTACGTAGTCGTCCGGCACGGATCCGACATTCGAATGGCTGACCTCAATGTAATAACCGAAGACCCGGTTGTAGCCGACTTTGAGCGACTTGATCCCCGTCCGGTCGCGCTCGCGTTGCTGGAGCCTGGCGATGTATTGCTGAGCCGACGACGTCGACTCACGTATCTCGTCCAGATCCGGAGAGAATCCGGTCCTGATGGTCTTGCCGTCGCCCACGGCGAGCGGAGGATCCAATTCGATCGCGTCCTCGATCAAGCAGATTGTCTCTGCATGGTCGCGAATTCCGGCGGTCAATACGGCGACTTGTTGGGCGTCTTCGTCCTCGTTCAGAAGCTCCTTCAGGAACGGGGCGTTCGCCAGACTCGACGCCATGGACACCAGGTCCCGCGGAGACGCGGAGACGCTTCGCACGCGATTGAGCAGGCGTTCCAGGTCCGCGACCGGCTCTAGCAGCGCTAGAACACGCTCCCTGCGCAACGAGCTTCGATGGAACCAGGCAACGGCTTCCTGTCGCTCTTCCAGCTCCGCCAGGATCAGCAGCGGTTGCCCGATCCATTTCCGAAGCAAACGACCGCCCATCGCCGTTTCGGTTCTGTCCAGCACGGTGTACAGCGACGCGTTTCGCGACGCCCATCGGCCGCCTTCGTAGAGCTCCAGATTACGCCGGGTTTGCGGATCCAGCACCATGTACGAGGCCGTCGAATAGGTGTGCAGGGAAGTTATCAGGCCAAGCGCGCCTTTCTGCGTCCTGCGTACGTATTCGATAATGGCGCCCGACGCCCGGATCGCGAGCGGGAGATTGTCGCACCCGTACGCCTCCAGCGACGCCACGGCGAAGTGTTCGAGCAGAGTCTCCTTGGTCCATTCAGCGTCGAACACCTCGGATTCGACCCTTGTGACGGTTGATGTGGACTCGTCGACCGACAGATCGAAGTCGTCGGCGACCAGGAGTTCGGCGGGGTCGAGCCTAGCGAGTTCCACTTGAAGGTGCTCTAGATCGAACTGGCTTGTCGCGAACTCGCTGGTCGTAATGTCGACGTATGCGATTCCGGCGCTGTCACCGTCGACGACCATCGATACGAGGTAGTTGTTGGCTTTGACTTCCAGCAGCGCATCTTCGACCACGGTCCCTGGGGTCACGACGCGGACAACTTCGCGGTCGACGATGCCCTTGGAGGCGGCCGGATCGCTGACCTGTTCGCATATCGCCACCTTGTGGCCCTTTTTCATCAAGCGGGCCAAGGCGGAGTCCAGCGCGTGGTGTGGTATGCCGGCCAGCGGTATTCGCTTGCCCTGTCCCATCTCGCGAGAGGTCAGCGCGATCTCCAACTCACGGGACAGTTTATGGGCGTCTTCATCGAACGTCTCGTAGAAATCGCCCATGCGAAACAAGAGGATGGCATCCTCGTGCTGCTTCTTTATGCGGAGATATTGTCTGCGGCCTGGAGTGGTCATACGGTCGGGCCTCGGTGGTTCTCGATCATATCATGTTGCGCGCTTCTGACGACACGTCCGGGACATTGAGCTAGGCCGAGAACAAGCGATTACGACGAAAAGAGAAAGGGTCCGCGATTGGCGGACCCATTGATGTTCGAAATCAAGCGGACGACACTAGTCGTCTTTCCAGAAGCGCTCCTCAAGAACGTCGAATCCGCGCGGATTCATCCGATCCTTCACGTCCTCAATCATGCTGGGGTTGCCGCAGGCGTAGATGAGGGTGTCTTCCGGAGCCAAGCTCCAGTCGGCAACGTATTTTTCCACGATCGTGTTTACTCGGCCGGTCTCCCCCCGCCAGTGGGAATTCCGCCTCTCCTTTGGCCTCGAGACGGTTGGGACGAATGTAACCAGATTCGGGAAAGCGGCTGCGATTCTCCGGAACTCGTCGTCGTATGCCAGCTCGTCGGTGTAGCTCGCCCCGAAGAGCAAGTAGAAACGGTGTCCCTGTGCATTGTCGTAGAGGTACTGACGCGGGATGCTGATGTACGGAACAACACCCGTCACGGTCGCGACAAAAACTTGCACCGGGTAGTTTGGATCGAAGGTGAATATGCCCTTTGCTCGAGGACGGATGGTGACTCGGTCACCGGTTTTCAATCGGTGGAGCAGAGGTGTCAGGTTGCCGTCCGGAGGAGGCACCGACTCGATGAACAGTTCCAACGTCTCTTCAAACGGCGCCGATACAATCGAATACGCTCGCTCGATCCCATTGACGCCAAGTGTGCAATACTGGCCTGCTTTGAATGTATAGCCCTCGGGCTTGGTTGCCCACATCAGCCAGAGGTCGGAGGAAATCTACTGTCGCTTGAGCACGGTCGCGGTGGCCAATGTCGGCTGTGCTCGTCTCGGTTCGGTTGTCAAACGTACCTCCTAAATGGCAGTTCTTTTCATGATGCCAGTTGTGGCGCGACGATAGAAGGGTGATGCCTCGGGTTTTGCGTTCCGTCACGAATTCCTCACACGACCCTCACGTATGATGGACCATGCGGGGACAACATAATCTTGGATTGACGCTGGGCGCACCGAACCTGCCCGTCGAGGGTTGGTTGGTGGGTGACGCTGCCGCGGACCTCGAATCAGTCGGTCGTGGAGACCTTTGCGACTCGAGCTGGAGCCAGCGGGAGTTTGGGAGCGTTTAGCATCGGGTCTGGGTCGCCGCTGTGCTCCAACTCGGAGATGAGCGGCCCGAAGAGCGTTGTCAGATTGACGATCCCTGGTTGCGTTCCTGTTATTTCGGCGACGCCCGCAAAGGCTTCGTACGCCGTTTCGACTTCCACCTGGTCACCCACGGAAATGCCGAGCATCGACGCGTCGAATGGATGAAGCCGTATCGTCTCTCGACGGCTGACCGTGTTCATCCGACCCTTCTCGACAATTTCCACATCAACTTCTGATTGATTCAACACCCTGCCACGGGCCAGCAACAACGGGTATTCGGCGTCTTCATGGTCAGTGGCTTCGGTCAACGTCATGTCGACCAGAGTCCCTTTCCTGGAATCCAGACTGCTGGCGTACAGATACGGCGTGTCGACCATGTCCGCTGCCAGGCAAGGCCATTGGAGGCCGCCGCCCGCGAGCCGTTCGAACGACATTCCACCATACACGGCTACAGCGCCGTTGATTTCGTCGAATATTTGAGATTCCTCTTGAAACTCGAACCCATCGGCTCCCATGCGTGTCGCAATTTGACTGATGATTCGCCAGTCGGCGTCTTCATCGCCTTTCGGTCCGAGCGCCGGGCGCAAAAGCTGGACGCGTCTTTCGAGATTCGTATACGTCCCGCTTCTCTGCGCGAATGTCATCGACGGCAGGACGACGTCCGCGATGTCGGTGAGCTCGCTCGCGAAAGTGTCGTGGACGATGAGGAACTCAAGCTTGCGCATCGCCTCGCCGAGACCGCCGAGCGCTCCGTTCGTGAAATCGGGATTGTTGCCGATGATCTGAGCGGCCTTCACCGTTCCGGCACGAATTGCTGAAGCCAGATCCAGCGCCCCAATTCCGGACTCTGCCGGTATCGTCATATTCCACGCCTGCCCCAAGTTGTACCTGGCGGCGTCCGAAGAGACCGACTCGTGACCGGGAAGAAGGTCGGGCGCACAGCCCACGTCCATCGAGCCTTGGTCGTTGGCGCCCACCGGAAGCGGAACCAACCCGGAAGATTCCCTTCCCACGTTTCCGGTGACCAGGGCGAGGTTGACCAAGGATCGGACGCACTCTTCGCGCTTTTCTCGCGGGAGCGTTTCCAGGGCGTAAAGTATGGCGGCAGGCTTCCCTGCGGCGAACTCTCTTGCCGCAGCCCGAATCTCTGCTTGCGGCACCCCGGTGACGCGTTCAACCTGTATCAAGTCGAAGCCCCAGATCGAGTTGCGGAACCCGCTCGTATTCTCGCACGAGTCGGACATGAAATCGTGATCGTCCAGCGACTCGTCCAGGATCACCCTGACGATCCCGCCGATCAAGGTTGCTTCGGACCCGGGTTTCGGCTTGAGCCAGACGGCGGCGTGCCGAGCGAGCTCGGTCTCGCGCTGATCGACGACGATCAACTTTGCCGATCCTTGATTCACGGCTTTCTTGATCGGGACAGCCACGACGTTTTGCTCTTCGGTCATATTGGACGACACGACGAGGAACCGTGCGGCGTTTTCCAGCTCCCAGATCGAGTTCGTAGCGGCTGGATGCCCGAGCTGCTCCTGCAGCGGTCTCACCAACTCGGGCCTGGTGTTGGAGGAGACGTCGACGTTGTTGGATCCCATGACGGTTCTGACGAACTTCTGGGCGACGTAGCTGTCTTCGTTCGTGCCCCTGGGCGACGCCAAGAGCGCATAGTCGCCGGTTTTGTATTGCGCCAATCGCTCCGCGATCAGATCGAGCGCCTCGGGCCACGAAGCCTCCTCGAGCTGGCCGTCGCGCCGGATCATGGGCTTCGAGACCCTGTCCTCGCGGTTGACGAAGTCCAGGCCGAACTTGCCTTTGAAGCAGGCCTGCCCTTGATTCGCCGCGGCATGCCGATCCGGTATCGCTCTGATCAGACGATTTCGGTCGTCGATCTCCAGTGTCATCTTGCAACCGACAGGGCAATGCGGGCAGATCGTTGTGTGCCGTTTGGTGGCTTTGGCCCACTTGTTGTTCCGCTCCGTCAGAGCACCAGTTGGGCAGACATCGATACACGCGCCGCAGAACTCGCACCCGGACTCCAGCAACGATGTGCCCTGAGACGTTCCGATCAGGCTTCGCCCGGACCTTTGCTGGAGCGTCAATGCAGTGTCGCCCCGGATCTCGCTACAGACCCTCACGCACCGCACACAAACGATGCAAAGGTTCATGTCCATGTCCCAGAGCGGATCTTTGACCTGCAGGGGCAGGTGACGGTTGTTGTACGTCAGCGGCGTGTCCATCTCCATTTGGAGATATCGCACAGTGTCTTTGAGCTCGCACCGTTCGTTCATCGGGCAGGTAACGCACCGGTCTTTGACGGCGACGTGGCGCAGGCAAACGTCCGACGGTCCGCAAAGGTCGATCCGGTGGCAATTTAGACACCCATGGGGATGCTCTGAAAGCACCAAATCCATGATCCCGCCTCGGAGGTTGTCCACTTTCGGGGAGTGGGTCGTGACCTCCATCCCGTCCGCCGCCGGCGTGGTGCAGGATGCCGGCATGCCGGGCGGGCCGCCTTCGATTTCGACGACACACATTCGGCAGGCGCCGTAAGGTTTCATGCCTGGGTAGTAGCAGAGGTAAGGGATGTACATCCCTGCGTCCATTGCGGCTTGGATGATCATCTTGCCCGGCTGAGTCTTGACTTCCTTGCCGTCAATCTTCAGCGTGATCTCATCTGCCATTGTTGTCTCCAGGTATGAAATCGGTGGCGTAAGGTCTCGTGTTCACCGGAACCAGCTTCGGTCCGAGGCAACTTCCGGTGGGACATCGTCGCTCCTCGATATGGGCGGTGAAGTCCGCTTCGAAGTGAGTTATAGCCGACCTGATCGGGCCGAAGCCGAGTTGCCCGTGGCCGCACAGCGACCCGGACTCGACCGTGGCCCCGACGTTTCGCAGGAGGTCCATGTCTCCCGGCCGGCTCTCACAGTTGGCGATTCGCTCGACGATCTCCAGCATGTGCTCCATCCCCAGTCTGCATGGGAAGCACTTTCCGCAGGACTCAAACTGGCAAAACGCCACCAACACACGGGTGAGGTCGACGGCGCAGACGTCTTCGTTGCCGACGATTATCCCGCCCGATCCGAGGATCGCTCCCGCCGCTCTCATCTCGTCGAAGTCGAGGTGAACCGACATGCTCTCGTCCGAGAGCACGCCGCCCAGCGGCCCGCCGGTCTGTAGCAGTTTGAGATTCTTGCCGTTCGGAACGCCGCCGCCGAGATTATTGACGACCTCGTCCAAAGTCAGGCCCATCGGCACTTCGTAGAGGCCGGGGTACGTTATGTCGCCGGTGAGGCAAAGAATGGCGGTGCCGGTGCTGCGGTTGACGCCAATCGATGAGAACCACTCCGCGCCTTTGATGATAATCTCAGGCGCGTACGAAAGAGTCTTGACGTTGTTGATGGTGGACGGCTTCCCCCAGACTCCGAATGCGGCAGGGAAGGGGGGGCGGAATCGCGGTTGCGACCGATGTCCCTCGATCGCCTCCATGAGGGCCGTCTCCTCGCCCGCCACGTAGGATTCGCCGGTTAAAGCGACCTCGATGTCGAAGCTGAAGTCAGTCCCGAGGATGTTGTTGCCGATCAATCCGAGCTCGTAGGCCTGTTCGATCGCCTTCTCGGTACGATCAATGGGGCCGTCGTGACCGTGTCTGATGAAGACGATGCCGTTGGAAGCTCCCGCCGCGTATCCGGCAATCAGCAAGCCTTCGAGAAGCGTATGCGGGTCGCTTTCGAGGATGCCTTTGTCGTTGTATGCGCCCGGGTCGCCCTCTTCGCAGTTGGCGAGAATGTACTTTGGCGGTCCGGGGGCCCTGACCATGAAGCTCCATTTGACGCCCGCTGGGAACGCCGCGCCGCCACGACCCCGGAGTCCGGAGTCTGTGACCTGCTTGATGACGTCCTCTGGCTGCATCTCCCTGATCGCTTTGTCGATGGCAGCGTAACCGCCTCGGGCGATGTACTGGTAGATGTCCCCGGGCGCCGTGTGGCCCGCGTTGCGCAGTGCGATTCGCTGCTGGGCCTGCATCCGGGGCGATTCATTCAGATCGGGAACTCCGTCAATCGCGGTTTCGCCCAGATACGCAAATGCTTGTTCTGTCGGGACGATGTCGTTGATCAGATACGACTCGACGATGCCCGGAACGTCTTCGGGAGTGACGTTGCTGAAGAAAAGACGAGAAGCGCCGGGTTTCTGGATGTCGATCAGGGGTTCGGCGTAGCACAAGCCGAGGCATCCGACCTCGTCGATGATCGCTGGAACGTCGCGATTGCGAAGCTCGGCGTTGAGGGCGTCGATCACTTGATATACGCCCGCGGCATGTCCGCACAAAGCCGTTCCGACCCTGATCCAGGGCCGTTCGCCGGACGTCAGCCTCTGCCATCTTTCGTCGGCAGTCTTCTTGATCTCTTCGTAACCCGGCATCCCGCCTCTGAGTAGCTGATTATGCCCTGGTTGTAACCTGTAGTTGGATTCCTGGCCGATTTAGTATTGGCCTGCCACGTCAGTGCACCGTGTCACCCGCGCGCCGATAGTCGAACTCAATCTGGTTGTTGAATCTGACGGATTCGTTCGGCTGCCGAGTCGGGGGTCAGCCGCCCGGTCAGGTGGTGATCGACGCTTATGACAGGCGCCTGCGAACATGCGCCCAGGCATGTGTTGAATTTGAACGAAATTTCGCCGGATTCGGTCTCGCCTTCGCCCTCCAAGCCCAACTCGCCCAGAACTCTTTGGAGAACCCAAGCCGCACCCTGAAGGTGACACGTCGGCCCCCAACAAACCTCGACCGCGTGCTCACCAGGCGGCGTGAATCTGAAGTTGGTGTAGAAGGACGCGACTCCCCAGACTTCGTTGATGGTGGTGTCCATCATCGACGCCACCTCGTTGATGGCTTCGTCGGGAAGGTATCCCAATTCGTCTTGAGCGGCTAACAACGATGAGAGGACAGTGACGGTGGGTCGGCGTTGGTTGTTGATGGCCTCGATCAGCCGTGCTTTGTTCTCGTCGCTCAATGTGGGCAACAGCGCATACCTCGTGGGCCTGCAAAATCGATCACAATGATACCATACGCCCCAATCCGCGACAACGGAATTATGCCTGATCGAAAATCGGAACCTTAACTGCACGTGCGTCCTTCGATTCGCACTCCTGGAGGCGAGATGCAATACCGCACAATAAAGCTTGAAAAGCGCGACAAAATCGCAGTGCTGACGCTGGATCGACCAGAAAAGATGAACGCGCTCAGCGCTGAGCTGCTTGACGAATTCACATCGGCGTTGGACGAAATCGAAACTGATCACGACATCCGTGTGCTGATCGTGACCGGGTCAGGCAGGGCGTTCTCAGCTGGGTTCGATCTGACGCCCACCGTGGGCCATGGCGAAAATCGCCCGGCAACCGCGAACTGGGACGCGACGCACAAGGCTCCGAGGGCGATCATGAAGCTATGGAACCTTCGACAGCCTACGATAAGCGCTGTCAACGGCCATGCGCTCGCCGCCGGCAACGTTCTCGCAATGACGGCGGATATCGTGATAGCGTCGGAGAACGCCACGTTCGGCGAGCCGGAGATCCGGCACGTGGCGCCCTCGCCAGCGGTCCTGCTGCCGTACATGATCCCGCTGAGGCATCTTCACTGGCTTTACTACACGGGCGACACCATCGACGCACAGACGGCCGAAAAATGGAACATGGTGAATCGCGTCGTGCCCTTGGAGAAGCTGATGGCCGAGGCGACGGCTGCTGCTGCTCGAATAGCCGCGGCGCCTGCATACGCCAGCCAGATGATGAAGCGCAGCATCAAAACAACATACGACAAGATGGGGTTCGCCGACGCGTTCGAGCACCACTTGACGCTTCGAATGATCGAACAAATGGCGCCCGACGTTCCCGAAAAAGAGGCGCTGAACGAAATCCGCCAGGAATTCGGCCTGCAGATGTTCCTCGAAGCCCGAGACGGCCCGTTTCGTTAGGCCGACCGAATTCGCTGACGGCGAGCCTGCCGCATCAACTGCGTTTTGCCCTGAGCTCTACGCTCCGGCCGATTCCTCGGTTGCTGGGTCTCCGACGCCAACCACCGCCAATCGCAATTCGTCGAGCTGAGACTGCTCGACAGGGCCTGGAGCGCCGAAAAGCGGGTCGACCGCGCTCTGCGTCTTGGGGAACGCGATCACGTCGCGGATGTTGTCTCGGTTGGTCAGCACCATGAGGAGCCTGTCGATGCCCGGCGCCATGCCGCCGTGTGGCGGCGCGCCGTACTCGAACGCTGTCAGCAGCTGTCCGAAGCGCTGCTGGACCTCCTCAGCCGAGTAGCCAAGAACCTTGAAGACACGCTCCTGCAGCGCTCTGTCGTGGATTCTGATGCTGCCGCTGCCCAGTTCGACGCCGTTGCCGACGAGGTCGTAACACGTGGCGATTACACAGCCCGGATCGGTCTCCAGGTATTGTTCGAACCCTTCTTTAGGGGACGTGAACGCATGGTGCATCGCGTCCCATTTACCCTCATCGTCGTTGTACTCGAACAGCGGGAAGTCGACGACAAATGCCAGCGACAGGTCGTCCGGGTCGGTCATCTCGAGTCGCGCGCCCATCTCGTTGCGAAGGGCGCTCAAAGCGACGTTTGTGGACTTGGCGGCCCCTGCCACGATCAAGATCATGTCGCCCACGTTGGCGCCGGTCCGTGTCGCGATCTCTTTGACCTGCTCCAACGTCAGGAACCGGGCCGCCGCCGACCGAACTTGGTCCATCGTGAGGTCGCTGACCAGGCCCGGTTCGCCGTTGAGCGAGATCGTTATCAGGCCCAGCGCCCCGCGCGATTTGGCGAAGTCGATCAACTCGTCGACCTGACGCCGGGTATACGAAGCGCATCCGGGAGCGGAGAATCCTTTGACGACGCCTCCGCTGTCCACCGCGCCCTGGAACACCCGGAACTCCGTCTGCGGGGCCAGGTCGCTGAGGTCGGCCATCTCCATGCCGAACCTTAGGTCGGGTTTGTCTGTGGCGAAACGTTTCATCGACTCTTCGTACGTCAAACGGGTGAACGGCTTCGCGAGACGTTTTTGCGGCGTCACCTCCTCGACGAGCTCGGTGTAAAGCTCTTCGAACAGATTCAGCACGTCGTCCTCTTCGACGAAGCTCATTTCGAGGTCAAGCTGAGTGTGCTCGGGTTGTCGGTCGCCTCTGGGATCTTCGTCCCGGAAACAACGCGCGATCTGAAAGTATTTTTCGACGCCGGACACCATCAGAAGCTGTTTTAGCTGCTGAGGCGACTGGGGCAGGGCGTAGAACTGCCCCGGATACAACCTGCTCGGAACCAGGTAGTCACGTGCACCCTCGGGCGTGCTCTTTATGAGTATCGGCGTCTCGACTTCAAGAAAGTCCCGCTTGTCGAGAAAGTCGCGGATGAACTTCACGACGCGGTGTCGCAAGATCAGAGTGTCCCGCATGCTGGCGCGCCTGAGATCAATGTACCGATACTGCAATCGGACGAGCTCGTCGACTTCGGACTCCTCGTTGACATAGAACGGAGGAGTGAGAGACTCGTTCAGCACGGTTGCGCCGGTGGCTACGACCTCTATGGCGCCGGTCGGAATGTTCGGGTTTTCGGTGCCCTCGGGTCGTGGCGCGACTTCGCCTTGAATCTGGACGACCCATTCACCCCGGAACGAGCCTGCGGTCTCGTGGGCCTCAGGGGCGGTTTCCGGGTTGAACACAACCTGGGCTACGCCTTGGCGGTCTCGCAAATCGATGAAGATCAGGGCGCCGTGGTTTCGTCGCCTATGCACCCACCCGGCGAGCGTGACTTTTTCGCCGACGTGCTCCGGTCCCAAATCTCCGCAGTTGATGGTCTTCAACAAAGCCGTGAGTCCTCCGATGCTGTCGACCGTGACACACACGGATTCGCGGTCCACAAGAGTGGCTACATGATAGAGGGGATGGCAGGCGTCGCGCAACGGGACCGCTGGAAATAGGCCGCGCTGGTTCAGGCGCGAAACTTGGGATGGCGGAACCTGCGAATTCGACCCGTGCGGCTAGAACGCCGAAATGTCGCGGATGGTCTTTTTGATCGCCAAGTTCATGAAGGCTTCGCTCCGGCTCACGCCGGCAATAGGGCCGATTTTCTGCTTAGAAACGAACCCAGCTCTTCAGATGAAGCGACCGCGACCCAGGCGAAGATGTCGTACCCACCCGTGGTGACGACAAGCCACGAAACCTCGTTCAATTCGGCGATCGCTTCGGCGACCTCGTCGATCATTTGTGGCTCCGCTTGGATTCCAATCAAAGCTTCGGATTTGTAGCCCATCGGTCTTGGGTCAACGAGGGCCACGATTTTGATGAACCCTTCGTCCATCAAACGTTTGAGGCGTCTTCGCACCGTGCCTTCGATCACCGCCGCCCCCTGGCGATTCCGGCATTCGAGGTTTTCCCATCCATTTGAAGGATGGATATCATACGGGCATCCGTTGCATCCATTCGTTCCCCTCAAGGGGTTGACCATCCCAAAGGGGATATTACAAGCAGCGACGCACAGTGTCAATGCGCCAAACACGCTTTCAACAATGCGGGAGATGGCTGAGTATACACTCCTGATGCACTAAACCGCCTCGTCAAATACTCATTTCAAACGATAATCGGAAGGAAGTGCATTGTAGGGAATAGCTCGAAATGACACCTGGTTGGCACGAAACGAAATGATGCGATATCAAGTGACGTCTACACACGTACGTCGCCTAAATCGGCATGTCAATTCAAGAATGACAGTTCGTTTTCAGGGCAGGATTATCGGAAATGCCGACGAATATCGTGATCGGCGGCGGACCGGTCAGAACCGTGTGACGGCCATGTAGAAGCCAACGCCAGAAGCAAGCAACGGCATGGTGGAGAAAGTGACCCCGGTGAACAAAGTCGCGAGGGTAATCGCGACAAACATCGATCCGCCCGCGACGATCTTGAGTTTGCGACCGCGCTTCCGATTTGTCGCAAAACTGATTGCTTCACCCACGAGGTAACCCAGTGCCACGATCAATGCCATGTAGACGATCGCGTTTAAGAATAGATACGTCAAGAAGACAACGATCGCCCCGCCGACGATCGCGAGCCCGGCCCCGACCGCGATCGCGCGGGCCAGATACGCGCCAGTTACGTCGTACGTGGGCACCGGCCGAACTTGGGCGCAATCGGGACACCGAACGCCGACCGGCGCGTGGACCAGGCATCGCGGGCAGATCGCCTCTCCGCATCGTCCGCAAGACAGATTCGTCTCCGTGGTGGGGTGCCGAACGCAATAATCAGCGTTGCTCATTCCGTGCCTGCCTCGTGCATCCGTCGGGAGAACGCGTGCCTGTAAGACGGACCGTGATTAGTCTAATCATCGTCCGGTGGTTCTCAAACGAAAAACCACTCTACCTCATTCACCCGTTCGGCGCTCGACGGGTCCAGCTCGTGCGATGCGAAACGTCGCGGTCCCACAGTAAACGATACGTCAAGACTTGCAGCAATGGATGGCTTGTCGCCGGCGCCTCCCCGTTCGCGATGAGCCGCTTGGCAACAAGGATGATCACGATGGCGATCGCCATCGCGATTACTTCCGAGGGCCGATCGAACACCGCGGTCAAAACGGGCAACGTGATCATCGCAATCAGGGTCCAGAAACCAGTGTCTCGGAAGATCAGCCTACCGATCACGCCGATGACGAGGCCCAAAACCAAGGCTTCTTGCCACAACCCGAATCCGATGCATACGCCCATCGCGGTGGCTACGCCTCGTCCTCCGGTGAATCTCATGAACGGAGACCAGTTGTGGCCGAGCACGGCGACGAGGCCAGCGGCAACTTGGATGCCCAACGACAGGTCCAGCAGCTTCGCTATGACGACCGGCAAAGTGCCTTTGGCGAAGAAGTCGAACGTGCCAATGATAATCCCGGTCCGCAACCCGACGTGTTCGATGACGTTGGTAGCGCCGGCATTTCCGGACCCGTGCTCGCGTATGTCCAGGCCAGTAATGTGTCGGGTAGCGAGATAGGCCAACGGCAGGGCCCCCAGCAGGAATGAACCCGCGATCAGCAGAATCGGCTCGATCACGTGCGCCGCCGATCAGCCCGAGGAAGTCGCTTGGCCGCGAAATCTCTTCGCATGTTGGTTGTCCTGTAGTCCAGCCCGTGCAGAGCGCTGTCGATGGCCGTCGATCGGAGCTGAGAGAGTCAATCCGGTCGCCCCGCTGTCTCTTGCTTCAACGCTGTCAGCCTCTCGAACGCTGTCAGCCTCTCGATCGTGGAAATCGGAGGACCCACTGTCCCCGGTTCTGGTTCACCGGGGTTTCCGGAGGCGTGATAATCGCTGCCACCGCATGGAATGAGATCGAGGTCATCGGCCAGACCTTTCAGGTAGATTACTTGATCTTCGGTGTAGTCGCCGTAGAACACCTCCATGCCGACCAAACCTTCGCCTTTGAGAGCCGAGAGCGTGTCGCGAAGGTCGACGACCCCGCCGCGGGATGATTTAACTTCCGAATATGTCGGATGGGCCATCACTGGCAGTGCGCCGTTTTGGACGAGCATCGCGACGGCGCCTTCCGGCGTTAATTTGGGCCTTTCGACGTACGCAATGCCATCTCGGCCAAGATAGCGATCGAACGCTTCCTTCGGGAATTTGACGTACCCGGCCTCCACCATCGCTTGAGCGACGTGAGGTCTCCCGATCGAGCCGCCGTCTGACAACTTCTGCACGCGTTCCCACGAGATTTCGACCCCAACCTCACTCAGTTTCTCCACCATCAACCTTCCCCGGTTGAACCGCCCGTCTCGGAACCGAGACAAGGTGGCTTGCAATTCGGGGTCCTCGCGATCGATGAAATATCCGAGCATGTGGATCTCCGAGCCCGGGATGTCCGTGCTGAGCTCGATGGCTGGGATGATCGTCAACTCAGGGTGCGCCTCCGCTGCCTTCAACGCCTCGGACAATCCTTCGGTGGAGTCGTGGTCGCTAATTGCAATGTTCTTGAGACCCCGTGACGCGCACAGGTCGACGAGTCGAGTCGGCGTCAATGTACCGTCAGAAAACGTAGTGTGAAGATGTAGGTCGACCTCGAAGTTCGCAGACACGGTCAATTCTTTCCACTCGCTTGGTTATGCAGGTTCGATTCAGTTTGGGTTGATGTCAAACAGCGCCGCATCCGCGTTGGGTTGGCAAATTGGAAGGGAGACCGCATCGATCACGGGCGCTGTCCGTGACCGTGGTCGATCATGCGACAGGGTGCGTTACGAACAGCGAAGCCGCCACTTCCGAGGCCCGGCGACTTTTGCGGCAATCATTCGCCACAATCTGCCAGCGGTACTCAATGGAGGGCGGCATCCACTTCAGGTCGCCCTTGGCACAGCCATCAGCGAGCGTATTCTACCGAACGGCTCTCTCGGATGACCATGACTTTGATCTGTCCCGGATACGTCAAGTTGGTTTCGATCTTCTTGACGATGTCGCGTGCCATCTTCGATGCGGAGGCGTCGTCGATGGCTTCAGGTTGGACCATGACACGGACCTCACGGCCAGCCTGGATCGCGAAGCATCGCTCAACGCCGTCGAAATCTCGCGCGACTTGTTCGAGGGCTTCGAGACGCTTCATGTAGTTCTCAACGGTGTCTTTGCGGGCTCCAGGGCGCGCCGCGCTGATCGCGTCGGCTGCCGCGACGATGAATCCTTCGGTGCTGCTCATTACGTCGTCGTGGTGCTCTGCTATGCAGGCGCACACGTTCTTTGCCACGTCGTTTCGGGCGGCGACATCAGCGCCGATCTCGGCGTGCGGGCCTTCCACCTCGTGTGTGAGGGCTTTGCCCAGATCGTGCAGCAGCCCGCCTGTCTTGGCCAGTTTGACGTTCGCTCCGATTTCCGCCGCAATCATGCCGGCGATGTGGCACACCTCAAGCGAATGTTGGAGCACGTTTTCACCGAAGCTGTATCGGAACTTGAGCCGTCCCAGCAGCTTGACGACCTCGGGGTTCAACCCGCGGACGCCGGCGTCGAACACCGCTTCTTGTCCCGTTTTCCAGATCGAGTCTTCAACTTCCTTTTCAGATCTTTTGACCATCTCTTCGATACGCGCTGGATGAATTCGCCCATCCGCGATGAGTTTCGTGACAGCCACCCTGGCCACCTCGCGGCGAACAGGGTCGAAGCATGACAGTGTCACGGCCTCGGGCGTGTCGTCGATTATCATGTCAACACCGGTGTTTTTTTCGATCGCTCGTATGTTCCGCCCTTCGCGGCCGATCAGACGACCTTTCATGTCGTCAGAGGGTAGGGGCACTGTGGTAAGTGTGATTTCCGAGACCACGTCAGCGGCCATCCGCTGGATGGATGTGGCGATTACGCGAGCGCTCGTCTCTTGAGCCCGCTCTTCGGCTTCCTGCTCCATATCGCGATAACGGAGTGCGATGTCGTGCTGGATCTCGTCTTCGGCGCGACGCATGAGGATGTCTTTGGCCTCATCTATAGAGAACTCGGCGACCTCCTCGATTTTGATCACCACCTCTGCTTTCAGAGACTCAAGCTCTTCCTGCGTCTGCTCCGCGTGGAGTTCCTTCTCCCCTAACGATCGCTCCCGTTTCTCCATATTGCCGGATCGCCGATCCAAATTTTCCTCTCGGTTCGAGAGTCTTTGTTCGGACCGATTCAGGTCCGATCGTCGTTCGCGGATTTCGGTCTCGCCCTCAGATCGTAGCTTCAGGGCCTCTTCCCTGGCTTCGACGACGATCCCTCGGCTCTCTTCTTTGGCCACATCCACGAGCCGCTGAGATTCGGTTTCGGCCTCACCTACGCGATTCGCGCTTACCACACGCCGGCCCCAAAAGCCGGCTAATACCCCTATTACCAGGCCACCAAGGACGGCGAGCGGCGCAACTATGGCTACGTTGTCCACGCTACTTACCTTCCTTATAGATATATTATGAGGCGTCTCGGCGACGCCCCATTTATAAGCTTATGTTATAGCGGGCAGCGAGGCAGTGTCAAGCAAGCTGGTAGGCTATGAAAACGCTGCCACGTGGCCGGATTCACGCAGGTTTTCGAGTATCCGAGTCATCGAATATCGGCGGTTCAGCACATAGAAATGGACGCCCGGCGCACCGTGGTCCAACAGGTCGGAGGCCTGGCGCGTCGTGTGCTCGATGCCGATCTGACGCACTGCTTTGTTGTCTGCGCCGTGCTTCTCCAACAACCTGTCCAATTCAGCCGGAACCGACGCCCCGCACATTCCTGTTATTCTTCGAATCTGAGGCGCGCTGAGAATCGGCATTAACCCCGGTATGATCGGCACGCGAATCCCGGCGTTTTTGGCCCTGTCGACAAACGAATAATAATCGTCATTGTCGTAAAACAGTTGCGTGATCAAAAACTCCGCGCCCTGACCCACTTTGAGGCGTGTGTACTTCAAATCAGACTCGAGGTCGGCCGATTCCGGGTGCCCTTCCGGATATGCGGCGGCCGCGAGACCGAACCCGAACCCGCGCTTGATATGATCGATCAAGTCCGAGGCGTGATCGAACCCACCGTCTACCGCGACGAGCTCTGATTGTCCTCGAGGGGGATCGCCGCGGAGGGCGATCATATTTTCGATGCCTTCAGCTTCCAGTCGGCGCAAAACCTCGTCCACGAATTCCGACGTTTGGTCTGCGCACGTGATGTGCGCCATGACGGTCAAGCCCGATTCACGTTGCGCGCGCACGGACATTTCCACGGTCATCGCTTGGGTTGAGCCGCCAGCGCCGTAGGTGATCGAAACGAAGTCGGGGTCGTAGGTTTTGAGCGTGTCAATCGTATCGAACAACCTTTTCACGCCAGCGTCATCGGCGGGCGGGAAGAACTCGAAAGACAACGTTCGTTTTGAGTCCAGTATTTGGCGGATCTTCATGGCAAGCCTTGCGCACGTGTATAACGTCGAAACAAACTAGAGGAGGCCGGGAGTCGAGGGCTGACGGGCGTTATGAAAAGTGTAGCATACGGCGGTGGCTAGGCTCGCGGTCAGCGGCCCGACGTTGCGTTCGGCGTGCTTGACAACCGCAAACAGTCGCCGTGATACTGGACTGAGTATCGAACGCCCATGCGCAAGGACAGATGCGTCAAGGCATGGATATTCGTTTGGGAGCGGCGTGCGGATTCTTGTCATATTGATCGGGGGGCTCATTTTTCTGGCTGCGTGCGCCGATGAACCAGCGCCAACACCCGTTCCGCCGACGGCGACGGCCGAACCAACTGTCATTCCGACGGCGACTCCTATTCCGCTGACCTCAACGCCTGTTCCAACGCCCACCGTGACTTCGACGCCGTCTCCCACTGCGACACCGACGGTCACGCCGACACCGACTCAAACCCCTACGCCGCCACCGCCCACGCCCACGCCCGTCTTCGATCCGGGACCGATTATCTTGCCAACGGTTGCCATCCCTTCACGAACCGCGACGCCGACGCCGACCGTGGAAGAATTGCTTTCGAGGAAACTCGACGCCATCGGTTTCAGGGCTGCGCTAGTGCGGGATCTGTCTGGAACCGGTCCCGTGGATCGCGCTATCATCGGCACACAAGAGATGGAGCAGATGCTGTTCGACGATCTTGAAGAGGATCGCGATGAATTGTCAGTTACGCAGAAGCTCTATGAGTTGTTGCGAATCACGGAAGAAGGGACGGATCTAATCGAGTTGCTGTCCGATGTCTACGGCGACGTCGTACTAGGATTCTTCGACACCGAGGACCGCAAACTGTACGTGGTTGGCGACGCGGATGAATTCAACGAGCGAGACGAACTCACGTTCGCGCACGAATACGTTCACGGGCTTCAGCAAGCCCACTACGATATTCGGGCGCTCAGAGAGGCCGTCGAGGACAACGCGGACCAAGCTCGGGCGATTACCGCGATGATCGAAGGCGACGCCACATTGGCGGAGCTGATCTACGAGCTCGAACACTACGATGAAGAACAGCAAGAAGCCGTCAGGGCTTCGTCGGCGGAAGCTGATTTCACGGCCTATCTCGCTGCCCCAACAGTCATTCAGCAGGAGATCGCGTTCCCGTACATCGTGGGACGGTCGTTCATAATCGCTTTGTACCTCGAGAACAATAGCTTCGAGTTGGTTGACGAAGCCTACAACAATCCACCGGTGTCAACCGAGCAAGTTATCCATCCCGAGAAATACGTCGCCGAAGAAGCTCCGGTCGATGTAGAACTTTCTGAGCTCGCGGATTCGTTGGGAAAAGGTTGGACGGAGATTCGCCGCAACACGTTCGGCGAGGCGTTCATTCGCTCGTATCTGACGATGGCGCTTGAGGGAGCGGACTCCGTGGAAGCGGCCGCGGGTTGGGGAGGGGACAGTTTCGCTCTCTACGACGGTCCGGAAGGCGCGACCGCGATGGTCGCGATCACGGCATGGGACACCGAAGCAGATGCAGACGAATTTTTCGACGCTTACCGGCCTCTGGGTCAAGTGCTGGTCGACGGAGAATGGGAAGCAGTTGACGCCAGCCCCGGCACGTTCGCGATCCGCGACGACAGCCGCGAATTCCTGCTAAGCCGTTCTGCCCCGCTGCAGGTGCAATTGGTGATTTCGACGGTCCAAGGCGTTGGTTTGACGGTGCTGGAAGAGATCAATCCGGCTTCGGATCCTGACACTGACTCGGGAGTTGCCACAACGACCGATTCGGGTGTTGCTCCTGTAGTCGATTCCGGGTCCGCCACGACGACCGACTCGGGCGCCGCAACCACGACGGCGTCAGGGACTGGGAGCTAGCCGCAAAGCTGGTGGGCCGGACGTGTCCGTTCCGGGCAACCTGGGCGAAAGCGTGCCTGGACTGAGGGATGCCCACCTCGCGGCAGACTGGGTGAATGGGCGAGAAGCAGGCCGGAACGGCTACTGGAGTGAGACGGTCGTGCCGTTTCCGTTCGTGCCGTGGCCATTCGTCCCGTTAGTTTCCGTCGACGACCTGGCGTTGAGCTTCAGTTCGTAGAATCTTTCGAGGAACTCCACCATGTCGTTCAACGCTTTCGTTTTCATTCTACATTTGAAGCGTTTGGCGCCGACGGTAACGATGACCTCGCCGCGGATGCCGTCCGCGTAGGTCAAAAGGAACACGATGCCGATCAGCCCCAAGGATACTGCCATGAGCAGCGGCGATACGGTCACCGCTAATCAGAACAAGGACAGGAGACCTAACAGGAATCCGCCGCCTATAAAGACCAGCCCGACGAACACCCACTGGCGGTTGCGCTCGCCGCGTTTGACCTCAACGGCCTGGACATCTTCCAGCGCGACGCTGATGGTGTCGATTCGGTGACCGCCGGCGGCGTACCGTATCATTCGGCGATTGGTTAGCAGTAACGTCGCGTGGCTGGGTTCGAGCTCGTCGGTCAACCCGCTTTCCAATTCAACCGCGGCGTCCATCTGTTCACCGGGCAAAAGGCGAATTCCAACGCGTTTGAGCGCTGCAGCGTTAGACATATAGCGTGAAGTCTCTATCATAGCGAACCTCGAAGCTGTACGAAACGCCTCCCCCACGTGATGCGTGCCGAGTTGATGCTATGCGGAGTTATTAAACTTGGCCGCGCCGAACTAAACAAAGTGCAGGCGTCACCCGCATCTACTCAGTCGTCACGTGCCCTCCGGCAGCCAATTCTTTGCACATCCCTGCCAAACTCCAGCCTCAAACAACCACGGCCGTGCCTCTGCTGTGTCATCTGGCGATCAACCTGTCCATATAAGGAACGGGCGTTGCGTCTGGCGGCGAGATTCAAAGGCCGTCTTGCACATGTGTGCAGGCCGCAACGGAAGTAGAGGAAGCCATCCACAACTAGACCGATAAATCGGTTTACGATAACACTGTGGACATAAGTGCATCTCGGGCATTGAGAGGAGATGCGAGTGATCGCCGACCAAGTTGAAAGCATGGCAAAGGTCGCGAAGATTCTTGGCGTCGACCGTGAAGAGGTCGCCGTTTTGCTCAGCGAAAGCAGATTGGCCGGCGCCCTTGTGTCCGCCCTCAGGGACAGGGGTACGAGGCCAACACCCGCTGTCAAGAACTCTGTCGAGAAACTTGTCAAGCAGCTCGAGCCGAAAGAAGAGCCGCCTGAGCCGGCACAAGTGAATTTTGGATCTCTCGCGGAAGACCCGTTTACGAGTGAAATGACGGTGACAATCATGTTCACCGACATCGTTGGGTCCACGGAGATCAATCAGCGCCTGGGAGATCGCGACGCAAGGAACATCATGTGAGCCCATGACGGCGTTATCCGCAAACGTACCCAGTTGCACGGAGGCATAGAGGTCAAGTCGATGGGAAATGGGTTCATGTTGACCTTTCCCAGCGCCAGAAGGGCCGTCTCGGCCGGCATCGCCATACTGACAGAGCTGGAGTCGCCGGAATTCGCCGAATCGGGTGGAGGAATCTCCATCAGAATGGGACTGACCGTCGGCGAACCGATCCGAGAGCAGCAAGACCTCTTCGGAATCGCTGTGGTGCTCGCCTCGCGGACTGGCGCGAAAGCGCAGGCCGGTCAAATCTTGACCTCGCAGACAGTGCATGCTCTGTTGGGGAACACAGGTGAATTCACATTCTTGCCAGCCGGTGAGCACACCCTGAAAGGGATCTCGGGGCTCCAGAAGCTCTACGAGATTGAGTGGAGGAACAAATGACTTTGGCGAAGAACCCTGCCGGTGGAGGCAACAACAGCGCATCGTCTTTCAAACGCGAAGCCAGCCGTAAAAAGGCAGACCCCGCGCGGCTGTCAGGATCGTGGGTCATCCCTGACGATACTCGTCGAGCTCTAGAGCATTGCGAGTTGTTCCGGGATTTCACCAAGGGTCAGCTCATGCAGATCGCAGCCCTGGTCGAAGAGTACACGCTCGAACCCGAGGAGATGCTCTTGACCGAGGGTGAACCGGCTCGCCACATCATGGTGGTGGTTGAAGGCCAGGCCGTAGCTCAACCGAAACTCAATCAGGGATGGATATCGCTCGGACTTGTTGGACCGAACGAGATCGCCGGATGGTCGTCGTTACTCGACGGTCAGGCGTATCCCGCCTCAGTGTTGGCGTTGACGCCGATGCGTGTCGCGGCGATCGAAACGACCGATCTGACGTTGCTGATGAATCTAGACCCGGGAATCGGGTACCCGATTCACAGGCGGTTGAGCACGATTTTCCATCGGCAATACCAGGCGGCGTTGCAGGCAATCAAGACGTCGGTCTGACGGCCTTAGCCGCCAAACATTTTCATCATGTTCTGACGGCCCTTGCCGGACGTCAACTGCTTCATCATCTTCTGCATTTGGCGGAACTGGTTGAGGAGTTGGTTGACGTCTTGAGGCGCGGTGCCGCTGCCTCGGGCGATCCTCTTCCGTCGGCTTCCGCCGATAATATCCGGGCGATGCCGTTCCTGCGGGGTCATCGAGTAGATTATCGCTTCGACCTTTTTGAGGTTTCCCTCGTCCAGCTCCTCTGAACCCATCTTGTTCTTGACGGACGCGAAACCGGGAATCATCTCCATCACCTGGGCAAGAGGTCCCATCTTCTTGATCGCCTGGAGTTGACCCAGGAAGTCGTCGAGGTCGAACGTCGCCTGTTGGATCTTGCGCTCCAAATCCAGGGCCTGCTGCTCGTCGAAGTTATCCTGAGCTTTTTCGATGAGAGTCAGCATGTCTCCCATGCCCAGGATCCTCGAGGCGAGTCGGTCCGGATAGAACTGCTCGAGCGCCTCAGGACGTTCACCAGTCCCGATAAACTTGATCGGAACGTCCGTTACCTTGGTGATGGACAATGCGGCGCCACCCCTGGCATCGCCGTCCATTTTGGTCATGATCAAGCCGGTTAAGCCTATTCTGTTGTTGAATTCCTCGGCCACGCTGACCGCATCCTGTCCGGTCATCGCGTCGACCACGAGCAACGTCTCCAGCGGTGAAACGGCCTGGCGGGTGGCTTGGAGCTCGTCCATGAGCTCTTCGTCGATCTGGAACCTTCCCGCGGTGTCAACGATGGCCCATACGGCGCCAATCTCCGCGGCCTTTCGGACGCCTTCCTTGGCCACCGCCACGGTGTCCTTGGTGTCTCGTCGCGCAAACACCTCGACCTCGACCTGTCGGCCCAGCGTTTCAAGCTGGTCGATCGCGGCCGGTCGTTGCAGGTCCGCCGCAATGAGCAGCGGCGTCTGCCCCGCTTGCCTGACGTGGCGCGCCAGTTTCGCCGCTGCCGTGGTCTTTCCTGAGCCGTTCAATCCGGCCAGCAGGATCACGGTGGGCGCTTTCGGAGCTTGTTCCAGGCGGTGATTTCCGCCGGTGAGCATCGCGGTGAGCTCATCGTTGGTGATTTTGATGACCTGCTGTCCGGGAGTCAGGCTCCTGAGCAAATCCTCGTCCAACGCTCTCTGACGAATGTTGCCCACGAAGTCTCGGGCGACGCGGAAATTGACGTCAGCTTCCAACAAGGCCATCCGGACCTCTCGCAGGGCTGCATCGACGTCTTTCTCGGTCAGTCTGCCCTTGTCCCCGAGCTTGCGGAATACGCCGTTCAGCTTCTCAGACAGCGCCTCGAACATGGACCTCTCCTAAACAGCAGCACCGACCGTTGCGGTCGGTGCGTATGACAATGCCAATTTGATCCGTGACTAATTTCAGCCGTAAACGCGTTCGACCAGGGAACTCATCATCGAAGACACGAATCTCACACCAGGAATCGCTCTCGTGTACTCCATCCGCGTCGGTCCGACCGCGCCAACCGCGCCGACTGCCTGCCCCGGAATCCCGTACTGGGCGATCACGACGCTCAACGGGCGCAGGACATCTCCGGAGTGCTCTTCACCGATGACCACCTCTATCACGCCGCCCTCGGGCGCCTCGTCGAGCACTGCTTCGACCAAGGAGCCGTCTTCAACGCTGCCGATGATCGATTGCACTTTCTCGTGGTCGACGAATTCGGGTTGGCCGAGGAGATTCCGTAAGCCGTTGATTGATCGATCGTGATGCAGAGCGACATCCTCCTCCCGAAGAATGAGAACCGTGGCGTCGATCAGCGACTCCTCCATCGGAGACAGCCGCATCATCTTCGATTCGATTTGGTTTCGCGTAAGACCTATGACCTCTCGACGCAACCGCTGAGAGATAGTCTCCAACTCGTCTGATTCGACTGGGTCATCCAATCGAACAAGCTGTTTTCGGAGCCGGGCTTGCTCGAGCACGACGATGAGGACCGCGAGAAAATCCTGAACCGGCACCAACTCCAGGTGCTTGATGCGAGCCTGTTTCATCTTGGGAAAAGTGGCGACGCCGAGGTTGCCGACCAGTTGAGCGAGCAGGGAAGCTGCGGCATCGCCCCAGGCGTCGACGTCGTGTTCGACGTCGGCAAGCTGGCGGCTCGCGGCATGCATGGCGGCGGAAGGAATGCCGTCAGATTCGTCGACGAGGACAGACTCGACGTAGAGCCGATACGCCTTGTCCTCCGGAACGCTGCCGGCGGAGGCGTGTGGTCTGTTGATGTATCCTTCGTCTTCGAGGAAGGCGACCTCGTTCCGAATCGTGGCCGAGCTAACGCCGAGTTCGTGGTTTCGGGCCAGCGATTCAGAGGCGATGGGAGTTGCCGATCGGATGTAGTCTCCGACGATCAGGTCGAGAATGTATCGTTGCCTTTGTGTCAGCATCTACTCACGCCAAAGCAATCTCGTCCCAGCCGATGTGCCGCCCAACAAGTCGCGAAACTGGCCCCGCGACCTTGGCACAAGTCTAACATACCGATATTGCCCATGCGTAGCGACGGGATGCGTCTCTTGAGCATCTTGCCGCTCAGAATGAGAAACGATCGCCTCTTTGTTTCGTGGAACGACCGGAACAAGCATCTTCGCCGATATGGGAAAATAAGCGTGGTCGGGATACGTTGGAAACCAACTCGAAAGTGGACAGAACGAACATCGCGATTGAACCGGATCGCAGGCGGTGGCTC
>JASMDM010000026.1 GCA_030752795.1 SAR202 cluster bacterium | reverse complement strand
GCTGCGTTCCCGAACGTAGTCTTTGACTATCGTGTACTTGCCTGGATACCCGTGCTCGTCTCTGAGCCGTTCGAATATGCGCTTGGCTGTGTGGCGCTGCTTCTTCGGCGAGGTCTGATCCTGTTCCAGGATCTGGTCGATTACGCCCTTGAACGGGTCGAGCTTCGGCCTACGGGGCGGTCGTTGCCGTCGATACCCCGGAGGCACGGAGTACTCGAGCATCTTGCGCACTGTGTCCCGGTGCAGCCCGAACACTCGCGCAGCCTCCCGAACGCTCATCCCATCGACGGAGCAAGCCTTGCGAACACGGAGGTACATACCCACCTTGTACATCCAATCCACCTTCAGTCAGGTTGTGTCGTTCCTGATTGAAGGTGACGGGCGGTACGGTTTTCAAGCGCCGTGTCTCAGCTCTTGAGCCGCCCTGGTGGTACATTATCTCTCCGCCCTTCACAACGGCTCACCATGAACCACTTCCGTGCCTGAATATCGATATTTGAGGCTAATTTGTCGGTCTCCAAAACCGAGGGTCGCAGGTTCGAGTCCTGCCGCTCCTGCCAAGGATTCTCATGTGCCCACACCACCGTCGCGAGTCGGCTCTCTCGTCACTGTCAGTCCTCGAATTCGATGCGTGGCGGCAACACGCGTTGTCAAAAAACAAACGGTTGTACGCAACCTTACTGACATGACCGATACGGTGTGTACGGAGAATCGTCTGTTTGTGGCGTCGAAGCATTCGCTCTCCCCGCGCCACCGGATTGCCTCGCCAAACACTGCGTGATTTAATAGGAAACCGGACAGCGTGGCGAACTCCGTGACCCAACTCCGCGTGAAATGTAGACGGACCACACTTCGCCCGACCCCAATAGACGCCTACGATTCATCATGTCCACGTCCAAAGCGCCCGGAGGATTTCCATGAAAAACTACGAACCAGCCATGAGCTTCGGCGAGGATGCGGCCGGACGGTACGACGCCAAGCCGCGCGGAGACGAGGCGGCCACGATCGCGTTCCTGGAGCAGATTGCGCGCGGCGGTCCGGCGCTGGAACTGGCGATCGGCACCGGGCGGATCGCGCTGCCGCTCGCTGCACGCGGCATCCGCGTCAACGGAATCGACTTTTCGTCGGCGATGATCGCTCAGCTTCGGGCAAAACCGGGCGGCGCGGACATTTCGGTGACGATAGGGGACTTCGCCGACGTTGCGGTCACCGGCGACTATCGCTTGATTTACGTGGTGTTCAACACGCTCTTCAACCTGCTGACTCAAGACGATCAGGTGCGATGCTTCGAAAACGTCGCCAACCACCTCGCCGCCGCCGGTACCTTCGTGGTGGAAGCCTACTCACCGGCATTTCTGCATCGTTTGCGCGACGGTCAGCACGTCGACGCCGAATCCATCGAAACGGATGAAGTAATGCTCGACGTGTTGCGCCACGACTCGGCGACGCAGATGATCGAGGAGAGCCACGTAACGTTGTCCCCGGGCGGGGTGCGCCTGAATCCAATCGTGCAGCGGTACGCGTGGCCGGGTGAACTCGACCTCATGGCGCGGATCGCCGGGCTACGCTTGAAAGAGCGTTACGCCAGCTGGGAGCGAGAACCATTCGACTCGAACAGCGAGAACGTCGTATCCGTGTACGGACGCTGACAAGAAGCGATAAGCGAAACGTTGCCGGATGCCTTACCAGGACTCGATCGCGTTGATGACGGTCGATCGGTGGGGGACAATGCCTGCACGTTCTCGCTGACCCGTAGGCGGCCCACCGCGCACCCGCGCGCGCCGCCTCTGCTTGTCCGACTTCGCGAAACCCGATAAAGTTGCCTGAACTTGCCGGGCGGTCTTATGTTGACGCATCTCCGGTCGGCGTGCAAATCGATTACATAGGAGCGTGCGGGATGGTGTGGCAGAACGAGATCGACGAACTGAATCGACGCCTGGAAATGGCTGGCAAGATGGGCGGGGAGCCTGGCGTCTCCAGGCAGCATGACAACGGCAAAATGACGGTCAGGGAACGCATCAAAGCGTTCGCGGACCCAGGGACGTTCAACGAGCTGTCAGCGCTCGCGGGAAGCTCGAGGTACGAGAACAACGAGCTCGTCAACTTCGTTTCGTACCCGCGAGTGATCGGCACTTCGAAGATCAACGGCATGCGCGTCCTCCTCGACGGCGGCGACTTCACGGTGCGCGGCGGCGCGGGCGAGCGCGGACACGGCGCCAAGCCGAACGTGCTGAAATACGCGGTCCAGTGGCGGTTGCCTCTCATCAGACTTCTCGATGCGGTCGGCGGCAGCGTCCGGACGTTCGAACAACTTGGTCGGACGTATCTCCCGGACGGTCCGGGCACGACGCTTGCGGTAGAGCTGCTGAACCAAGTGCCGGTCGTGTCGGCCGTCCTGGGCTCGGTGGCCGGACTCCCCGCCATTGAGGCATGCCTGTGCCACTTCAACGTCATGGTCAAAGACACGAGCCAGGTGTTCGCGGGCGGTCCGCCAGTTGTGAAGGCGGCATTCGGCTACGACATTACGAAGGAGGACCTCGGCGATTATCGCAGCCAGGTCATCAAAGGCGGCGTCATCGACAACCTAGCCGACTCGGAGGAAGAAGCTTTCGAGATGATTCGGAAGTTTTTGAGTTTCATGCCTTCGAGCGTGTGGAAGAAGGCGCCGAGGGTCGAGACCGACGACGACCCCGAGCGTCGTGACGAAGAATTGCTGTCGGTCATCCCAAGGGACCCGAGGAAACGCTACGATCCGTACAAGATTCTGGACCACGTCCTCGACCGGGACTCGTTCTTCGAGATTGCGCCCCACTACGGCAAGGCCCGCATCACTGGTCTCGCCCGCGCCAACGGGTACCCGATCGGCGTGATGATCAACAACCCGAACCACCTCGGTGGCACCACGGACGCGGCCGCCGGCTCAAAGGCTATGCGCCTCTGGAGCCTGTGCGACACGTTCCATCTGCCGGTCGTATCGTTCGTCGACGAGCCCGGTTTCATGGTCGGGAAGGAAGCGCAGGATGCGGGAATCGTTCGAGCGGGCGCCAGAATGGTCATCGCGCAGTGCCGTAGCCAGAGTCCCTGGGTCAGCTTCTACATGAAGCAGGCCTACGGGGTCGCCGGGCAGACTCACTACCGACCGACCGGAATGTACCATCGCTATGCATGGCCGTCCGGGAAATGGGGCTCGATGCACATCGAGGGCGGTGTATCGGCAGCCTACCGACGAGACATCGCGGCTTCAGACGACCCGGAGGCAAAACGGCTGGAGATTGAGGCGATGCTGAACGCCATGGCCTCGCCTTTCCGGACGGCCGAGGCCACCGGCGGCGATGGAGCCCACGGGCTCGACATCATCGATCCGCGAGACACACGGCGAATGCTCTGTGACTTCGTGGATATGGCGCAGGACATGCTCGATACGCAACTAGGTCCGCCGATGTCGCCTTACCTGCCGTAGGGCGTGAGCGGTCAGCAGTCAGTTTGGCGTCGATCGGGAGTGACACTTGACGATTGCATTCGTCGAAGGCGAAACTCTGTTGGTTGATAGCCGAAAGCTGACAGTTGATGGCTGATAGCCGACAGCCGACAGCAAGAACAGATCAGCAGGACGAAAGGCGCAGTTGTAGATGGGTTTCCAGAGCATATTGATAGCAAACCGCGGCGAGATTGCCATCCGGATCATGCGGGCAGCGGACGACCTCGGCATCCGCTCCGTCGCCGTGTATTCGGAAGACGACGCAACGTCTCTTCACCGGACGGTCGCCGACGAGGCGTACTCGTTGAAGGGACGCGGAGTGCCGGCCTATTTGGACATGTACGGCATCATCGAAGCGGCGAAACAGGCTGGCTGCGACGCCATCCACCCCGGCTACGGATTTCTCGCGGAGAACGCGGCGTTCGCCAGAAGATGCGCCGAGAACGGGATTGTCTTCATCGGTCCCGATGTCGAAAGCCTCGAGTTGTTCGGCCACAAAGGCCGAGCTCGGGCAGCGGCGGTCGAGGCGGGTGTGCCTGTCATCAGGGGCATTGACAGGTCGGTGTCACTGGAAGAGGCGCAGGAGTTCTACGCTTCGCTGAACGGCAAATCCGGAATGATGATCAAAGCTGTCGCCGGCGGCGGCGGACGCGGCACACGGGCCGTGACCGACCAGGCCGGTCTCGACGAGGCGTTCACGCGATGCCAATCCGAGGCGACCATCGCCTTCGGCAACGGCGAGCTCTACGTCGAGGAGTTCATCCAAAACGCACGACACGTCGAAGTACAGATCCTCGGCGACAAGAGCAGCGGGATCGTGCATCTTGGCGAGCGTGAGTGCAGCGTCCAGCGACGGTACCAGAAATTCATGGAGATCGCGCCTTCGCCGTACCTCGAGGATTCGCTTCGGACGAATATCATCGAATCCGCGATCCGTCTGGCCAAGCGCGTCAACTATACGAACCTCGGAACGTTCGAGTTCCTCGTCAACGCCGACGCCACTGGCGACGACGCTTTCTTCTTTATCGAGACAAACGCCCGCCTTCAGGTGGAGCACACGGTAACGGAAGCCGTCACCGGCGTGGACATCGTGCAGGCACAGATTCAGCTCGCGGAAGGCGCGTCGATCGCCGATGTCGGGCTGGACCATCCGAACATCAGCGTCCCGCGCGGATTTGCGATTCAAACGCGCGTAAACATGGAAACGTTGCTGGCCGACGGAACCGTGCGGCCAGCGGGCGGAACGCTCAGGTCGTATGAAGCGCCCGCGGGCCCCGGGATCCGGACTGACGGGTTCGGCTACGCGGGATACACCACGAGCCCGTCGTTCGACTCACTGCTCGCCAAGGTGATCGTACATTCGCCCGGTCCGAAATTCGAGACGGCCGTCCGACGATCGTTGCGGGCGCTGTCCGAGTTCCGCATCGAGGGCATCAGCACCAACATTCCGTTCCTGTCGAACGTGCTCAATCATCCGGATTTCCTCGATGGGTCCGTGCACACTCGATGGGTGGACGAACAGATCGAAACCCTGGCGCAGATCGACGCAGCCCCTCTCTCGAAACGATGGGTCGAGAGCGCCGCCCCTGCCGCAACGGGCAAGCAGGCGAGCCCGCTGACAGGAACCGCGCCTGTGATGGTGGACACAGGCGACCCGCTGGCGCTGTTCGCCTACGACCGCCAGGTGAAAGACGCGCAGGCGGTGGAGGCGGTCGCCGAAGGTGAGACGCCCAGTTTGGTGGGTCCCGACGGTTCGTTGGGCATCGCCGCGCCCATCCAGGGCACGATCATCCAGATCTCCGTCAACGAAGGCGACGAAATCCGAATCGGCCAGGAGTTCCTGATCATGGAATCCATGAAGATGGAGCATGTGATCAAAGCCGACACCTCGGGCGTCGTCAACAAACTCAACGTCGCGCCCGGCGACATCATCGTCGAAGGGCATCCACTAATCTTCGTGAACGAAGCCGACGTGGGGGAAGCCGTTCTTGCGACCGAAGACGCGATCGACCTCGACTACATCAGACCCGACCTCGAGCTCGTGTACGACCGGCACGCGTACACGTTCGACGAGAATCGACCCGAGGCTGTCGCCAAGCGGTACGGACGAGGATTCAGAATGCCCCGCGAGAACATAGCTCAGCTCGTGGACGAAGGGACGTTCAAGGAATACGGACCGTTAGTCGTCGCTCGGCAGCACCAACGGCTCAGCGACGAAGAGCTCCGAAAGAACACCCCTGCCGACGGGCTCATCGCGGGCATCGGGTCGGTCAACGGAAGGTTGTTCCCGCCCGAGAAAGCCCGCACGATGGTCGTCCACTACGACTACACCGTGCTCGCCGGGACCCAGGGCGGACGCAACCACTACAAGCAGGACCGGATGTTCGAGCTGTCCGAGCGTTTCAAATTGCCTCTCGTGTTCTTCACCGAGGGCGGCGGCGGCAGGCCCGGCGATGACAGAACCGGTCCCAGGGTCGCGTTCGACACTCACACGTTCACGCAGTTCTCGCAATTGAGCGGCTGGGTGCCGTTGGTCGGGGTGACCAACGGACGGTGCTTCGCTGGCAACACGGCGTTGCTGGCCTGCTGCGACGTCATCATCGCGACCGAGGGCTCAACCGTGGCGATGGGCGGTCCCGCGATGGTCGAGAGCGGCGGTCTCGGCGTCTATACGCCCGAGGAACTCGGGCCGATGTCGTTCCAGGTGCCGAACGGTGTCGTGGACATCTTGGTCAAGGACGAGGAAGCGGCCGTCACCACCGCACAGAAGTATCTGTCCTATTTCCAGGGACCGATCGACGAATGGGAAGCGAACGACCAGCGCAGCCTCCGCCATGCCGTGCCCGAGAACCGGATGCGGCTCTACGACATGCGCGAGATCATCAACACGATCGCGGACAAGGATTCGGTGCTCGAAATTCGGGAGAAGTTCGGGATCGGCGTCATCACGGCTTTCATTCGCGTCGAAGGAAAACCGATGGGCGTCATCGCGAACAATCCACACCACATCGCCGGCGCCATCGACTCGGACGGCGCCGACAAAGGCGCGCGGTTCGTTCAACTCTGCGACGCGTTCGACATTCCGATATTCAGCCTCATGGACTGCCCCGGCATGATGGTCGGTCCCGACGTGGAATCGACAGCGCTTGTCAGGCACTGCGTTCGCATGTTCAATGCCGGCGCCAACATCACGACGCCGATGTTCCTGACAGTCGTTCGCAAAGCCTACGGGCTGGGCGTGCAGGCGATGTGCGGCGCGAGCGCGTTCATGGGCTTCTTCACTGTTGCATGGCCTACGGCCGAATTCGCGGGCATGGCGATCGAAGGCTCGGTCAAACTCGGTTACCGGAAAGAGCTCATGGCGATCGAAGATCCCGAAGAGCGACTCGCGGAGTACCAACGGCGAGTCGACGCGGCGTACGAGAGTGCGAAGGCGATCAACGCAAGCGCGGGATACGGCATCGACGACGTGATCGATCCGGCCGACACGCGGTCGTGGCTGGTGATGGGGCTCAACAGTATCCCTGCAACGCCGGAGCGGACCACGAAAAAGTACCCGTACATCGACACCTGGTAGACAGCCGGTTCAATCGCGGGCGGCTGTTGGTCACCACCTTTGAACTCCAATGTGATTCCGGATGAAATTGCCCATCTGATCTCGAGTCGGAGGGGTTCGCTTTTCCTTTCGGCCTATTAACCGGTGATTGCCGGCGCCAAGCGGTCGAACCCGTTGGTCTGGATTCGTGGATGCAGGGCACGCCGATGGACAATAAACCGCAAAATGGAATAAATCGCATCTCCGAGCTGTCAGCGGCTGATCGGACTGAAATCAAACGGCTCGCCGAGGCCTGCCGGCTGCATGATGGGCCAAGCGTGCCTTTGCAGTTGACCGAAACTGCCGAACGGTTTCTCCGCTACGAAGACGGCGCCTTGATCGGTTGTCTCGAGCTCGTGGGAACGTCCGAGACAGAGGCGTGCGGCATGGTCCGTCCCGACCGGCGGCGTCGGGGAATCGCACGCGCGCTCCTTGACGCTGCTCGCGAAGAGTGGCTTGAACGTGGCTTCGAGGAATTCTTGTTGGCGTGCGATCGCGAAGTGAACCACGCCGCGGCCTTCGCCGAAGCTGTCGGAGCGACGTACAGTTCGTCCGAATATCGCATGGAACTGATCCCTGCCCGCATGCCTGCGCCAGTCAACGGTCCTCTGCAAATCCGATCGGCTACGATCGACGATGTCGACGACTTTGTGCGCATCGAAGTTTCCCTCGGCGACATCGTCGAGCAGCTCGACATAGCTGCCGATGAGTTCAACTCGTATCTCAACAAAAATACTGGTGAAGTTGTCGGATTGACAGACGAGAGCATGCGACTCGCAGAAGGCGTTCACAGCTCAGAAGATCTGGAAGGCTATCATGATTGGCAGAAAGACGTGATCGCGGAGGCGTTCGCCGTTCAGTTTTCGGGCGAATTCATCAAGCTGCCGTCGAAGTACGACATCCACGAGTACTCCATCATCGAACGTTTCGTCCGCTCAATCGATGACGACCGGCTCTCTGATCGTCTCTACCGGGCTATCAAGGGCAGGGGCGCATTCAGGCGCTTCGGTGGCCAGATTCGCCAACTGCGGATTGCAGACGAATGGTTCGCTTTCCGAAAACGAGCTCTGGAGCAGATCGCGATCTCGTGGCTTACCGAAAACGACATCCCGTGGAGAAGAATCCAACCAAAGAACGTTCCGAACACCGACTCGTAACTGTCGTCGGGACGATATGCCGCAAGCCGTTTGCCTGGATCGGCGGTATTTGACGGTTCGCCTTGACCTCTTGGCCGAGTTTAGGTATATATACTTCTTGGCGTCATGACGCGTTCGAACGCAGTTCGCTGAGGAGCCACTAACAACATTGCCATCGGTCTTTGATCTCCATATACACACCATCAAGGGCAGCCCCGACAGCGGCCTTACCCCTGAGCAGCTCGTCGAGGAGTCCCAGCGTATGGGATTGACCGGCGCAATGGTCACCGAACACGACGGGTGGCAAAAGTACGATTTCGAGCAGTTCGCCAAAGAACAGGATCTCGTGATGGTTCGGGCGCTGGAGGTGTACACGCCTCTGGGCCACGTGATCACAATGGGTCTTGAAGGCCACATCTCGGGGTATGCCGAGGATCTCGAAACGATCCGCATTCTGCGAAAAGAAGTCGACCGCGTTGGTGGCTTCATGATTCTCGCGCATCCGTTCAGGTTCCTGTTCGATCTGCCGAACTACACGCAGAACATGCTGTTCCAGGATGCGAAGCATCTGCCCAAGACCGCCGATGAAGCGGCCGCGCACCCCGTGTTCAAGCTCGTCGATGAAATCGAGGTCGTTAACGGCGGCAACATCGAAGTCGAAAATCGATTCGCACAGGAAGTCGCTGCGGTGCTCGGACGCTGGGGCACGGGAGGCAGCGACGCTCACTCCACCGACGGCCTTGCCAAAGGCACCACCGTGTTCAACGGCGACGTTCGCAACGAGGCGGACCTTCTCGAGGCGCTCCGAGCGGGCGATTTTGCGCCAGTCGAAGGCTTCCACGTCGGCAAACCGGCCAACTACGGCCGCTCGTCTTGGCTGCGCCCCTCGATGCTGGAGAACGCGGGCGGCTGAGTTCGGCCCCGCGCCCAACACGTCGCAAGCCTGGGCACAGCGAAACCTGAGACAGTCGGTGCGTCGGTGACCACCGGGACCAACGCGCGGCTGTCAGCGCTTTGAACGCCCGTTTGCAGCAGCAGTTCGCGCAGTATCCACGCTGCTCAAGGCGTGTTCGTTCGAAGCCGTGTGTACGCCACTGGACTGTCCCGCGCATGACACATATAATGCGAATCGAACTTCGCCCTTTGACGGAAAACTGCTCGGAGGAACTCTGGTTATGGCGGATCAAACTATTCGTGTCGGTATAGTGGGCGCTGGCGCCAACACCCGACTTCGGCACCTGCCGGGTCTTAAGGAAATCGACGGCGTCGAACTGGTCAGCGTGGCCAATCGCAGCCGCGAGTCAGGGCAGCGGATCGCTGACGAGTTCGGCATCCAGACCGTGTACGACAACTGGGTGGACCTGATCGACGCGGACGACACTGACGCCATCTGCGTCGGCACATGGCCGTACATGCACGAAACCCTGGTCCTTGCATCGCTGGAAGCCGGCAAACACGTTCAGACCGAAGCGCGCATGGCGATGGATTCCGAACAAGCCCGTTCGATGCTGGCGGCGTCGCGGCTGGCGCCGGATCTGGTGACCCAGATCGTTCCGGCTCCGCACACGCTCAAGGTGGACAATACGATCAAAGACCTGATCGAGGACGGCTACCTCGGCGACATCCTGTCGATCGACATGACCGTACACCAAGGCGGTTTCATCGACCATGACGGCCCACTCCACTGGCGGCACGACCGAGACCTGAGCGGCAACAACATCATGCAGATGGGCATCTGGTACGAAGCCATGATGCGATGGGTCGGCCCGGCGGAGACGGTTTCGGCCAACGGTCGTGTCAACGTTAAGCATCGGCAGGATGGCACGGGCGCGCGCCGATACATCACGATTCCCGACCATGTTGAGGCGGTCTGCGAAATGGCCTCGAGCCCCGTGGCTCGATTGCGATTCAGCACCGTCACCGGCCACGCACCCGCCGACGCCGTGTGGATCTTCGGCAGCGAGGGCACCTTGCGTCTAGACTCGGCGACGATGACCTTGACCGGCGGCCGTAGAGGCGACGACGGGTTGAGCGACATCGACATACCGGCGGAGAAGCAGGGCGGTTGGCGAGTGGAGGAGGAGTTCATCAACGCGATAAGGGGACTTGAGCCCGTCACGCACACCAACTTCGAAGACGGAGTGCGCTACATGGAGTTTACCGACGCGGTAAGCAGGAGCATCCAGACCGGCGAGAAGGTCGGTCTCCCGCTCACGTAATCGTCGGATCGATTGCTCCGTCCCGAGATCACGACGCACATCGGAGACTTTATTGGACTACTCAAAACTCATAACGCGCAACATGCCCGCCGCGGTCACGACTCCCGAGGCAGCGGCCGCGGACACCGATTACGTCTTCTCCGTGACCTACACCGACCCGGACACGATGCCAACCGCGGGCATCGCAGAGGCGGTGAGGATTGCCATGATCAACGAAGGGCAAGACCTGGCACGGTACCCGCCGCCGCTCGGACATCCCGGATTGCGCGAATACATCGCCGACAGTCTCAGGACGAATCGAGGAGCGGACGTTCCGGTTGACCAGATATTCCTGAGCGCGGGCGCGGGCGGTGCCATCGGCACGGTGCTGGAAGCGTTCTTGGACCCAGGCGACACGGTCCTGGTCGAAGAGTTCAGCTACCTGGGGACGCTGAGCATGTTCCTGAGCCGGCGCGCGAATGTCGTCCACGTCCGAACCGACGACGAAGGGATGGACACCGACGCGCTCGAAGCTTCGATTCGCGATCTGGTGCGAAGGGGCATCCAGCCCAAGATGATCTACACGATCTCCGTGTACCAGAACCCGATGGGCGTGACGTTGAGCGCCGACAGACGCCGTCGCATGATCGAGATCTCTCAAAAGTATGGTGTGCCAATATTCGAGAACGAGTCCTACGCCGACTTCAGAATCGACGGCGACCCGCTTCCTCCCGCGATGCTGGGCACTGACGATCAGGATTCCGTAATCTACACATCCGCGTACACCAAGCTTCTGGGATGCGGCCTTCGACTCGGCTTCGGGGTCGTACCCGAGCCGATGTTGGCGACCATGAAGGCGCTCCGATTCGGCACGTCGCCCAGCCATCTCGCTGCCCAAGCGGTCTACGGTTTCTTGCGCGACCACGGTGATAGTCACATCGAGGCGGTGTCGGAATCGCTGAAGGTCAAGCGAGACGCGATGCTCGCCGCCCTCGGCGAGCACTTTCCGCCGAGTTGCGAGTGGACGTCGCCGCAAGGCGGCATGATCATTTGGGGCCGGTTGCCGGAAGGGACCGACACCTGGGCCGCGCTCGATGCGGCGGTTGAAGCCGGCGTGAAATATAATCCTGGCCCCGTGTTCCGGGCCGACCGCACCGGTCACAACTACATTCGGCTGACCTATAGCTACCACAATCCGAACGAGATAAGAGACGGCATCGAGAAATTGGCGGGCGTTTTCGAACGAGAAGGTTTGTTCGAGAACGCGTAGCCAGACGATCCGTCGCTGAAACAATGAAGATCGTAGGTTGAGAGCCTGCCTGAAGGCCAACCCGAAAACCGCACCAATTATTCGAGGGAACATCGGGAGGAGATCGAATGTCCGGAACTGACCAATTCAACTACGACGATCTGTTCGCCAAGAACGCCCCCGCGCCGACGGGTGGCGGCGGCGCCGTCAGGAGAGGCAAATACGACTTCGCCGTCGCCTATCCCGACCCCGTCTCCATCCCTTTCGACGGGCTGCTTGACTCACTCAAGGAAGCGCTGGACGAAGAAGGAGGCGACCTCGCTCTGTACGCGGACCGGCAGGGCTACGCACCGTTGCGCGAATTCGTCGCCGACAAGCTGGCTCGCGATCGCGACATCCACGTGACCGCCGATGACATCGTGTTGGGCGACGGTTCGGGGCAACCGATCCACATGCTGCTGGAGGTGCTGGTAGACCCAGGCGACGTTCTGCTGACCGACGACTTCGTCTACACGGGAACACTGGCCCAGATGCGCCGGTTCCAGGGCGACGTCAGGGGCGTCGAGACCGATGGCGAGGGCATGCTGCCGGACGCGCTTGTGGGCGCAATCGAGAAAGCCATCGGCGAGGGACGCAAGCCCAAACTGATCTATCTGATCCCGACGTTCCAGAACCCTCAGGGCTGGACGATGTCTCTGGCGCGCCGAAAGGCTGTCGTTGAGATCTCCCAGAAATACGGCGTACCGATCATGGAAGACGACTGCTACGTGGATCTGCGATACGACGGCGAGGACGTCATGTCGATCCACTCGCTGGACGACACCGGTAGCGTCATGTACGTGGGTTCGTTCTCGAAAATTATCGCGCCTGGCATGAGACTTGGCTATCTGACGGCTCCGCAAACGCTGCGAGAGCGTGCGAATGCCGCCAAGAGCGGCGGTTCGGTGAACAGTTTTGCGTCGTTCGCGGTGCACCGCTACGCGACGGGCAATCTCGACGACCACATCGGCGACATCAACGACCTTCAGCGCGTCAAGCGCGACACGATGGTCGCAGCGTTGGGGGAGAACTTCGGGTCGAGGGCCGAGTGGAGCAGTCCGGAAGGTGGATTGTTCCTATGGCTGAAGATGCCCGAGGGATCGGACCTGCTGTCGATCAGGAACAAAGTGCTCGAGACCGCGGACGTTGGTTACCTGCCTGGTCCGAACTTCGCGCCTGATGGCGTGTCGGGCAGAAACTACGCCCGACTTTGCTTCGGCTACTGCCAACCGGACGAGATTCGCGAAGGCGTCGCCCGTCTGGCGGAAGCCTTCGAAAAAGAAGGGGTAGCCTTCTAGCCTCCCGAGCGAACCGAGACGAAAGAACGCCCCGCCAGCATGCTTAGCGCTGAGCGGGGCGTTTCCGTATCTCACGAAGAATTTTCGATCGACTCAATCCTGGCGGTACTCACAATCCGCAGATCACGTGATGGTTTGAAGCAATTGCCTGGTTCCGTCGGGAGCGGCGGCGCCTGTTTTGGCTCCCCTGTAGATCGCCAATCGTTGTCGTTTCACGGTAGGACAAGTCAAGCGGATCAATGCGCCTTGCACGCGACTCGTCACACCGGCGGGTGTCGCAGATGCCAGGGAGTGGCCTGCGCGTAGGCGTGAGCTACGCGCAATACCGTGGCCTCGTCGAACGGGCGACCCGCGAGTTGCATCGCCAACGGCAACGCGCCATCGCCGTCTGAGGTGAATCCGCAGCAGATGGACAACGCAGGACCGCTGACCATGCTGAAGAAACCTCTGTATGAGCCGTCCTTGAGAGCACTGGCAGCCTGTTCTTCACTCCTGATGCCCGGGCGCAGGTCCATCACGGCCGCGGGTCCCGAGCCGGTCGGCATGGCCAGCACGTCGTACCGCTCCAGCGCTTCGAGCGTCTGGCTGCGAATCAGAGTTCGCAATTTCTGCGCTTTGTAGTACGTCTGCGCGGGGAT
>JASMDM010000025.1 GCA_030752795.1 SAR202 cluster bacterium | reverse complement strand
GCAAGCGCCCTGCGTGGAAGAAGCCGACGTTATGGTCGCACCGTTAGAAATATCTGCCACGAGCAACACACCGGCAGCGTCCGCCGGGCCGTTGTTGGTGGCGGTGAACATATAGATTAGAACGCCTCCCACGGCGCCTGGATCCGGCGAGACGTCGCCGGTCACGACGATGTCGGCGCTGGCATTCGCCAGATTGTAGTTGTAGGCCGCTCCGGAGTCGTCGCCGGCAGCGTCGGCGCCCTTGGCTCCGATCGCTACGATGTTGACGTCCACCGCCACGGCCTTACCAAAGAAGTCGCCCGCGGAGGCATCGACCGCCGTCAGTTTACTTTGCTGAGTCCACGTCGTGCCGCTTCGTCTGAAGACGTATCCGGACCCGGAATCGCCTTGCGCCCCTTCGCCGACCTGCTCAACCGTATCGTCGGTGGTGTAAGCGCCGACAACGATGGTGTCTCCGGTGATGGATACGGAACTGCCGAACTGGTCGGCGGGCGACGCGTCGGCGGCAACCAGTTTCGCCTCTTCGGACCAGCTCGCCCCCGTCCACTTGAATACGTACGCGGACCCAGATGCAGAGCCGGTGTCGTCGTTGGAGGCGGCGCCGACGGCGATGGTGTCGCTGCTGATCGCGATCGAGAGCCCAAACAGGTCGGACGCCGCCGCATCGGATGCGGTCAGCTTCGCTTCCTGAGTCCACAGAGTGCCGGCGCGCTTGGACACGTAGACGGAGCCGGACATGCCGCCGCCGTCGCTGTCGCCCAGTGATGCGATCGCGGCCGTGTCGCCGTCAATGGCAACAGTGGACCCGAACATATCGATGGCGGTGCCGTCGGCCGGCTCAAGCTTGGCCTGCTGGTTCCAGTTCGACCCGGTGCGGACGAATACGTAAGCCGCTCCCGAAAGCGTCCCGCTGGGGTCTTGACCGAATGCCCCGACGAGCAGCGTCTCGCCGTCACTGGCGGGCGGTTTGTCCTCCATTGACCAAAGGGAGCCTGTTACGGTGTAGAGCCAGACGGCGCCCGATTCAAAACCCAGATCGTCATCGCCTGGCGCGCCGACGGCCAACGTGTTTCCGTCAATCGACACAGACGCCCCGAACTTGTCGCCGGCCTCCGCGTCAGGGGCGGTGAGTCTGCCTTGCTCGGCCCAGGGAGAACTGGAGGCGAAAACGTACACGGCTCCCGCATCGGCTCCTGCGCCGTCGTCTCCGGCAGCGCCTGCCGCCATCTTGTTGGCGCTCACCGCGATGGACGCCCCGAACTCGTGTCCGTCTCCCAGCAGGCTGCCGGTCAGTTTCGGGGCAGGCGCGGCGCCTTGTTGGAAACGTAGGCCGCGCCCGCGGACTCGTCGTCGCCGTCCGCGCCCGCCACGATCCAATTGCCGCTCCACGACACAGACACGCCCAATTGGTCACTGCTGGCCGCGTCCGACGCCTCTAGCTTGTCGAGTTCGGTCCACGAGGTCCCTTCCTTGGCGAAGACGTAGACGGACCCGGCGACGCTTGAACAGCAAGAGTCCCAGTCAGGTGTGGCGTCCACCGCCAGAGCGCTGGCGTCTTAATTGAGGGAGACCGAGACTCCGAAATAGCCCATAGACTTGCAGTCCGTGGCCGCAAGCACGGCGTCTTCTTGCCAGGTCTGGAATCCCACTCGGGTGAAGACATACGCGGCGCCCGAGAAGAAGCCGGAACCGCGGTCCCAGTCGGCGCCGACGACAGCGGTCGTGCCGCGAACGGTCACCGCTCGCCCGAACCGCTCGCCGGCCCCATCGGCGGCGGTCAGCTTTGCGTCGAACAACCATGTGCCAGCATTCCGCTGGAACGCATACGCGGCGCCGGATAGCTCCCCGTCGTGTTCGTTCTCGGCGGCCCCCACCAGCATGGTGCCGCCGCTGATGGCGACCGATACGCCGAACATGTCGCCGGACGCCAGCCCGGCGGGAGAGAACTTGCCCTGGAGCGCCCAAGATGTTCCGGTGCGAAAGAACACGTATGCCGCCCCGGCTTCGCTGACGCCGGACTCGTTGGCATGGGTTGCGCCGACCAAGATCGTATCGCCGTCGATGGCCACGGACGCGCCGAAAGCATCCCCCGCCCCGGCCCCTTGAGCCTGTAGTTTGGCCTGCTGGTTCCATGACACCCCCGACTCAACAAAGACGTAGGCGGAACCAGGATCTTCTTTGCCGGAATGGTCATCGAGCGGGGCACCGACCACGATGGTGTCGCCGCTTATGGCCACGGAGCTGCCGAAGCGGGCTTCCGCGGTAGCGTCGCGTCCGGAGTGATCTTTGTTTGAAGCTCTCAGACTCTGCCATTGACGCCGTAGACGTAGACTGAGCCGGAGCGAGGACCGTCGCCATCGTCGAATGGAGAGCCGCTCGCAAGGATGTCGCTGTCGATGGCGACGGAGCGACCGAAGCCGTCGAAGCTCTCGGAGTCGAAAGCGATTAGTTTCCCTAATTGTTCAGCCCTGATGCATCCGAACGCCGCTAGCAACAGCGCGCTAACAGCGCGGACGCCAGCGCATTCAATGTTGGTTGACCGATTCTCATGGCGCCATCATATACTCAACTTCGCAGGTGGACAATCGCGTTTTCGATCCGCGTCAACGCCGCTGCTGTCAACGATTTACTGGTCTCACACGTGCCTCCTCTGGCATAATCGAGGTCAGCCATCGAACACCAACATGTTGAGAGATCACACTCGGAGGCGCCCGGATATGTCACCCAGAACTACGGCCGGGACCGTCGTCGCGCCCGAATTCGTCGACGGCCTTGACTGGCTGAACACCGACCACCCTTTGCGCTTGGCAGACCTTCGCGGCAAACTGGTGATCCTCGATTTTTGGACCTACTGTTGAATTAACTGCATGCACATATTTCCGCAGTTGCGGAAACTGGAAGAAAAGTACGCTCGTGAACTCACAGTCGTGGGCGTCCACTCCGCCAAATTCACGGCTGAGAAGCAGACCGAGAACCTGCGTAGAGCCGTTTTGCGCTACGAGATCGACCATCCCGTCGTCAACGACCGCGACTTCCAAGTCTGGCAGCAATACGGCGTTCGTGCGTGGCCTACGCTGATGTTCATCGATCCGACCGGCAATGTTGTCGGCAAACATGAGGGCGAATTCCCGTTCGATGCGCTCGACGGGTTCATCGCCTCGATGGTCGCAGAGGGCGACGAGCTCGGGACTCTCAGCAAAACGGAACTAGAATTCAGGCCGGAACGCGAACGCGAGTGGGATCGGGCGTTGTCGTTTCCTGGCAAGGTCCTCGCCGATGCGCCGAATGACCGGTTGTTCATCGCGGACTCGAACCACAATCGAATCGTCGCGACGATCCTAGACGGTCATGCCGTCCGGACGATCGGCTCAGGCGTCGCGGGGTTGGCGGACGGCGGATTCGACACCGCGGAGTTTCACGATCCGCAGGGTCTCGCTCTGTTCGGCACAACGTTGTTTGTAGCCGACACGAAGAACCATGCGATCAGGGCAGTCGATCTCGAATCTAAAGTGGTCCGCACAGTCGCGGGAACAGGATCGCAAGCGACCATGTACGGCGAAAGCGGTACAGGTCCGCAAACAGCGCTGAGCTCGCCCTGGGACGTCGCTTTGAGCGATGGTTCGCTTTACATCGCGATGGCAGGCTTGCATCAACTCTGGAGGCTCGATCTGGCGACAGGACATGTCATGCCTCACGCTGGAAGCGGCCGAGAGCGGATCGTCGACGGTCCCTTATTGGCAGCACAACTCGCGCAGCCAAGCGGAATCGCAACCGACGGCGATGCCCTGTACTTCACGGACTCCGAGACTAGCGCCGTTCGACAAGCTGACACAGATGTCGCCGGCAGCGTCAAGACGATCGTCGGCACGGATCTCTTCGCGTTCGGTGACGTGGACGGCGTCGGCGACGAGGTGCGGTTGCAGCATCCGCTGGGAATCGACGTCGACGAAGGCACGTTGTACGTCGCTGACACCTACAACAACCGTATCAAGCATGTCTCGCCGGTGACCAGGCGCGCCAGCGCGTTGCTCGGGTCCGGCGTCGCGGGGCACGAAGACGGCCCAGCGAGCCTCTCGCGTTTCTACGAGCCTGGTGGGATAAGCATGTCCGGCGGCTACATGTTCGTGGCCGATACCAACAACCACGTGATCAGGAGGGTTGACCTCGAATCGCTCGTCGTCGACACCGTCGAAATCGTCGGGCTCGGATAGGCTCATAAGCGATGCCAAACCGATTGATCCACGAGACCAGCCCGTACCTGCTGCAACATGCCCACAATCCGGTGGACTGGCATCCGTGGGGGGATGAGCCGTTCAAGATCGCCCAAAAGCGAGACGTCCCAGTCCTGCTCAGCGTCGGATACTCCGCATGTCACTGGTGCCACGTCATGGAGCGCGAGTCGTTCGAAAACGAAGAGATCGCCGCGCAGATGAACGAGCTATTCGTGTGCGTCAAAGTGGATCGCGAGGAACGCCCAGACATCGACTCGATCTACATGGCCGCGCTTCAGCAGTTGACAGGTCAGGGCGGTTGGCCGATGACCGTGATCCTCACTCCGGACGGAGAGCCTTTCTTCGGCGGAACGTACTTCCCTCCCGATGAGCGAAGCGGCATGCCCGCGTTCCCGCTCATCCTGCGCGCCATGTCCGATGCTTACCGAAACAACAAAGAAGAAGCTCAGAAGATCGCGACTCAACTGGTCGAGGGTCTTCGTGCGAACGCTACGCACACCGCGGGCGAACAACCTCCGACGTCCGACATCCTCGACGACGCAGCAAACGCCATTGCCGATCGGGTAGACGACGCGTTTGGCGGCGTTGGTGCTGAGATTAAATTCCCACAGCCGATGGTGTGGGAATACATGCTTCGGCATCACGTCAGAACCGGCGACTCCGGCGCTCTGAACGCGGTCGAGCTCACGCTTGATCGGATGGCGGAAGGCGGAATCTACGATCAGATCGGAGGAGGCTTCCACCGATACTCCACTGACCGGACCTGGCTCGTCCCGCATTTCGAGAAGATGCTCTACGACAACGCGCTGCTTACGAAGCTGTATCTGCACGCCTACCAGGTGACGGGCAAAGCTGAATACCGCCGAATCGTCGAGGAAACCCTCGAGTACGTCCGGCGAGAGATGACATCACCCGAGGGCGGCTTCTACTCCGCCCAGGACGCCGACAGCGAGGGCGAGGAGGGCAAGTTCTTCGTTTGGCAGCCGAATGAAATCACCGAAATCTTGGGCGATGAACGAGCGAGAATCGTCAGCCGAGTCTATGGCGTGGCCGACGAGGGCAACTTCGAAGGGAAATCCATCCTTCACAAAGCGGAGTCCGCTGACAAAGTGGCGAACGAGTTCGGCATGAGCCGTGATGACCTAGACGTCATCGTCGATGAATCGAAGCGACTACTGCTTGAGGCGAGGAATCAACGCGTCGAACCTCTTTGCGACGACAAGATTTTGACGGAGTGGAACGGCCTCATGCTCCACGCATTCGCCGAAGCCGGGGCGGTCTTGTCCGATCAACGGTACGTCGAGATCGCGCGCGCCAACGCGTCGTTTCTGCTCGGTTCGGTGCGCAGAGAAGGCCGGCTTCTTCGTACCTATAGGGACGGCGAAGCGAAGTTGAACGCGTATCTGGCCGACTACGCGGCGCTGATCGACGGCTTGATCGCACTCCACGAAGCGGATCGGGATCCGACGTGGTTGACGGAAGCCGTAGCGCTGGCAAAACAGATGGTCGCGTTGTTCTGGGACGATGCCGCCGAGCAGTTCTACGATACGGGCAGCGACCACGAGCGGCTCGTCGTCAGGCCGCGAGACGTGACCGACAACGCCCTGCCCTCCGGCGTGGCGATGGCCGTGGACGTGATGCTTCGGCTGGCGGTGGTCACCGACGATCGGGAATTCGAATCGAAAGCCGCCAAATCCTTCCGATCGGTCAAGTACCTGATGGCTCACCACCCGATGGCCGTTGGCCACTGGATCTGCGCCCTGGACTTCCACTTCTCGCGACCAAAGGAAATTGCCGTAGTCGGACGCCGCGACCGGGCCGACACTCGCCGGTTGATCGAGAAGGTGTTCAAGCGTTACTTGCCCAATCGCGTCCTCGTTTCCTTCGACCCGACCGTGGCTGAGCTCCTAGAGTCGCCGCTGACCGCCGAGAGACAGATGCTTGGCGGCGCCGCCACCGCGTTCGTCTGCGAGAACTACGTGTGCAAGCTCCCCACGTCGAGTCCCGAGGAGCTGGCGCTCCAGCTAGCCACGTAACGGACGCCGATCTCCACATTTCGTGGTCGTGGTGGAATCACGGCCACGCGAGACCTCGCGCAATTTCGCCCACCGACAGCGCTGCCGCGCGCCAAGGGCGTTCTCCGGAGACCTGCCGTGACCAAACGAATCGTGATCTGTTGCGACGGCACATGGAACACTCCGGACCAACCCGACCAACGTCCTCAACATGGCCCGCGCCGTCAAATCAGAAGCCGAGGACGGTACGAGCCAGATCGTTTTGTACGACGCCGGGATCGGCGCCGGCGGCATGTTCGATCATTGGGGTGGCGGCGCATTCGGTAGAGGCTTGGTCAAGAACATCGGCGATGCCTACAGATTCCTGATTCAGAACTACGCGCCTGGCGATTAGGTTTTCCTGTTCGGGTTCAGTCGAGGGGCATACACCGCTCGAAGCACTGTCGGGTTGATCCGAAATTGCGGCTTATTGACGCAGGAGCACGGGGATCGTTTCGACGAGGCGTTGTCCCTCTATCGAAGGCGTGACGACGGTCCGGACACGCCGGAAGCGATTGAGTTCAAACGAGCGTACTCACGCGAGATCGAACTCGAGTTCCTCGGCGTCTGGGATACGGTTGGCGCTTTAGGGATACCGCTTAGAGGCCTAAATCGGTTGACGGGTGCCGGTACCAGTTCCACGACATCGTGTTGCCAAGGATCGTCAAGCGGGCCTACCATGCATTGGCGATCGACGAGCTGAGATTCGCTTTTCGGCCGACGTTGCGAGAGGCGAAACCGAGACCCAGACAGGTCGTCGACCAAGTATGGTTCGCCGGGTCCCACGGCGACGTTGGCGGCGGATATCAAGCTTCCGGGTTGGCTGGAATCGCCTTCACCTGGATGTTGCAGAAGGCAGAAGACGCCGGACTCGAACTCGACGACGAGTACGTCGACGCGAGCGGACAATCGGTCCCGCTGGATCACCTCCACAATTCCAGAACGTCGTTTTTCAAATTGTCGCCGTCGCACGCACGGGAGATTGGGTCCGGAAACGCGACCAATCAAGCCGTTCATCCGGCCGCGATCGGCAGGTACGACTCGGCGATTCCGCCCTACCGGCCATCGAATCTGGAAGCGTATTTGTCTGAGCCTGCGCATCGAATCGCCGATGTGCGGGACGAGTGACCTCCCACCGTCATGACCATGGTCGGAAAGGCAAGCGCATGCTGGCAAGGTCCGATCGTTCAGGTGAGCAGCGACTTCCAATCGGCGGCGCCGTCCGGGCGTTTAGGTTGGCCTTAGGAAAGGCGGAAAATTGAGCCGACATTCGATAGGCTTCGTCCGGTGCTTCGGAGATTCTCAATCCGGTTCCCGATCACGGAAGACCGAATTGGCTATTGTTGCCCAGGGAACTCGAATCCTCTACCATAGGTCTCCGGAACGAGGTGTCACGTGGCCGACAGAACATCTGTCATCCAAGATCTAACAAAGGCTGTCGGGGCTGACTACGTCCTGCACACGCTGGAAGACCTGCTGGTTTTCGAGTACGACGGGTCCGTCGATCGCGCCGTGCCAATGGCGGTCGTGATCCCTGAGAGCACCGACCAGGTGGCCGGGTGCGTCAACGTCGCATCGCGCCATGGCGTGCCCGTCGTGGCTCGCGGCGCCGGCACTGGATTGAGCGGCGGCGCCGTTGCGGAACAAGGCGGCATCGTCATTGCCCTGACACGTATGAACCGCGTCCTCGAGGTCGATGCTGACAACCTGTTGGCCGTGGTTGAACCCGGGGTTGTCAACATCGATCTCACCAAGTATGTTTCGAATCTTGGTTTGTATTACGCTCCGGATCCGTCCAGCCAACGCGCCTGCACGATCGGCGGCAACGTTGCCGAGAACTCCGGCGGGCCCCATTGCCTGGCCTACGGCGTGACGACGAACCACGTGCTCGGCATGGAGGTCGTGCTGGCCGATGGCTCCGTCGAGTGGATCGGAGGCAAGACTCGCGAAGCTGCCGGTCACGATCTACGCGGCATCCTCGTTGGGTCAGAGGGCACGTTGGCGATTGTGACCAAGATTATCGTTCGGCTTCTGCGACAACCTGAGGCTGTCAAGACGCTGCTCGCCGTTTTCGAGGATCTGGACGATGCAAGCGCCGCGGTCTCAGGCATCATCGGCGCAGGGATCGTCCCCGCGGCCATCGAGATGATGGACGACCTGTGCATCCAAGCTGCTGAGGCGGCGGTCCATGCCGGATACCCTGACGGCGCGGGCGCAGTGCTCCTGGTTGAGGTCGACGGCTTAACCGAGGCCGTCGAAGAAGAGGCCGAGGCCGTCGAAGAAGTCTGCAACCGATTCAATCCGATGCAGATACGCACCGCCACCGATGAAGAAGAACGCGAAAGGCTATGGTCCGGACGCAAAGGTGTCCTCGGGGCGTTGGGCCGGCTCGCGCCCAACTACTACCTCGTCGACGGTACCGTGCCCAGAACTCGACTCGTGGAAGTGTTGTCTCGAATCAGACAGATGTCCGTCGACACCGGATATCCCATCGCGAACCTGCTGCACGCGGGCGACGGCAATTTGCACCCGTCCGTCCTGTTCGACGAACGCAAACCCGGCGACACCGCCGCCGCGCTGGACATCGGCGGCAAGATTCTCGAGTTTTGCGTCGAGGTTGGCGGCGTCCTTTCCGGCGAACACGGGATCGGTCTCGAAAAGCAGCAATATATGCCCCTGATGTTCAACGACTCGGACCTTGACGCGATGGCGCGGCTCAAACCATCCTTCGCGACTAACGACATCCTCAATCCGGGCAAAATCTTCCCTTCAGGCGCTTCGTGCGGCGAGTTTTCGCAGATGTCAGCGGTCTCGAAAGCCGGGCTCGGCGCCTCGGTCTAGCCAGCCGATTCTCGACGAATGTCCAACGACCGCGAAACCATAGCCGCCCAGGCAATCGAACAAGCTCTCGGCGCCGGGCGAGCTGTCGCGGACGTCGATACGTACCGGATCGCCGAGTTCGCTCCGTCCTCGGCCGCCAAACCAGACTCGGTCGATGAACTCAGCGCCGTGATGCGGGAGGCACATGCCGCCGGACTGACCGTCGCCCCGTTTGGCGGCGGGACGAGAATGACGCTCGGCAACGTCCCTGTACCGATCGATCTCGCGATCGACCTCACCGCCTTGGACGGCGTCGTTTCCCACAGCCCCGCCGATCTCACCGGAACGTTCCAGGCTGGGATGACCATATCCAACCTCCAACGAGTTCTAGCGGATCAGGGGCAATTCCTACCGCTGGATGCACCGTTGCCCGACAGAGCCACGATAGGCGGCACGCTCGCGGCAGGCGTCAGCGGTCCACTGAAATGGCAATTCGGCAACCCGCGCGACCTCGTGATCGGCATGAAGGTTGTCCAAGCGGATGGCTCGGTCGTCAAGAGCGGCGGGCAGGTCGTCAAGAATGTAAGCGGCTACGACATGGCGAGATTGCATATCGGCGGCTTGGGCTCGTTGGGTATCATAGCGGAGGTTTCGTTCAAGCTGACCCCGCTGCCCGCGAACGAACAGACCGTGATCGCGTCCTTCGAGACCGGCGACCTCTGTGGTCGTGCGAGCATGGCCCTGTTCCGAAGTCACCTGCCCCCGTTGGCATTGACCTCGTTCGATCAGCGCGTCGCCAGCGTTGCCGGATTGCACCAGATGGCCGGTGATAGGTTCTTGGCGATCCGCCTTGGCGGCCGACCGCGCACTCTCGAACGGCTGACCCAGGAGGCCAAGCGTTTGTCACAAGAAAGCGGCGCTTCCGGCATCGAGACCTTGGAAGGCGGCGACGCAGAGGATTTCTGGCGCAAACTGTCGGACTTCGGTTGGCGTCCCGAAGACGCGCCGCGATTCGCGATTCGAATCTCCGTTTTGCCGAGCGAGACACAGCGACTTATCGATACGATATCGTCCGCGCAATTCCCTGGGCTCGAACCAGCCGTCGTTGGGCACCCGGGATACGGCAATGTCATGGCGTACTGGTTCCCGGACGAATCCGAGACGTCGCATGAAGCGGACAAATCGGTGGTTGAGTCGGCTTGGGCTGCCGCTGCCTCGGCCGGCGGGTCAGCGATCATCGAGCGGTGTCCCGCCGAATTGAAGGTGAGGGTCGACGTTTGGGGTGCCGTGGGCGGTCCAAGAGCGATCATGGAGCGTCTGAAAGAACAGTACGACCCCGATGGCGTCCTCAACCCCGGCCGCTTCGTGGGAGGCATGTGATGTCGACATCGACCGGCGAGTCGCGCATAGACCCTCGCCTGCTCTTTTCAGGCCCGGACACCCCAGACGAATCGGACCTCTACAAGTGCGTGCACTGCGGTTTCTGTCTCCAAGCGTGCCCTACGTACTTGGGAACGAGGCTTGAGACCGAATCGCCTCGTGGGCGGATCGCTTTGATGAAGGCCGTCAACGAAGGCCGCGTCGGCGTCACGCCGGAAGTCGTCAAGCACTGGGACCTGTGCATCCAGTGCCGCGCGTGCGAGGTCGCGTGCCCGTCCGGGGTGCCGTACGGGCGGCTCATTGGCGCGACAATGGCGCAGGTGCAGAGGAAACGCGAGCTCGGCACGATCGGATCGATCGCTGCTGACGTTTCGCTCAAACGCCTCGTGCCGCACCAGAGCCGGCTCGAGATGGTGGCCGGCGTAACGCGCATGTATCAGCGTAGCGGGCTGCAATCGCTCGTCCGCGGATCGGGCCTGCTGAAGCGTATCGCGCCGACTCTGGGCCATTTGGAAGAGTCGCTCCCCGCCATCTCGGCCACGCGGTTTCGAGCCGCGGGTCAAGTGATCCGAGCCAAAGGCGAAGTTCGAGGTCGAGTCGCGTTGCTCTCAGGGTGCATCATGCCTCTCGTCAACGGGCCAGAGATGAACGCTGTCGTCCGCATTCTGTCACGCAACGGCGTAGAGGTCGTTGTGCCCAAGAACCAGGGCTGCTGCGGCGCTATCAACTCCCACGTGGGCGACCTCGACATGACCAGAGAGCTCGCGCGCCGGAACACCGACGCTTTCCTCGCTGACCAAGTCGATGCAATCGTCGTCGCGTCAGCCGGTTGCGGCGTTCGGATGAAAGAGTACGATCACCTCCTCGCCGACGATTCCGAGTACCGGGACAGAGCGATCCAGGTTAGCGCGATGGTAAAGGACATACACGAGTACCTCGTCGAGTTGCCATTCGAACCTCCGAGCGGAGACCTGAACCTTCGAGTCACGTATCAGGACCCGTGCCACCTGGCCAACGCCCAGCGCATCATCGCGGCGCCCCGGCAGATCCTGCGGTCGATCCCAGGGCTTGAGCTCGTGGAGCTGTCCAACGCCTCCGTTTGTTGCGGCGCGGGGGGCACGTACACGATCACGGAGCATAAATTCTCGTTGAGGGTGCTCGATTCCAAGATGAAAGCCGTCAAGACCACCGAGGCGGATATCGTGGCGACGGCGAATCCGGGCTGTCTCTTGCAGCTCAAACTCGGCGCGAAGCGTGAAGGCTTGGACGTGCAGGTCAAGTACGTCACCGATCTGCTCGACGAGTCATACCGAAAGTACGCGTAACCCGCCTCCTACTCGACTCCTAAGTCCCTTGCGTCTCAATGACTCGACGACCGTCGATCCATTCGTGACTACCCTGCCCACCCCTGCGACCCGTCAACACCCCGATCTGATACCATCTGCGCCAGCGACTGTTGCGTCGTCACGGTCGTTTCGACGTGTGCACGGCGCGGATCGAATGTGTCAAGGAAACAACCACAGGAGATGATCATGGAACTTGGACTCAAAGGCAAAGTAGCGTTGATCACCGGCGGCAGCGAAGGAATCGGCAAAGCCGCGGGCATGAGCATGGCGGCCGAGGGCGCGAAAGTCGCCATCTGTGCCAGAAGACAGGATGTCCTGGACCAGGCCGCGACGGAAATCCGAGAGGCCACCGGCGGCGAAGTGTTGGCGATCTCAGCGGATGTCAGCGACGCGGCCGCCGTGGAAGCAACGGTTGCACGGGTGGTAGCCGAGTTCGGACGGCTCGACATTCTCGTCAACAACGCCGGCGCATCGGCCGCGGGACCGTTCGAGAGCGTGACCGACGAAGGATGGCAAGATGACCTGGATTTGAAACTGTTCGGCGCGATCAGGGCTTGCCGGCTCGCGTTGCCGCACATGAGAGCCCAGGGCGGCGGCAGAATCATCAACGTGACCAACCTCGGGGCCAAGGCGCCAGGCGGCGCGTCCGTGCCCACGTCCGTTTCCCGGGCTGCTGGCGTGGCGCTCACCAAAGCCATGTCCAAGGAGTACGCCGCGGACAACATCCTCGTCAACACCGTGTGCATCGGCCTTATCAAGAGCGCTCAGTGGGAGCGGCGCTATGAGCTGGCTTACGCCAAAGACGCCAGCGTGACGCAGGACAGCATCTACACGACGATGGGAGCCAACGTGCCGTTGAAGCGCGTCGGCGAATCCGAAGAGGCCGGAGACGTGATCGCGTTCCTGGCGTCCGAACGGGCCAGCTACCTCACAGGCATCGCGGTCAACATTGACGGAGGCACGTCACCGGTCGTGTGAGGTCGAAACCGTCAACCACTTCGTCCATGTTGAGTCCCGGCCATAGCGGGATTTTGGTCGTTTCGCGGGCCATGTGTGGGTAACCAAACGAGGGTCAGCCTTGACGATCGACCTCTGCAATCCACTCAATGCCCATGCTAATCAGAAACCGAGCCCGGTTTTCGGATAATTCGCCATGGGGCGATAATCCACCGTCATTCAGAGGCCGCAGCCGACGAATCTGGTTGCAAACGCATCACCCTTGGCCATGCACAATGTTCACGCCTCGACCGGGATCGTTCCGACCCCCACGACACGCGTGCCACAATCCACTGTCATTCAGAGGCCACAGCCGAAGAATCTGGTCGTAAACGAGTCACTCTTGGCCCAATACTATGTGTACATTCTCACGAACCACTCAGGCACGCTCTACGTCGGAGTCACGAACGACCTCACGCGACGAATCTACGAGCACAAGAACAAATTCGCAGGCGGCTCCACGAAGCGATACAACATAGACAGGCTCGTCCATTACGAGATGACCGAAGATGTTAACGCGGCAATAACCCGCGAAAAACAGATCAAGGGCTGGTCCCGCAAGAAGAAGTTCAACCTGATCCGGTCATCGAATTCCCGCTGGTTGGATCTCTCCGAGGGTTGGGTTGGTTGAGCCAGATTCTTCGGCTGCGGCCTCTGAATGACAGTCAGGTATCGTCACACGCGTTTGCGGAAGCGCAGGGATTCTGAGCACGGTCAGGATTTGCGAAGCGCCCGCATCCGTCCGAACATCGCTCGAGTCCGCCCTACCGCGGCTTCGTGAACGACTCGGCGTCTTCGGCGACGACGATGCCGTATGCCTCGAACAACAGTGTGTGAGCCTGGGCGGCGGACACGATCGCGCCCTTCAGGCTCGCGACGGCGAGCTGCGAGCTCGATATTGTTGCGCCTCGCAGATCGGCGCCGTCGAACACGGTCTCCTCGTTGAAGACGGCGCTGTTCAGGTGGCAGTCCGTGAACTCCGTTCCGGCGAAGTCAGCGCCCGACAGGTCGGCCTCGGTGAAATTCACGCCGGACAATTTCGTCTTGGCGAACTTCTTGTATCGCAAAGTCGCCATGCTGAAATCGACGCCGTCGACCGTGTTTCCGGAGAGATTTGCTTGCGAAAAATCGACGCCCCTAAATCGCGATCCGCTGAGATCGGCTCCGAACAGATTCGCGCCGTCGAAGTTGCACACGGTCATGTCGCAATCGATCAGACGAGACAGGTTCAGCTTTGCGCTTCTGAATATCGCGGACGTGCAGTTTGACTTTACGAACTCGGCCTCGTGCATGTCGGCGTTTTCGAACCGTGCGCTTTCCAGGTCGGAGTCGACGACGTGGAACCTTTGGCAGGCCAACCCGGAGAAGTTGGTCCCCCTGAGAGAGCACTCTTCGAATTCGAGCTCGTCCGCGTCGATTGACGACAGATCGGCCTCGTCAAACACGCAACCCCGGAACAGGCTTCCCTCGCGAATCAGTTCGTAGAGCCGCTCCGAGTCCGAGATCTCCAAGCCTTCATGAACTGCCATAACCTACGCGCGGACCTTGCCGGTCTGGCCTCGTTGCCGGAGCGCGTGATCGGTCAACACGAGGGCCATCATCGATTCGACGATCGGCACGGCTCGCGGCGGGACGCACGGATCGTGCCGGCCTCGCCCCCCGAGCGTGGTCGGATTGCCGTCCACCTCGACCGTCTCTTGCTCCGCAAGGATGGTCGCGGTGGGCTTGAACGCCGCTCGGATCACGATGTTCTCCCCGTTCGAGATGCCGCCCTGGATGCCGCCCGAGAAGTTCGTGCGGGTTCGAACTCGGCCGCCCTCGCTGTAGAACGGGTCGTTGTGCGCGGAACCGGTCATCAACGTTCCGGAGAATCCCGAGCCCACCTCGAATCCCTTGCACGCCGGAACTGACAGCATGGCCTTCGCAAGGTCTGCCTCCAGCTTGTCGAACACCGGCTCGCCTAAACCCGGGGGCACGTTGCGAGCGACGCACTCGACGACGCCGCCGAGAGAATCGCCGTCCTTGCGTGCCTGCATTATGCGGTCGATCATGCGGACCGCTACGTCCTGATCCGGGCACCGGACGATGTTGGACTCGACGTCTTCCCGAACTGTCGTGTCCGGATCGGTTTCGGCGGCGATCTCCCATATCTGCTTGACGTAGCCGACGATCTCGATGCCGTACTCTGTTGTCAGAAACTGCCTCGCCACGGCGCCGCCCGCCACGCGTCCGATCGTCTCGCGCGCGCTGGATCGGCCGCCGCCCTTCCAGTTGCGGATGCCGAATTTCGCGTCGTACGTGTAGTCGGCGTGGGATGGACGATACTTGGTCCGCATGTGTTCGTAGTCTTTGCCGCGCGCGTCTTCGTTCCAGACAGCGATCTGTATCGGCGTCCCGAGCGTCAAGCCGTCGAACACACCCGAGAGAATCTGTGCACGATCCCCTTCCCGTCTCTGCGTCGTAATCTCGCTTTGCCCGGGTTTGCGGCGATCGAGCTCGGTCTGGATGTCGTCGATGTGCAACGGCATTTTGGGCGGACACCCGTCGACGGACACCCCGATGGCGTCGCCATGGGATTCTCCCCACGTGGTGACTCGGAAGAGTTGGCCGAAACTGCTGCTCATCGAAGGTCCCTCGCTGCACGGTGGTTGCCTGGTTCGTAATCGACTGCCAGGCATTATGTTACCATTTGAAGTATGTCTCGGATGGCGTCGCCACCGACGCGTAGCGCCGGTTTCGACGCAAACACTCCGTCATACACGGGCCCGGATTGAACACCTGTGCGTGCCTGCCGCCTTGTGCGGACGAGAGCATTCGCAGTCCGGGCCCCTTCTCATTTAGCGCCCGTGCCAGCTTCGTTGCGTCGAAACTGGCACAAGGTGTAGACTTGCCTCATGAATGACAGTTCGTGTGCTTCCACGGGCACGGAATCGGGGGACGACGACTCGTCCGCCGCAGACAACTCCCCGACCGACCCTCGAAACGTGTCAGGTCCACGAAACCTCGGCGACGGCTCCGCCACCAAACACCGCGCGACGGTAGACGACACCGAGAAACCGGCCATGGCCGCGCCTTCCAAGCCAAGTACAGGCGGGATAAGGTCGGGCTGGCGCCACACATTCTCATCGCTCAAGCATCGTGATTTCTTTTTGCTGTGGCTGGGCATGCTCGCCATGATGGGCGGCATGCAGATGCAGATGTTGGCCCGCGGGTATCTCGTGTACGACCTCACTGACTCGGCATCCCTGCTCGGTGTTGTCAACGCCGCGTCGTCGCTGCCGATGCTGACATTGGCGCTCTTTGGCGGCGCCGCCGCTGACAGGGTTGAACGAAAACGTCTCATTCAAATTGGCCAGGGCGTGGCGGGCATGCTCGCGGTCGTGGTTGCGTTCGCTATCTACATGGATGCGATCGAATGGTGGCATTTGACGCTTGCAGCGCTGGTTCAAGGCACCGCGTTCGCGTTCATGATGCCGGCTCGCCAGGCGATCATTCCCCAACTCGTGGACAAGGGCGAGCTCACGAACGCCATGGCGATAAACGCTGCGGGCATGAGCGTGACCACACTGTTGGCGCCGGCAATCGCGGGAGGCCTCTACGCGTTGGTTGGACCAGCGCCCGTATACTTCGTCATTGGCGGCATGGGCGTATTATCGGTGGTCGCGACATCGATGATAAAGCCGCATCCGGCGCGAGCGACTGCCCGGAAACCCGCGATGATGCGAGACATCAAGGAAGGTCTTTCGTACGTCCGCGGAAACCGCTTGGTTTTGGTTCTGCTCTTCCTTGGCCTGGCCACGTCGGTCCTAGCCATGCCGTTCCGGTTCTTGATGCCCGTGTTCGTCGTGGACATTTACCATCTCGGCCCCGATTCCATGGGCCTCTTGGTGGCGATCATGGGCGGCGGGTCGCTGGTCGGATCTCTGTTAATCGCCTCGACGGGAGCGTGGAAACGCGGCCTATTGCTGATCCTGGGCAGTCTCGCTTCAGGGATCGCGCTGCTTCTAATAGCCCTGATTCCATTGTATTCAGCGGCGGCCGTAATCATGATTCTCTTGGGACTAGGCGATTCCAGCCGTCGCACGCTGAACCAATCGCTGATAATGGAAGAAGTCGACGACGCCTATCGAGGCCGGGTCATGAGCATTTTCATGATGAACTTCGGTCTCACCCCGCTTGGCGTTCTGCCTGCTGGGATCGTCTCCGATTGGCTTGGCGGCCAGTGGGCGATCGGAATGTTGGCCGTACTGCTCCTGGTAGTTTCCGTGGTGGTCTGGGCAACGCAAAAGCGTCTTCGCGAAATCGACTAGCCGCCCATCCGTCCGGCGCTCACCCCGACCTCTCAGCGTCCTCACGACTCCGTCTGGGCCATCCCCATTTGCTCAAAGTGATCCCCCGCGGGCGACCGAGACTAGTGCCACGTATCCGGCGGGAACAAGGAGAAACGTCGCGAACGTCGCCCACACGCTGTCGCCGAAACCGATGATCATAATGAGCATGATCGCGCGAGACTGGTCGAACCATTGGTGCGTCCAACCGAGCAACGGCATGCTCTCGGTCTTGAACCAGATCCAACCGAATACGCCGCCGAACATGACCGCGTTCGAGACGGCGAGCTGGAACGCGAAACCAACCGAAAGCAATCGCAGGCGCAGCACCGAGGATTCACCCGACATCACGTCGTAGATGACCGGGCCGATGAGAACGGGCCAATGCCAGATTCCTCTAATCGCTCCGGTCAGGAGCAGAGCGCCGCTCCGGCCCAATCGCGGAGCCAAACGAGGCACCAAATACGCGGTCCAGCCGACCTCTTCACCCATACCTGCGATCCAAAGCAGCGTGAATCCGGAGGCGAGGACCACCCATCGATACGTTTCGATGTCTGTTCTAACGCCGAGTGAGTCGCCGAACATCAGGCCCATCGAGGCCGGTGCCAAAAACAGCGCGAGCGCAGCGAACCCGGCGATGGCATAAAACCGCGGCCGGCTCCAGCGCCAACTCGGTCGAGGCAGTCCGGGATTGCGACGCCACATCGCGATCGCCGCCGCCGCAGGACCCAACATGCCCAACATGTGCCCAAACACTTGGGCTGTTGCGGCGGCTGAGTCGTTGCCGTCGTCGATGTAGGCGGGCGTTAACCAGGCATCGACGACGAAAGGAATTGGCCACGACAAAACACAAGCAAGACCGAAGAACAGGACAACGCCTCGAAAGCCTGATTCCCTGGCGCATTCTCGCACCGGTTATCTTGCGGTCCCGCTCGTACACGCTGAGACAAACCTGAGTGTTTGAGGTGGGTGAGCTCCGTATCGAAAAGGACCTGTCATGTGCAGGCTATCTGGTCACGCCCCACCGTTCGTAATACGTGAACTCTCGGAAGGAACGGCGCCGGCTTCCGCCGAAGTGCTGGTCTCCTCCCGGATATCCAACAGGGATCAGCGCGGCGGTCTCCATTGTTGCGGGGATCCCGAGCAGCTCTCGGATGTCGGCTTGGTGCGGACGGTGCAACGTCGTCAGTGTCGTGCCCAACCCGATGGACCGGGCGGCCAGCATCAGGTTTTGCGCGGCTGGGAATATCGATGCCCCCAACGTTAACCGGTCGGCGGCGTCGGCGGCGTCAAGGCAGGCGAAGATCAACACGGGAGCGCTCATTATCGGATGCGGCTCCGTGATGCCGCCGGCGGGCCGCTCCAATCCTTGGTAGCTGTACACCGAGTCCATGTACCAAAGGCCGATCTGACGTTTGGTCTCAGCGTTGCGGATGACGAGGAAGTGCCAGGGTTGTTTGTTCGAAGCGCTGGGAGCTCGAATCGCTGCCTGAATCAATTGTTCGATCGATTCGTCCGAAACCGGTTGGTCGGAGAATTCGCGAATCGCCCTCTGGCTGTGGATTGCGTCGAGCACGGAAATGGTTGTCATGATGTGCCTCCTTTGAGATGGCTACATCATAGCGCATCCGTGAAAGCCGCCTCCACCGATTCGCCGAGAACGGCGCGGTCGCGACAAAGGGCCACGGATCTTGAGGTCCATGCTGTTCAGTTGTGCATCTCGAGAACCTCAACAGATCGCGAGCCGCGGTACTCGATCAAGTTTTTGATGGGAATTTGGCGCTGAGAATCGAGTCGTCGATGCGGTGGAAGACGGGATCGAGAACAACTGTGATTGAGTCGGCGAACGTCGGATACAATCCGCATCGTCGAAACTGATCGGTCCGACGCCACGATCACACAGGCGTGAACGAAGAGGGTTTTACGTGTTGGGTAGGTTCCAGACAATATAATCAGTTGCCCAATCAGGAGTCGCTGTTGAACGAATTGGATACGCCCGCAACGTCGGAAACCGCCAGGCGATCAGACGATGGCTTCTTCCAGGCCGGCCATTCCCAACGTCAAGATGATCTTCCACTCTTTGGGAGAGACCGGCTGCACGGAGAGTCGCGAATTGTTTACAAGAGCCATCTTGTCTAGCGATGGGTTCTCCTTGACCTGCGCCAGCGAGATCGGAGTCCGAAACAGCGCCTCGCCCTTGATGTCGACCATGTACCACACCGGATTCTCCGGCGTGCTTCGAGGATCGGGATGGTCGGAGTCGGGGTCCCACGCCGTGTCATCCGGATACCCAGGCTTGACCACGGTCGCGTAGCCAACGACGGCGTTGGGCTGGGAATTAGAGTGATAAAACAGCACGCCGTCGCCTGTGTGCATGTCGTCACGCATCGTGTTTCGCCCTGCTAGCTGCACACTCCGTCCCATTCGGCGGTTTGATTGGGTTCGGCCATCAGGTCCTGAAACGAATATTCGCCCGGTTCGGACTTTACCAACCAATATCGGCGTTGGGGCATCTGATGCTCCTGAGTCCTGTTTTATGTGACGCAATTGAATTCTGCCACCTGCGAAAATCGATTGCCAGTAAACCACGCGCCTTGTTGACAGCAATAGCGCGCCGTGGGTCCTTTGCGGGCGGAAACCGGCTGACGATCCGCTCTTTGAAACGACGCTGGCGCCGAGTTGCACGTTCCTGTGTCCGGCGCGAAGCGTATCGATCAATACGCCTGAATCAGCGAGGCGGATGACTCATAGTGTACACGGTTCTACTTCGTTAGATGCGTCTGTTTGCCAGTCCGATGCGGCAGTTTCTTTGTGCGAGTGTTCGTCGGCGCCCGCGCCGACTCAAAGTCGCCGGATCGCTGGAGCGCCGATCCCGACTATCGCCACGATCACAAGGCACATCCCTCCGAGGACAGCCATCCCGACTGCGACGCTGTACGCGTCGGTGATGGCTCCGGCGAGCACGGCGGCCAGCGCCTGAACGCCCATGTCGAGCGCCGTGACGCTCAGCACCCTGCCCTGCAACCGTCGAGGTGTGATCTCCAAAAGCGAGGAGTTGTTGGAAGTGCGGAAAACGGTTTGCGACGCTCCGATGAAGACCACGATCCCGAACGCCAGAAACGTCCAGGTCACGCTGCCGAGGACCAGCACGAGGACTCCGTACGACAAGCCGGTGATCATCATGATGCGTCCCTTGTGACGGACATCCCTGAGCGATGCCAGTGTGAATCCGCCAACGAGGGCGCCCACGGCGCTCACGGACTGGATCAATCCGAATCCGGATGAACCACCGTCCAGCACGGTGGTCACAAAAACAGGTAGCAGCGTCACGTAACTGTGTGCGAACGCCAGCGGTCCGGCCGCCAGAACGACGAGCATCATGGCAGTTCGATTTTCGAGTGCCAGATAGCGAAAGCCTTCAATCAAGTCGCTCACAAACGATGGGCGGGGACCGGAAGCTTGCGTCGACTTGAAATCGATCTGTATTGTCGTGAAGATGATGATCACGTACACGATCACCGCTACCACATACGCGGGCGCAACGTCGTCGCCGGCCAGGGCAATCATGAACCCAATGGCGGCTGGCCCTGTGAGCCTGGTGACGTTGATCGCGATCGAGTTTAGGGACATAGCGTTGACCAGCAACCTGCCGTCCAGCAATTGCGGAATGAGAGAGGTCCGAACCGGCGAGTTCAACGCCATCCCGCCTCCCAGCAAGAGCGCGGTGAAGTAAACGTGCCACAACTCGATCCAATCGCCCAGAAGCAGGACGGCCATCACGACGTAGACGCACAGGCTCCAAGTCTGGATGACGATCAGAATGGTCCGCTTGTCGAACCGGTCGGCAATTACGCCTCCCAACAAGCCAAGCGTGATGAGCGGTATGGCGCGGAAGAAATTGACGAGGCCTACCGCCGTAGCCGAGCCGGTGATCTGCCATGTAAGCCAACTGCGGGCCACCTGATCCGCCCACATGGCTGACGCTTGGCCGAGTTGCCCGAACCAAAGCAGCCGGAAGTTGCGATTTCTCAGCGATTCGAAGGCAGGCGGCAACCGGCGCCCTTGCCGCGTTTCGGACTCAGGTTCTTGAGTGCCCGTTGGCGCTGTCGGGCCGTCGGGATTGTTTCTTTCGTCGTCCAACGATGGTGTATCCTAGTGGCTGACTGGGCCGCGACGCCCAGCGTTAATTTATGGCGGGTGGAGCGGTGTGTCAAGCGGGCCTTCAACGAAGACGAGTCGGCAATTAACGACGCCATCGGAATTCTTGGGATTCGACGTCGGTGAGGATCGCAAGCTCGCGGGCTGGTCACAGATCGTCGAGTACTTTTCGTTGTTGTCGGCTCAGTCGGACCGAGTCGAGACCGTTGAACTCGGCAAAACCACCGAAGGCAATCCCCTCCTGCTCGCGCACGTCAGCTCGGCCCAAAATATCCGAGACCTGGACAGGTATCGAGATATCCAGCGCAAGCTAGCTGATCCTGAGAACCTGGCCGACTCCGAGTCGCCACGCTTAATCTCCGAGGCCCGGGCGGTCGTCGCAATAACGTGCAGCATCCACGCGACCGAGGTCGGCGGCGCGCAGATGGCGATCGAGCTCGCCCACAAACTCGCCTCGTCCGATGATCCGGACATTCTGTCGATCCTCGACAACGTGATCGTGCTTCTTGTCCCGAGTCTGAACCCGGACGGGTTGATCAAGGTGAAGCAGTGGTACGAGAGCACGCTCGGCACGCACTACGAGGGCGCGATTCCGCCGCACCTTTATCACAAGTACACTGGGCACGACAACAATCGCGACTGGTTCATGTTCACCCAGGCCGAAACCCGACTCGTGGTCGAGCACATACACAACGCATGGCGTCCTCACATCACCTACGACGTCCACCAGACCCGAACAGATGGCATGCGCATGATTCTGCCGCCGTTCGTCGACCCGGTCGGCCCGAACGTCGATCCGGTACTCCAGAGTCAGCTCACGGCGCTTGGCACGCATATGGCGTCCGAGATGACGGCGGCAGGCTTGGCCGGCGTCGCGGTCAACGTGGTCTACGATTCGTACAGTCCAAGCCGATCCTACCCGCACTACCACGGCGGTGTCCGGGTGCTTTCGGAGGCGGCCAGCGTTCGCATCGCGTCTCCGGTCAGAATCGCCACCGCCCAGCTTAAATCGGACAGAGGCGAGCGCCCGACGACCCGGTCCTGGAACCATCCGATGCCATGGGAAGGCGGTCGATGGTCTCTGCGCGACATCCTGGACTACAACCTCGTCGCCGCAACTGCATGCCTCGACAGTGCGGCCCGCAATCGCGAGGGTTGGGTGCGCAATTCGTTCGCGGTGTTGCAACGAGCTGTGTCGCACACGGGCAACCCGTTCGCATTCGTCATACCTCGCGAGCAGCACGACCCCGGCGCCGCCGCCGAACTCATCGACCTGCTCCGGTTCGCCGACGTGCGCGTGTATCAGTCCGAAGCCAAGATCAGGCACGAGAGCGCGGTCATCTCGCGTGGCGACCGGATCGTCCTGACCCGGCAACGATACGGCGCTTTCGCGCAAACGATGTTGGAGACGCAACGATACCCGGACATCCGCCACTATCCCGGCGGGCCGCCGAAACGGCCGTACGACGCGACCGCCCACAGCTTGCCGCTCAAGATGGGAGTCGATGCGTTTGAGGTCAAGAAGCCGTTCGAAGCTACAATGCGGCTCATATCCGGTTCAAACGGGGATGGGTCGAGTACGATCGAGGGCGGCGGCATCGTTTCCGTCGTGCCCGGAGCCAACGATTCGGTGAAGTTCGCCAACCGATTGATCTCCGACGGGTGCCCGATATTCAGAATCACCACCGCCGTTGCCACCGAAAGCAACATCCTTCCGCCGGGAACGTTTCTCGCGGATCTGAGAGATGCGAGCACCGACCGGATTTCCGCAATGGCAAAAAGTTTGACCATCGACGTCGCTCCAGTCGAACCTACTGGCCGGATGCCCGCGGCGCCGTTGAGAGCGCCTCGAATCGGAATCTATCGTAGCCATGTGCCATCCACCGAAGAGGGCTGGACCCGGTTTGTGCTCGACGAATACGGCTTCGATTACACTTCCCTCGTCGACAGCGACGTGCACGAAAGTGGACTGGGCGAACGTTTCGACGTGATCGTGCTTCCGCATCAGACAGTCCGACAGATTCATCGAGGCTTCAGCTCCGCTAGTTACGCAGCCGAATACGCGGGAGGCCTCGGTGACGCCGGAATCCGAAGCATCCGCGATTTCGCGGAGCAAGGCGGCTCGATCGTGACGTGGGACGGATCCGCGCGATTCGCGATCAGGTACATGGACCTGCCGGTCTCCAACGCCTTGGCCGGCCTCGCGAGCTCCCAGTTCTTCGCGCCTGGCAGCCTCCTCGAGATGTACATCGACGCGCATCATCCCGTCGGCTATGGCATGCCGGGACGCGCCGCCGCGCTGTTCATGGACGGCCCGGCGTTCAGCGTCGGCGAGGGCGACGTCATTGCCGCGTTCGCCCCGGACGCGCCGTTGCTGAGCGGTCTCCTGATCGGGTCCGACAACATCGCAGGTCGTGCCGCCGCAGTCAGCGTTCCGTATGGCAAAGGGCAGGTCATCATGTTCGGATTCCGCCCCCACTTCCGAGCCCAAGCCCGCGGCACGTACAAGATGCTGTTCAACTCGCTGTACGCATCCGTGATGGACACCGACGAGGGTGACGTGGGATAGAGTTCGCAGTGACCGGCGCGGTTTCGGCCAGGCCGGGTTGAGGAAAGGTTCGGCCTGAAGGCCGAGACCACCGTTGGTGCTCTGGCCGTTCACGGCCGAGCAGGGTTGTGTGCAGGTTCGGCCTGAAGGCTGAGACCACCGGTTGTGCTCTGGCCGTTCACGGCCAAGCAGGGTTGTGTGCGGGCCCGACCTGAAGGCCGAGACCACCAGTTGGCGGATGGACAGTGGCGCCTTGGCCGTTATGGCGATACACAAAACAAGTCGCTCTGAACAAAATATGTCATTCTGAGGCCGCAGCCGAAGAATCTGGTCGCTGAACACACACTTTAGCCTGCAACACTCCGGACGTTTCTCCTTCTGCGGGAGTCCCCTCATTGCGAGAAGCTCTGAGCACAATCATCTAGTTGATGACCTGAAGGCCGAGACCACCTTTGGCATGCAGGCGACGGCGCTCCGACCCTTCAGCCGGGGCGGAAGGACCAAGCCGCCTGCTGCTGGACGCCAAAAGGGAGTCCAGAGGGGAACTCCGCTCTGGCAAGGGGTCTGGGGGATGTGCCCCCAGAAAACCTTCGCGGGCGGGCGGGTGGGACAAGACAAGTTGGCAATCTGATCAGCAATAGACCCGCCTCACATCCGACCATAACACGACAGTAGAGGAGCAATCCAGTGTCTTCGTCAATAATCCGAGGCAGCCACGTCGTCACCAAAATCACAGGACCCAGCACCGCCGAGGTCATCGAAGACGGCGCCGTGTTCCAGCGCGACGGCGAAATCGTCGAGATCGGACCGTACGACGAGCTCAGCCGCAAACACCATGCCGACGAGACCATCGGATCGTCAGACCACGTCGTGATCCCTGGGCTCGTCAACGCCCACCATCATGTCGGCCTGACACCGTTCCAACTTGGCGCGCTCGACGCTCCCTTGGAGACATGGATCATCGCGCGATGGGCCATGCGCGATGTCGATCCATACCTCGACACGCTGTACTGCGCCATGCAGATGATCGAGTCCGGCATCACCACGGTGCAGCACAATCATATGGTGTCCCGACTTCCGCTCGGCGTCGGGCTGTTCGACGCGGCTTCACAGATCGTCGACGCGTACGAAGAGTCGGGCATGCGAGTCGCCTTCTCGCTGTCGGACCGCGACCAAAACCACCTGGTCTACGACGACGACGAACGATTCCTCGCCACCCTGCCGTCCGGCCTCGCCGCAGACGCTCGAATGCAGATCAACGCCCGTCCAATCACGCTCGAAGACTACCTGACCGCCAACGCCGAGCTCCTGGACCGCAAGAGCACCGATCGCACCCGCATCTTCATCAGTCCGCACAACGTCCACTGGTGCTCCGACGAGATGCTTCGGGCGATCAGCGATTTCGCTCGGCGCAACTCGACCGGGCTGCACATCCACCTGCACGAAACCGTGTACCAGAAGATGTACGGCGCTCGGCACTGGAACAAGACCCCGCTCGCTCATCTCGAGGAGCTCGGCGTGCTGGGGCCCGAGGTCTCGTGCGCCCACGGCGTGTGGCTCACCGAATCCGACATCGACATCATGGCCGCGACCGGAACGGCGCTGTGCCACAATCCGAGCTCCAACCTGCGGCTGAAGAGCGGCATCGCTCCGCTGAACCCGCTGCTGGAACGGGGCGTCACCGTTGCTCTGGGCATCGACGAGGCGGGCATCAACGATGACAACGACATCCTGCAGGAGATGCGTCTCGCCCAGAAAATCCACCGCGAGCCGGGCGTGGGCGCCCCTGCCCCGACATCGCACGACATCTTCAACATGACCACGGTCAATGGCGCGAAGGTCACGTTCTCCGACAAGCAGGTCGGCACGCTCGAGCCCGGCAAGCGCGCCGACATCGTGCTCATCGACACCAAACGCATCAACGAGCCGTACCTGAACCCGGACACCGACATCGTCGACGTGCTGGTCTATCGCGGCAAAGCCCTTGACGTCGACACCGTCATCGTCGACGGCGAAGTGCTGCTGCGAGACAAGGTCTTCGAGCGCTTCGACAAAGCCGACGTCATCGCCCGATTCAAGGACTCGCTATCGCGTCCCCTGAGCGAACGCGAGCTCACCCGCGGCGCCCTGTCCCGTCGCATCCTCCCGCACATCCAGCGCTGGTTCGAGGAGTGGCCGCTGGAGGAAGGCCAGACGCACTACACATACAACCTGGCGGAGTGACCTTCGGCCTGTCGCCATTGACTCGGTCAACTGTGTAGTAGTCGCCGAGACGGAGGGTGTGACTCTGGACAGGAGTTGGAGTAAACTGACCGTGACTCGGATTAGTCATGGAAAGGCTGGATCATTATGGCAGCGAGTCGATCGTCCCGCAAAACAGAGAAATCCTACGTTTTGGATTCGGAGCCCCACGCCGAAGAAGTCAGGCGGGCCAGGGCAAGCGTTCGTCGCTCGCTGAGTCGATACCGTTCGCCCGAGATGTCACGGGAACAATTGCGAGCGCTTGTCGACCGGGCGCTCCCAGATATCTCGCTGACCGAGATCATCCTGAAAGAGCGGGACGCAAGTTGGTAGATGGCAGTCTTCTACCTGGACACCTCCGCCTTGACAAAGTTGTACAGGACCGAGGTTGGCGCCGAGGTTAGGATCCAACCGCTGAGAGGCGATTCCCCGGGTGATAGGTGTTACATATCGTTCTTTGTGAATCTCGAGTTGACGTCGGCCATATTGCGCCTTGTAAAAGGCGGTCAACTCGAAGACGACGTCGCCGGGGCAATCCTCACCATGTTCGAGCGGGACGCAACTGCATTGATTCGTGTCTGGCCGCTGAATGACGAGATCGCCGAGACGGCAGTCTCAGTAGTCGAACGTTTCCACCTAAAATCCGGGGACGCGATTAACCTCGCCACGGCGTTGACGTTGAAAGGCCGGGAACCGGACGCCAGCCTCGTCATGGTTTCCGCCGATCGGGAGTTGTTGGAGGCATCGGCGGATGTGGGCTTGCAGACGTTGAACCCTCAAGCGGCAAACGCCTCGCAGCAGCTATCCGATTTGCGCGACTGAATCCAGGATCTCAAAATCCGTTCATCGCGCCGGACAATCAAAAGCAAACAAAGCCTAAGGAGAGGAACAACCATGGCGGACTACTACTACATCGACTACCAGGCATCGGATGGCATCGGCCGCGTCACCCTTGACCGGCCGCAGAAGCTGAACGCGCTGAGCCGTGACCTGCAGGACGAGCTCGTCGCGTGCATGCTGGCCGCCGACGACGACCCCGAAGTGCGAGTCATCACACTTCGCGGCAACGGTCGCGCGTTCTGCGCCGGATACGACATCACGCCGCCCGCGACACCCGAGGCCGCCGAGGCCTCGCAGGCCGCGCGAGACAATATCCGTCTCGATATGCACCGCATGAAGCGGACCCCCAACACGATGAACACGATATACAATCTGAGCAAGCCCGTCATCGTCGGCATCCACGGCTACTGCCTCGCCGGCGGCACCGACCTCGCCCAGCACTGCGACATCATCATCGCGGCCGACGACGCCCAGATCGGCTTCCCGCCCGTGCGCTCGATGGGCACCCCGCCGACGCACATGTGGACGTACAACGTCGGGCCTCAGTGGGCGAAGTGGTTCCTGCTCACCGGCGAATCGGTCACCGGCAAGCGCGCCGAGGAACTCGGCCTCGTGTGGAAGTCCGTCCCTGCCGACGACCTCGGCGACGCGGTCGAGACGCTCGCGGCAACGATGGCGAAGATCCCGTGGGAGCTCCTCGCCGCGAACAAGAGCATCGTCAACAAAGCCCTCGAGCTTCAGGGACGCACGACCCTGCAATTCCTCGCCGCCGAAATCGACGCCGTGGCGCACCAGGCCCCGATCGTCAAAGAATTCGCCAAGAAATCCCGAGAAGAAGGTCTCAAAGCCGCCCTAGACTGGCGCGACGGCCCGTTCCGCGACTACCGCGGCAGCGTGTAGCGCGCGACAGTGTCATCAGTCGAAGGTTCGCACCACAACCCCGCGAACCTTCGACAATCCCAACTCGACGCGGCAACCCTTTCCCTGTTGGTCGTGGGTCGCGACGCATCGTGATCCCGGCCTTGTCGGGACATGTCGAGCCACCCCGCCGAGACATCTTTGGCGCGCTTAGGCGAAATCGCTCTCACGCACAACCCCGAGCCCGCCACGGCCGCTGAGTTCGGCGACACCGTCGAGACGAACACGACGGCGAAGATCCCATGGGAGCTGCTCGCCGCCAACAAGAGCATCGTCAACAAAGCCTTTGAGCTCATGGGACGCATTGTTGGCTGTCAGCAGAAACGGGACGGATTGTTAATAGAGACTTTGAGCTGATATCGCGAGCTCTCTGAGTTGATGATTGTACAATCGTCGTCGTTGTATCGTTCGGACTTGAACCCCCTTGCGTTTCTCCAATATCTGTTCTCTCCGGCCGTTCAACACGTCCGAAGGAGTCACGTTGCTCAACGCCTTGTGATATCGCCGATTGTTGTAGTAGCTCACGAAGTCGGCGATGGCCACATCCAGGGTTGCGGGAGCATCGTATGGGATCTGGTTCACATCCCGTTTTATCGATTGGTGATATCGCTCCAGCTTGCCGTTGGTCTGAGGATGATATGGTGAGGCCAGAATGTGACGGATGCCCACCAAGTGCAGATAGTCTCGGAAAGAACGAGAGACGTAGCCCGGACCGTTGTCCGAGAGCAGTCTCGTTCGATCCTCCATGGGGACCTCGGTCATGCCTGTGAGGTCGACTGCATCCTGGACCACTTCGATGAACGAGTCGGAAGTCATGTCACGTTGGAGTCTCCAAGCCAGGATGAACCGAGAGAAGTCGTCCATCACCGTGACGAG
>JASMDM010000024.1 GCA_030752795.1 SAR202 cluster bacterium | reverse complement strand
GGACACCCGTGAATCGGTGATCAGTTTCTTGACGGCAAGCGTCTTGGCGTTGATGTACCCCAAGACCTGCCCCAGCCCATCGCGCATCTCTCTGGCAATGCGCTCGCGCTCCAAAATCACGGCAGAGTCCTGGACCCGCTGATGAAGTTGTGCATTCTCGACGGCAAGCGCCACTCGATCGGAGATTGCATCGAGCAAGCGCAGTTCCCAAGGAACTTTCATGCTTTCTTCCGACATGCCCGCCACGGTGAGCACCCCTTGGAACTCGCCTCGGGAAAGCATTGGGATGGCGCAATAGGTGTGGAAGCCGGCTTCCACCACCTGATCGCGCTGGAATCTGGCGTCGGACGGCAGGTCGTGGACCAAAATCCGGGTCAGATCTTTTGCCACCACACCGGGCAGTCCGTCGCCGACCCTGAACCGGGTCTGGGTGAGGAATGCGTCTCGGCGGGCGCCCCGGTGTAGACGAAGCGCGAGTTCGTCTTCTCCGTCCATCAGCCACACCTCCGCGGCATCGACGGACGTTACTTCAACGATCGTGTCGAGCGATTGCTCGAGGACCTCATCCAGATCGAACGACGACGTGACGGCTTTCCCAACAGCCAAGAGCGCGGTCAACTCTTTGTTCTGGAGCTGCGAATGATCGAACAGAACCGCTTTCCGGATTGCCAAGCCCAGGTGGCCTCCGATCACGTCGAGAAACTCCATTTCGCTGTCGGTGAATTCTCGTTCGTCGTGTGTCGCAATCGCCAGAATTCCGTTGACCTCGCCCTCTGATTTCAGAGGCGCACTGATTCCTGCTCTGACGTTTTCTCGCAAAGCCGCCTCAGCAACTTTTGGGTCTTCGAAGATATTGGAGTAGACGACAGGTTTGCCGGTTCGCACAACTTCGGTCGCTATGATGTCGTCGTTCAGTTTGGCGCGCTGGATTCTGTCCGTAAGCTGTTGTGAAAATCCGCGAACGCCTATCGCGGTGTGTTCCCGCCGTTCCAAGTCCACCAAACAGATCAATCCGGCATCGACTTTCATCACGCGGACTACTTCGTCGAGGCTTGTGTCTATGAGATGGTCCAGTTCCGGCTCTTCGGCCGCCAGCAAGGCGATCCTGTTGAGGGCGGCCAACTGCTGATTTTGATTCACAATGCGTTGCTGGAGGCGAGATATGAACGCAAAAATAACATTGGAGAACCCGACGACCGCGACGGCCACGACAATGTACGTGAAGATGATGCCTGGCGCGCCCGGAAAGACGTATGACCTATCGGAAAGAACCGTCTGTCGAATCACGTCGACGACGATCAGGAACACAATCGGCAACCCGATGGCAAGCCATTTCAGCCTCGTCATGTTGGGCCCGTAGCCTCGCGGTTCCGATTGTTGTTCGCCGTTGTTCATGCCTTTCATAGGCATGGACCTCCCCTAGCCGATCGACCAGATTCTACCATATGGTTGAAATCGGACGCGTACGACGACATCGGCGGGTTAGTGTGAACATTTGACGGCTTTTTGACGAGACCATTCGCGGAGACGTCGCCGCGAAGACAACCCAAGCATGACGGGCATTTTCGGGTGGCGCCGCGGCTCCCCGAGCATCGGAACCGTTGTGGTTCAGAGGTTGGATTCGAACAAGATTTCGAGGCAACCGGACCTGAATGAGACGCGGCTGGTCGTTTGGGATGCCAAATAGTCGGCCAACGTGACCCGATAAGCTTCGTGGGCGGGAGCAGCATGGAATTCATCTCAGGCTTGATCACGGGGAATCTGTTTGTCCAATAGCCTTCGTTCTCCGGATTCACGACGACCGCTGCTCGGCGCCGGATCACCTCTTGCAAAAACGCATCGACCTCGATCACCGTTCCCTTGCCGCGGTTGGGTATGTCGAGCCCTTTGGTGAACGTGCATTTCAGGGTTCGAGGATCGGCTTCGACCAGATAAATGGCCATCCGGTCGTATCGGATCAGCTTGTTGGCCTGTTTGGCGATCAACTCATAGACGTCGTCCGGTTTCAGTGTCGAGTTGACGGTCCGTCCGATCTCGGCCAGCACCGTCGCTTCGTCGGCCATTGCTCGTTGAGTTTCCTCGCTAGTTTGGAGATCCGCGGCGGCGGCGGAGAGGTCGGCCGTTCGTTCATCGACGCGGCTTTCCAGCTTGTTGCGAGCTTCCGCCAACTCAGTGTAGGCGTCGGTCAACGCGGTTTGCTGCCTTCTGACGACCCTGGAAACGTACCAAACTAGCGTTACGGACGTCGTGTAGATCAGCGCGAAGCCGACAAGCGCAGCCAAGTAAAGTAAGTTTGTCGTCGAGGCTATGCGGTCGGCAGTCGGCGCGTAGGGTTGGTATATCTCGAACGCCCCGAGCGGTTCGTCGACACCCGAGAACACTGTGGGATGTGTATCTCGATCATGTCGACGTCAAACGGTTCACGCCCGTGAGCCGATTCACCTGCCCTCAGGACGGTCGCCGATGCTTCTCCTTGCAAAGCCCTCGCTAACTCATCGTCGGCCAGAGGGCTACCGCTGTGCAGATCGACCGTGTCGGATCGGTAAAGGAGCACGCCGCGCGCAGACCAGATCCCGACTCCGGAATAGATTTCTGAATTTACTGAGTTTCGGATGAATACGTTGATATCTTCATACCGGTTCTGGGTCAACAACTCAGTAAAATCCGAAGGCATGATCGCGGTGTAAAGTACGGTTCCCAGGTCCGCGACCGCGTCCTCTATCGCAACATCCAAGGCGTTTGATCGAAGTTGTTCGTTCGCAATCGCCACGAACACCGCAATGATCGCCGCAAGCGTCACGAAACTCACGACAGCGAACCGCAATGGAAGGCTATTGTTCAGTAATCGCATGTCCACTTTCATTGCAAGACTTACGAGGATTCGCGGTCGCCCGCCACCTGTGATAGGTTGCCCTCTGGCACCGAGATCGGTCTGCCGCACTCCGGGCCGAAAGATGCCGCCGTCGTGGAGACTCGAAATGGCCTATGAGGCGCTGACGGCCGCACATCAGCCGCGACCCACATTTCTCATTTTACCTGGACGGATGCTTTCACTATTACACGCATTTTCCGACACCCTGCAGGTTTGTTTTCGTCAGGATTTGGCATGGTTCCGCCACCGACGTTCTGTATGCCAAATACGTGACAGGCCGAGTTTGCGAGCCATATAGACACGATGGAAGCAATACGCAACAAATAACGTCGGGACGGCAAATCCACCGTGAAAAACACTGTCCGCGCCACTGAAAGGCAAGCCGTTTCGGAAGGCAAGCCGGCCCTGAAAATCCCGCGACGCCGATTGTACGATCGTCGCAATCATGTAGAACCATGTAAAATGGGCGTCCACGGTGAGCGTGCGAAAACCGCACGCTGGGTCAGACCGACCCCGGGAGGAACGAATGGAACCACTGCGATACTCAGCCAAGCGGCACGTCGAGGGCGAGCTCGTGTACGTGCTGCATACGCGCGCCGATGAGCGATGGATGCATCTCGAGGACGTGCCTTCTCGGGCATTGCTCGCGGGCGGGATCCACGAACTGGTCCTGTCGACCAATGACGATCTGAAACCGGGCGCAGGGGTCCGCGATGTCGTGTACATCGGATTTTTCGAAGTCACCGTGGCGGGCATTTCGGAGATCGGCGACGAGGTTTGGGCTGGCGGCATCCGCCTGGGCAACCTGGCCGGATACGACTTCGTGCATACACCGAACCACCTGAACATCGTTCTCTCCACCGATCAGGCCTCGACTGGCGCGGAGATGGGTTTCGACGTTGGTACACCGATTCAGTTCCGCACGCCTGCCGGGGCGATACAGCCAGACGTCAGCCGATAACGCCATCCGTGTGCTAGGTTCATTGGCACGCGGATCGACGCGCCGAAACCGTACTCATGCATTGGTTGAATGCTGTGCGAACTGCGTCGCAGCGCCTGCCTGGACCGTGTTGACCGCTCGCGATGAGCATGCTAGCTTGCGGTTCAACTACACCAATCGCAACAGAGAACCAACATCGCCGCATCCGGCACATCACAACTCATCAGAGGTGAACACATGACCGAGCAACCCATTAAAGGCGTCGACGGACCGCTTAAAGGAATAAAGGTGCTCGACTGGACTATGTGGCAGTTCGGCCCGGTGTCTGCGTCGATGCTTGGCGACATGGGCGCCGACGTCATCAAGATCGAGTCGCTCGACGGCGACATCGGCCGCGCGCTCGCCCGAATGTCCGGCCGCTTCACGACCCTCGAGGGCGATCGGAACGCCTACTTTGAGACGTGCAATCGCAACAAGCGCGGCATCGCCGTCGACCTGAAAACCGAAGAAGGTCGGCAGGTTGTGTACAAACTCGTCGAGCAGGCCGATGTGTTCATCGAGAACTTCCGGCAAGGCGTCCCCGAGCGGCTAGGCATGGATTACGAAACGCTAAAGAAGATAAACCCGAAGCTTATCTACGGCTCGGCGTCCGGCTACGGACCGGTGGGACCCGACTCGGCGCGGCCCTCGTTGGATGGTTGCGGCCAAGCACGGGCGGGCCTCATGATGTCGGCCACGCCGCCCGGAGCTGAATATCCCGGGCGTGTGGCAGCAGCGCCATCGGACCAGATTGGCGGTATCACGCTGTGTCTGGGGATCGTGTCCGCTTTGGTCGCCCGCGACCGTCTGGGTGTCGGGCAGCGAGTGGAAGTGTCCCATCTCAGTTCCACCATGTGGCTTCAGGGGCTTGCAGTCGGGCTGGATCTGCTCTCAGGAGGCAGCCCAACCGGACACATGGACCCCAAGAACCCGATCAACCCGATGGTCAACTTGTACGAGTGCAAGGACGGACGCTGGATCCAGTTCATGAGCGGCCAATTCACCCGATACTGGCCCCAGTTCGTAGAAGCGATGGGGCTGGAAGATCTGCTCCACCATCCGGACGCAGAGATCGCTGCCGGCATGGCTGCCGGATCACCTGAGTTGACCGCGAAGATTGCCGAAAGATTCAAGGAGAAGACAGCCGACGAGTGGATCGAGGTCCTCAACCAGTCTGCGGACCTCATATACGCGAAGGTTCAAAGCGTCTCCGAGCTCAAGGACGATCCGCAGGTAATCGCAAACAATTACATTACGGACTTCGAGCATCCGGTGCTGGGCAAGATTCAGGTGTGCAACTTCCCGGTCGCGTTCAGCGAGACGCCGGCTGGCATCTGGAAAGAGGCGCCCGAGCTCGGCCAGGATACAGAGATCGTGCTGATCGACGAGCTTGGCTACGACTGGGACGACATCGAGCGCCTGCAGGAAGCCAACGCGATCTTGTGACATGACGGGGATGTCGCGATGAGCCTTGTTCAGGTACGAATGGCCGCCTCCTGGTTCACCGTGCCCGCCCGGACGGGCACGCGCGGTCGCTTGATCAACGTGAACACGACTGTGCCTACCACATACATGCCGATGAAGATCCAGATCACATCTCGGTAGCTCTCCGTTCGGTCGAACAGCGTCCCCGCGACGACCGGCATGACGATCATGCCCCAACTATAGACGAGGCTCAGGATGCCTCGAAGCGTTGCGAACCTGCCCCGTCCGAAGTAGTCGCCGACGAGCGCCCAGTTCAACGCGCTGAGGCCTTCCACGACGGAGAAGACGCAGAGGAAAGCCCAGAGTTGCCACAGGCCGTTGGCGCTCTGGAACATGAAAAGCGACACTCCGCCAAGCGCCATCCCGCCGGCGAGCATCTTCGAACGCGACCACCGGTCTCCGAGCCATCCCAGGCCAATGCGCATTGGGACGCTCAGGAAAGCCATGGCGCCGAGCATCAGTGCGGCGTTCTGCTCTGAGATTCCTTTCCAGACCATCATCGGCACGAAGTGGACGATAATCGTGCCCAGCGTGCCTGTCCTCACCATCGTTCCGACCGCCAGCATCCAGTACGACTTGGTCCGCAGCGCCTCACGCACCGTGAAGTCGACCGAGGCGACTTGGGACGGCGTGCGACGGGTCGCCTGATCGGTGAGAGACTCGGGCTGGTCTCCGTCCGGCGTTAGTCCCATCGACTCCGGGTTCGGGTGTAGATAGCGGGCCGCCGGCAATATCGCGACCGCGATGAAGATGCCCGCGGCGGCGGCAGTGGGTCGCCACCCAAAATGCTGGATTCCGAGCGACAGAATGGGGGCTATGACCGCTCCGCCCAGGCTAAACGCCGCGATGGAAATCGCCATAGCTAGACCCTTGCGACGGATGAACCAGTTGTTCACCACGGCCATCGTCGAGCCCGCGAACGAGCCGTTGAACGCGATCGAGATAACGCCCAAGTACACGATCATGAACCACCAGAAGGTCGTGACCTGGCTGAGCATCACGTAGCCGATGGCGACCACAACGACCCCGATGCTCAATATCCGACGAGGGCCGTACCGGTCGATCAGGTAGCCTGCGATCGGCCCCTCGACGGCGCCCTCCGCGCGGGAGAGTGAGAATACCAGTGACGTGGCCGCGCTGCTGATGTCAAGGGCGGCTTTTATCGGCAAGAAGAATACGGAGAAGCCGTAGAAATATACCCCGCCGCCGCACGCGTTGACGACCGCGCTAGCCGCCACAACCCACCACCCATAGAAGATCTTGCCTCGCGGCGGTTGGGCTGTGTCCGATTCCATACTTGGCGATTCTCCTCGGTGTCGGGTCGTTCGACGCGGGCTGCCAGGGCTACGCCGTCCTGGACGCCGAGCACATCATACCTCAAATTCCTGAATCAGTCTGCACGTTCATCTTGATGGTCTTGCGAGTTTCGTCGGCGATCAAATTGCGTTGTTTCGACTGCGTCACGCTCTTTGGGGCAGCGCAATCAGGAAATCGGTAATGCCATGCACAGAACAACGAGTGTCATTCCGATGGATCGGAGAAAATTCAGCCGTGGGTGACTAGACATTTTGCGGGAGATTCGCGGGAGTTGACGCGTTCTTTGACCACAATATAATCGGGCCAGAACAGATGGTGTTACTAGGAGAGACCCACGTGACCAGTAGCGATTCCGACGAAAAACTGGATTCGTTTGAATTTGACTCAACCGGCGAGGCCGTCGAGTACATTTCGCTGATGCAAGCTAGGTTGTTGGCCATTGAACACGCCCGCGCGGACACGGAAATATACGGCCCACGATACTCGAACGCAAGGTTGGTGTGGGAACTCCTAGAATCTGAAGAAGACGAGGATTACTATCAATTCAAACTTTCCTGGCGCCCCGCCGGTCGATTTGACGGTGAGCCCGGTATCGAGGAGTTCATCATCGCGAAAACGGGTGAGATTCGATTGCGTCAACTTCTGGACGAGCCGACTGGACAAACTGTCGAGCGACAAGACGACGTAGAACAACGGGAATCTTCTGATCCGGCGGCTGTTGACTCAAGCCAGTCTGCGTCCGAAACCGCCGAGACGTCCGATCCCGATCCGGAAGTTAGCGCCGCCGTTGCCGAGACCTCCCTGGAAGAGGCTCGTTCGCTCACCCTCCGTGCTCTCACTGGCGATCGGCGCAATTACAGGGAATTAACGCCTGGATCACCGCTTGAATTCGAGATCTCACACGCTGAGGAAACTCAAGATAGTTTCATTGTTACTCTGAGTTTTCGGCCGCGAGGAAAGCTCGTGATGGTGATGGGGCAGGAGCAATTCCGCATAAACAAAGATGGAACTTTTGCAGATCGTCGAATTCTCAACCGATTCAGCTTGGAGGAACCGCCGAAGGCGGGCACTCCATTTGTTGTGCCCGACGGTTACGAAGTGCCCACTGCAATGAGACGGGCATCCGCGGCCATTACTGATATCGCCGTTGTGATGGTATTGTTCATCGTCATTGCGCTTGTCGCTGCCGGAGCGGGTGAGGCTGGTACTGAAGAATACGAGAACACCCTGGCGGGGCTTTTAGTTCTGTTGTTCATCGGTTGTCCGGCATTCTGGATTTTCGCCGCGACCGAAGGATGGAGCATCGGCAAATTGGCGGTGGGGTTGCGGCTATTTGGATTCGACGGCGAGACAACAGGTTTTGGCGCCGCGCTCAAGAGAGAACTCCTAGGCAAATGGTTGGCGAGCATACCGTTATACGTCGGATTGCTGGCAATTATCTGGCATCCTCATGGTCTGGGTTGGCACGACCGTTTGGTCAAAACAATGGCGTTGCGCAAGACAAAGTGGACGCCTTACCAATAGCCTGAGTGCTAGTTCACAGGCGTGCCATCAACTGTCAACGGCGGACATACTCATATCGATCATTTCCGTATCTGAGCCACGCCCATGCTTCGAGAGGATCGTGCGGGCTTGCCGGTAATTGAATCCGGCGCCCCGGCCCGGCAGTTGCGCCAACAAGGCTGAGATGCTGATGTCTAGACAAAGATTGGCCGCAGCAGGCGGCGTGCTCGTGTTGATCCCCGCGCTCGGCCTGGTTGCATGGTTGATCCAAGTCCAGGATCCGCTTGTCGGGTGGGGCTTGGGATCTCTCTACGTTGCCCCGTATGTGGCCGTATTGGTCGTTGCTTGTTGGCCAAGCCAAGGAACAACCGCAGGGCTGCCGCTAGCCTTGGGGTTGACATCGCTGGTCGCAAGTCTTTCGCCTTTGACGAGCGTAGGTCTCGTTCTTCTCCAGGCAACCGCCATTATCCTGTTTGCGTCTGCGCGCGACATGTGGCGGCTGAAAGGTCAACGAATTCGGGCGGGCGTGTTCTTTCCGGTGGGCCTATCCGCATGCGCGGCGGTCGCGGCGGGCGGGCTCGCCGTTTTGATCGCGCTCGATTCACGCCGAACGATCCCCGTTTGATTCGAATGGATTGCCACGCCGGGAGCCCAGCGGCTTTTCGCGCCGCTATCCGCCCTCGTACAGTTCCGTCTCCGGATGGAACGCGAACCAGGCGAACCAGAAGAAAATGTTCGACGGCAGCCGTGCGAGCGTCGCCGACCCGTCCGCTGCCTCCAACCGAGACTCCGTGACGTCCCAGGTCTCGCCCTCGTTGTCGACAAGCGTCGACGGCCGCCCGTTGCCTGCAGCGTTTGGCGCCGGGTCGAACGTCTTGCCGTTGCGCTCGTACACGCGGACGTCAGAGGTGATGCGGGATGCGACGATCACGACATCTTTGCCGCCGACCGTGTCGTTGACCACGGACACTGGATACGCCTTGTGCGCGCCGCCGAACGTGAGACCGAGCACCTCGGCCTTGGTCGCCAGGCGCTCGTCGCGTTCCCACACCGGGAACATCGTGCCTGAATCGCTGCGATAGCCGCTGTAGAACGACTCGACGTCGTCCTCGGGCGCGTACGCGCCGGGGAAGTAGTAGCCGGTCGAAAGCGACAACGCCGTGGTGTCCGGGTGTTCAGCGACCCATTCCGACCAGGTTGTGAAGGCAACGGGATGGATCGACAGCTTGATGTCGCTCTGGGCCAATCGGCCGATTACCGGCTCGCCCAGCAGTGAGCTCCACAGTGTGTTCGTCTTCCGGTCGTACATGATCTTGTTGGAGCGATACAGCATCCCGGAAGTGCCGAAAGTTGTGGCCTCACCGTCGGATCTTGGCGGAATACACGATTCCGGTGCCGCAGAGCGTTCACCACATGAGCGAGATCGGTTCCTCGCCGACCACGTCATTGACCATCTCGTGGGCGTTCACGATGCTCAACGGGTACGCTCGGCTGTCGCCGTTGATCGTCACGCCGAATACGCGGTCATTCGCGTTCAGGTAGTCCGCCTCGCTGGCGGCGATCATCGGAGGATTGCGCAGGTCGGGGATCTCGTCAGGCAACACGCCTCCCCAGACCACCTCGGTAAGGTCGATGCGAGAGAACTCCAGGGCTGGGCGGAGAAACGTCGCGAACCTGGGGTCGAGGTCCGACATCAATCCGATCTTCCACCGCACGTAATCGGAAGGGGGCGGATAATCGGCGCGGTTTCGTCCGAGCCACTCCATCCAGGCGTCCCAGTTGTCGCTCTCGAAGTCCTGACCGGTGACGGCTCGTAGCGCATCTCCGACTCGATCGTGAGCCAACGCTGACGGCATGTAGCGAATGATCTCAACGAGCACCGGGACCAAGCTACGGTCGCGTCGTATCGCGATCTCGTCGAGCGCAATGATCATCTCTTGTGACGTCAAAGAGAACCCGGGAAACACTGCGTGCATCGCCTGGTTCGAATCGTATCCTGCAGTAGGCGCTTCGGGAATTGACGCAGGTGCACGCACGACGGCTTCGGTCGTCGCTATCGGCACGGCGGCGGGCACAGATGTGCCGTCGCTTGAGCAGGCGAGCCCGACGAATCCGGCCGCCAGCAAGGCGACGTACACCCCGATGCGAATCTTCGAGAACATCATGTTCGGTCCTTCCATCTCCTTAGATGACAAAACCACCAACATGAGTGCAACCGCATCGCAGATGACCCTCGCTGATCGTTTGTGACGCGCTTGGTCGGGCAGTATAATCCGGTTGAAGGGCAGTCGAATTGTCGCTAAGCACGCATTGTTCGACGAGATAATCTCGGGTGCGCAACCGGATGGCCAACGGGACAAGAATGTCGGGATGTAGTTGAGATGGCGGAAACACGTTGTAGCTGGCCGACAAACGAGAACTTGATCGACTATCACGACAAAGAGTGGGGCGTGCCGGTCCACGACGACCTTATCCTGTTTGAGATGCTCGTCCTCGAGGGTGCGCAAGCGGGGCTAAGCTGGGACACGATCCTAGGCCGGCGCGAGTCATACCGCGCGGCCTTCGACAACTTCGATCCCAAGATCGTAGCGCGATATGACGACGCCAAGTCCGCCGAGCTCCTGCAGGACGCCGGCATCATCCGCAATCGCCTCAAGGTAGCGTCCGCGATCAGGAACGCGAAGGCATTCCTGGCAATCCAAGAAAATCTCGGCTCGTTCGACGCCTACGCGTGGCGATTCGTTGACGGAACGCCGAAGGTCAACGCTTGGACCGATCCGATGAACATCCCGGCCAACACCCCGCAATCCGATGCCATGAGCAAGGATTTGAAGGCCAAGGGGTTCAACTTCGTTGGAACGACTATCTGTTACGCGTACATGCAATCCGTCGGCATGGTCAACGACCACGCGGTGGATTGCTTCCGGTACGAGCAAGTGGCCAACGAATCGCGGTGAGTTGTTGAGCGTTAACACTGTTGACTCGGGGCGGCCCTTCGACAGGCTCAGGGCGAACGGATTTTGGCCAGATTGGGCTCGAAGCGGATCGGGCTGTTGTGTCCTGAGAGGCGCCAATATCCCCCGTTCGGGGCGAGTCCCGACGCATCGCGATCCCGGCTTTGTCGGGACCTGTCGAACCCCCGCCAGAGACTACCTCCGCCCGAACACCGTTCGTCGCAAAGCGGGCGATCGCCTACCCCATCAACACTTCGCGCAGCCGGCGGATCACAACGTCGAGCTCCGGCTCGGTGAGGTTGAACGGATCGACCGCGAGCTCGTCGGGCTGATAGATGTTGTGCAAGTACACCGGCGGGTCGCCGTCTACCATGTCGTCCCAGACCTGGTCTCGGCTCGGGCCGCGCCAATCGTTCGTGAACGTCATCACCGCGTGCGGCACCAGGTAGTTGTACTCGTCGAATTCGACTCTGACGTGCAGTCCCGGAACCTCGATGAGTGCGTCGACGACCTGTTGGCACATCCGCCGGTATGTTGCGGTTTCGGCCTCCTCGTCTTCGTTGACGAATATCTCGAGCGCTTGGACGAGTCCGACGATCTCCTCTTTGGCAACCTTCATCCCCCGGCCGATGAACTGGTGCGGGCTGCCGTTTGCGAACGCCGCCTCGATCAGGTCGGCGCGACCGCACAGAATCCCGGTGCCCTGCGGTCCGCGCACGGCCTTGCCGCCGCTGAACTGGACCATGTCCGCGCCCTCCGCGATAAACTTCCGGAGGTTGGCCCTGGGCGGGACGAATGACGCCGCGTCGACGATCACCGGAACGTCGTGGGCGTGGGCCATCTCGACGACCTGCTCAAGCGGCAGCGCTCGACGGGTGATGTACGGCGAGACCAGGTAGGCGACGGCGGCCGTGTTCTCCGTGAACGCGGCTTCGAGTTGCCAAGGATGGCAGCGCCTACCGTCGCCTACCTCGACGAGCGTCGCCCCCGTGGCCCGATAGCACTGGTCGTAAGGGAATCGATGGCTGCGATGGATTATGATCTCGTTCTTGAGTCCGGTAGGGTCGGGGAGCTGGGCCATCTTCGCCGGATCGCTGCCGGCCATGACGGCTGCTGCCTGCAGGATCAACCCGCTGGCTGCGCCATTCGTGATCAGCCCCGCCTCGGCGCCGGTCACGCGAGCGAGCACTTTCCCCGCGGCTTTGTTGAGCTCGTCGATGTTCACCATCACGGTTGACGCCTTCACCATCGCGTCGACAACCTCGGGGCGCAGCTTGCTGCCGCCGTACGCGGTGGTCGAGCCCGACGCCGTGATGATTGGCGTGACCCCAAGCTCGCGATAAATCTCCGCGCCTTCGCCGAAAACCATATGCTCCCCCTCGGGTGTTGTTGATGTTCCAACTGCCGCGCCATGATCCCGTCGCGCGCCGCCGTTCGGCCGATTATATCACCAGTTTGGCAGCCGCTTGTCGATATTACATCGCCCAGTCGGGTAGGGGAGAAATGGCGCCAATGACCGACGAAGGATAGTCCGTTTGTAACTAACCGCTGCGCCGAGATCAGCCTAGAATTGAGTCATCAAAAGTCGAGGAAATCGAAATGCGAAGTCCAACAATAGCAGCAGCCATGAACATAGTGCCCATCGGTCTGGACTATCTGTACCTCAAAGAGTACGCGCGGTTTGGGCTGGCGTTCTTCGGCGGCATAACCGGGCTATTCACCGGAATGGTGCTGACAGGACTCCCGAGCCTCGGCCCATGGTTATGGGCTCGTGCACGACCGCCGAACGGATGCTGGTGTGGTCGCCCATGGCGATACCGGTCCTCCTCAGCGTCTTCACCATGATCGACGCCTCCAGGCGCGGCGCCCGCGCGAGGAAGCGGGGGCGGTAGATCGAGGGTACGACCCAAAGGGGCTCGCCCCTCTGGACTCCCCACGATCCAGTCGCTACCCGTGGTAGTTATTTGGCTCCGCTGCCGCCTAGAACACCGCGATTGGGTTGACCGGCGAGCCCGTGCCGCCGATTACGTTGAGCGGGTTGATCGTGAGCATGAACTCGTGACGACCCTCTTCGGCGCAGATGTCGGCCAGCGGTTCGAGCAGGCTGTTGTCCAGCAGGGCGACCCCGTAAGCGAAGATGACGCCGTGGACCGTCCATGGCAGGTTGTACTCGTTCGGCTCGGCGTCCATCATGTCCCAGCCGAGGATCGAGATGTCAGACTCGCGCACGAACGGAAGGCACGACGCGTGGAGGCCGGGCCTCGAAGGCCTGCCCGCCCACGTTCCGTCGTTGTCCTTCGCGTATGCGTCGCGACCGCTGTAGACCATCAACGCGTCACCAGGCTCGATCGACACGCCCTGAGCCTCGGCAATCTCGGCGAGCTCCCAGCCGTGGACCGGACTGTCGAGCGTGACGTAGGGCACGCCGCGATGACGCGGCACGTCCAGCAGCACGCCCCGGGTCAGGATGCCGTCGCTCCACTCGTCGACCGTGCCGAAACTGGCGCCGTCGAAGCCGATGATGTCTCGCGGGTTCTTGCCCTCCCACGTGCCGGCTTCGTCCCACACATGACACAGTGCGTCGATGTGCGTCGTCGAGGTGCCGTGGTACCGGACACCGTAGTAGTCCATCGCCGCGCCGCCGCCGTTCGGTCGCTCGACGTAGATCATCGAGTGCTGCGCCGGGTGCGGGTTCTCGCGAGTCGGCGTCACCGGAAATGGCCGGCTCAGGGATACGGTGCGTCCCTTCTGCACGAGTTTCGTCGCCGCAAGCCGTTTAGCATCGTCGATCAGATTCATCGCGCCGGCTGCGGGCTTGTCGCCCCAGCGGCCCCAGTTCCGCATGTCTCGTTGGTAGGAGAGCACTTCATCTTTGGTAGGGACTATCTTGTCAGCCACGTCGCAGACCTCCGTTGTTGGGTGGCGCCAACTCTATCGCATGAATAAACGCAGGACAAGAGGTGCGCTCGATTGTCGACTTGAGTCCCTGGCGTCTCTTGTGTCCCTCTCGACGTGCCCGCAGCCTGGTATATAATGGGGCCGATTTCACACCGGACACATTTCTCGCAAGAAGAAGGAGGAACACATGGGTAAATTGGACGGCAAAGTGTGCGTCATCACCGGCGCCAGCCGAGGAATCGGGGCGGAGATCGCCGTCGAATTCGCGAAAGAGGGCGGCAAGATCGTCGCGGCGGCCCGCACGCTGCACGAGGGCGACCACATCCTCGAGGGATCGCTCGACTACACGGTTGCACAGATCAAAGAAGCCGGTGGCGAAGCAACAGCATCGGCTGTCAACATCTCGGAGCACGATGACTGCGAAAGGCTGATCGCGGAGGCTCACGCGGCCTATGGCCAAATCGACGTGCTGGTCAACAATGCTGCGCTGACATATTTCATTCCGGTCAAAGACTATCCCCCTCGACGTTGGATGCGATCCTGGGCTGTCAACTTCCACGCCCCGTTCTTGTTGAGTCAAATGGTTCTGCCGGAGATGATCGGGCGCGAGAGCGGCTCCATCGTTAATATCTCGTCGGGCGCGGCCATCGGTCCGGGTCGTGGACCGTACCCCGACGCCCCAGCGGGCGGCGGCGGCACGTGCTACGGCGCCGAGAAAGCTGCGCTGGAGCGGTTCACACAGGGACTCGCGCAGGAGGTGTATCAGTTCGGCATCTCCGTTACGTGCGTTTCCCCGTCTCAGGTTGTGCCGACTCCAGGCACCGTGTTCCACAACCTGGTCACCGGCATGGACGATCCGCGCGGCGAAGACCCCAACCTCATGGCCAAGTCTTCGTTGCTTCTTGCGACCGAACCGCTCGACAAGGTTACTGGTCGTGTGACTTACAGCCAGGAAATCCTCAAGGAGTTCGGCTGGATTCCCGAAGGCAAAGGCACCGGCATCGACCGCAAGGGAAGCGGATATAGCCTGGTCTAGACCTCGCGTTGACCAATCAAGGCCGGGCATCGTTTGATCGATGTCCGGCCTTTGTGTTTTCTGAGACATTTCTATTCTTTCTCCTCTTTCACGCGTCCCGAGACCGGCGAAAAGAAGGGACCACAAAGGCCTTGCGCCCTTTCCAGTCGCCCGTTTAGTCTTTCAGGACACCTTCAAATTCACCTTCATTTGTATGGCATTCGGCCAAGATAATGATTGATCGATAACCGGTCGTTTCGTGTCAACTGTCGATTATCGAGTGAAGGTGCTGAGGAACCCGGCAGATTATCCGTTTTCGGGAGATGGCTCGTTCGGCTTCGATGACGTCGACGGCTGTAGACCCGAAATCCGAACCGAGAGTATCCGAACACAGCCCAGAGAAGGGGATTGAATATGCAGCTTTCGCGCGCAAGGGTGACGAACTACCGTAGCATCGACGACTCCGGGTGGGTCTCGCTGGACAACGTGACTTGCATGGTTGGCAAGAACGAATCCGGCAAAACCGCGTTCCTGCAAGCCCTCCGTCGCCTCAATCCCGTTGGCGGAGTCGGGAGCACGTTCGACCTCCGGGACTACCCCCGCAAGGGGTACGTGCGATACAAGCGCAGGCACGAGGACGAACCCGCGACGGTGGTCCAGGCCGAGTTCGAGCTCACCGAAGACGAGATCGAGGAGCTCGAGAACGAGTTCGGTCAGGGCGTTCTTCGTTCGTCGATCGTCGTAGCCAGCAAGAACTACAAAAACCAGCGGAACTGGAGCGTCGACATCGACGAAGGCGCTGTCGTTAGATACGTCATCGCCTCCGCGAATTTGCCGCACGAAGTCTTGCAGTTCGTCGGCGAGGCCGACTCCTGGGAGACGCTGCAGGCGCAACTCGATCGCATCGACATCAAGCCGCCTTCGGTTCAGCAACTCCTGGCTGAGTTGCCTGACCGGTTCGGGACCGATCTCCGGCAGCGGGTCATTGAGGAGTACCTCGAAGGATTCCTGCCCACGTTCGTCTACTTCGACAACTACAGCGCAATGCACGGCCAGATGTCGATTCAAGACATCAAGCGCCGCAAGTTCGCGGGCTCCGAAATCAACGACGCCGACCGAACTTTCATGTCGTTGCTCAAGTTGGTGGGAGCCGACCTCGACGACCTTGAGAGCCAGACCAACTATGAGTACCTGAAGGCTGAGCTCGAATCGGCGTCCATCGGAATCTCCGACGAGATATTCGAGTTCTGGAAGCAGAACAGGCAACTTCGGGTCGAGTTCGACCTGTCAGCGGCCAACCCCAACGATGCTCCGCCCCTGGATTCGGGGACGATCCTCCACGTGCGAATCTGGAACGACAAGCACCGCGTCTCGGTTCCGTTCGATGAGCGGTCTAAAGGCTTCGTGTGGTTCTTCTCGTTCCTGGTCTACTTCTCGCAACTCGAAGAGGACGAGGAGCGCGACCTGGTGTTGCTCCTCGACGAGCCCGGCCTCAACCTGCACGCGCTGGCCCAGTACGATTTCCTGCGGTTCATCGAAGAGCGACTCGCGCCCAGGAACCAGGTTATCTACACGACTCACTCGCCGTTCATGATCAACCTGGACGATCTGAGCCGGGTGAGGACCGTCGAGGACACCGAAGACCGCGGCACTGTTGTCGGTCAAGACATTCTGAACAACAGCCGCGAGACCGTGTTCCCGCTCGAAATGGCGCTTGGCTACCAGATGGCCCAAACGCTATTCCTGGCGCCGCACTGCCTGCTCGTCAATTCGTCTTCCGACCTGATCTACCTCCAAGTGCTCGGCGAGGTCTGTGCGTCGCAAGGACGCCAGCGCTTAGACCCCCGATGGGTCGTCATACCCGTCGGCGACGCAGACAACCTGCCGGCGTTCGTGTCGCTCCTCGGCGACAGCTACGTCAGCGTTGCCGTGCTGATGGACGTCACGCCGACCCACAGGGAGCGCGTCGACGAGATCAACGAGGCCGGACCGGTCGGTCAACGCAACCCGATCCGATGGGTCGAAGTCACGCGCGTTCGTGATTCTGACATCGAAGACTTGATGGATCCTGGCTTCTACCTGAAACTCGTCAACGCGGCGTACGGAGCGGAACTGCGGCTCCCACTGACCCTGCGAGCGATCACCGAGAGCAATCCGCGAATCGTTCAGCGTCTCAAAGACCACTTCGCGGCCGAAGGCATCGCCGGCGGTCGATTCGAATCCCACAGGCCGGCTGCCCACCTGCTCCAGAACCACCTTACATTGGGCGGCGAGCTGAACGACAGTGCGGTCGAAGCAGCGGCTTCGATGTTCGAGCGCATCAACGCTCTGCTGCCGTCCAACGGACCGACGAACGGTGCGTCGAACAGCAACAGCCGTGAGGCGGCGAATGGGCACGTGCTCGCGACGGCCGTCGGCGACTAGGCGAAACGACGAGAGCGCGCGCTCCGCGCTCCCGATCCACCTTTCGACAATGGGCCAACTTGGACATCAGCATCCGAGTTGGCCCTGTTTTTTCGTGTCGAAAAGCGTTGGATTCATCCCAGGGGACGGACCTCATTCCGGCTTGACCCGGGAATACCGCCATCGTTCGCCGGAGGTTAGTCCGTCGAACACTGATGGAATGCCGCCACGCCTGAGCATCGGCGAATATCGAGTTGTGAGGGAAGACATATGGACCGCAAGATCATCAACCCATGGACGTGGCAGGACAAGTTTCAGTATGTACAGGCAAACCAAATCTCCGGCCCGGCGCAAGTGCTCTACTGCGCGGGACAGACCTCGGTCGACGAAAACGGAAATCCCGTGCATCTCGACGACATGGCCGCCAGATCACTCAGGCGCTCGACAACTGGAGACGGTGCTGCACGAAGCCGGATTCGCGCTCGCTGACGTTGTGCGCCTCAGCTACTACGCAACAGACGTCGCCGCGTTCATGGGCGCGGGTGATGTGCTGGGACCTCGCCTCGAACGAGCCGGATGCCGCCCGGCCAGCGCGCTCCTCGGCATCTCCGCGTTGGGCTTCAAGGGCCTGATGGTCGAGCTTGAAGCGACCGCCGCCAAGTGAAGCGGTTCCATGGGCGAGCCACTCGCATCGGTTGACTCATTCAACACACGATTCGTATTCGTATCCTAGGGGAGGGTTTCAAACCCTCCCGCGTGTTACGCTTACACAAAGGTTTGGTCTTGGGGATACGGACCGCGTGAGGATCGCCGTGGTGGCGACATCCAACCACGCGCATAACGGAAGGGTTTGAAACCCTCCCCTACAATTGCGGGCGGCTTGACGGGTCCCTGCAATCCCGTGTCCGTCACTTCGTGTCTGCCTACAGCGCCAGCTCCTGCAGCTTGCTCTCGATGATCTCGAGGCCCAGGCCTGGTCGCTTGGGGAGCGTGATGTGCCCGTCTGTGAATTCGAGCGGCTCGACGAAGATCGTGTTAAGCTGCGGGCGCTCTCCGGTGAACTCCTGCGGTCTCGTCGCTGACTGGATCGATGTGACGACGTGCAGGCTCGCGGCGGTTCCGATCGTTGGTTGCGTCTGGTGCGGGATGAAGTGCTTGTTGTACGTCTCCGACAGAACCGCGATGTTGCGCATCTCGCTGATTCCGCCGCATTTGACGACGTCGGGCTGCAGCATGTCCGGGTTCGCCTGTTCGATCAGGTCGCGGAATTGCCATCGTGTGTATTCGTGCTCGCCCGCGGAGACCGGCACGTCGAGCGCGTCGGCCACTTGTCGAATGCCGGCGTAGTCGTACTGTGCGACCGGCTCCTCGTAGTGGAAGATGCCGAGCTCCTCGAACTTGCGCCCTTGCATGATCGCCGTCGAAACGGAGTAGCCGTTGTTGGCGTCGAAGCTCAACGGGATGTCGTCGCCAACGACCTCGCGAACGGCTTTGAACATCGCCATGTCCTTGGCGGGGTCGGAGTCGCGACGATGAGGTCCCCAGTCCATCCGAATCTTGATGGCGCGGAAGCCTTTCTCCAGCGCGTCCTCGACTTTGCGGACCATCTCGTCCGGCTGAAGCGGAGCGCCGCCGCCGATCGACGCGTACATCAGGATTCTGTCGCGGTAGCTGCCGCCGAGGAGCGTGCAGATGGGCAACCCCGCGACTTTGCCGAGAATGTCCCAGAGGGCGATGTCGATGCCCGCGATCGCGCCCGGCTGAGCTCCGTGAGGGCCGAGCTTGTAGGTGCTGAATAGCATCTTGTTCCAGAGCCGGTCGATCTCGAGCGGGTCTTCCCCGATAATCATCGGACCAAGCACGCGGTTGACGAAATGCGTCAGAACTTCGAGGTTCATCGGCGTGCACTCTCCGACGCCGCGGACGCACTCGTCTGTCGAGATCTGGACGATGACGGAGCGTGTCTTCAGCGGTGTTGCCAATACTTCGGTGATCTTCATTGTTCCCTTTCGGATCCAAGCCGGTGCAGCAGTGTAACTTGGTACGCGCTTCAACTCCGTATAGGCGCTGAAAGGCGAGCAAAAGGCTGGCGGCCGGTCTATCGGAGTCGAGCCAGTCGTTTGTTGAGAGACCCTATGCGTCGTCGGAATTCGTCCTGGCTGATCTCACCCGCCGCGTGTCGCCCCTCGAGATCTTCGATCATTCGGTGCACGACCTCGTGCTCTTGTGCGGTCTCCTCGCTGGAAATCCGCACCGGTCGCGGCTCGACGCTTCGCCCGCGCCAGAAGACCGCATACGCGAGCAACGCCACCATTCCGACGCCCAGCGCGACCGGCGGCGCGTACTCGAACCGAATGCCGGTCTTCGTGCCGGATTCAAGCTCGCTCAAGCTCGATGCACTGCCGACCGAGGTCATCGGCAGGTCGGTCATTCGGAGAGTGACGGTCGCTCCTCTCGCGAAGTCGTCGGCTTCGATCAGGTTGTACTGCCGTTCGCCCAGGGTGATCGATGACGACGCCCCCAATTCATCGCTGGAGATCGAGACCATGCCAAACGGGGCAAGCATTCGAACGTTGTCGGCGCCGTATCTGTAGGTCTTTTCGATCACCGAATTGCTGCTCTCGTACGGGAACGAGTACGCGAACATCAGCGGATACTCGCCTGGAGGAACGCTGGCCATCAGCGCGAATCCTTGGTCGACTTGCGCCACGTCGGCGCCCGCGATCCCCGCATCCACCTCCAGCCCCGTCACGCCGGGCGGAAGTCCGAATCTGAGGAGCTGCGTCGGTTCTTCGCCTGGGACGTATGCTCGGTCGGACTGGTTGTCGATTGCAAGTATCTCCAGCGCTGAAATCGTTCTCGTCGTCGCATCAATTCCCGCCAGCAGCAACGACGCGCTCACGACCGTGATGATCGAGTCGTCTTGGCTCGCTTCGTACACCGTGATCGTCACTGGTTCGGGCGATCCTTCCGTCAGGTCGACGTCCAAGCCATAAGCCGCGCCCTCGTAAAGCACCGATAGGCCGTATCCGGCGTCGGCGTCGTACTCTACATCGTCGAAGCTGAAGCTCCCTGTCGCGTCAGTGACGACATCGACCCCGTTCTGTCCGTCGACGTGAACTTGGTGAAACGTGACAGTCAGGCCGCCCAAGTCGCCTCCGTCTGCGGTGCCGTTGACGATGACGCCTGCGACGGTGCGCGGTGCGGCTTGTGCCCGCACCGGACCAGCCGTGGCGACAAACATCGATGCGAGGACGATCACCGCGATGGCCGCCGCCCACCGGTACAGCGCGACGCTCACCGATCGCCGACACGCGATAAGCATTTTGCCAGACGCCATCGAGTCGTTACAGGAGGCGATCCATGTCCCCATGTGAGTCAACGGGACCGCGCTCATCGGCACCCCAAGCCCGTCGAACGACCGGAGGCTCACCGCGATCCAAGACGAACCGATCTGAGCCATGAAATGTCGCAGCATCATTCCATCTCGACTTGGAAATGCTGCATCACGGGCTCGACGACGTTGCGCCGCAGCGGTTTGTTCGTGAACAGTTTGAATGCGATGAATTGGAGGATCCCTTTTGCGAAGGAATCCTGGGTGGTGTACGAGACCGTCCATCGAGTTCCGCTTTTGTCTGGCTCGAATGTGTCTCTTCGATGCGACCACGTCGAATCGACCGCTTCCATGTAGCGGCTCCTGGGGAAGTCGAACGTGCAGCGCCAGGTCACGAACTCGCTCGGACTGTCCTCGTAGGGCGTAACGTCTTCGGTGAAGACGAACACGTCGCCTTCTTGATGGATGTCTTCTCCGTACTTTTCTTGGAATTCTGATGGGTCCGTCGGGCCGTCCTCGCCGAACGTGGCGACGTATCGATACACCGCTTCCACCTGGGCAGGGACAACCGTTGATAATCGGAGTCGGGCCATATATCCATCCCCGAACCTGAGATTGAGTCACACCAAATGTGCCACACCACGGTCGGATGATGCAACCGACAGATCCTCTTGTGCGCTCGGTGCTGCGATTGTAGGATGCGAGGTGCGAGGAGGATTCACATGAGCGACTACCTGGACGACCTGTCACGATTCGTCGTTGAAACGAGCTTCGAGGATCTGAGTCCGGAGGCGGTCGCAGGGGTTCGCGACGTGACGATGGACACCGTCGGCGCGATCCTGGCTGGTAGCCTCGAGCCCGAGAACACCGAGCTTGCGAAACTCGCGGCCCAACGATCCGGCCCAGCGACTGCGACGATCCTCGGCCACGATTCGAAGGCGGAGCCGATGCTTACCACGCTCGTGAACTCGACGGCAGGAGTGGCGTTGGAGATGGACGAGGGGAACCGTTTCGGCGGCGGCCACCCGGCGATACACACGCTCCCTGGAGCGCTGGCGGTTGCCGAGGAGATGGGCGCCACGGGACAACAGTTCATCATGGCGGTGCTCGTCGGATACGAGGTCGAATCGCGCCTGGGCCGCGCGACGAAAGCCCGTCCGAATGTCCACAGTCACGGCCATTGGGGCGCGCCCGGAACCGCGGCCGCGATTGCCAAGCTCAAGGGCTACGACGCAACTGGAGTTCGTGCTGTCATCAATCTGGCGGCTTCGATGAGTCCGGCGAATACGTGGACCACGGCGTTTGTAGGGGCGACGGTTCGCAACCTGTATCCGGGACGATCGGGACTGAACGGCGTCCTTGCCGACCACCTCTACTCGTGCGGATTCACGGGCCTTGACGATGCTCCCTCCGACATCTACGGCACGATTCTCGGCGATTCGTTCGATCCGTCGGCGGTCGTCGATGGGTTGGGCGGAGAGCACCGCATCCAGCAAAACTACTTCAAGCTCCACGCATGTTGCCGCTACAACCACCCGGTGCTCGAGGCCGTTCACGAAGCCGCTGGACTTGGTCGATTCGGCGCCGCCGACGTCGAGCGAATCGATGTCGCGGTCCCAGCGATGCTCGAAGGCATGCTCGGTCCGTATCCTCGAAACATGCTGGCGGCAAAGTTCAACGTGCCCTACGCCGTAGCCGCTTCCGTGGTGCTTGGCAAGACGGACGTGACGGTGTTCAGGCCGGCGATAATCGCCGACGAGAAACTCCGACGAGTAGCCGAGCGCGTCACCGTCTCGATCGATCCAGATATGGTTTCGACTGCCTCGTCCGGGCCGATGACGACGGCCACGGCGACCATTCGCCTGAAGGGCGGGACGACACTAAACGGCGCCAATGCGCTCGTCCGGGGCGACTACGGCAACCGCGTACCGCGGGAAGAGCTCGTCGACAAGTTCCACTTTTTGGCTGGCGACGTTCTTGGCGAAGAGCGTTCAGGCGATGTGCTAAGTGCGGTCGACCAGCTTGAGGTTTTGCCGGACATCCGTGACCTGACAACGTTGTTGCGAGGCTAGGCGACGCGAACGCCGCTTGTCGTTTTCACTTTTTGCGGAAGGCGAAGAATCCGGGGTCTGATGGGCAAAACCGCCTGATCAGCGACCAGATTCTTCGGCTGAGGCCTCTGAATGACACATTTTTTCCGGCGCCGCTTAATTTGTTTATCGCCATCAGGGCCAAGCCGAGCCGCCACCCTTCATCCTCGAGTCGCGAGCTTAGCGCGGCGCCAAACCCGTTCGCCCTGAGCAACGTTATGTCCGACGATCGGACAAAGCATGAGGCAGCAACGACGCCCCAACATAATGTCATTCTGAGGCCGCAGCCGAAGAATCTGGCGCCCCGCAGGCATTCAATTTTGACGCCGTTACTTGGAAGTCCCGACGCATCGGGATCCCGGCGTTGGCGGGACCCGTCGAAGGGCCGCCCACACGCAAGAGTCGCTTGAGCCGTTACGGTCATTGACCCAATACGTTGTTCTCAACGTTTCTTGCCATAATGGGCGCCTCAGAGCCCTGTATTTGACAATCGAAAGCTCCACGGACGTCCGGAAATTACGTGATGCGCACCTCGAGTCCCGCGTATTTCTGCTGGTAGACGTCCGAGTCGACAGCCAATCCGAGTCCGTCGCCAGTCGGCACGGAATACGCCCCATCCCGGAAAGTGACATCGTCGTCTGCGTAGACATTGGGCAGGAAGCGCTCGTCCTCCAGGGAAACGAACGACTGCGCCGACGCCCCGAACACGAGCGCGGCGCGCCTGCCAAGATTTCCGTTGCCGAAATTTCGCGGTTGCGCACGTACTCCTGCCGGCTCCAGCCATTGCTTGAGCTCGTGCCAGCGCGAGAAGCCCGCGGCCACGATGTCGGGCTGGTAACCGTCGATCAGACCGTTGCCCACGAGGTCGACGAACACTTGGCCGGGCGGATGGCCGTCTTCTTCGCCGCACACGAGCAACGCGGTCGATCCGAGTCGATCCAGAATCCGCCGCATCGTGCGATAGTCACCCACATCCGCGCTGACCATCTCCTCCATCCAAAATAGCTTGGCGGGGAGCGTCTCACGAACGAAATCTTCGAGCAAATCCAGGCGATGGTCGTAGCCGAAGTTGCCGTCCACCATGACCGTCGCGTCCGGTCCGACCGCCTCACGGACGGCCATCACGACCTCGACGTCGCGCTCCAAGCCCGCTTGCGGCGTCATCCAACGTCCGACCCTGCCAATCTTGATTTTGAACGCCGTGTACCCGTCGTTGCGTGCACCGGCAGCGTCGTCAGCGACTTGGGCGGCGCCTTTCTCCGGGTTTACGAAGTCCTGATAAAACAGTGTGGTGTCGTACGCCGGGATTCGATCTTTGAGCCGCTCGCCAAGCAAGTCGACGCACGATACTCCCATCGCTCGACCCAGAAGGTCGTAGGCGAGGATGCTCATCCAACCGTGCGTCTGAAAGGCTTGCACGTAGGCGTCATGAACGCCGACGGCACGACCATCGGACACTTCGAGGAACTCGTCCACCGTCGATCCCAGGAAGACCTCGCGAAGCAACGCCAGCAATCCGCTCATAGTGCCGGTGGCAGAATCGAAGGAAGTGAACCGCCCCATGAACCGGTTGGCGAGCGTGAGCCCCTCGAGGCCGCCGTCGGTCCGCGCTCGCACCAGCCACTCGGTGCGCTCGCTGCCGATGTAGTCCCCGAACGCGACTTTGCCGACCTGTTTTGGGTAGTGAACAGGAATCGGAGCGACAGTGATTTCGGTTATCGTCTGGCTTGGCATTTGCAATCCCCCAGGCTGGTTAGCCGCGAGTGTACCAACGGCCCCCAATGCGGTCAACATGCGCAAATACGGCGCTGGTTGCGTCGAGGAAATGGCACGGGTACCATAGCGCTCAGGCGATACGGGCCGTGATCGGAACCTGATCGGCCGCGGCGCGCGCCCGGTTTGTTATGCAAGGAGACACGGGATGCTCGTAGATAGATCGAAGTGTGTCGGCAGCGGCAACTGCGTGGCCGTCTGCCCGATGGGAGCGATTCGCGTAGAACAGGATCGCGCGTTCATCAACCAGGACGAGTGCGTGGAATGTGGAGCGTGCATTCGCTTCGTGAGCTCCGAAGACGCGCCGACTTGGCTGGTTCGTTCTGCACGCAAGCTGGTCGGGTTCTTCAACCTGAAGTACGACCATCCGCTCGACGTCTGCCCCACGGGCGCCCTCTACTGGCCGGAGTTCGAATGGCCAAGGTCGATCCGAGCGCAGTTCAGCGATCCGGTTTCAGTGCACCCAAGCACCGGCGTGACGGGTAGAGGCACCGAGGAGATCAAGACTAACGATGCAACGAATCGCATCCCTCCCGGTACCGCCGGAGTTCTCGTCGAATTCGGCAGGCCGGGCGTTGGATGTCGTTTCACCGAAGTCCAAAAAGTCACCCGGGCGTTGGCGGGAGTCGATGACCTCGCGTTCGAGCAGAGCAACCCTGTCACGGTGCTGATGACCGACCAATCGACCGGCGACCTTGACTCGACCGTGCTCAACGAGAAGTTCCTGTCATGCATCCTCGAGACGATGATGCCGCTGGAGCGTGTTCCGGACGTTCTCGAGATCATCAAGGGCATCGCACCCGAGCTCGACACCGTCATCAGCATCGACATCAACGCACGGTGCGGTCCCGACGGCGAGGTCCCGTATGAGGCGATCGTCCACGAAGCGGGCTTCACGATGCGGCCCAACGGCAAGACCAACCTCGGACTCGCCCGACACATCGAACCTCAAGAGGAGGTCGCTTCACGATGACGAACACCATGCACCGACAAGGGACCGTCGAGTCCCTACAGCAGGACTACATTATCTTCTCGACGACGGCGAAGGGGTTCAATCGGGTTGGGTCCGAACAGGCCCAACGTCGTTTCATCGAGATCATGATGAAGCACAGCCCGGTCAACATGGGCCTCACCAGGCACGTCAACGAATCAGGGAAGAAGCCGAGTTTCATCGGCGAGCTTTTTCGCGGGCGATTTTCGGGTCGCAAATATAGCGACGGCCAGCCAACGGACGAGACCCGCCAGGAGTGGGAGCGGGTGCTTCTGGAGGGCGGCGATTCCGGATCGCTCAAGTCCCACGCGGTGTTCGACAGCGCCGAAAAGCTTGGCGGCGCCATTCGCGACGTCAACGACGCCGAACTGGGCTTGTGCGTCAACGTCAACGCCATCCACGCCGACACCGATCGCCTTGCCCGCGAATCGGGCATCGTCCGCCACACGATCGAACACTCGCTGGGATTCCACGGTCGCACGAACCTGCTGCCGTCCGCGGAAGTGCTTGAGCTGAGCACGATGTGCGGCCACGGGATGGTGGGCTTCAACCTGGTCCGAAAGATGATCTCGATGGTCAACGCAGGCCAAATATCGGTTGACCGCGCCGCCGAACTCTTGACGAAGCCCTGCGCGTGCGGCGTCTTCAATCCAGCGCGCGCCGCCCGGATCCTTACCGACGTCCAACAAGGAACGTACGCCGCGCGTTCCGGCTAGAATTTCGCGCTCGGAAGATCACGCCGAGGCCAAATAGACCCGCCAACAGCAGGAGCCCCCACGCGCCCACGAACGGGATGCCGACCACAGTGGGCACGGTAGTGATGTCAACCGAGAACGAGTTCGACCCCGAACCTCCGTCGTCGACTGTGACTGTGACGGTAATGGTGAAGGAGCCGACGCCGGTGTACTGGTGGCTCCCGATGACCGCCCGCTTGGCCGCCATCACGGTCGCGGTCGTGGTCGAGCCATCGCCCCAGTCAATAATTGCCGTATGAGTGTCGAAAGCTCCGAGGTCGTTGTATGACGCTGGAGCCAGCCCTATGAGATCGGGCGACAGCGTCTGAAGTGATGCGATATTTACCGTCGGCGGAGCGTTGTTCACCGTGACGGTCAGGCTGTCGCTGTCAACGCCGCCAACACCGTCCATCACCGTCACCGTTACGGTGTGAGCGTCGTCGTCCGGATAGACGTGCGACCCCGACACAGCCCCTGAGCCCGCAGACTCTATGACTATGCCCGTGCTGGTCGAACCATCGCCCAGTCTATGGTCGCGGTGTGGGCCTGGTCGATCTCGACATCGGTAAACGTGGCGAGCTGATGAACCCCCGCCGACCCCTCCACGAAAGCCGTGCTTGACGCCGTCACCGTCGGTGAGCCGTTGACCGGCAGAATCGAATTCGACGCCGTCGAGGACGAGCTCGTTCCGACGGCGTTGGACGCCGTTACGACGAACGTGTAGTTGGTCCCGGTGTTGAGGCCAAACACCCGAGTGGAAAGCACGCCCGACGAACCCGGTGCGGTTTTGGTACCGGGACTGGACGTAACCTGGTACTGGGTAATCGGGCTCCCGCCATTGAACACTGGCGCTTGCCAGGTCACGAGAGCCAGACCGACGCCGCCCGCTGCGGCCACATTCGTAGGCGGACCCGGCGACGCGGCCGGAGTCACCGAGTTGGACGGGAGTGATGGCGCGCCCGTTCCGACGGCGTTGGTGGCGGTCACGGTAAATGTGTACGACGTGCCGTTTGTCAGGCCCGCGACAATCGCGGTCAACACGGCGCTCGTAGTGGTGGCAATCTTGCCATCGGGATTCGCGGTCACCGTGTATTTCGTGATCGGTCCGCCGCCCCGTCCGAGGCCGCCGTCCACGTCACCGTTGCCTGGGCGTCGCCGCGGGCGGATACGACGTTCGAAGGAATGCCGGGTACATCGGTCGGTGTGACGGCGTTGGACGACGCCGAGGCAGGACCTGTGCCAACGGCGTTCGTCGCTGTAACAGTGAACGTGTAAGGCGTGTTGTTGGTCAGACCGGTTACGGTTGCGGTTGTGCTGGTGGCAGTCGTGGTGGCGATGAACCCTCCAGGGTCCGATGTCACCGTACTTCGGATTATTGGGCTTCCGCCGTCTGATGCGGACGCCGTCCATGTCACGGTTGCCTGAACGTTGGCCGCTGTTGCCGAGACGTTGGTCGGGGCGTCGGGCAGTGTCGCGGGCGTAACCGCGTTGGACGAGGTTGCCGTAGGGCTCGTGCCAACCGCGTTTGTGGCTGTAACCGAGAACGCGTACTCCGTGCCGTTGGTCAATCCGGTGACCGTTGCGGTGGTGTTGGCGGCCGTAGTCGTTGCATATGGCTGCTCGGAGCGGACGTAACAGTGTTGAACAAGATGGGACTGCCGCCGTCCGACGCTGGTGCGGTCCAGGTCACCGTCGCTTGAGCGTTCGTTGAGGTGGCCATGACGTTGGTTGGCGGGTCGGGGATTGTCACCGGCGTGACCGAGTTGGACGCGGTCGAAGCCGTGCTCGTTCCGATCGCGTTGGCAGCTTCCACAGTGAACGTGTACGGCGTGCCATTCGTGAGTCCTGTGATCAAGGTGCTTGAAAAGGCGCCGCTGACTGTCGCGGTTTTCCCGTCGGGGTCCGAAGTGACCCTGTATTGGGTGATCGAGCTCCCCCCGTCGGCGGTTGGCGCGCTCCAACTCACGGAAGCCTGACTCGCGCCAGGCGCCGCGATGACGTTCGCCGGGGCGCCGGGCACGAGCGACGGCAGCCGTGCCAACCCGTGTCCCCAGGTGTTGTTCGGGACGGAGTTCCTGGGATAGGCGTTGGTTTTCAGATATGACGCGACCTGGGCAGGCATGAAGCTCGGGAATTGTTGCAGCACCAGAGCCGCCAGCCCAGCTACGTGCGGCGAGGCCTGGGGCTCGTGCCGAAGAATCCCCCCGGGTACGACACAGCGTCGCCTCCGTCCGCTCCAACGATGTCAGGTTTGACACGGCCGTCGATCGTGGGACCTTGGCTGCTGAACGATTCGATCGCGGTCGGCGTCGCCCAATTCGAGGCGCCAACCGCGAGCATGCCGACGTTCGAACTGTCACCCGGTGAGCGAATACTGCGGTTTGCCGTGGCAGTTTGAAGGGCTCGACCTGACAGAGACATTACCTGAACCCAAGAAGGAGTGCCGCCGGCGAAATGTTCCATCCGCAGGAAGTACCAGCCAGTCGAAGCGGCAGTGTACGTGAGGAACTCAACGGGGTCTCGACCGTTCAAACCCGACTGCTCGTTGAAGCTCCCGACAACTAGATCAGAATTGACGTCTGTCAGCCATAAATCAATGTCATCGGTTGCCGCTCCCCACGTGTCACCCCATCGCATCTGTGCTTGAAATGTAGTTCCAGCTGCCAAAAACACGCCGTTGAATTCGGTGTTGCCAGTGAACTCGATCCAGCCGTCTTCAGCGGGCTGTTGCTATACACCGATGTACCATCACCAGATCCGTCCCAACCCCAAACGACCGAGTGATTGATGACCGTGACGCCTCGCGAGACCATCCAGGCAGTGGCAGATTGCAGGTCAGCCGCAGACATCGGGTTGGATACGTAAAGATTGGCATCTGATGTCATGTCTATTACGGCCTCGGTCACGCCAGTCCCATGCACGTTGTCGGCTTCGCAATCAGAGACGTCCGACGTAAACACTCCGACCGACGTGTAACAGCGAGCGACGACCGTGGCGGGCAACTCCGTGCCCATGAGTGCGCTGTACCCGATGAACCCGACATCAATGACTCCAACCTTGACACCGGAGCCCATGTATCCGCGCGCGGTCCATATTGGCGAGCGATGAAGAGCCGCTCCTTGGCTTGTGACAGCCGCCTGGGGCGGAACTATCGTCTGAACCCACAGCACACCGTCTTGTTCAGCCAGTGCCGTTAACAAGGTCACTGGGACGTCCGATTTGATGTAGTCGGAGCCGACGTTTGCTACGGTCGCAGCATTGGCGTCCAAGAATTCGACGAGCGATTCGACGTTATCGGACAGTCGCACGGTCACTGCCACCGACAATCCTTGGGAGATGGGCGCAGATTCTGCCAAAGATCGCGGTGTTGCCTGCCCGAGCTTGTCCACGATCTGGTTCAACTGAGAGTCGAGGCGGGGATACTTGGGTTTTGACGGCATCACGTCCGGCGCACCAAGCGGCGCCGATTCGGGATCGCCATCATCTCCCAAAATCGACGTTGGCGTGGCTAACATCGCCATACCAAAGACGGCCAACGCCAGCAAGGCCAATCTCGCGATTCGGGTCATCAACTCTGAGCTCAAGCCCAAATCGACTTGCCAGATCTGCGCCGAATTCCGGTTTTCTTGCTGATGTATTGCACGGTACGAGTCCAAAGCTTCCTTTGCCGCGTGAACGATTGATCCATGGCGTGCCATTCATTCGGTTCAGTCGCCGACTCGACGTCATGTGTGGTCGCATGGGGTTAAGTTCATCACACTTCACGACCAGTTCAGGGTGTCACGTACGAGAATAATTTTCAGTTGCGAAACCGTTGACATACTATGCCAAACGTGCACATTGGTCAACAGCAAAACGAAGACGCGCGTGATTGCACCGTGCCGGGATTCACGTGTCGATCAAGCCGGACGATGGCGTCGGGAGCGCTTAGTCTCGCGCAGTTCGCGGTTCGCAGTTCGTAGATGCTAGGTCTATCTCCAGTGTTCTCGATCTCGTTCGCCATTGGGTCTGCCGTCATGGTAATGTTGTCGGTGGCATCTGACACCCGAAGCCACCCGGCTACATCACCAGGTCTGGAAGTGCGCGATTTGATCTGTAAACTACGTGTGTCGCGGCGGTTCGTCGAAGGCCGAGAAACGACAAGTGCAAATGTTAAACACTGAGCTGCTAATCATCGTGACTGCCCGCGGATTCTTAGGGCTATTTTTGGCTGCAATACTCGGCTTCGGCTCGTGGTCTGTGATTCGTGACTCTATTCAAACGCCGAATTCGGACTCAGCCCTGTTCTTCCTGGTGCAGGCGGCCATGGCAGGAGGAGGGGCAGGCATGGGGGCAGCGGTAGCATGGTGGAATACACAGAGCTCACGCAGAGTGCACTGGCTGAGTGCACTTCTAACAGTGGCAGCAGCCGTGGTGGTCACTTGGTTGGTTCTTGAGATTTGGGGTGTTTACACGTACCACGCTTTGTTTGGCGGGGTATACAGGGTACCGGTCATCTCCACCAGTGACATGCTTACTAAAATGGTGACCGCGGCGGTGCTCAGCGCGAACACCGCGGCCGCTGCGCTGTACATGTATCGGGCGCTGCGACACCGGGAGGTCTAGGATCCGCCAAAAGACCGCGGGGTCCGGTTCGAGTGAAGAGTTCCCGAGCCCAGAACGCGGTGCCCCATAGCGCAACTCGCCGGGCACACTTGCCTACACGTTTGAAGAGGCGGCACGACTCGACCGAGCCCTTTTAAGCCACTAACACTGATGGTGATCAGCATGGACTTCTTGCGGCGGCGTGTCCGGGTCAGCCGTGGCAAGCCAGTTGCGCAGCCGACACCCGAGAAGCGCGGCGACGTGACGAACGTCAACATACCAGGGACTCAAGGCGCGGTTCGCCGCCGAATTCTGTGGGTTAATCGTGTCCGCTGGCGCCATCTACTCAACGACGATGAGCGCACAGAACGTGCGGCAACTCCGGCATGCCACGATATATCCGGAGGCGGATCGACGAGCTAGGCGGAGTCCTAGTCCATAATCTGCCTGAGGCGCGGATCCAGCCGGTCCCGGAGCCAGTCACCGGTGAAGTTCAGCGACATCACAGTCAGGAATATTGCCACGCCAGGGAAGACTGTTGGCCACCAGGCTGTGGTGAGGTAGTTTCTACCCTCCTGAACCATGGCGCCCCACGTGGGTGTCGGTGACGGGACCCCTGCGCCAAGGAAGCTTAATGCCGCTTCCGCCAGGATCAGCGACCCAACGCTCAACGTCGCAATCACGACCGCGGTGCTTAGCACGCCGGGCAGTATATGCCGCAGGATGATTCGCGGGAGAGAGGCCCCCGCAACGCGAGCCAGGTCCACGTACGGTTCGTTCTTTATGACCAATGTCTGGCTTCGAGTCACCCTCACGAACGGGACCCATGCGAGCAATGCCATCAACACCAAAAGCAATCTGAGGCTCTGTCCGAACATCATCGTTGCAACGAGCGCCATCATCAGGAATGGCAGCGCAGCGAATATATCGACAATTCGGGTTACGATTTCGTCCCACCATCCTCCGGCGTAACCGCTGGTAATGCCCATGGTGGTCCCAATAAAGAAGCCGCTGGTCAGCGCGATGCCGGCGACCACCAACGAGATTCGTGCACCAAAGAACAGGCGGGACATGACGTCGCGCCCTGCGTGGTCCGTTCCGAGGATATGGTCGGTGTCGCCGATCTTGACCGTGTAACCGTCATCAAGAGTTCCCCACGCTGGAGGCAGATGCCGATCGCGGATCCCGCCGGATCTCGCGTCATGGGGGGCGAGGGCAGGAGCGAACACACCAATGAATATGAGGGCGGAAAGTATGACTATAGGCACGGTCGGATAGCGTCTCGTGAACTTCCACGCGGCCACGATCTCTCGGACCACAGGCGGGCGATCCCGAATTCCCAGGAGGTCTCGTTCTATCTGGGTTTGTTGCATATCGGTTAATCTCTACGAGTACCTGATTCTGGGATCGATGATCGCGTAGGCGATGTCCGCAATAAACGCGAAGCTGACGTAGATGCCAATAAAAACGAGCACAGTGCCCGCCAGGAGCGGCCAGTCATTGTCATAAACCGCCTGATTGAGGGCGACGGTGCCAATGCCTGGCAGCGAGAAGATAATTTCGACGACCAAGGCGCCATTCATATAATCGGCGAGGAGAACCAAAGCTGACGTCAACGGTGGGATAACAGCGTTGCGCAGGCCGTGTTTCCATATGATGGTCATGTTGCCCACACCCTTGGCGCGGGCCAGCTTGATGTACTCGGAATCAAGTGTCTCGAGCATCGAGGAGCGAGTCAAACGCATAATACCCGCCGATGCCGGCCACCCGAGAACTATACACGGCAATATCCAGTGTCTCAGGTTGTGCCACGCCAGCGGAAACCCTTCCTGCGCTCCGAGGGTGCCGGCAGGGAACCAACCGAGCCACACGGCGAAAATCAGTATCGCCATGACGCCGGTCCAAAATTGTGGTGTCGCTTGTCCGACCAGCGCCATTCCCCGGCCAACGTAGTCCCAGAATGTAGCGCGTTTTACCGCCGACAACACCCCCATGCTGAGTCCGACGACGACGGCGAATATCCATGCGCCCATCGCCAGCTTTAGTGTCGTCCCGATGTGGGTGCGGATCAACTCACTCACTGGCCGCCGGGTGCCTATGGATTCGCCCATGTCGAATTGTATGATATGCCACACCCACAATCCGTACTGCTCCGGCAACGATTTGTCCACACCAAGGTACGCCCGGATCATGTCGATGTACTCTTCGGTGACCTCAACTTGGGTGTCTCCCAGGTAGAGGTCTACCGGGTCGGGGCCGAATCTTGTCAATGTGAATATGATTATTGTGGCCCCAATAATCGAGATTAGGATCGAAAAGGCTCTTCTGATCAAAAATCGCGCCATGACGTTACCAGGAACCTCGTCCTCTGACTTGGGGTCGGACCTTCGGCGTCAGTCGGGGACAGCGAATTATGCATTGCAAGTTGCTGCTTGCAAGGCGGCCTGCGATGCAATTGCACAGGAGAGGGGGGAGTCCCCTCTCCTGTGCAGATTACTCCTATTTTACGGGAACGATGTGCTGTGGCCTACCCCAGAAACCGGCGGCGGTGGAACGCGAGTCCCATGATGCGACCGTCTTAGGGTTGCCCGCAACTCCTCTAGGCGGCTGGACCATGCCGCTGTAGAGCTGCCAGTAGTAGTAGTAGTCGACCATGTCCAGGTGGAGGTCCTCGCGCTTGGCTTTGTCCCTCTCACCATTGATCTCCATGTACATGTAGTCCAGGAACCTGTTCTCGAAAGAGCAGCCCCAGGCTGGTCGGCTGAACGTGCTGTCCGCAGAGGGAGGAGGCCAGTCGAACGGGTAGTTGGCCGTCTCGACGCTGCAGTTTTTGACCACGGGCCAAGGCTGCGTGCGGTCCCTCATTCGTGGGACGACCACCGCGCCATACTCCTCGGTGAGGAGCGTGGTCCTCACGCCGAGTTCTTCCCAACCCGCAGCGACCGCGTCGGCCTGCTCAAGGCACACGACGCCCGTTTCGCAGGCATACTTGTTCATCTTGATCTCGAACCTGATGCCGTCCGAACCCTTCGGATATCCGGCCAAATCCAGCAGGCGATTGGCCTCAGCCATATCTGTAGGGATCAACCAAGGCCATTCGTGGTTCGGCTCGGCGGCATTGTCGTACTCTGTGTACTCTATCCAGCTCGTTCCGGGGCCGAGAACATCTGATGCCTGAGTCGTGCTTTGTCCGCTGTACTTCTCGTGGGTGGCCTTTACCATGGCAGCGTTGACCGTGCGTTCAGGCCGCCAGCCCGGGAACAACGGACCCATCAATTCCTGATAGATCGGGGTGCCCAGACCTGCCTGAAGGACATCCACGATTCCCTGGCGGTCGATGGCGTGGGAGAGCCCCCAGCGCACCAAGCGCGCCTGTTCCATGTCAGACATCCCCGACGGATTGTCGTTGTCGGTGTACGGGCATTTGTCTCCCCATGGGCAGCCGATCCAGGGGAAGTCTTCCTCGTACACAGGGGAGAGCCAAGGCGTTATTCCTTCCTCGGTTTTCGCGTTCAGGTCGGTCCACAGGTTGCCCGGCCAGATGGCGCTCAGCGTCATCGTGTCGCGATCGGACATGGTCTGGAAGAACCTGAGCCCTGCGGTTTCAAGCTCCCTGAACTTGCCAAAGTCGATGCCTCCGAGGTCAAGTTCGCCGGTCTGCATCATCGCCATGCGGCTCGTCGTATCGGGGACTTGAACAGCGACGAACGTGCCGATGTGCGGAGGATCTGCCCAGTGGTCGGGGACAGCGTGAATCTCGCCCCGCTCCTCTGGCTTCCATTCGCCGACGGTCCACGGGCCGGAACCCACAGGCACGAAGTCGGTCGCGTCGCCCATTTCGTCATAGGCCGTCTTGCTATAGAGCGTGACGCTCGTGTCGTTGATGTCGAACTCGCTGATCGGAATGCCCCAGAAGATGTCGGTTATCATCGGGCATTTTACGGTGTATTCGTCCACAGCGTTGCACTCTGCGAACGTGGCCCCCAACTGGGCGCCAATAGCAGCGCCGAGGTTGGGGTTGACGACAGCGTTCTGCTGGTTCATGTTCCAGGCGACGTCTGCGGCCTTGATGAAGCCGAAATCTTTTCCTACGAAGCCAGCGACATTCGGGGTGTTGACTTTGAGGTCTTCCCGAATTGTCAGCGTAAGCTCATCACCAGCGTCGTTGACGCTCCACGCCTTGGCCGCCCACGGCGAGAGCGGGTCAACGCCGTCGTGGACTAGAAGGTGGTCGGTGAAGCTCAGGTCACCGCCCACGCCTCCACCGTATAGCCACGTCTCGACGTTGCCGGTCGACGGGTTAACCTCGCGAACGCCCATCTTGAGGGTTATGTCGCTGACTATGTCGGACGGCGCCGGCGCCGGAACACTAGTTGGCTGCGCAACCGGCGCCGCTGGAGCCGGTGCGTCCGCCTCATCCTCGTCATCGGCGCCGCAGGCTACGGCCAACAGCCCTACCAGGGTCACCGCCATGACCAACATTAATAACCGCGTACTAACCTTCAATGAAGTTGTCATCGAATCCCCTCCTATCCTATCCAATTGATGCCAAGCCTATCACACGAGATACCCAAACGCCACAATTGATGTGCTCTCGAATTGTCGCACCGGCAATCCTGCACACCTTTAATGAAGTCCAGATTTGGCTTCGGAATATTTATCACATTGGGTTGGACGTGTCAATCCTTGAGAGCATCAATTAGGTCGCGCGTATTCCGGTTAGCGACTGATCGACGGTCGAAACTTTGCCGCTGTGCCTGATATTGAAGCCTCATCGGGAAAGCACGTTGGTTTTGGGCCGTTGCTAGGCGTTAGTGTGAATTCATTCACATTAACAACGCGATTGATTTTCAGAACAATTACACAACATCCGATGCACAATAAAACATGAAACATAAGACAGAAAACAAAGGTTAAGAATTCCTAATAACGAACGAATTGCGATGGAAATTGACTGATCGAGCCGACAGTTGAAACTCGGTCAATTCGTGCCCCTGTCGGGGCGCCGGTGGCGTGGTTGTTTGTCGACGACATGTCTTCGAATTAGGTCGATCTTCGGCTGCCGAAGAGAATCGCGATCATCGGGAGGTGGCGTGAGGCGGCGACGGGCTCGCCTCGCAGCGTGTTGTATGATGGGCCCGAAACCGATTGATGCCTGACATTCTCAGACTATCGCGTGACCGACAGAACCACGAGGGAGCACAGATACATTGACCAGCGATGAACTATCGTTGCTAGATACGATCCACACGCAGCGCGCGATCCGTCACTATTCCGACAAACCTGTCACCGAGGACGACCTGAGCACGGTCCTGGAAGCAGCGGTCCGCGCGCCCAACGCGGGCAATCGACAGCAATGGCGATTCGTCGTGATTCGGGATCGCGAGACGAAGCGTCGGTTCGGCGATTGGTACCTGCGTGCGTGGAGCGCCACGGTGGACCGGATGGGCGACGACGACCGAGCGTCGCAACCTTACCGATCCGGCGGTGAGCTCGCCGCGCAAATGGAGGACATTCCCGTGTTGATCCTTGCCTGCATCGAAAAGGGCACGGGACCTCCGGCGGAGGGACTCGACACCAGGGGCGCGACGATCTATCCGGCAGTTCAGAATCTGATGTTGGTTGCGCGATCGCTTGGGCTCGGCACCGTGATAACCACGATGCACACGCAGTTTGAGACCGACGTCAAGTCGTATCTCGACATCCCCGATGATTTCGACACGGCCGCTTTGATACCACTTGGGCATCCGGCGGAAGGCGTCGCATTCAGCCGCAGCTTGCGCGGACCGTTGGCCGACGTCGTGTTTCTGGATCGTTGGGGGCGTCCCCGCGCGGTTTAGCCGCGCCCGCGTCGCAACAACGTTGACTGGCCCGCGAACGCGTTGCTACACTCGCGTTCGCCAGGCTTGACCCTGTTCATTTTCTGGGCAGCTCGCCCCGATGCGTTGTCTCATCGTTCTTGTCCTAGTCAACGTGCTGAGGCTCTCGCGGTCGCACGAATAGATGATCAAACCCACTCGTAGAGAAGGTGACTGATGCTCGACTACATGAACGTCCAAGAACTGCTGACCGATGAGGAGCGGCAGGTCCAGTCCGGCGCCCGCGAATTTCTGGACGCCGAGGTCATGCCGGACATAAGCGATTGGTGGGAGCGAGGCGAGTTTCCTCGCGACGTGGTCCCGAGACTCGGTGAGATGGGGTACCTGGGCGCTAATCTGCCCAGAGAGTATGGGTCCTCCGGAATCGACAACGTCGCGTACGGGCTGCTGATGTATGAACTCGAGCGGATCGACTCCGGTCTTCGCAGCTTCGCAAGCGTGCAGGGCGCGTTGGTCATGTACCCGATCTTTTCGTACGGCTCCGAGGAACAGAAACGTCAGTATCTGCCGGAGATGGCGGCTGGCCGGTCCATCGGCTGTTTCGGACTCACGGAGCACGAGGGAGGCTCGGATCCCGGCGCGATGCGGACCAACGCCCGCCGTGACGGAGAGACCTACGTCCTGAACGGAACGAAGATGTGGATCACCAACGGCAATATCGCGGATGTTGCGCTGGTTTGGGCCAAGGACGACGAGGGCGACGTGCGCGGCTTCCTGGTCCCGACCGACACGCCCGGCTTTACGGCGAACGAGATCAAACACAAGATGAGCATGCGCGCCTCCGTGACGAGCGAGCTCGTGCTGGAGGATTGCCGGGTCGCCGCGACCCAGATGCTGCCCAACGTCAAGGGTTTGCGGGGCCCGCTGTCCTGCCTGACGCAGGCTAGATACGGCATCGCCTGGGGTGCGTTGGGCGCCCTCGAAGCGGTTTACACCGACGCGCTCGAGTTCTCGAAAACTCGTTCCACATTCGGGCGCCCGATTGCCGGGAGACAGCTAGTCCAGACGAAGCTGGTCGACATGTTGTCTGACCACACGAAAGGCCTGCTGGTCGCTTGGCGTCTAGCGGTGTTGAAAGATCAAGGCAAGCTCGCGTTCTCACACGTGTCGCTCGCGAAGCGGGAGAACGTTCGGGCCGCGCTGAAAGCGGCTCGCACCGCGCGCGAGATATTGGGCGGCAGCGGCATTGTCTTGGAGCACAACGCCATCCGCCACATGCTGAACCTGGAGACCGTCGATACCTACGAGGGCACCTACGACATCCACACTCTGATCCTCGGCCGAGACATCACCGGCGAGAACGCCCTCGAATAGTTCCGAGGCAGGTTTCGAAAAGATGAAAGAGAGTCTTTTCGGCGCACTGGAAAGGCCCTCATCAGTTTCGCGATTCGCTGCCCGACCGACTTTTGTTTGACTTACGCCTTGCCCTTCTTCCCGTTGCTGTTCCCCTTGGATCTGTCGTCCGAGCTCAAGGTCATGCTTTCGTCGCGCGCCCTGGAGCCGGTTCCTGGTCCAGTGTCGCAATCGGGGTCGTCGTGCTTGTTTACAGACTCGGCCAGTTTCTTGGCGTGCTCTAGCTCGTCGGCTGTCGCGTCGCTTCCGCATGAGGTCGCCAAGGCGGTGATCGTGCACAAGATCAACGCGGCAACTGTCCTTGTGAGACCAGCGCGGCCGTCGAGCGACGTCAACTCCAAATGAAAGTTCGTGAGAGCGATGAACACGTCAGCATGCTTCGATCACGAATGCGACCATGCCCAAATTCGTAGGGGAGGGTTTCCAACCCTCCCGCGGCCACCGCCTGTGAACTGCTCGGACCACGGGAATGCTCGTCGTTAATCGCAACACGCGACCGCCCCGGAGTCCAACACGCCGGACGGCTCGTAGCCTCCCCTCGCGCATACCAAGTCCGGATAAGATACGCACGACTGCGGATCCAACGCGACGATCGCGACCACCTAAACGCTTGGCAGCGGCGCGGTGTCTCCGGTGCGCACTTGCCAGGCGTGGATTCGGGCGGCCATGTCTCGGATGCGATCCTTCTGGTCCGGGTTGTTGAACAGATTGACGAGCTCGTGCGGGTCGTTGCGAAGGTCGAACAGCTCGCACTGGTCGCCGGCGCATAGGTTCAGCTTCCACCGATCCGCAACCGCGGATCGCCACGGCCAGGTGAGCATCCGGTTGATCTCGCCCGTGCCCAGGAACCGATCTTCGATATCAGAGTGGATGCCGTTCCATTGGATGAAGACATCGACTTCTTCCAGCGTCGCGTCGCCTTTCAACACCGGCAACCGGCTCTCTCCTTGAAGATGCGGTTGTGGGACAGCGCCCATTATATCTAGCAGCGTAGGGGCAAGGTCGATCTGCCCGAAACTGTCCTCGATGCGCGTCTGAGTCTTTGACAGCCAGGGCGCGCGCAACAGCAGCGGCACGCGGGCGGCTTCCTCGTAGAACGATCGCTTTTCGAGCATGCCGTGATCGCCCAACATGTCGCCGTGTTCGGCGGAGAATACTACGGCAGTGTTGTCAGCGATGCCCGCGCGATCCAACGTTCCGGTGATCGCGCCGACCATGTCGTCGACCAGCGTGATGTTGGCCATGTATCGAGCTCGGAGCGTGCGCCAGCCTTGCTCAGTGGTGACGTCGTTGCCGAGCGCAGCCGCGGCCGATTCAGTGATGTAGTCGCCCGGTTGCGGAGTCTCGCCGGTGCGCAAGTATCGCATCGCGTACTCGGCTCGCACCCGATTGACCAGCGCCGCGCCCTCTGGTTCCCGGAGGAACGCCGGACCCGCGGGCAACGCCGCGGGGTCGTAGAGATCGTTGAGCGGACCATAGAAAGGAGGATGCGGCTCGAAAGTGCTGACGTATAGAATGAACGGCCGATCCTTGTTTCGCTCGATGAACTCAGCCGCTTGCGCGCCGAGAAACGACGCCATCTGGTGCTCACGTGGCAACAGAGCTCGCTGCCACGCATCGAAGATTTTCGCGCCGCGTACCTTGGTTTCGGGCTCGTATCCGAGACCGACGAGGAACTGATGATAGTCGCTCATCAGTCCGAGATACTCGGGCTTCGTGTACTGGGATCGGTGGCCGTCCTCGGAGCTGACCCACTCGTGGAACCCGTGTTGCGCGACCACGTCGTCGCCCAGGTGCCACTTGCCGTAGTAGCCGCGGTGGTACTCGTCGGGCGCCATGTCGCCCACGGTCCGGACCTCGGGCGCCAGGCTGAGCTTGTTGACGATCGGTCCAGCCGCGTGCGGATACAACCCCGTCATGATGGACGCCCGCGCCGGAGTGCACACCGGCTGCGTCACGTAGGCGGCGTCGAAGACGAAGCTCTCGTCGGCAAGGGCGTTGAGGTTCGGCGTCTGTATCCAGTCGTTGCCGTAGCACGCCAGCGTATCGTATCGCTGCTGGTCACTGAGCATGACCACGATGTTCGGTCGGTCGGGCATTTCAGTCGCCTCCGATTTGCATTGTCCGGGTTTCATGACGATGTTCGAAACCGCGCGACGCTGGACTCGAATCTATCATCGCGTGGTCCATCGCGGAGTCGACCACAATCACAAAATGGGTAGCGATAGCGGCCGTCGTCATCGGAATGTCGGTCTGAACGCGAGGCGTTGGCCGTGCTCAGTGCGACCACGTATACAGGCTTGGCTGTCTTCCAACGCAGCCACTTTGGAGTCGCGAAGGGCTAGAATCCGACCTCCTACGTATGCCCCGGCTGTGATCCGGTCATCCATAGCAGATATCGACGGCCGCATTCGCCGGCCGGCACGTCTACTCCACTCCCCAGCTGATGGCGTTGCGGAGTAATTGCATGTAAGGGCCCGCCTCCCAGGTGTCGCGGAGCGTTGCCGAATCGGCGCCCGCCGCCTCGACGCTGGCGTCGACGTTGGGGTTGGTTTGGCTTGTTGGCGAGTGGCAGTGGCCGAGCGCGATATAGGTCACGCCGCCCTTGCCGATGTCGCGCGTATACCCAAGCGCCCTCGTCTTGCCGTCCGGCTCGAGCGCGGTGTCCTCGTCGTATACGAAACCGCGTCCGGGCGGCGTATTGTCGGGGCCGAGTTCGGCGGTGAGCAGTAGTTGCGTCTCCGACGGGTGCTGGATTTCGATCATGTAAGGCTCGTCGATCGCGTCGAACGAATCCGGGATGTCCCTGGTTAACGCGTGATCGGGGTCGACCACATCGACCTTGAATTTGCGGATCGGTGGATGGTTGATGAAAAAGCCGCCAAGTGTGTCGTGGTGGCTGGACTTGACCATGCGTCGTCGATTCCCGTCACCGACGCGCGCCGCTTTGCCGCCGCTGGTACCGTGCAACCCGAGCCAGTGGCCGCCGTCGTCGAGCCAACGCCGAACGAGCCTGTTCTGGTCGTCGTCGAGGAACGGCCCGGCAACGTAGGTTATCAGCAACTGTGTAATCGGCAGCCATCGATGAAGGTCGCTGAAGTCGTTGCCCACGGTGGCGAGCAAGCCCTGCTCGTTGAGCAGTTCGAGCAGCCTGAGGCGAGCGTAGTCCATATCGTGTCCGCCCAGAGCTCCGGCAGGGAACCCGCCGGCAACAACGTGAACTCGGCCTGACGATTTGGTTGTCATACCATCCCCCTCAGTGAACTTGTCGCGCCTCGACTCAACGAGCCGTCGGCGCATTTCGCAACAGCATAGGCCTCGCTTGGTCCGCGAGTCCCTGATCCATTCGCTAGCTCCAGGGTCTTGTGCGCCGCATTATACTCGTGGCGCCGATACATCGCCACGCAGCGCGAATTTGGCGCCGGCAGATCGCGCGTCGTTGGATCGGTTAAGAACACCGGATCGATGAGCGGAAATCTATAGCGCGTCGTGCCGGTCGACAGCAGCAAATCGCCAGACCATCGTCAAAACGAACCAACCGCCGTCAGATGCCGAACGAGGCAAGTCATCACCGGCAACCGGTATTGCAGTTACGAGGAGATGAGCGAAGTGATCCAAGTGGCGGTTCGCGGTCTGGTCAAACCGGTGGTGACCAAGCGCGTTGCACTCGAGGATGTCGAAGAGGTGTTCGACACGTTGTCTCGCCGGACGCTTCTGGGTCGCGCCGCAATTGTGGTCGACTGAGGGCGCCGCCCAACTATTGACAATGCGTCCGCAACCTCTGTAGGCTTTTAGCCACGATGAAGTTCTTGAACGACTACGGGTATTTTGGATACTTGTTTACCAGCGCCACTGCTGGCGGTGTTTTGGTGTCCAGACGGTAACGTAGTTCGAAGAAGTTTCCGAGTCACCTAGAACCCCAGTCGGCAGCGGCTGGGGTTCTTGTTTTGTTGGCGCTGCCGCAATTTCCGGGACCCGCGAAGTTGAGGAGTGGACAGGTGCAGGAATCGAAAACCAGAGACGTAAACGTGGTGAGAACCGTGCAATTGAAATCTCCAATCAATTTGGTGAACGCTCTGCCGATTACCAAACCCGCCGAGCAGACAGTTCTCGAGGGCAGGGAAGCGATCCGAGGCGTCCTTCGCGGGGAAGACTCTCGGATGATGATGGTCGTCGGCCCTTGCTCGATTCACGACGAGAAGGCCGCGCTCGAATACGCAGAGCGTCTGTTGGCGCTCTCAAAAGACGTCAGCGACCGCCTGCTTCTCGTGATGCGAGTGTACTTCGAGAAGCCGAGGACAACCGTTGGCTGGAAGGGCCTGATCTACGACCCGCACCTGAACGACACGCTCGAGATCGCGACCGGTCTTCAGCGAGCTCGCCGCCTGATGCGTGACATCGCCGAAATGGGCATGTGCGCCGGCACAGAGTTCCTTGACCCGATCATCCCACAGTATCTGGCGGACCTCGTGTCGTGGGCGACCATCGGAGCCCGCACCACCGAGAGCCAGACTCACCGGCAGATGGCCAGTGGCCTGAGCATGCCGGTCGGGTTCAAAAACGGCACCGACGGCAGCGCGCAGGTCGCTGTCGACGCCCTGGTCGCCGCCAGGTCTCCGCAGTCCTTCCTGGGCATTGATCGTGAAGGCCAGACATCCGTGGTCATGACGAGCGGCAACCCTGACGGGCACCTGGTGTTGCGCGGCGGTCGCAGCGGTCCGAACTACGGCGCCGACGCCATCGCGGACGCCCAATCGCTGTTGTCGTCTTCCCATGTCCGCTCGCAGCTTCTCGTGGACTGCTCTCACGGAAACTCGAACAAAGACCACACGCAGCAGTCGGTCGCATTCAAGAACGTCGTCGAACAACGAGTCAACGGCGACGAAAACATCATCGGCTGCATGATGGAGAGCAACCTCAATCCGGGCGCGCAGAAGCTGAACGGCGATGTGGCGTCGCTGGACTACGGCGTGTCCATCACGGACGCGTGCATAGGTTGGGACGAAACCGAATCGCTTATCCGCTGGGCGCATGCCGAAGTTGGCGGCGCGGTGGAAGCCGGAGCTTCGGCGGACTAGTTGTCGCGAAACGCGCCTACGGATCTGTAGAAAGAGACGGCCATCGGGGCCGTCTCTTTTCGTTCTGGTGTCCCTCGACGAACTCGACCGCCGACAGACAGTCTTTCAAACCACAGGTAACTCGGCCGCATCGCCCGCTTGCACCTGCCACTGCCGAATCCGCTTGGCCATCGCGCCTATCCTCGATGCTTGTCCGGGCGAATCGAACAGGTTGACGTGCTCCCACGGATCGGCATTGAGGTCGTAAAGCTCGCACTGGCCCGCCGTCGTCAACGTCAGCTTCCAACCGTCCTCTGAAACGAGCGTCCGGTGCGGCGTGTTCAGCACCGAATTAAGCTCCGCGTCGAATTCGTTCGCCGCCGCGTTTCTTCCGGTCCAGTCGATGATCGCGTCGTTTTCGGCGAGCGATTCATCGCCTGCCAGCACCCGAGCTCGGCTAATGCCCTGCAGCGCGTCGGGAACGTCCGCGCCGGCCAAGTCCAGCAGAGTCGGAACCGTGTCGATGTGGCTGTACCGGCCGTTGATTCGTGAACTGCTGTTCGCCAACCAAGGCGCACGGACGAGCATCGGAACCTTGATCGACTGCTCATAGAACACCGCTTTCTGGATGATGTTGTGGTCGCCCAGCTGATCGCCGTGCTCCGACGTGTACACCACAATCGTACGATTGGCGATTCCGGCTTCGTCCAGCGCCTGCAAAATACGGCCGACCGCTCGATCGACCAGAGTCACCGCCCCCCAGTACCGCGCCCTGATCTCTCTCCAGAACGACTCGGTCAGCGGCCCGTCAGGGCCGGGCTCGAAACCAGCGCCGGATTGCGATTCGTCCCTGCGAAGCGAGTGCATGCGCGACGCGTTGGCAGGCGGATCTTTGAGGAACACCGGACTGTCAGGAATCGACGAAGGATGGTACAGATCGTTGAATGGACTGTCGTACGGCGGATGCGGTTCGAAGATGTTGACGTACAGCGCAAACGGCCGGTCTCGGTTCTCGTGGATGAACTCGGACGCGCGGTCAGCCAGGAAACGCGACTTCGTGTGCTCTTCGGGCAGGGCCGCCGCGAACGGGCGCGAGAAGACCATTGCCCCCTCCGACACCTTGTCTGACTCGTACCCTTGATCGATCAGGAATTGGTGGTAGTCGCTGAACACGGTGTGGTACTCGGAGTCGGTGTGATACTCGCGGTACTGATCCTCGATGCTGACCCATCGGTCGAAGCCGTGCTGCCGAATAACCTCGTTGCCCAGGTGCCATTTGCCGTAGTACCCGGTCAGGTACTCGTCCGAGAGCATGTCAGCGATGGTTGGCACGGACGGGTCGAGCAGGATGTTGTTGCTCGTGCAGCCATTGGTGTGCGGCCATAGCCCGGTCATGATTGTCGAGCGCGACGGCGTGCAAATCGGCGAGCTCACATACGCGTTGTCGAACACGAAGCTTTGATCGGCGAGCGTGTTCAGGTTCGGCGTCTCGATCATCGTGTTGCCGTAGCACGCCATGGTGTCGGCCCGTTGTTGGTCGGTGAAGATGAACAAAATGTTCGGTTTGTCTGGCATGGCGTTCTCCGTTGGTGTGGCATCTGGCATCGCGAGTCTATCACCGAGCGCGGCGCTCAGCCAGCGGAAGGGACGAGAAAGCCGGGAAGGGACGCAAGAGTCCTCAGCCACGAGGCTTTTCGGCGCCACCGTGGAAACGGCGACCCTACCAATCGCATACGGTATACTTGCGGGAGACGTCGAGAGTAACAGTCGGGAGAGCAATGGCGTACGGAATCGAAGACCAGACACTAGTCGATCTCGAAGCCTTCGCCGTCGAGATCGCGGCTGAGGCTGGCGCCATTCTCGCGAGGCATTTCGGACGGGCGCTGAAGATCGAGTACAAGGACAAGCGCGAGTCCGACCCGGTGACCGACGCCGACCACGAATCGCAGAGCTTTCTGGTCGATGCGATTACGAAGCGGTTCCCTGATCACGGCATCCTCGGCGAAGAAGACGACAAAGAGAAGCAAGAAGACACGTCGCCCGCGCCCGACTTCCTGTGGGTGCTCGACCCGCTCGACGGCACGAAGAACTTCCTGCACGGTTTGCCGATTTACGCGTCGTCGATCGGCGTGCTTTACAAAGGCGCCCCCGTGGCCGGCGCCGTGTTCACTCCGTGGCCGTCCGACAACGGAAGCATGGTGCTGCACGCACGCAAAGGCGGAGGGGCATTCGCGGACGACGAGCCCATATCCGTCCTGGACACCGAGCCGAAGGGAAACACGCTGGTCACGCTGCCCGCGTCGTTCGGCGTGACCCACCGGATGCGCGGCCCGCTTCGGCGCACGATCTTCGACCTTCGAGTCACGGGCAGCATCGCCTACGAGCTCGCCCTGGTAGCCCGAGGCGCGACCCACTACATGGTGACGACCCGGCCGCACTTGTGGGACATCGCCGGCGGAGTGATGATCGTCATGGAAGCCGGAGGCCTCCTCATGCGCGGCAAGCGGTCGGGCGGACCGCTGGACCTGTTCCCGTCGATCAAGTGGCGAGAGACCGAGTCGCTGGTCCCCGAGTGGCAAAGCGGCGTCACCAGCGTCAAGGACCTGCGAAGCTGGGCATCGCCATTGACTTTGGCCGGGCCCAAAACGGCGCATCTCGTGGCCGACAACATGCAGGCGCACCTGAATCTGCGATGGTGGGTGCGGAGAAAGTGGCGCAGCCTGCGGCCTGGTTGACTATCGTCAGCACACGAGCGGCTCCGTCGAGCGGTATTCGCTTGACACAATTCTGTGTAATCGAACCATCGTGCGGCACTGCTGCGTATTCAAACCTCACCGGCGCCTCTTACGTCCCTGGAGTCCCTTCGGTCCCTTAACGCGTTCGCTTGGCGCTGCGCGTTACCGCCCGTCGTTGAACCAGCGTGCGACTTCCTTCGCGTGGTACGTGATGATCATGTCCGCGCCGGCGCGCCTGATCGCGGTCAGAATCTCCAGCGTGATGCGACGGCCGTCGATCCACTCGTTCGCCGCCGCGGCCTTGACCATCGAGTACTCTCCGCTAACGTTGTAGGCGGCCAGCGGATAACCGTATTTCTGCTTCGCGGCGGCCAGCACGTCGAGGTAGGCGAGCGCTGGCTTAACCATCACGATGTCAGCGCCTTCTTGGATGTCGAGTTCGATCTCGCGCATCGCCTGCTGGATGTCGGGCGGGTCCATCTGGTAGCCGGTCCGGTCTCCGAACTGAGGAGCGGATTCCGCGGCGATCCTGAACGGTCCGTAGAAGCCGGAAGAGTACTTGGCGGAATAGGCCATAATCGGCGTGTCTTCGTACCCAGCTTCGTCCAGTGCAGTTCGAATCGCGCCCACTTGACCGTCCATCATCGCCGACGGCGCGACGATGTCGGCGCCGGCCTCGGCTTGGCACACGGCCATCCGGGCGAGCAACTCGAGGGTGGCGTCGTTGTCGATACGATCTCCCTTGATGATCCCGCAGTGTCCGTGGTCCGTGAACTCGCATAAGCAGACGTCCGTGATGACCAGCATCTCCGACAACGCCTGTTTGATCGCGCGGACAGCCTCCTGGATGATTCCGCCCGGCTCGTAGGCCTCGGTCCCCTCCGGGTCTTTCGTCTCGGGGATCCCGAAGAGCAACACCGCCTCGACCCCGAGTTCCGAAGCTTCGCCGACCTCGTTGATCAGTTGATCGAGGGATAGTTGGAAGATGTCCGGCATTGGGGCGATTTCCGACCGCACGTCTCGGCCGTGTCGCACGAACAGCGGGTAGATCAGGTTCTCGACCGAAAACCGAGTCTCCTGGACCAACTTTCGGATCCCGGCGTGCTGCCTGAGCCTTCTCATTCTGACTTGTGGGAATCCAGTCATTTCGCCGTCGCCTCCTGCGAGTAGTGAGTCTCTAGTGCATTGATGAGACCGTCAATTGTATGTTCTGTTGCCACGACGTCTACGTCAAGCCCCGCTTCACGTGCGGTCACCGCCGTGATCGGACCGATACACGCGATCGTAGTCGAAGCAAGTTTGGCGGCGTCCCCGTCCACAAGGTCCAGCAGGTTTCGCACCGTGGACGAGCTCGAGAACGTGGCGACGTCGATTCCGTCTGCAAGGGCTTGGTTGGCTAGATCCCGTGAACCTTCGGGGAGAACGTTCCGGTACGTGGTGACCCCCGTGACGTTGGCGCCTTGCGATTCGAGACCGTCGATCAACCCGTCGCGAGCGATGTCCGCTCTCGGGACGAGTACGCTCTTGCCGTGAAGATCGACGCCGCCGAACGCCCCGACCAGCGCTTCGGAAACCAGCGAAGCCGGAAGCAGGTCTGCCACGATGCCATTCTCCTTCAGGCGGGCGGCAGTCGCCGGACCGATCGCGGCCACACTCAAGCCGCCGAGCGCTCTCGCGTCTTTGTGTTGGGCGGCCAGGCGTTCGAACACCGCGTCGACGGCGTTGGCACTGGTGAATGCTATCCAGTTGTGACGCGCGATGTTCTCGAGTTCAGCGTCCAATTCCGCATAGCTCTCAAGCGGCTGAATCTCGATGGTCGGCACTTCCACGGGTATGGCGCCGAGTTCGATCAATCGGTGAACGAGCTTGCTGGATTGAGAGCGGGTCCGCGTGACGAGAACTCGCTTTCCGAACAGAGGCCGGTTGTCGAACCACTTCAGCGTCTCGCGCAGACCAACCACGTCGCCGACGATTGTCACGACAGGCGATGAAAGTCCCGCTTCATTGGCGCGCTCGACGATGTTCGTCAGGTCGCCGGTCACCGTCTGCTGCCAGGGTTCCGTTCCCCATCTGACCAGGCCGACCGGTGTGTTCGGTGGCTTCCCGCCTTTGATCAGCGCTTGCGTAATCGCGGGGAGGTTCCGCCATCCCATGAGTATGACCAGTGTGCCGGACAAGCTCGCCAAGACGTTCCAATCGAGGACCGTCTCTGCTTTGTCCGGCGTCTCGTTTCCGGTGACTACCGTGAAAGACGATGCAACGTCCCTGTGCGTAACAGGTATGCCCGCGTAGGCCGCCGCGGCAATGGACGACGTAACTCCCGGCACGACCTCGTACGGAACGCCGGCATCGGCGAGGCCTTGAGCCTCTTCGCCGCCTCTGCCAAAAACGAACGGGTCTCCGCCCTGTAGACGCACGACCGTCCTGCCTTCGAGCCCTTTTTCGACTAGGACGGCGTTGATGTGGGCCTGGGTCCGGCCTCGCTCGCCCGGAATCTTGCCTACGTCGATCATCTCAGCGTCGTCTCGTGCATGGGCCAGCGCATTGCTGTCGACCAGGCGGTCGAAGACGACGACGTCGGCCGATTGCAACAGCCGATAGCCTTTGAGCGTGATCAATCCCGGATCGCCCGGTCCCGCGCCTACAAGGTAGACCTTGCCAATCTTCATTGGGTAGGGTCCCTTGCCAGGATGTCCGCCGCGCCTGATTCCATGAGGGCGTTTGCGATTGATTGTCCTGCCGCTTCAGGAGTCGACGGGTCGGCGTCGAGGGTCACCCTGAAGAGGCTGGAGCCGTCGGGAAGTCCGGCGATGGCCGAGATGCGAAGACACCCATCTATAACCTCGGCGTAGGCGGCGACCGGGATCTTGCAGCCGCCTCCGATTGCCGCGATGAACGCACGCTCGGCGGTGACCGCCGTTCGCGTAAGAGCGTGATCGACGGCCACGAGCAACGAATGCAGCTCTTCATCGTCGATTCGTGTTTCGACGGCCAAGGCGCCCTGACCCGCGTCGGGCGTGAACATATCGGGCTCGAAATAGTGGTGGATTTCGGAAGCCCGGCCCAGCCGGGCTATTCCTGCCGCGGCGAGAACGACTCCGTCGTACGGCTCTTCCATCGCTCGTTCAAGCCGGGTTCCCACGTTGCCGCGCACTGGCATGACTTCGATGTCGGGCCTGAGGTGATTGAGCTGCGTGGCTCTGCGCGGGCTGCTGGTGCCGATGCGCGCGCCAGCCGGCATGTCATCGAATCGGGATTCCCAACGGTTCACAAGCACGTCGCGAGGGTCGTTCCGCTCGGGAAACGCCGCGAGAACAAGACCGTCCGGCAGCTCCGCCGGCATGTCCTTCGCGCTATGCACCGCCATGTCGATCTCGCCGGTGAGCAAGGCGGCTTCGAGTTCTTTCACGAACATGCCGCGTTCCATGCTCAGCAAAGGGACTGCTTTGCGCCTGTCGCCGTCAGGAGTGATCGTGATGGTCTCGAAGCGGATGTCGGGAAATGCACGAACCAGAGGATGAAGAACTTCCTCTGTTTGAGCCAGCGCCAAGGGACTGGCGCGAGTGCCTACTTTGACAATCCGTGCTTTAGACAACGTTGTTCCAAATCGATTTAGGAAGCGGCGACTGGTGATGCACCTTCCATGAGGCCGTCCATTAGCATCTTCCGAGCCTCGTCGGTCTGGCCCGCTTGGACCATGTCGAGGAGCTCTTCAGTTATCTGCGTTTGCCAATGGTCGGGTTTGACGACGAGTGATGCTTCACGGAGCTCGGCGCGGGCGCTGGCGAGAACAGGCGCCAGGTCGGCGTACTCCAGGATGCGGCTACCGGTCAGTTTCTCGCGGAATGTTCTGGCCAGAGCGGGACTTGCGCCGCCGGTCGATGTGGCGATAGTGACTTCGCCGCGACGGGCGACAGACGGTGCGATGAACGTGCAAAGGTGGGTGACGTCGACTACGTTGAGCAGAACATTGCGTTCCTGGGCTTCGGCCGCGATCTGACGGTTTACCGTGTTGTCGTCCGTGGCCGCGATGGCGATGAACGCGCCCGCGAGGTCGCCCGGCTTATATTCGCGCTGCTCCCAGGTTACTTGGCCGGCATCGGCCATATCCCGGACCTTTTGGTTGACGACCGGGCTGATGACCAAAACCTCGGCGTCGCTCTCGAGCAGCTTCTCGACCTTTTCTTGGCCGATGGCGCCTCCGCCAATGACAACACACGTCCGTTCGGTAACGTCTATGAAAACAGGGTAGTAGCGAGGCAAGGGTCCTCCTCTTGGGTCTAAACGAAGTACCTGACCCGCGTCTTTTTGTATTCACGGGTGCTGTACAGCATCATAAATTCATCGAGCCCCGTCGCGATGCGAAGCTTGTCCACGATCTTCTCGCACTCTTCGGGTGTGGTCGCGTGCACCATCGTGAAATGCGAGTACGGCCACTCCGGATACGTTGGGCGTTCGTAGCAGTGCGACACCGATCTGGATTGGGCCATGATGGCGCCCACCTCTTCGGATCGCTCGGCCGGCACTTTCCACACCACCATCGCGTTGGACCTGAAACCGGCTCGCCGGTGGTGCAGCACGGCCGAGAACCGGCGCATGACGCCGCTCTCGATCATGTTGTTTGCGATCGCGAACAGTTCATCCTGGGTCATGTCAAGGCGTTCCGCCATGGCCTTAAACGGCGTTGGCTCGATTGAGATGTCCTCTTGGAGCTCGCGAACGGCGTGCTTCTCCGCTTCGGTGAGGGCCGCCGCGTTCTTGCCGTTGTTGTTCTGGATCGCAGGACGAACGGCCTGGTCGCCGGCTCCTTCGCCTTTGACCATGTCGAAGTTGACGCCTATCTTGAAAAACCTTATCGTTGGCATCATGCGGTAGGTTTCAGCGTCGGTGGCTCTGGCCATCTCGGCGGTGGTGTCTTCAAGGCTGTCGTCAGGCGGAACAGCCAGCGTAAACCAAAGGTTGTAGTGGCCGTCTCGAGCGTAGTTGTGACTGACGCCCGGATGCTCGCTTATTATGTGAGCCGAGGCGTCGAGGCGATCAGGATTGAACCGCATCGCCACCAAGGACGATTTGTACCCGAGCTTTCGAGTGTCGTATATGGCGCTGATCTGCCGGACGATGTTGGAGTCCTTCAATCGCTGGATGCGTTCGAGGACATCGGATTCGTCGAGGCCGAGCTCTTCGCCGATGTGACGAAATGGCGTTTCCACGAGTGGGAACGCCGACTGGATTACGTTGAGAAGCTCACGATCTTTCAGGCCAATGTCCGATGGCATTATTCACTTATTGGACGGCGCGGCGATCGTCGGAACAACCGCCTCACCCCACGCGAACCCGATCATCGTCTTTACAGGGCCGCGACTTGAATGAAAATCCATACTCGTTCTGAGAATACGCTCAAAGCTAGAACACACCTAGATTAGCACGGGGTCTAACACAGGTCAATTTAACCGGATAGGCTGAAATCGGCCTCCGTTGACAGATTTGCGGTGTGACTGAAAGCGCGACCTCGCTGCCTGTGCAACCGCGAGCTTCGGACGGCGTCGATCAGCTGTTGAGATGACACCGCGCGCGCCTCGTCGTTTGGCGGCCGGAGCGTGAGATTCTCCTGAGGTTTTTCGAACCACGTGAGGCCAGGATCAGACAAAATCGACCTGTTCGAGCGCATCAGCGCCGACGTGGGCGACGACCGTGTCATTGAGGCGATGCGTCGGGTGCCGCGAGAGGCGTTCGTCGCCGAAGCCAGCGCACACGTTTCGTACGCTGATCTGGCGTTGCCGATCGCCTGCGGACAGACGATCTCCCAGCCATACATCGTCGCGTTGTCCGTGAGTGCGCTTGAGATTCGCCGCATGGACCGCGTGCTCGAGCTCGGAACGGGCAGCGGATACCAGGCGGCGGTGTTGGCGGAGTTGGCGCGCGAAGTGGTCACATTGGAGCGCATTGAATGGCTCGCGGAAACGGCCAAAATCCGCCTGGCGTCTCTGGGCTATGACAACGTCATCGTCCGCCCAGCCGAGGATGCGCTCGGGTCGCCGGACGACCCGCCGTTCAACGCCATCGTGGTCGCGGCGGCAGCGCCCAGAATTCCGAATGAACTCGTCGCTCAATTGGAAATCGGAGGTCGGATGGTCGTCCCCGTGGGCAGCCGATCGGAGCAGGAACTGATGAAGCTGACGCGCACCGAGCACGGATACTCGATGAAGACTTTGGGCGCGTGCAGGTTCGTTCCTTTGATCGGTGAGGGAGCCTGGTCTGAGCACGATGACGACGATCCGTGAACCCCATGGGTGTTGTAATAGACTAATCCCAATACTATACTGAATCTGCCTACGTACGAACTGCGAACGAGGCTACATGAAAAGATCGGTCGGGCGATGGAATACGAGGTAGTAATTGGGCTTGAAGTTCACGCCCAGTTGCTGACACACAGCAAGATGTTCTGTGGTTGCAGTTCAGACTATCAAGGATCGAGTCCCAACGCGGTAGTCTGTCCTGTTTGCATGGGCATGCCGGGCGTGTTGCCGGTCATCAATCGCAAAGCCGTGGAGCACGTCATTCGCACCGGTCTCGCACTTGGCTGCGACATCGCCAACAACACCAAGTTCGACCGCAAGAACTACCCGTACCCGGATCTGATGAAGGGCTACCAGATCTCCCAATTCGACATGCCGATTGCGTCGGGCGGCAGCCTGACCGTCGAAGTCGACGGGGAGCAGCGGCCCATCGGCATCACGCGAGTCCACCTCGAAGAAGATACGGCGAAGCTGATCCACCGCACCGAGGACTACGGCGAAGGCTACAGCCTGATGGACGTCAACCGAGCCGGAGTGCCGTTGATGGAGATCGTCGGCGAGCCGGACATCCGCAGCGCGGCGGAAGCGAGGCAGTACCTGGTCGACTTACACTCCGTAATCCAGTACATCGGAGTGAGCATCGCAAACATGGAAGAGGGCAACTTCCGCTGCGACGCCAACATCAGCATCCGGCCCATCGGCGACACTGAGCTCGGCTCTAAGGTCGAAGTCAAGAACATGAACAGCTTCAGGTCCGTTTTCCGGGCGCTTGAGTTCGAGGCTAAACGGCAGGTCGAGACGCTGGAGGCCGGAGGACGCATCGTCCAAGAAACCCGTGGCTGGGTCGACGACAGCGAAATCACCGTGTCTCAGCGCACCAAAGAGTACGCATCCGACTACCGGTACTTCCCGGAGCCCGACCTGCCGCCACTTGTGATCCAACCCGAGTGGGTGGACTCGATCCGAGAATCGCTCCCTGAGTTGCCCCGGCAGCGGATGGCCCGGTTCGTCTCCGAGTTCGGGTTATCCGAATACGACGCCGAGTTGCTCACGACGACCAAAGCCAGTGCCGACTACTTCGAGCGCGCGGTCGAATCCGGAAACGCTGAAGGCCAGGACGAACGGGACTTGGCGAAATCGGTGAGCAACTGGCTTCTGGGCGAAATGGCACGCCTGCTCAACCAAACCGAGCTTACGATCGATGACGTCAAGATCGCGCCGGACCAGATCGTCGAACTCCAGAATCTGGTCAAGGCGGGGACACTGAATTCGAACATGGCCAAAGACGTCTTCGAGAGGATGTTCGAGTCCGGCGGATCTCCGGAGGTAATCGCGGAGGCGGAAGGTCTCGTTCAGATATCGGACACCGACGCCGTCAACGCCGCCGTGGCCGAGGCGATCGCCGCGAACCCTCAACCCGTGCAGGACTATCTCGACGGCAAAGAGACCGCAATCCGGTTCTTGGTCGGTCAGGTGATGAAAGCCACTCGCGGCAAAGCGAACCCTCAGATTGCGACGGAGATGCTCAACGACAAACTGGAGGCATTGAGGTGACGCGTCGCGAGCCCAATGGCGACGGCGCTCGGGCCTTTGAAGCCGGAACCTGGCAAAGGCGCTGGCGTACATTCGTTCACCTACTCCACCCCGGCATCGGGGTGAAAAGATGGGCGGGAGCCGGCGCTCTTGGCGTAGCCGTGTGCTCGGTCGGTTTCGCTTTCCTGCTCCGCAAATTCTTCGATTTGACCTTCCCCGATTTCTTGCCGTGGCACTTGGAGGGCTTCCTGCTCCTCGGGGCTGGCGGGATCGTCATACTGTTTTCGTTGTACGGCGCCTACAAGACTCTGAGTCCGGTGTTGCTAGCGTCCAAGCCGATTGAAAATCTGGCTGAGACGATTTTCAATCGTTGGTCTCGTGGGCGCGGACCAAGGGTTGTTGCCATCGGCGGCGGAACCGGTTTGTCGGTGCTGTTGAGAGGTCTCAAAGCCCACACCGACAACCTGACCGCAATCATTACCGTGGCCGATGACGGCGGCAGCTCGGGCAGATTGCGTCGTGAGCTCGGAGTTTTGCCCCCTGGAGATTTTCGGGCGTGTTTGGTTGCGATGTCGGAGGACGAATCGCTGCTGACCGATCTGTTCCAGTATCGTTTCGATCAAGGGAGCGGACTCAAAGGGCACAGCTTCGGCAATCTGTTCATCGCCGCCATGGCCGACATCACGCAGAACTTCGAAAAAGCATTGCTCGAATCCAGCCGCGTGTTGGCTGTTCGCGGTCGGGTGGCCCCAGCGACGTTGGAGCCCCTGAATCTTCGAGCTACCTTCTCTGACGGAACGGTAGTCGACGGAGAATCGAGGATCACCCATCTCGGCGGCCAGATAGAGCGCCTCGGGATTGTGCCTGAAAACGCCGCGGCGTTCCCTCTATCGGTTCAGGCCATCGAAGAAGCCGAGTTGATCGTGATCGGTCCAGGCAGCCTCTACACCAGCATCTTGCCGAACTTGATGGTCAAAGGCGTTGCCGAAGCCCTACGCCAGACCGCCGCGACGAAGGTCTACGTTTGCAACGTGGCGACCGAGGTGGGCGAGACCCAAGGCTACACCATCGCCGAACACCTGGCGACGGTACAGCGACACACGTTCCCTGAGATTGTCGACTACGTTGTTGCAAACGACGAACCGCTCGATCTTGGCGCCTACATCGGCGAGCCCGTGATCAGCGACGGACGCGATCTCGATGACGTGCAATTGAAATTGACGGACCTCACGAATCCCGACCATCCGATTCGACATGATTCACTGAAACTAGCGTTGGCTGTCATGGACCTGAGCCGCAATGTTCGCCGACGCAAAGCCGTGGCGTAATTTGCGCTACAATGTATCGCGACAGTCCAATTAGACGGAGTTCCGAGTGGATACAACCATCGTAAACATCTTGCAGATCGTGGTGGCTTTGGTGCTTGGCGTGGCGATCTTGCTCCAGGTAAAAGGGCAGGGGACCGGCCTGTTCGGTTCCGCGGAAGGCTCGTTCAGGACACGGCGCGGGCTTGAGTTGACGCTGTTCAGATTCACGATTGCGCTCGTCATCGTCTTCATCACACTCTCGATCCTCAGCGCCCGTTACTTCTAGCAGGACGCGGCTCTATAGAGCTCGTGTCCTCCGTAGTACGTTCCTGATATGACTTCGATTACGTCGCCGCTCATTACACTTACGACTGATTTTGGCAACCGAGATGGATATCCCGCCGCCATGAAAGGCGCGATTCTGACGGTGTGCCCCGGCGCTCGTGTCATCGATATCACCCACGAAATCGATGCCCATGACGTGGCCCAAGCCAGCCAAGTATTGGCTTCTGCGGTTCCGTATTTTCCTCCGGACACGATCCACGTTGCTGTCGTCGATCCAGGCGTCGGATCGGAGCGTTTACCGCTGCTGTCGATCACTCCAAATGCCGGATTTGTTGGCCCGGACAATGGCGTGTTCACCGATGTGCTGAGAGGCCTGGATCATCCGATCTTGCCTGCCAACCAGGTCGATTTCATTGCCGACCACCCCGGCCAAACCCATCGTGCGACTCTGCCCGACGATTGCGCCGCCTACGTTATCGACAAACCGGACCTGTGGCGGCAGCCGGTCAGCCAAACGTTCCATGGGCGAGACATCTTCGCCCCGGTTGCGGGCCACTTGGGTTCAGGCGTTTCCTCGGACAAGATCGGAACCGTCATCGAGTACGTCGAAGTGCTTCCCAATCTGGAAGTGCGGAGGCGGGACGGAAGAATCGACGGCACGGTGGTCTCCGTCGATCGATTTGGCAACCTCGTCACCAACATCCGAATCGGACGATCCGCAAAAGTGTCCGACATCGAGGTCGCGGGACGGCGAATCACCACCCTCAGCACCTTCTACACCGAAGCCGCCGGTTTGCTGGCTATCGTTGGCAGCCACGGCGCGATCGAGATCGCGTGGACGCAAGATAGCGCCGCCCGCCGGCTCGGAGTCGGCGTGGGCACGCGAGTGACCGTGCGGGACACGCTCTAGACCCAGGCAACGTCGAAGCCGTCCAGACCTCGACACGGCGAGAGTGCACAACCCGACCTCCTCTTCGACCGAGTATCCTCGGCAGAACCCCGCAGATTCTGACGCGATTGACCATCTTGGGAACTGTTGTTAGTCTACGCCCCAGCTTCGCGCGGTAGTTTCGACTGGCTAGATACGCAAAAGGGACGGAGGCATTGGCATGGCGCCATCGTACGATTTCCAAGGCGACTGGTCGCGGATGGCAAAGCTCATCATTCATGATTCGCTTCAGACGCAGCCCGGCGAGAAGATCATCATCCACGCCGATCCGACGTACTTCCCCGAACTCCTCGAACAGGTGCGAATCGAGATCGTGAAGGCGGGCGCGGTCGAACTGTTCGCGGGCATGCTTTACCCGCCGGGGATTCAGTCGGTCCGGCGTCAAATGCGCCGTCGCGAGGATGCCGAGTTAATCGAAATGGAAGACCAAGCCCTCGCGGCGCTATTCGATCTGGCCGACATCTTCATCTGGCTCCCCAATCACTGGAGCCTGAATCCGGGCCAGACCGAGCTGATCCTCAAAACCTGGCAAGGGCGCGCCATCCACTTCCATTGGATCATGGCGCAAGCTGACGCCGACACGTTCCGTAAGCTCTCCGAAATGTACGAGCAAGCGCTGTACATCGACTACGAAGCGCTCACCGCGCGACAAGAACGGCTTGCGGGCGCCATGCGGAACGCCAACATTGAGATCACGAATCCGGCTGGAACCGACATCCGATTCCGGCTCGAGGACGCCCACTTTCATCGCGGCAACGGAGACGCCTCGAAGGCGTTCATCAACGGCTATGCCCGACCGGGCAGCGCGCGCGACCGTGAAGTGGAGCTCCCTTCCGGCGCTATCAGAACCGTGGACATCCTCGACACCGAGGGCACGCTGGTTTGTTCGAACGAGACCTTCGCCGGTCGCGAAGTCGGCACGCTCACGTACGTGTTCCACGGCAACCGAATCACGAGCGTCAGGTCTGAGCACCACAACGACTACGTTCAGGCGATGTGGGGCTTGCAAACCGGCGACTGCGATCGCTTCGGTGAATTCAACGCTGGCGTGAACCGTGCCCTGACGATGCTTCCGGGACACGAGAAGATCATCAGCTACTACGGCTACGGCGACGGGATCGTGCGCTTCAGCCTCGGCGACAACCAAGAATCGGGCGGCGACTACTTGTCGAGCTATCATCAGTGGTTGTTCCTATCCGACGCGACGATGAAAGCGAATGGCCACACAGTTCTGGAAAACGGCAAGCTGACACTGGAGTAGTGGCGACTCGTAAACGACAAACATGAGGATTCAGGATTGACGCAAACCGGCAAGCACGCGCTGGCAGACCTGCAGATTATCGAATTCGGTGAGATGGTCGCCGCTCCGTTCTGCACCAAGTTGATGGGAGATCTAGGCGCCGAAATTATCAAGATCGAGCGCCCCGAACGCGGCGATGTCGCTCGAACCTACGGGCCGTTCAAGGACGAGAAACCGCACCGCGAGCGGAGCGGTTTCTTCGCGTATCTCAACACGAACAAGCTTGGCATAACCCTGTCTCCGGCAAAACCTGAAGGCGCCGAGATACTCAGAAGTTTGGTGGCGGACGCCGACGTACTTGTTGAGAGCAACCCACCAGGCGTCATTAGCCGATTGGGACTCGATTTTTCCAGCCTGCACCAGATCAACCCTCGGTTGATCGTGACGTCTATCACCCCGTTCGGTCAGACTGGGCCGTACTCCGGATACAAAGCATTCGATCTCAACATCTGGCACGCGGGCGTTCTGGGATACGTCTGGCGCGAGCGCTTCCTCGAAGAAGGGCTTGGTCCGCCTCTGAAGGGCGCGGGGAACATAGCCGACTTCCACACCGCTGCGTCCGCCGCGGTCGCCACGATGTGCGCCGTTGTCAGCAGAAACATCACCGGCGTCGGCCAACACATCGACGTTTCGGCTCAGGAGTGCGTCGCGTCATGCGTCAGCGCCGCCTTCGCCAACTACCAGATCACCGGCCGGATCATGGGCCAAGCGACCGACATGCGCTCGGCGACGATGCAGCTCATCCCGTGCAAAGACGGCAGCGTCCAGCTCACAGGTCGCGAGGAGTATCAATGGCAGTCACTCGTCGATGCGATGGGCAACCCGGATTGGGCCAACGACGACTGGTGCCAGACCAAGCAGGGCCGGGCGGACAACGCCGATGTCCTGCGGATGCTGATGATGGAATGGACAATGGCTCACACAAAAGATGAGATCGTCGAACTCGTCCAAAACGAACGGGCCCCTGCTTCGATGATGGCCGATATGCGTGACGTCCTGTACGACAGGCACCTGCGTTCGCGGGGCTTTTTCGTCGAAGCTGACCACCCCGAGCTCGGCCCCGCGGAGTACCCGTCAGCGGCGTACAAGTTCACCGAAACCCCGTGGAGTCTCGAGCATACCGCGCCGCTGCTCGGTCAGCACAACGAGCAGGTCTACGCCGAGCGACTAGGCTACTCGAAGAAGAAACTGGCCGATCTCACCGCAACCGGGGTCATTTGATGCTTGATCACCCAGGCCGATCTGACAGTCTAAGACGCAGCAGCATTACACGTTCCAATCCGTTCGTCCTGAGTTCCGGCGCAATCGGGATTATTCCCATGGGGCAAGCAGTTCATGGGACAGCACCGGCGATCCAAATATTCTGTTATTCAGAGGCCGCAGCCGAAGAATCTGGGGCCCCGCAGGCGTCCGATTCCGACGCCGTTAATTGGAAGCAACGTAATGTCCGGAGAGCGGACGATGCATTAGACGGCAACGGTGATGCAGCAGATTGCCATGCTGAGAGCAGCGAAGCATCTAGT
>JASMDM010000023.1 GCA_030752795.1 SAR202 cluster bacterium | reverse complement strand
GTAGGCATTATTGCGAACCCCGCGGCGGGCAAGGACATCCGCCGTCTGGTAGCGCAGGGTAGATTCGTCCCCAACCACGAAAAGGTCAACATCCTCAAACGCGTGCTGGCCGGACTCGATGCCGTCGGCGTCGACAAGGTGGTGCTCATGCCAGACTCGGGCCAGCTTGGTCGTGGCGCGTTGGACGGCGAGAACTTCGGCCTCGACGTCGAGTTCGTCGAAATGTCCGTCTTCCATGCCGAAGAGGACTCGACAAAAGCCGCGACTGCGATGCGCGAGGCCGGGGTCGGTTGCCTGATCACCCTCGGCGGCGACGGCACCAACCGCGTGGTCGCCAAAGGCTGCGGCGACGTTCCGATCATGCCCATCTCGACCGGGACCAACAACGTGTTCCCATCAATGATCGAAGGCACCGTTGCTGGCATCGCGGCGGGCCAAGTTGCGAACGGGATGGTCGATCCGGAATCGACTACGACGCGAAGTTCACGGCTCGAACTGCTAGTCGACGGCGAGCTCCGAGACATCGCGTTGGTCGACCTGGCCGTCTCGACGGAGAGGTTCGTCGGCGCGAGGGCCATCTGGGACATCGACACCCTCCACGAGGTGTTTCTCTGCCGGGCTGACCCAGCGAACATCGGGATATCGGCGATTGGCGCTCAGCTTCACCCGATCTCACTGGGCGATCCTAAAGGCTTGCGAATCACGTTCGGAAAGAAATCTGAATCGGTGGTCGCCCCGATCGCGCCCGGGATGGTTCGCGAGGTGGACATCGAAAGCTGGGAGATTCTCGAACCGGACCAAAAGCGAGAGATCACCCTGCGCCCCGGAACCATCGCCCTTGACGGCGAGCGTTCGCTAAGCCTTATCGGCGACCACGACGTCACCGTCCGCGTATCGACCAACGGGCCGCGAGTTGTGGACGTCGGCAAGACGCTGGCGTCGGTCATAGGGGCAAGGCGGGCAGGCACAACATAGCGACCCGAAGTTAGAGTTCGTCAATCCAGGCTGCCAGTATCTTGGAGCATCGAGGTGGTTCGACAGGCTCACCACGAACGGAGAAACTATCGGTCCGCCGCGAATCTTCCTGCGTTTTTCGTTCGAAAATTGCCGTGTAATCGCCCGACAATGATCGTATAGACACCGATCTACAGGCGATGCCTTTCAAATTGTTCGATAAGTATCGCACAGCAATGCAACGGGAGGGTTTGAAACCCTCCCCTACGGACCGCAGAGCGGTCGCCGCGCTATCAGAAGGACATATCGCATGAAATTCAACTCCAGGCGCTCTAACATCACGGCGCGAAACGGGATGGTCGCGACTACGCAACCGCTCGCCGCCATGGCGGGACTGCGCATCTTGATGGAGGGCGGCAACGCGGTTGACGCGGCGGTTGCCACCGCGGCGACGCTCAATGTCGTCGAACCGATGTCCACGGGGATCGGCGGCGATGTTTTCGCGCTGGTGTGGATGAACGCCGAAAAGCGCGTGCGTGCGCTCAACGCCAGCGGCAGATCGTCGGCCAATGCGTCGGCGGACAACCTGATATCGCAAGGATTGACGGAGATTCCGAATCAGAGCCCGTACACCGTGAACGTTCCGGGCGCGCCCAGCGGTTGGGAGGCGATCCTCGAGGCTCACGGGCGGATGTCGCCGGCCGACGTTCTGGACCCGGCGATCGAGTACGCCGAAGGCGGTTTTCCGGTCTCGGAGGTCATCAGCGGAGCGTGGGAGACAAGCGGTCTCAGGCTCGGCGTCGGACCGGCCGGTGGCGAGCTCCTAATCGACAGCCGAGCCCCGAGGACCGGGGAGATCATGCGGATGCCCGAACTCGCCAACACGTTCCGGGCGGTCGCCGAGGGCGGCGCGGAGGCGTTCTATCGCGGCGACATCGCGGGACGGATCGCCGACTTCGTGCAGAGCCAGGGCGGTTGGTTGACGCGAGAGGATTTCGCGGCTCACACGGCGGATTGGGTCGAGCCGATCAGCACGACCTATCGCGGGCACACCGTCTGGCAGTGCCCGCCGCCGAGCCAGGGAGTCAACACCCTCATGGCGCTGAATTTGGCCGAGGGATTCGACCTCGGCGCGATGGGCTCCCAGAGCTTGGACGCGTACCACCATCTGATCGAGTGCATCCGACTGGCTTTCGCCGACGGCCTCCAGCACATTGCCGACCCCGATCACATGACCGCGGCCGTCTCGGAACTGCTGTCGAAAGAATACGCCGATTCCCGTCGCACAGAGATTCGCGCCGACAAGGCGATCGCCGAGGTCGGTCCCGGGCTCGTTCCGGTGCATCCGGACACCGTGTACCTGAGCGCCGTCGACGGCGACGGCAACGCGTGCTCGTTCATCAACAGCTTATTCATGGGGTTTGGCGCCGGCTTTGTGGTTCCAGGCACTGGCGTCGCGCTCCATAACCGGGGCGCCGGGTTCTCGCTTGACCCGAGCCACGTCAATGTGTTGGCGCCGAACAAGCGACCGTTCCACACGCTGATCCCAGGAATGGTGACGCACGACGACGAGTTCGCGATCTCATACGGCGTCATGGGCGCCATGCAGCAAGCGCAGGGCCACTTACAGGTGCTGGTCAACATGATCGACCACGGACTCAGCCCGCAAGCCGCACTCGACGCGTACCGATTCAGCGTACGCGTCGGCGACGGCGTCTACCTCGAAGACGCTGTTGCGTCGGATCTCGTTGACGGCCTGAGAGCCAAAGGGCACCCGGCCATGGTCAGGCCGCCGCATCAGGGTTTCTTCGGCAGCGGGCAGGTTATCCGTCGCGATCCCGATTCAGGCGTACTCACCGGCGCCAGCGAGCCTCGCGCAGACGGCGCGGCGGTCGGCTGGTAGCGAGATCGGGGTTTGAACATGGCCGCTACATCGCCGACAGAGATCATGAGAGCTTTCATCGCCCATGTGAACGACGGTGACCTTCAAGGCATCGCATCTTTGCTCTCGGACACCATCATGTTCATCGATGCGCCGGGTCGAGTTCATCGCGGCGACAAGAACTTCATGGCTGGATATCTGTCGGAGTTCCAGACTATCGAATTCACGCCCGCACGATCTTGCAAAGCGGAGACAGTGTCGCGGTAATCGGCGGGACAACCGGCTCGCACGTGCCTCCGTCGATCGAAGCCAACGAGACGTTGGTGTGGACCGCGGAAGTCCGCGAAGGCTTGATTGTCGAGTGGCGGATTTACGCTGACGAAACCCACAACTGACGCTCATGCCTCAGGCTGCGATTCATCTTCCAGCAACGCCTTCAACGTCGTCAGCTCGCGTCTAAGCTGACGGCGCATCATCGGGCGCAGCACCGGGCCGAACACAGCAAACCAGATGGCTGACACGAGACCGGTCGGGCCCGCGTCGACGGAGTTGGTGACGCGCGCGCCGTCTTCGTCAGGCTCGAGCGTCATCGCGGATTCGTACGGGAACGGGCCGGACGTCGAGCGCCAAAGCAGTCGCGTTGGCGGCTCGAATTCGACGAACTCGTACGTGACGCGATGAGACTTGCCGGCATACGTGTAGACGCTCGTAAACGTAGCGCCTAACCCGGCTGCTCCGGCCGACGTCATGCGCGGCTCCGACACCCCGTTCATCCACGATTCGAGGTTCTGCACGTTCGCCAGGCACTCGAAGATCGTCTCGATCGAACTTTGTATCTTGACGCTCGCCGACGCTCTCAATTTAGCCTCCGTACGTCAAACACAAGCGTCTATCCCTCTTCGGGGGAGCGGAGAGGGATAGACGCCGGGGGAAAGGAGTTGACTTGGCCCCTTTTCCCGGGCTAACTGACGGTTTGTCCGGTGAACAAGCCTATTGTATTGCCCTCCGGGTCTGTGAACATCGCCGCCGCGCCGATGCCCGGCATGGGAGTCGGCGGCATCGAGGTTTGAGCTCCGAGCCTGTTTGCCTTGGCCAGGTACTCGCCTAGGTCGTTTACTTCGACGTAGAAGGTCACATGCGGGGTTGTGCCGTCCGGCGCGCGAAAGATGCCGCCGTCGATTCCGCCTTCCCCGCCCGTTTCAACGAAGCCGTAATCCATGGCGTCGGCGGCGGTGATCTTCCAGCCGAAAAGCTGCCGGTAGAACGCCTGGAGATTGGCGGTGTCTCTTCCTGCTATCTCCCAATGTACCACCGGCTGTCCCATTCGATCATGCTCCTCGGTTTCGTGGCGCCTGTTGCCGATAGGCGCTCATGTGATCTACAACAACATTATAGCGAACAATTGTTCGTGTCAAGGCTTTTGTAGGCCGATTTTCCGAGTTCGTAGAACAAGTGTACGTCGCCGATTTTGCCTCCGTGGTTCCTCGACAAGCCGGTTTTGCTTGATGGGTGTGGACGAGAACGCGGTCGATGCCCTCGCGTAGCCCCTTTCGGGGTGGTTTGGCCCACCCTCACGCCTCGAACGCTGTTCGTCCCGATTCCATCGGGACGAACAGCGCCGTCGACCAACTCGCGGACGCACCAGGGAACACGCAAGTCAGACACGTGTGTGCGCGTAGATGAGCTAATGAGCGATTAATTGGGGTCCAGGGGCTTCGCCGGACTGCCGTACACAGCGGACAACTCTGATTCTGAAACTGCAAGAGACAACCGGATCGAAGAGGGGCCAGCAGTAACCTCGGCACTTGAGCACTCCAAGAAAAACCGCTTGTCCTCCGCCGTAGCAGTTTCGATTCGATCTTTCAATGTGCGCATTCACATCGGGCGCGGCTACCAAGTGGGAACGAGCGCGAGCCTCGTCGATCCGATGCTGGGTCCGCTCGCAGACAACGGCTGCACGACCCTGACGCATGAACCGCTGGCTGGAAGCCCTGCGATCGACAACGGGAACGATGCAAGCTGCCAGCGGCCGACCAGTGCGGGTTCGAGCGACCGCGAGACGGTGACGCCGACCTCGTCATGCATTGCGACATCGGCGCAATCGAGCTTCAGCCAGCAGGCGGGCCATAAGATGCGGTCATCGACATACGAGGTTAACATGCGTCGAATCATACGAGCGGCAGTCACGGTCCTGATCGTGGGCATCGCGCTCGGCGCCTCGTCGGCCGTGGCGCTCGCGCAGTCTCCCGACACGACCGCCCCCACCATCACACCCACGGTCACGGGGACATTGGGCGCGAACGGTTGGCATACATCGGACGGCACGATCTCATGGCAGGTGAACGATCCTGAGTCGCACATCACCATCCCATCCCCCATCGCGGGTGGCCGATGCAGAAATTCGTGGTAGAGTCAAACAGAAAGTAGGACTCGGTGCGCAATGCTCCCGGGCGGTTGGGTGGGACAGAACAGGCTTGATAACTCGAAGAACCCGCGCAACGATTCATCGTCGATTACTCATTACAATCATAGCCGTCCGACGCCTAATCAGCGTCCGCAGCATGGACAAACAATGCCCGTCGGCGTCAGCGCCGCAGCTCGTCGCCCGTGCCGGAGTGCGCTTTGCGTCGTGGCGTTGGTGGTTTGCGCTGGTTCGACGGGGCCCCATCAGACGAATTAGCCTGTCGTTGATGCACGTTCACCTTGTTCGGTAAACGCCGATAGCGTAGACTACAGTCCGATCGGGTTAAATGCCCTGCGCGAGGTGTTCGATGGTGAATACGGCGTATGAGACAGGGGCGCAATCGTCGCCTCCTAAGTTCGACGCTCCAATCAGTAGCCTGATGATAGGTCTCGACGTTGGTTCGACCACGGTGAAAGCCGTGGTGATGGACCCTCAGACCAACGAAATCCTGTGGCGACGCTACGAACGTCATCACACCCGTCAGGCTCAAAAAGTTCTCGATTTCCTGCATGACATCGAGACAGAATTCCCCGAGTCCGCTGACAAGTTTCGTATTTTCATGACCGGCGGCGGCGGCAACTTGTTGGCCGAATTCGTCGGCGCGAAGTTCATCCAGGAAGTCAATGCGGTTTCGCTTGCGGCAGAGCATCTGTACCCGGACGTCGGCTCGGTGATCGAACTCGGCGGCCAGGACGCCAAGATCATCATCTGGTTCACAGATCCTGAGACCGGCGCCAAGCGCAAAGTCCCCAGCATGAACGACAAGTGCGCTGGCGGAACGGGCGCGGTGATCGACAAGATCAGCGGCAAGCTTCAGCTCACCAGCGACGATCTTGGTGCGCTCAATTTTGCAGGCGTCAAGATTCACCCGATCGCCGGGAAATGCGGCGTGTTCGCCGAGACCGACATCAACGGCCTGCAGAAACAAGGCGTATCCTCCGACCAACTGATGGCGTCATTGTTCGAAGCCATCGTGCAGCAAAACCTCAGCGTTCTGACCCGAGGCAACACGTTGCGCCCGACCGTCCTGTTGTTGGGCGGGCCGAACACGTTCATCCCGAGCCTTCGAGATTGCTGGAAAGAGAACATCCCGAAGATCTGGGAAGAGCGCAACGTCCCCATCCCCAACGGCGTCGATCCGAGAGACTTGGTTTTCGTCCCGGACAACGCCGAGTACTACGGCGCCATCGGCGCGGCAATCTACGGCAAGAGCGAAGAGCCGGACATCGGAGAGTACTCCGGCACGGATTCGCTGAGCCAGTTCGTTGAGGTTGGTCGCTCGAAGATGCGCGAGGCGTCGGGCGACATCGGTCTCTGGAGGACGCCGGAAGAGCTCGCGGAGTTCAAGGAGCGGTTCACCAAGAAGCCTTGGGAGGCCGCGACCTTCGTGCCGGGCCAGACCGTCGAGGCGTTCATCGGAATCGACGGCGGTTCGACTTCGACCAAAGCCGTCCTCGTGGACGAATCCGGGACCTTGTTGGCGAAGGCTTATCAACTGTCCAAGGGCAATCCGCTGTTGGACACTCAGGATCTGCTCAAGCAGCTCCGTGAGCACGTCGAGAACCAGGGAGCCACGCTCGAGGTCCAAGGCGTTGGCACAACCGGATACGCCAAGGACCTGCTTGCACAGGCGCTCGAGGCCGACGTGGCGATCGTCGAAACCGTCGCGCACACGCAGTCCGCCCTGCACTACCACAAAGACGTTGACGTGATCGTCGACGTCGGCGGGCAGGACATCAAGGTCATCGTGTTGAAGGACGGCCAGGTCAAAGACTTCAAGCTCAACACCCAGTGCTCCGCGGGCAACGGCTATTTCCTGCAGAGCACGGCCGCCCGATTCGGGTGCCAGGTCGAGGATTACGCCGAGATGGCGTTCGAGGCCGAGCAGGCGCCGGTGTTCGGTTATGGATGCGCGGTGTTCATGGAAACGGACATCGTCAACTTCCAGCAACAGGGCTGGCAAGAGAAAGAGATCATGGCGGGACTGGCAAAGGTCCTGCCTAAAAACATCTGGCTCTACGTGGTATCGGAGCCGAATCTGAGCAGGCTCGGATCGAATTTCGTGCTCCAGGGCGGCACTCAGCACAACCTCGCCGCGGTAAAAGCGCAGTACGACTTCATCGAGTCGAAGGTCCCCGAGAGCAACGTCCAGGTGCACGAGTTCCCCGGCGAAAGCGGGGCGATCGGCGCGGCGCTCGAAGCGGCGCGAATCGTGGCAGGTCAGGAGACGACCTTCATCGGCATGGCTGCCGCGGAGACGCTGGAGTTCACCGCAACACGCGACGAGTCCACCCGGTGCAGCCTGTGCAAGAACAAGTGCCTCCGCACGTTCGTGGACACGACGACCCGCGACGGAGTGAACAAGCGCTTCATCATCGCCACATGCGACAAGGGCGCCGCCGACGACATCGAAGACGTGAAGGCGGTCCACAAGCGCATGGAGGCCGTCAAGAAGGCGCATCCCAATTTCGTCGAGAAAGCAGGGCTGGCGGTGTTCCGAAGCACGAACCCGCCAAAGGTCAGCACTCTCAATCCCGACCTGGCCGAGGAGCCGGAATCACGTCGCGGCGGCTTAGGTTTATTTGCGCGAAACCAAAAATCCACGCCGAGCGGCAAGATTTCGGACGACGTGTTGGAACTGCGCCAGAACGTGAAGATCGGCATGCCGCGCGTGCTCAACATGTACGCGATGTCGCCTCTGTTCGCGGCATACCTGCAGGCGCTTGGCATCGACTTCCGCAACATCATCTACTCCGACTACACCGACGCGCAGATGTGGTATCGAGGCTCGCGGCGCGGGTCCATCGACCAGTGCTTCCCGAGCAAGGTCGCGATCGCGCACATCCACAACCTCGTATTCGACAAGAAGCGAAAGCCGGACCTCATCTTCTTCCCGATAATCCAGAAGCTCCCCGCCGAGATTTTCGACGGCGTGGACAGCGACGCGTGCCCCGTCGTTTCGATCACTCCTGATGTGACCCGTGCTGCGTTCACAAAAGAAGGCGACGTGTTCGCCGAGAACAACATCGACTTCGTCTCGCCGTCGCTCGACATGGGCATGTGGCCCCTGTTCGAGCTCCAGATGTACGACTGCTTCAAGGACATCCTGCAGATCACGAAAGAGGAGAACCACGAAGCGGTGGAGATCGCCACCGCCGCGTGGCGGAAGACCTGGCAATCTCTGCGGGCAGAGGCGCGCACGGTGCTGGACAAGCTGGAGGAAGACGGCAAAGTCGGCGTGGTCATGCTCGGGCGTCCGTACCACAACGATCCCGGCCTGAACCACGAGATCACGGTGGAGATCCAGCGGAAGGGCTACCCCATCTTCAACGTGGACACGCTGCCCCAAGACGACGAAATCCTCGATAGGCTGTTCGGAGACGAGATCAGGGAAGGCAAAATCGATCATCCCCTGGACATCTCCGACGCGTGGAAGAACTCGTACAGCGAGAACTCCAACAAGAAGGTCTGGGCGGCTAAGTACGTGGCCAGGCATCCCAATCTGGTCGCGATCGACCTGTCGAGCTTCAAATGCGGCCAGGACGCCCCGATGTACGGCGTGGTCGAGAACATCATAGAAGCGTCGCACACACCTTTTTTCAGCTTCCACGACATCGACGAGAACAAGCCGGTCGGCTCGATCAAGATCAGGGTCGAAACCATCGACTACTCGCTACAGCGATACCAGGAAGAGTTGCAGCGCCGAAAACAGGGCGAGGACAGCGTCCTTCGGCTCATCGCGGAGTACGAAGAGCAGTTGGAAGCGGGCTTGGACGAATCGGTGGTCGTCGAACTCGCACAGGCCGTCGACGGCGTGACAACCTCCGGAAGCGAACCGCTATTCGCCGGCCAGGGCATCCCTGCCGAAGACTCGATCGGCGCGGGTCCAACCGGCGGCAACGGCAACGGCGCCCGACCGACCGTGGGCGTCAACGGCTCGGCTAACGGCAATGGCCGCGCCAAAGTGAACGGGACGGCCGTCGACTCCAAGATTCGAGAGTACGAGACCAAACTCAGAGAAGCTTCCGGCCTCACCCAATACACGGTCGAACATTTCTCCAGACCGTTCGAGAGACCGTGGACCAAGGACCAGATCGAATCGACGACGATCCTTTTCGGCGGCTTGTCGATGGCCCACGAAGAGTTGCTGACCCATTCGCTGGTCAAGGTCGGGTACAAATCGCGACCGCTTCCGATTCCGGACAACGACGCGTTGCAGATCGGGAAAGAATACTGCAACCGCGGCCAGTGCAACCCTACCTACTATACGGTCGGCAACCTTGTCAAATACCTGAAGGAGCTTCGGGACCAGGGCGAAGAAGACATCGAAAACAGGTACGTGTTCGTCACTGCCGGGTCGTGCGGCCCTTGCCGATTCGGGATGTACGAGGCGGAGTACCGCCAAGTGCTGACCGACGCCGGGTTCGGCGGGTTCCGAGTGTTGCTGTTCCAGCAAAACGGAGGCTTGACTTCAAATGACGAAGACGCGATGGAGATCAATATCCCGATCGCATTGGCGTTCCTGCGCGCTCTGGTCCTTGGAGACATGATCAACGAGCTCGGGTACAAGATCCGCCCATACGAGGTCCACACCGGAGAAACCGACCGGGCGATGGAAGAGGCCAAGCGGGTGATCGGCGACGCGTTGCGGGAAGGCCGAACGATCGTCCGCACCCTCCGCAAGGTCAAAAAGCTGTTCGAGTCCATTGAAGCTGACTACACCCGCGTGAAGCCGAAAGTGAAAATCATCGGCGAGTTCTGGGATCAGACCACCGAGGGCGACGGCAACTACAATATGTTCCGCTGGCTTGAATCCGAAGGTGCAGAGGTGCTCGTGGAGCCGGTCGGCACGTGGGTCGACTACAAGATCTGGATCGCGAAACACCACGCCGAAGAGGAGATGCAGGTCGACAAGAGCAAAAAACCCCTCGTGCGCAAGCTGAAAGCGGCTCAGATCGCGTTCCGCGCGTATCACGACCTGTACCGATGGGGCCTCGGGTTCAAGATCGACCCCTTGCCCGACCAGCAGAAGCTCGCCGACTACGCTCACGACTACTACAACACGTACCTGGGCGGCGGAGAAGGGCATCTTGAGGTCGCCAAAAACATCCTGGTCAACGAGGAAGAGCACGCCCACATGGTGCTGTCGCTGAAGCCGTTCGGCTGCATGCCCAGCACGATGAGCGACGGAGTGCAGAGCAGGGTGGTGGCAGACTTCAAGGACGCCATCTACCTCCCCATCGAGACCTCGGGCGACGGAGAGGTGAACGTAAAGAGCCGCGTCCAGATGAAGCTGTACGAGGCCAAGGCTAGGGCTAGGGAGGAGATGGCGGAGGTGCTGGAGGCCAACAACGTTACCCTCGAACAGGTGCGGGACTACGTCGCCCGGCATCCCAGGTACGCCAACCCCATGCGAAAGCTGCCCCTCCACCAGGGGATCGGCACGGCGGCCAGGTTTGTCGCCGCAGTGTCCCGGCCTCGGATCATACCGCTCCGGCAGTTGGGTCTGGCCCGACGGCGCCGTTCCCGGACCACCACCTAGTGCATTATCAGGAGACCCCTTCGGAGCTTGGGCGGGCGCCTTGGTGTAGGGGCGCAATGCATTGCGCCCCTACGGTGACATTCATCCAGACACGGAATCGTCGAACACCTCTCCTGATAATGCACTAGAAACTAGGGGAGGTTCTTTAGGAGAGGTTTCAGGGGAACCCTTTCTTGCAAGAAAGGGTTCCCCTGGCCCTTCCGAAAGAACTCCATCCAAGAACACGAAGAAACATGCGGGGAGTTCTAGCCGCCAATCCTATTAGCGCCCTCCCGTGTCATGCGTACCGGCCTCGCGTATCCCACTCTCCGTTTGACGCACGAACCTCGCGTTTTGCCACATCTGCGCTATGTTCTCTGC
>JASMDM010000022.1 GCA_030752795.1 SAR202 cluster bacterium | reverse complement strand
GACAACGGCCCGGGCTACGTCTCTCGTTCTTTCCGAGACTATCTGCACTTGGTGGGCATCCGTCACATTCTGGCTTCGCCGTATCATCCTCAGACCAACGGCAAGCTGGAGAGGTATCACCAGTCCATCAAACGGGATGTGAACCAGATCCCATACGATGCTCCTGCAAACCTGGATGTGGCCATCGCCGACTTCGTGAGCTACTACAACAATCGGCGGTATCACAAAGCGTTGAGCAACGTGACCCCTTCCGACGTCTTGAGCGGTCGGAAGGAACAGATCCTGGAGAGACGGAAGGAGGTTCAGACCCGAACGATACAGCGACGACGATTGTACAATCATCAACTCAGAGAGCTCGCGATATCAGCTCAAAGTCTCTATTAACAATCTGTCCCGTTTCTGCTGACTGCCAACAGTGTCGAACAATGTGTGCAGTTGGTGCTCTGGCCCTCATGGCGATAAACAAATTAAGTGGCGCCGGACCAATGTGTCATTCTGAGCCGCAGCCGAAGAATCTGGTCACTGAACACGCCATTTTGCCTGAACGACCCAAACGTTTCTTTGTCTCCGGGGCGCCTAGCATGGCAAAGACGTTGAGAACAACGTATTGGGTCAGTGACCGTAACGCCTCAAGCGACTCTTGCGTGCGTGCGACCCTTCGACAGGCTCAGGGCGAACGGATGGGTGCGTGGCTCACCAAGGACGGATGCTCAGCATCGCGAGGATCGTTGGCCACAACTTATTTAATTGATGACGTTCAGGGCCAAGCCTAGTATTCATGCTTTGAAACGGGAGTGGCAACCGCCAAGAGTCATTCTGATTCTTCCGAGGAAGGAGAATAATCCGGTCGCATAACACACACTATTGTCCGCGGGACCCCAGAAGTTTCTCCTTCTGCGGAAGACCCAAAATGGCGAGAAGCATTGAACACGAATTATCAAGTTGACGACCATCTGCGACTGGCGACCGGCGCTACGCTCTCTCTTGGACTGCAGCTTTGAGCCGGGCGACTTGAGCGCGCAGCTTGCGATTTTCCGCCTGCTCGTCATTCAGCCGTTTCGTCAACTTAAGTATGACTTCGACTCCGGCAAGGTTCACGCCAAGGTCGTCCATGAGGCCTCGTATGCGGCGCACTCGCTCGACGTCACGGTTCGAGAAGACGCGTTGGTTGCCCCCGGTGCGCGCGGGTTCTATCAGCCCCAGACGCTCGTAGTAACGTAGAGTCTGCGTTTGGACTCCGAGCATCCTGGCGGCGACGCTGATGATGAAGACAGGTTCGTCTTGATCGAAAATCTGTTGCATGGCGTTGTCCCTACTCTTCTTCGGAGCGGAGTTCCTTGAGCTTGGCGATCAGGTTCGTCGTCTCATCCGTCAGCTCCGTCGGAAGCTCGGGCCTGACCGTTACGAACAGGTCGCCTTTCGTATCCGGCGAGCCCAGCTTCGGCATTCCCTGGCCCCGAAGTCGAATGTTCTGTCCGTTTTGGCTGTTGGCGGGCACCGTTACGCGGATGCGCCTGCCATCGACCATCGTCGTTTCCACCTCACCGCCGAGAATCACGTCCTCGAACGGAATCTTCGCGTCGGTGTACAGATGATCTCCTCGACGCGTGAAGCTCTCGTGCGGAGTCACCGTGACGTTGAACATCAACTCGGTGGCGCTGTCGGGCGTTATGCGCACTGTCGACCCGGTGTCGACCCCGGGCGGGATGTTGACCTCGTACTTCCGCGCCCTGCCGCTCACGGTGAGCGTAGCCACGACGGTCGTGCCGGCGAACGCTTCCTCTAGCGATACTTCCACCCCTGTCTCGCTTCGGACGCGGGAGTTGCGCCGCGAGCGACCCCGGCCGAACGGATCTCCTCTGCCGCTCAGAAAATCGTTCAAATCCGTGTACGTCGACTGGCCGAACGAACCGCCGCCCTGGCCGTGGCCGGACCAGCTAAATGGGGAACTGCGAGCTCGGCGGCGTTGCTCTTCGATCTGGTCGGCGTGTTTCCATCTGTCGCCATATCGGTCGTACTTCGTTCGGCTGTCGCTGTCGGACAACACCGTGTACGCTTCGTTGATCTCTTTGAAGCGCGCTTCGGCTTGCTTGTCGCCAGGGTTCAAATCCGGGTGGTGCGAGCGTGCGGCTTTTCGGAACGCTTGCCGTACGTCTTTGTCCGAAGCGTCCTTCTTGACGCCGAGGGTTTTGTAATAGTCAGTCATGATCGTCACCTTGGTCATCTAGAGTACATGTTTATTATAGCATCGATGATTCCAGCGCATTACCTAAGTTATAAAAAAAAACATAACTCTATTGACAGCAAGGCATCACGTCATTTATACTGATGATCGTAGAACAAGGCGAATCTAACCCTGACGCAATCGAGAAAAGCGGACACAAGGAGATACGAATGACACTTCAGAGAATCGATCCATTCAGGGACTTTTGGCAATGGGACATACCTGCCGGCCTGGTGCGGAGAAACATCGCGCCCCGAGCTCGGGCAGCGCCAAGTGACGGCTGGTCGCTGCCCGTGGACGTGGTCCAAGACGACGACTCGATCGTCGTTCGAGCATCGCTGCCCGGATTCAAAGCCGAAAACATCGAGGTCAGCGTGGACGACGGCGTGCTGAGCATCTCGGCCGAGACCGAGGCGATCGCGGACGCCGACGGTGAAGGCTACCTGCTTCGGGAGCGACGATCCGGCAAGTTCCGCCGTGCGCTGAAGCTACCCGACACCGTCGACGTGGACCAAGCCGAATCCACGTACGCGAACGGCGTAATCACAATCACGTTGCCCAAGACCGAAGCCCGAAAGCCCAAGAGGCTGGAGGTCAAAGTCAGCTAACAGTTCGGCGCATTCGAACACAAAGGGCCCGGCGCAAGCCGGGCCCTTTTGAGTTCCGCAGGGCATTCCTGGGCCGTGACGCCAGTTGTTATAATACCTTGCGGAGGCGTGACGTGAAGATCTACACGAAGTCCGGCGACGAAGGGCAGACCGGACTGCTGTTCGGCGGCAGGGTCTCGAAAGACAACCCTCGTTGCGAGGTCGTCGGCGCGATGGATGCGGCCGTCTCAGCGATGGGCCTGGCCCGCGGTTTGTCCGAAGACGATCTGGTCAAGGAAACCCTCCTGCGCGTTCAACGGGAGATGTTTGTCGCGGGCGCCGAGCTTGCCACCGACCCCGCAAACTACGAGATGATGAGCCGGCGCCTCGCAACCGTCACCCCGGAGATGGTTGCCGGTCTGGAGGAGTTGGTCGACACCATCGACGGCCGCATCGAATTGCCCCACGCATTCTTGGTCCCGGGGACCTCAGCGGCTTCAGGCGCGATCGACCTGGCGCGAAGTATGCTGCGCACCGCAGAACGCCGGGCCGTCGGATTGAAGGACCGCGACATCCTCCCGAACCTCGAGGTATTGCGCTATTTGAATCGCCTAGCCGATCTGCTTTTCATGCTGGCGCGATACGAAGACCGAGAGCGACCGCTCGACCTCGTGAACAAAGCCGATCGTGACAAGGGACTGGCCGAGTGACTGACCCTCGAATAGCCATCGTCGACTACGAAGCCGGAAACCTGCGCAGCGTTCAGAAGGCGTTGGCGCTGTTCGACGTGGACCCGGTCATCACGTCGGATCCAGTTCAAGTCCGCGACGCCGACGCAATCGTTGTGCCGGGACAGGGCGCCTGCGACTCGGCGATGAAGCAGATGCGCGACAAGGGTCTCGTCGATCCGATCAAGGAATTCGTGGCGAGCGGTAAGCCCTACTTCGGGATGTGCATGGGCCTTGAATTACTGCTCGACGCATCGGACGAAGGCGACGAACCGTGCCTTGGCGTGATCCAAGGGCGCACGAAGAAACTACCGTCCGGACAGAAGATTCCTCACATGGGTTGGAACGAGGTCGAGTTCAAAATCGACCATCCGGTGTTCGAAGGTGTGCCCAACAACTCGCACTTCTATTTCGTCCACAGCTACTACGCCGCGCCGGACAAGGATGCGTTGGTCGCCGCAACGACGGACTACGGGGTGGAGTTCTGCAGCGCCGCTGCCTGGGACAACGTCGTTGCAGTCCAGTTCCATCCCGAAAAGAGCGGCGACGTGGGTCTACGCGTATACCGAAACTTCGTTGAGCACGTCAGAGCCGAGGCCAAGGCAGGGACCAAGGCATGGAAGTAATTCCAGCGATAGATCTCCGAGACGGAAAGTGCGTCCGCCTTTTCCAGGGCGACTACGCCAAAGAAACCGTCTACGCCGCCGACCCTCTGGAGGTCGCGAAGCGATGGGTCGACGCAGGTACATCTCGGCTCCACGTGGTGGACCTTGACGGCGCCAAAGCCGGCGCCCCGGCCAATCTCGAAGTTGCCGGCAAGATCGCCGCTTCGTCAGGCGTTCCGGTGCAGCTTGGCGGCGGAATCCGATCCTTCGAGATCGCCGTCAATGCGCTGTCGGCGGGCATCTCCCGCGTCATGATTGGCACCGCGGCGATCGAGTCACCCGACTTCGTTAGCCGCCTGTGTCGCGAACGCGGACCCGAATCGGTCGTCGTCACCGTGGACGCTCGAGACGGTTGGGTGGCGACCGATGGCTGGACGTCAGACACGCGAGTCGCGGCGACCGATCTGGTCGACCAAATGAAATCCGCGGGAGTAGAGAACTTCTTGTACACCGACATCTCACGAGACGGGACGCTCACCGAGCCGAACTACGCGGCCGTCACTGAGATGGTCGACAGGGTCGAAGGTGAGCTCATCGCCGCCGGAGGCATCTCGTCGATTGATCACCTGCTGCGGCTGGCTGAAATCGGAGCGTCGGGCGCGGTAGTCGGGACCGCCTTGTACACGGGCGGCATCGACTTGGTCGCCGCGATAGAAGCGTTGTCCACAAAGGCTGACACATGCTGACGAAACGAATCATCCCCTGCCTCGACGTCGATCAGGGGCGCGTGGTCAAAGGCATCAGCTTCGTGAACATTCGCGACGCCGGAGACCCTGCCGAGTTGGCCGCGTTCTACGACCGGGAGGGCGCCGACGAACTCGTGTTCCTTGACATCACTGCAAGCTCGGACGCCCGCGACATCATGCTGAACGTCGTCGAACAGGTGTCGGAGCAGCTTTTCATCCCGTTGACCGTCGGAGGCGGCATGCGCGAGGTGGCGGATGTCCGTCGAATGCTCGAGGCTGGGGCGGATAAGGTGTCGCTGAACACCGCGGCGGTCCAGAATCCGGAGCTCGTTGCCGCGGCAGCGCAGCACTTCGGCGCACAGGCCATCGTTGTCGCCATCGATGCGAAAGCGTTCGATCCGTCCGACACGGAATATCCGGACCCTGCCGACGCCTCACTTGCGTTGCACGCCGGATCGCGGTGGCAGGTGTACATCCACGGGGGCCGGACGCCGATGGGCATCGATGCCTTGGCGTGGGCGATTCGGGTCGCCGAGCTCGGGGCCGGCGAAATCCTCCTGACCAGCATGAACACCGACGGTCAACTGACCGGCTACGACCTGGACATGGTCCGAGCGATCTCCAACGCGGTGCCGATCCCGGTTATCGCCAGTGGGGGCGCGGGCGAGCCCGAGCATCTGTACCAGGCCGTGGAGGCCGGAAACGCCGACGCGGTCCTCGCGGCGAGCATCTTTCACTTCGGCACGTACAGCGTTGGCGACGTGAAGGAGTATCTGGCCGAGCGAGGAGTGCCGATCAGGCCGATTCGCCAATCGGGTTAGGTCTCCGAATTTACCTCCGGATGGCGATATCGTTAATAACAGGGCTCGGTCTTGGATCCGTCGTTTGCGAATCGATCGGACGGTGGCACGCCAAATCGCTTCCAACGCGTCATTACCAATACGAAGAGGTCACACATGGCAACCATGCAACTCGATGACAAAGGACTGACCCCGGCCATATGCCAGGACGCGAACACTGGCGAGGTCTTGATGCTCGGGTACTTCAGCCCGGGCTCTCTCAAGCGAACGCTGGAAAGCGGGGAGGTCTGGTTCTACAGCCGCTCCCGTTCAGAGCTTTGGCACAAGGGCGAGATCTCCGGCAACTACATGAGAGTGAAATCAGCGTCACTCGACTGCGACGGCGACACCCTTCTCGTCAAAGTAGTTCCTGACGGCCCGATCTGTCACACGGGAAACCCAACGTGCTTCTTCACACCGCTCGACGATGTGCCCGAAATCGCCGCCGCCGAGGGCGGGCCCGGAGTGCTAGAGGAGCTGTTCTCGGTCATCGTGGACCGCAAACAGGAGATGCCGGAGGGCAGCTACACGACTGAACTGCTCCAGCGAGGACCGGACAGGATCGCCCAGAAGGTAATCGAGGAAGCAGGTGAAACCGCGATCGCCGGGGTCAAGGGCGAGAAAAACGACACCGTCCGCGAGATGGCGGACATGCTCTACCACTCGCTAGTCTTGCTCGCCGCCGTCGGCGCCAAACCAGAGGACGTTTGGTCTGAGCTTCGCGGGAGACGCCGGTAACCGATACTTGCCGGACGAGTCACGGTCCCGTATATCGGAAGTGCATGGTCCTAAGGAGCACTACATGTCTCGTGAACCACGTCGAAGCCTACAAAGTCAGAGATGGACCGCCTCTGCCAAGCACTCCGGTCAAGCGCAACGAGACGCGCTGAGCGACCAGGTCGCCGTGTACAAGCTTATTTTCCATTTCCTGACGTTGCCGATCTGGGCTCCGTTTTACGTGCGCCGAAGGCTAAAACGACGACGCGAAATGGCAACGTTCGCCACAGAGTTCGTACGCGGTCAGATCCGCAGCGATCAACAGGCGAAAGAGATTGCCCTGGAGTGGATCAAAAATCACCCTGAGGAATACGTGTTGGGTGAATACGACCCGAAACTGCCCAAACTTCAGCGCACGTTCAACAAAATCCTCAAGCGGAACACGTAGGCGTCAGTTCCTGTTCGACGCCGCCGGGCTCAGGCGATCCGCTGACACCCGGCGGGCTACAGGCTCGGCGAATCGTCTTCGTCGACATGGCGAGCGGCGGCTTCCTGATCTCCTTCGTACGACAACGTGACCGTCAACAAGTCCGACTTGATTGCCAGCTCCATTGCCGCGATTGCCACTTCGATCTGGTCGTCGTCGGGCCATCGTGTCGTGAGCTTCTGCAGCGCAAGGTTCGGGCTCGAGATGAGGCTCACGAGCAGGTTGTCGGAGTATCGGCCGCTCCAACGGATGATCTCGTAGGCCGCGGCCGCAATCAGCGGGATGAATATGATCCGCGACGTGATCAGCCACCACAACGGGTCACGCGGCACGAAGGCGAACACGATGATCGCCACGACCATCACCGTGAGCAGGAACGCGGTGCCGCAACGCGGATGCGCAGGCGAGTACTTTCGGATTTCGTCGATGTTGAGTTCGTCGTCGTGCTCTTGCGCGTGCACCGTCATGTGCTCCGCGCCGTGGTACATGAAGACGCGTTTGATGTCGTTCATCCGGCCGATCAAAAAGATGTAGGCGATGAACACCACCATCCTGATTCCGCCCTCGGCGATGTTGGACGCGACGTCGTTGCCGAACGCGCCCTCCAACGGCCTCGAGGCGAACAGCGGCAGCAAAAAGAAGAGCCCGATCGCGAAGACCAAGGCGAACAACATCATCCCGGCCATGGATGCTTTGCCGAGCTCCTCGTGTTCCGGCTTCGAGTCTTCTTCGGCGTCAGAGCTCTCGAGGCCCACGCTGGCCGAGTAGCTGAGCGCCTGCATTCCAAGCGCCAATGTTTCGACCAACATGATCACGCCGCGGACCAGGGGCAGCCGGCGGAGCGACCCGATGAACAGCGAGCTCAGCGGCCGGATTTGCGTGGTGATGTGTCCGTTTGGCCGGCGCACCGCGATGGCGACGTTTCGCTGTCCTCGAATCATCACTCCTTCGAGGACAGCCTGTCCGCCGTAACTTGGCTTGTTTTCAGTCGTCATGGTCGCCGCTCTGAATTCGGTTGCAACCCTGTTCGAGTTTCACTGCAGCGATGTCGCAACAATGCGTTCGCATCATGTCCAGTCTGTGGCTTGAAGAGGCGATGGGCCTTAAACCAAAAAGGGGTGAGATCGAAAGCGCTCACCCCTTAGATTTACAAAAGTTGGTCCGACGTCACTCCAACCCGAAGCGGCGCTTCAGCCTCTCGACGCGGCCCTCGGTGTCGATGATTCGCTGTTCACCGGTGAAGAACGGGTGGCACGTCGAACAGATTTCGATTCGAAGCTCAGGTTTCGTCGAGCCGGTCGTATGGGTGGCCCCGCACGAACAAATGACCTTGGCTTCGGGATAGTATTCGGGATGTATCGTTGCTTTCATTCTCTCTAGTCTCCGGAGGGATACACGCTGGCAACCTTGCGGCCCAGCTTGCCCCACTCGAACTTCACGCTGCCGTCGATCAACGAGAACAGCGTATGGTCTTTGCCCAAACCGACGTTCGTGCCGGGATGGATTCTCGTCCCGCGCTGGCGAACGAGGATCGTGCCGGCTCTCACGACTTGCGTGTCATAGCGTTTGACGCCAAGCCTTTTGGAGTTGCTGTCTCGTCCGTTGCGGGTGCTCCCGCCGCCTTTCTTATGGGCCATGGTTCGGTTTCCAGCCTTTCATGGGGCGCCGCTTACCCTAATGAGATGTCGTTTACCATCAAATCGGTGTAAAGCTGCCTGTGGCCGTTCTTTCTCCGGTATCGCGTCTTGTGCTTGTACTTGAAGATAATGATCTTCTTGCCCTTGCCACTGCCAGCGATTTCCGTGACCACTTTGGCGCCAGGTACGGTGGGCGCGCCGATGGAGACCTCACCGTCGAGGGACACCAAGTGCACATCGGTCAGATCGACCGTGTCGCCGACGTCACCTGCAAGTGACTCAACGCGAATCGTGTCACCGGTTTGAACGCGGTACTGTTTTCCGCCTGTTGTTACTATTGCAAAGTCGTTCAATTTCATTGACCTCGGTAGTCATTGTAGTAACGCTCGGGTTGGTCAGTCAAGGCAATTTCGCTCGTGAACACGGCCAGCGTCGATTGCGAGCGAATTGCGGGCGCGGGATCGCGCTCACTTCGATGCGACAGCCATCATGTGCGGACTCATCCACATGGCGCCGTGCTCGTGGTCGATCGTGCGAAGCAGGTCCATCAGACTCCGTCGCTTGAGGTCATCGGTCCACCTTCTATCGAAATCCGGGAACATCCAGGCCGGGCCTTGAACGGCAACGGTTTCGATCAACGCGAATCCGGCTTCGGCGATCTCGTCTTCGAGCTCGTCCGGTGTGTGAAAGAACGCCGTCGTGAAGTACTCGGGCGCGCCGGTGGGATTGCGATGCTGGCCGTCTTCTAGATCGCGCATCATGATCTGGTAGAAATCCGGGTCGTCGATGAGGCCCCTGGTCAGTCCGTCCAATAGCGATGCGAATCAGTTGACCGCCGATACGAAAATCAGGCCGTCGGGCCGCAGCACGCGGCGCGCTTCGCGGAGGGCCAGCAGTCGGTCCGCGCGCTCGGTCAGGTGGTACATCGGCCCCATCATCAGCAGCGCATCGCAACTGTCGTCGATTTGTGAAAGAGTCCGAGCGTCCCCTTGGCTCCCGCCGGCAATTGGCGTGGCTGGCTGATCGTCGGAGGCTTCTTCAGCTTGCCGCAGATGCAAAGGTACGGGGTCAACGAGATGGACCTCGTACCCCTCCCGGGCGAGCCAGGCAGCGTACGCACCCGGACCTCCTCCCACATCAGCCACGACTTTCGGAGGAGGGAGCAGATGTCGCCGGATCAGCGCCTTCGATCGGGAGAACTCCAGTATGCCCGCCGCTCGGCGCGTCAGCCGACCGCGCTCCTCGTACTTTTCGTCGTAGTGAGAGACGATCTCCGGTTCGACTGAATAAGGTCGCTCGTTCATTTATCTGCACCTGCCGCAAGGCACGAATCGGCTAACTCGGATGAAAGACTTTTTCTGGTTTCCACCGACGGTCGTCTGGGTCGAACCGTGCGATTGCGATGAATTGGCCGTCGCTGGTATATATCCGACAGCGCTCCTCCGGCGTCGCGGCAGCAATCCGAACGCTTGGCGGGATCGGCCTGCCGTCAAGAACCAGCTTCCTGAGCTCGCCGCCCGCGACGATGGCTCGCATTCCGCCGAGCGCTATGTCGGCGCCGTGAAGATGATCGAGCCAGGTCTCGCCTTCGAATATCTCGTCGAACGATTCGACGTCGAGGGCGTCTTCGACCCGGAACGGCCCGACTCGCCGGCGCTCGAGGCTCTTCATGTGACCGCCGCACCCGAGCGTTTGGCCAAGGTCGTGGGCGAGCGAACGGACGTAGAAGCCGCGGCCGCAATGGATATCGACCGTGACGAACGGGGGCTCGAACGAGACAAGGTCGATTCCGTGGACGGTGACCGAGCGGGGTTCGCGTTCGGCTTCGACGCCTTTGCGAGCTAGGTCATAGAGCCGCTGGCCACCTTTCTTCAAGGCCGAGTACATCGGCGGCACCTGCAAAATATCGCCGTGGAACGACTCGAGGGCTCTCTCAACCTGCACGCGCGTAACGTCGGCGCTGCCCGCGGTTTCCGTGGTCTCGCCCATGGAGTCGTACGTGTCGGTGGTCACACCGATCTCGATCACCGTACGGTACTCTTTAGTGCCGGCGATCAAGTAATCCATCATCCGCGTCGCTGGACCGATGCAGATAGGAATCACCCCGGTCGCAACCGGGTCGAGCGTTCCTCCATGGCCGACTCTTTTGACGCCGCAGGCTCGCTTCGCACGCCGAACAACCTCCGTAGAGGTCATGCCGTAGGGTTTGTTGACATTGAGGATGCCGACCGTTGGCTTGGCGCTCATGAGCCTGCCGCGCCCTCCGCCTCCTGATCCTCTGGCTCCTCCGGTGGTATATCCAAGCTGTCGATCAGCGCCAGGATTTCGTTGCCCTGTTCGAGGGTTTCGTCGAGGATGAATCTGAGGGCCGGGATCGCTCTGATCGAGAGCCGGTGCAGGAGCTCGCCTCGGATGAATCCGGTGGCCGATTTCAACGCTTTGAGAGTGCCGCGTTTGTCCGATTCGTCGCCGTACACGCTGATGTAAACCTTGGCGAACGAGATGTCGGTGGTCGTCTCCACGCGCATGACGCTGACCATGCCCGAGACGCGAGGGTCTTTGACACCCGTCTGGATGATCTGACTGATCTCGCGACGCAGGAGGGCGCTAACCTGTTCTGACCGGCGGCTCATAAATTGACCTCAGACTCGAAAAGCGGAGTGAGTGAGACGGTGCTCGACCGGCTGAGTCGAAACAAATTGAACGGTGAAACGCGCTCGGCAGGCGGTCATCAATTGAATCAGCGGTGTTCGTTGTTTCTCGCGACACTGAATCTTCAGGGTGATGAGAAACATCCAGGGTCGTGTCGGCGACCGTGTGTTTTCAGCGACTAGAATGACTCATGGCGGTTGCCACCCCTGTATCAAAGTATGAAATTTAGGCTTGGCCTTGAAGGGCCAAAGCACCAACCGGATGGTAGGCTCGGACTTCAGGCCGACCCTGTGCGGCCATTTTCATTCCAATGACACGCTTGTTCCGACGCAACTTGTTTTGCTCGTCGCCACCTGCCGCGCTCGGACGCCGCGTAGCATTCCACCAAATGAGGGTCGTCGGCTAGCGCACCCGTTCGGACCGATAGGCCTCGATGATGTCGCCGTCTTCGAAGTCGACGAATCCTTCGACTGTCAAGCCGCCCTCGAAGCCGGTCGCCACCTCGCGGACATCGTCGCGGAAGTGCTTGAGGCTGGCCACGGCGCCGGATACGATTTCGGAACCGCCGCGAAGAACTCGGATCGTCGCGCTTCGAGTTATCGTGCCGTCGTTGACGTAGATTCCGGCAACCTTCGCCCGCCTACCGAGGTTGAACACGGCTCGAACAGTCGCGCGACCCTCGAGTACGTCTTCGTAGATGGGCTCCAGCATGCCCTCGAGCGCGTTTTCGACATCTTCGGTCAGGTGGTAGATAACGTCGTAATCACGAATCTCGACGCCTTCGGCGCCAGCCAGCGCGCGGGCGCCGGGCTGCGGTTGAGAGTTGAAACCGAGGATGATCGCCTTGGACGCCACGGCAAGCATGACATCGCTCTCGGTGATGAATCCGCTCGCCGCGTGGACGATGTTGACTTTCGTCTCCTCGGAGTTGAGTTTCTCCAGCGCGCCGCGAACCGCTTCAACCGTGCCCTGGACATCGGTCTTGATGATGAGGTTGAGTGACTTGACCTCGCCGATTTGCATCCGAGTGTGAACGTCCTCGAGGGTCGGGCCCGCCGCCCTTTCGACTTGGACCTCGCGCTCGTGGAGCGTGACCATCTGACGGGCGGTCTTCTCGTCAACAACGGCCTCAAATATCTGTCCCGCTTCTGGGAGCTCGTTGAGGCCCAGCATTTCGATCGGCCTCGACGGTCCGGCGGTCTCGACTTTGTTGCGCCGGTCGCTGAACATCGCTTTGACCCGACCGCGGATTCCGCCGACGACCAGATTGTCGCCCAAATTGAGTGTGCCGGTCTGCACCAGGAGCGTCGCCACTGTCCCGCGAGCGTTTTCCCGGCGGGCTTCGACAACCACGCCTTTGGCGGTGCGTTCGGGATTCGCCTTGAATTCGCTGACCTCGGCGGTGACGACCAGGTTTTCCAAAAGATCGGGAACGCCGGTTCCGGTAAGAGCAGAGACTTCGACGGAGATGACGTCGCCGCCCCAATCCTCGATGAGCAGGTTCTGTTCCGCGAGTTGGCGCTTGACGCGGTCGATGTCCGCCGACGGGCTGTCGATCTTATTGATGGCCACGACGATCGGAACCTCGGCGGCGCGAGCGTGGCTGATCGCCTCGATGGTTTGAGGCATGATGCCGTCGTCTGCCGCTACTACCAACACCGCGATGTCGGTCACCTGAGCGCCTCGCGCCCTCATTGCCGTAAACGCCGCGTGACCAGGCGTGTCAAGGAATGTCAGGGTGGTGCCGTCATAATCGATCTGGTAAGCGCCGATGTGCTGCGTGATGCCGCCAGCTTCGCCGTCGACGACTTTGGTGTTCCTGATTCTGTCCAATAGCGTCGTCTTGCCGTGGTCGACGTGACCGAGAATCGTAATGACCGGAGGACGCGCTTCGAGCTTGTCTTGGTCCTCCAGATCCGCCGAGAGCACAAGCGATGCAGGACCGGTGTCGCGTTCAGCCAATGGCAGGACGCCGAATCCGAACGAAGGAGCGACCATGGCGGCAACGTCGTGCTCCATCACTTCGTTGATCGTGTACATGTGTCCGTTGCGCATCAGGTCTTTGATGATTTCGACGGCGCCAACGTCCATGATCTCCGCGAGGTCATGAACCGAAATTGCGGCGGGTACGTCCAGAGGCCGCATGCCTTGCGCCTCAATGGAAGCCGCGATGTCCTCTCTGGAATGCTCGGTTGTTGCGGTGCTGCCCTGTCCGGACCGGCGTGATCTGCTAGTCATATTGCGCTGTCTACCTCAAATCTCTTCCATCCGGGTGATTCGGCCGCCCGTTCGAGGGGCCTACGCCGGAGAGTTGGCGGCGGCCTGTGCAAGTACGGTCGCCAACTCTGTCCATTTGTCGTCGTCTAGTGTCAGTTGCAGAGCGTACTGTAGTCTACCTCGCCGTCGATCTTCAGGACCGCAGTTCGGATCACGACACAAGTACGCCCCTCGGCCATTGGCCTTGCCCGACACATCGATTTCTGCGCCGCCGTCCGGAGCCGCCACGATGCGCAGCAGATCCCGTTTCGCGGTTTTTGTTCCGCAAGAAACACAAGTCCTGAGCGGAACATGACGTTGTTTGACCATTCGCCTCGACGCTCATCCCCAAATCGATTCGAAACCGGCTCCACCGCAGTTCAATCTGCCACTCAAACGAGGCGCTCGGAATCGAACGCGATGGTCAGGCTCGCCCCAACCAATCGAAATCCGGGCACGCCCGGAGTTGCATCCGCAACCTGATCTCCAACGTGTCACGATCTTGAGTGCGGCATCGCAACAGCAGGGTTAACGCCTGGCGTTATGCGCGGCGCCCGACCCGGTGCTATCGCCGGCGCCGGGGAGCTCCTCTTGACTTGCGTTTGCGGCCGCGCGGGTTGTCGCCCTCGGTATTTCCGGTTCTTCGAGCGCGCCGAGCCGTCACGCCTCCGCTGAGGCCGGTGATGTCCTCGGCAAACCGAATCACGCCGGGATCCGCCCCGGCGGAAACTTTCGGCACCGACCAGATTCCGTCTGGGACATCCCTCAACGAAGGCTGCTCGACTTCCTGAACCTCGGGCTCGGGCTCTTCTTCGAGATCAGGCTCCATGGCGTCGGCGGTGAGCTGCTCCAACGCCTCGGGAGTCAGTTCGTCTTCTTCAACTTCAGCAACAGGCTCGATAGCCTCGGCGATTGCCTCTTCGATGGCAGGCGCCAACTCGACCGCTGACTCTTCGACTGCTGTTTCTTGTTCGACAGTTTCCACGGTTGCAGCAATTTCTTCCGGTATCTCCGGAACCTCTGGTTCAACTGCAATTGGCTCTTCTACGAGCGCCTCGGCCGGCTCCGGATCCGCGGCCTTGGCATCTGCGGCCACGGCTGCAGCTTCCGCTTGAATCTTCGCGCGCTCTTCGCCCATCGCTTCGGCTTCGGTTGCGCTCTTGATGTCGACGTTCCAGCCGGTCAGCTTCGCCGCCAGTCTGGCGTTTTGTCCTTCTTTGCCGATGGCGAGCGAAAGCTGCCGATCGGGAACAACCGCGATTGCGGCTTGAGTCGTGGGATCAAGTTCGACTCGGACGACGACGGCTGGATTCAAAGCGTTCGCGATGAATCTTGCGGTGTCGGCGTTCCACTCCAACACATCGATCTTTTCGCCCTGGAGCTCGTTCACGATGTTCTGAATCCGAACGCCTCGGAGACCGACGCAGGACCCGATTGGGTCAACGCCGTCCTGGCGCGCGCGAACGCCGACTTTGCTCCTGAATCCGGCTTCTCGAGCGATCGTAACGATCTCGACGGCGCCGTTGTAAATCTCCGGCACCTCCATCTCGAACAGCCGCTTCAGGAGGTTTTTGTCGGTGCGTGAAACAATGATCTCGGTGCCCATCGGGCTACGTTCGACGGTTTGCAGAAGGACTTTCATCCTCTGGCCTTGCCGGTACCGTTCGTTGGGCATCTGCTCGGAGTGAGGCATGACCGCCTCGCCACGGCCCATATCGACCACAACGACGCGAGGCTCGACGCGTTGGATCCGAACGGCGAAGACCTCGCCGACACGATCCTTGTACTCTTCGTAGACAAGCTCTCGTTCGGCTTCTCTGAGCCGTTGCATCACGACCTGCTTGGCGGTCTGAGCGGCAATACGCCCTGAGCTGTGCGGCAGGGTCTCGGTCGCGACCATCTCGCCCAGCTTAGCCGAGGGATCCAGCGCCAATGCGTCCGCGAGCGAGACTTCGGTCACCTCGTCGGTGACCTCCTCGACAACGTTCTTGAGTATGTCGACGGTCACTTCGCCGGAGCCGGGGTCCAGCTTCACGGATATGTCCTGGCCTGTCGCGACAGAGTCTCGGCGGTAGGCCGACGCCAGCGCGGCTTCGATGGCGGAGAGCACAATCTCCCTGGGGAGATTACGCTCGGCGGCAAGTTGCGTCAGCGCGATGAGAAAATCGCTCTTCATCTTTCAGCCACCTCCTCGCTCGTGGTGAATCGAGTCCCTATTAAACACGAAAAAGTGGGCCAACCCACTTTCACCGAACAAAAAACGTCACACGATTTCACGCCGAGTATACCATCTTCCGCATGTCCAGACAAGCTCGTGTACTCTCCCCATACACCTCGCGCGCAGCGTCTCCGATGTGATAGCGGAGATACGCTGTTGGGGTCATCTGAATCGTGGTTGTGCGCCGACGTGCCAACGTCGATAATAACTGTCGAAATTCGAAAAGTGTAGAGGGGCCGAAATGCGTGCCTCGCGAGCGATCAAGATATGTCTCGGGTTGACGATGGTCTGGGCGCTTTTGTTGGCCGCATCGTGCGGCGGCGGAAGCGAACGGGAGTTGCTCGTCTTCACGGCCGCGAGTCTGAAGCCTGCTTTGACTGATTTGATCAACCGATACGAGGGCGACACCGGCGAGAACGTACTGATCAGCACTGGAGGATCCCAATTGCTCGCCCGACAGATAGCGGCTGGCGCGCCGGTGGACGTCTACGTCCCCGCCGGGATGTCGCCGGTGGAGTTCTTGGCGAACGAAGGCGTGCCAATGGATGAGTCCGTGTCTCTCGTGACAAACAGGCTGGTGATTGTTACAAAGGAAGGCGAACCGGCGCCGGAGTCTGTCGCGGCCCTGGCCAGCGACGCATTCAGTCGAATCGCGATCGCCGACCCAGCGCTTGCGCCGGCCGGAGCGTATGCACGCGAGGCATTGAAGACCCAGGGCGTATGGGACGCGGTCCAAGGAAAGTTGGTGGTCGGTTCGAACGTTCGCGTCACAATCGCCTATGTCGAGACTGGCAACGCGGACGCCGCACTGGTGTACGCGACCGACGCGTTTTTGGCGGCCGATCTAGTCTTGACCGACGTCGTGCCGCAGAGCTCGCACACGGCCATCGTGTATCCAGCAGTGGTATTGGCCGATTCCGATCAAGTTGCGCTTGCAATGAGTTTCGTTGAGTATCTGCAGTCAACGGAGGCCGGAGACGTGTTCGCCGATTATGGCTTCATTCCTATTGTCGCGCCCTAGTGAAGAGGAACGCCGTATGAGCATTGCCCATTGAACTACACGGCTGTCTTTCTGACGTTACAGGTGGCCGCCGTCGCCACCGCGATCAATCTTCCGATTGCGATCGGCGTGAGTTGGCTCGTCGTGAAACGTCGGGTTCGAGGCAGATTCATCATCGAGGTTCTCGCTTCGTTGCCTTTGGCCCTTCCTCCGGTCGTCTCCGGCTACTTTCTGCTGCTCGTGCTCGGCCGGGACGGACCGGTCGGCGTTGCGTTGCGAAACACGCTGGGAGTCGACGTCGTCTTCACATGGGTCGCCGCGGCGCTCGCGGCGGCCGTCGTTTCGTTTCCTCTATTAGTACGCGCGGTGATGGCCGCGATGGAGGCCGTGGACGAGCGACTTGAGCTGTCGGCTCGCAGCCTGGGAGCGGGACCGATCAGAGTCGCGCTAACGATCACGCTGCCGTTGGCATACCGCGGCATCCTGGCAGGACTGCTTCTCGGCTTCGTCAGGGCGCTAAGCGAATTCGGAGCGACGATCGTCGTGGCCGGCAACATCCCCGGACGCACCCAGACGTTGCCGCTAGCCATCTTCGAGAGCGTTCAGCTAGGTGAAGACGCCGACGCGCTCACGCTCGTTGTGGTGTCGATGAGCCTGGCGGTGATCTCGCTTCTCATCCACAACTGGTTACTGCAGCGAACTCGGAACAGCCGATAGATCGAACGGAACGAGCGCCAATGACGATTCAGGAGTGGACGTGACGGACACCTTCCTCGAATTCAACGTACGAAAGCAGTTCCCTGGCTTCGAACTGAACTGCCAGGGCGCCTTCGGTTCGGGCGTCACGGCGATATTCGGGCCTTCCGGCACCGGGAAAACGACGCTGCTCAACTGCATCGCCGGGATGCTGTCTCCGGACTTAGGGGAGATCGCCGCGGGCGGCCGGACGTTGTTTTCGTCGGCAACCGGCACGGTCGTTCCGCCGGAGCGACGGCGTTTCGGGTACGTGTTCCAGGATGCCGCACTGTTCCCTCACAAAACAGTTGAAGACAACATCGGCTACGGCTACGCGTTGACGCCGCCCGAGGAACGGGAGATTGACCTGGACCATCTAGTCGACATGCTGGGTCTCGCGCCGCTGATGGACCGAAGCGTGAACAATCTCTCAGGCGGAGAACGCCAGCGGGTCGCTGTCGCCAGAGCGCTGGCCACTTCGCCTCGGCTGCTGTTGCTCGACGAGCCCCTGGCGTCGCTCGACGCTCGATACACGGGCGCCATTATCACGTACCTGAAACGGATCGCGCGCGAGCTCGAAATCCCGATGGTGTACGTTTCGCATTCGCTGTCCGAGGTGATGGCCTTGGCGCAGGACACTCTCGCATTGCAGCAGGGCAGGACAGTCGCGTTCGGCCCAACCCCGACCGTGCTGGCAGACCCGGCGATCGCGGCAATCGCCGACTATTCGTCGCTGGAGAACATCCTCGAAGCGAAGGTCGTCGAGACGGGCGACGGACGCAGCACGTCGCTGCTCAAGATCGGCGACGCCGAATTCGTGGCGCCGGCGACCGACCGAACTCCCAGCGAGACGGTCGTTGTCTCTTTGGGGGCGGGCGACGTAATGCTCAGCCTCGACGTGCCGCGGCGGATCAGTGCTCGCAACATCATCAGAGCGAAGGTTCGAGAGATACACGACGTTGGCGACCGTGTGCTGGTCTACGTCGATATCGGCCGAACGCTGACCGTCGAGATCACCGCGAACGCGCGCGACGACCTGGGGCTCCGTGAGGGCTCCGACGTCTACATGGTCATCAAGACCGCGTCCATCAGGATGATGACGTAGCCCGCGCCGCGTTTTCGCGTTGACCGGCCGGGCATGATTCGAGCAAGACGCAGCCCGTGCATTCGGCGCGCTTTTTGCAATGGACGACGCTGTGGCGAACGATCAGCGCGTGGCACTCGTTGAACATGCGGACGTCCGGCTTGAGATGGTCCATGAAGAACGCTTGACACGCCGAGTAGGTTGACCTCGATTCCGGCAACATCCCGAGCCGATCCTGTAGCCGTCGCGTGTAGGCGTCAACGACGAAGATCGGGTGCTGGAGTGCGTATAAAAGGATGTCGTCGGCGGTCTCATCGCCGATTCCATGGACGGCCAATAGCTCGGTTCTGAGGTCAGCGGTTTGTCCTCGCGCCATCGCGTCGATGTCGTCTGAATACCGGTCGCCCAGGAACTCGGCTAGCGCCTTTAGCTTCCGTGCTTTGGCGTTGTAGTACCCGCTGGGATACACGAGCCGGGCGAGCTCAGAGGCGCTCAGACGCCGTATCGCTTCCGGCGTCAACGCGTCGGCGGCGTCAAGGTTGGCGATCGCCTTTCCGACGTTCGACCAGGCCGCTGCTTGCGTAAGAATTGCCCCGACCATGACCTCAAAGGGCGACCGCGCCGGCCACCAAGCTTGCGGGCCGTAACGGTCGAGTAGCCGGTCGTAGACAGCGAGCAGTCGCTCAGTTGTGCTGGATTTGGGCATTGGCTACACGGCGCCTGAGGACAGGTCGGGAATCTGGACAGGCACACTGCCGTCAATTCGGATCGACGTTTCCGATACCGCGCAACGGTACGCGTGGACTTTAACGCCCGCGTTGGCCGCATCGGCGAGCGCCCGGCAGAATTCTGGGTCCGTGCGCTGATTGGGCGTCACCAATTTGACGTCGGGGCGTTGAACGACGAACGCGACCGCAGCCTCGTGACCGCACGCCACCGCGGCCGATAGCGTCCCGAGGTGTTTTCGCCCGCGCTCGGTCGGCGCGTCCGGAAACAGGCCGACGCCCTCTTCCACGAGGGTCACCGACTTGGCCTCGATGAAGCATGTCCCGGCCGCCCCGGTCAGCATCAGATCGAGACGGCTGTCGTGGAACCGGACTTCGCGCTTCAATGTTTCGTAGGACGCGAATTCGGGCAGATCGCCGTTTTCGATGGCTTCCTGGAGCAGGGCGTTCGGCAACCTCGCATCGGCGCTGACCAGCACTCCGTCGACCTCGACAAACGTCAAGTCGAAGGCCGTTTTGCGCCCTGAGCCCGAGTCAACGGGCGTGAGCAGCATTCGGTTTCCGGGAAACAGCAGTTCGCCAAGCTGGCCCGAGTTTGCGACGTGCGCCATCACCTCTTCGCCGCGGCACGTCAACAACGCGACGAAACGGTTCAGTCGGCGGATGAACGTCGCCTCTACGAGTTCCGGATGCAGCTTCAATCTGTGGCCTTTGTCGCGTCGCGGGTTTGCGTCGGTGTATCGCCTGACATTCGCGTATGCTAGCAATCGTACCGGTGCGGCACAACTTGCCGGTCCGACGTTTTGGCTCTTAAACTGTGTAAGCGTTGGCGTTTTGGAGCCTCATGATCCCAGGGCGATCTCGCATACGAATTGAGGGGGCCACAACATGACAGGATTCCGCGAGCGTCTCGAATCGATTTCCCGAGCCAACAAGAGCCTGGTCTGCATCGGCCTCGACCCCGACCCTAATCTAATGGCGGTGCCCGACGTCGCGGACTTCAACCGCGCCATCGTCGATGCCACGGCCGATCTCGTCTGCGCTTTCAAACCCAATTTCCCGTTTTACGAGGCGCTCGGCATGCCTGGCCTCAGAGCGCTTGAGCAGACCGTCGAACACATTCGCTCGGTGGCTCCAGACGTTGTTTTGCTGGCGGACGGCAAACGCGGCGACATCGGGTCCACGAACGAGAAGTACGCGCAGGCGTTGTTCACGACCTGGGGCTTCGACGCGGCCACGGTGAACGCGTACGCGGGCATAGAATCGCTCGACCCGTTCTTCGAGTACGCGGACAAAGGCATCATCATCTGGTGCCGATCGTCTAACCCAGGGGCCGGCGACATCCAAGACATTCGAGTCAACGATGGCTCCGAGGGCCAGCCGATGTACGAGTGGCTCGCGGCGCAGGCGGCTGAACGAAACACGCACGGCAACATCGGGCTGGTCGTCGGCGCCACCTACCCCGAGCAGCTCAGCGCCGTGCGAGGGCGCAGCCCCGGACTGCCGATCCTGATACCGGGCATCGGAGCTCAAGGCGGCGCACTCGAAGAGAGTTTGACCGCGGGCTTGGATTCGGGCGCGCCCAACGTGCTAATCAGCTCCTCTCGCGGGATCACGTATGCCTCTCGTGACGAATCGGATTTCGCCGAAATGGCAAGGACTGCGGCATCGACGCTCCGTGACCAGATCAACGAAGTTCTTGCTGCCGAGGGACGGCCGTGGTGACCGAATTCCGGGTCGGCTGGGTCGTGCGGCTTCGAAAGAAGCACCCTTGCGGCGGCTCGGACTGGGAAGTCGTCCGAATCGGGGCCGATATCGGCCTGCGCTGTGCGACGTGCGACCGGCGCGTCATGATGCCCAGGTCTGACCTCGAGAAGCGAATGAAGTCTTTTGTTTCGACCGACGATTGACTTCTCGTACGGCGGGGCTCCAAGGCGTACGAAAGTGCGTTTTTGGTGCGACCCGTCGCGTTGACACGCCTGTAGGGGCAACCTACAATGAATTCATGCCAGATTCAGGAGGCCAAAGACGTATGCTGGAAATGTCCATAGACAGTATCCGCGTAAGTCTGTCCAACTATCAGCGAGTAGTCATTCTGAAGGTCAACGAGACCGATCGGTATCTGCCGATCTGGATCGGCCCGAACGAGGCGGATGCCATCGCCCTGAAGCTTCAGGACGTCGATGTCCCTCGTCCCCTCACCCACGACCTTTTGACCGCCATGTTGAAGGTCCTCGGCGCCTCGGTGAACCGAATCGTCGTGTCCGAACTGGCCAACGACACGTTCTTCGCGAAGATCGTCATTGCCCATAACGACGACACCGTGGAGATCGACGCCAGGCCGTCCGATGCCATTGCGTTGGCCGTCCGCACCAAGGCGCCCATATTCGCCGAAGAAGAAGTCATCAACAACGCCGGAGTCGAATTGGACATGGAAACCGGCAAGGCGATGATCCCCAACGCGATGGAAGCTGACGTTGACCGGCCGTTGGACGAGGACGAACTCAAGCGGCTCTCGGCGTTCACCGACTTCATCGACACCCTGAACCTCGAGGACCTCGGCGACGACAAGCCGTCGAGCACTTCAGGCTGATCGACCGGCGAGTAATCATCCGATATTAGACCTCGGCAGCGGCGGGGATTCTTGTGACTCTTTGCCAAGGCTGGGCGTGCTCTCGATCTTCGTGCGTTCGACGCTCGAATAGTACGTAGGCGACTCACAAGACGGCAAATCGCGTCATCCCGACCACTGACGCCGGTCGATAAGCCATGACGAATCGACCAGATTCTCCGTGTCTCTGGATTGCGGTCAACCCCGTCAAACGAGTCCATTTCAACCTTCGTCGCGGCGTCGGCCCCACCAGCACCCGGTCTCGGCGGAAATCACGGCAAACCGCGCCTGATTTCGTTGGCGCCACGCCTCGTTGACCCTCCGAAAATCTTTGTGTTACACTACCCACGCTTCCGAGGAGGCCTCGATATGACCGGCCGCAAGATGGAACTTGCTCTCCGCTTGTTAGGCATAGGCTGGTTCGTTGCTTTATGCATCGGCGGTGGGGCAGTCGGAGGCTATTTGTTGGACCGGCAATTGGGGCTGAACCCGCTTCTGACACTGATCGGGATAGGCGCCGGAATTGCGTTGGCGGTGGTCGGTATGGTGCGCATGCTCATGGCCGTGATCTCCGCCGAATCCGAAGAAATTTAGCTAAACAGGGAGAAGAACTACAACCTTGCTACGTAACCCGAAGGTTCTGTTGATCCTGCTGGTAGCTCTTGTAGTATTTGTAGTTGCTTTGGCCGGTGGAGCTTTGGGAAATGAGTTCGGCGGCGGCTTCCTTGGCGCTCCCCTCCCTGCGATCCAGATCGCGGCCGAATCGGTAACCGCCGATCCCGTCGTCGGCTCCTTCCGCATCACCAACACCATGATCGCCACGTGGATGACGATCTTGGCTCTGCTGCTGCTCACGCTGCTCACCCGCTCCAAGCTCAACGAAATTCCCGGGAGACTCCAAGGCCTGATTGAAGTCGTCATGGAGTTCTTTCTGGGGCTCGTCGAGAGCGTCGCCGGTCGCGAACGTGGCCGGAAGTTCTTCCCGCTCGTGATGACGATTTTCCTGTTCGTGGTCGTCGCCAACTGGATAGGCGTCCTGCCCGGATTCGGCACCATCGGCCGAATCGAGACCGTTGAAGAAGTAATTCACCATCACGAGAAGGACGACCACGAGGCTGATCTCGAACACATCAACGTGCAGATATTCGACGGCGACGGATCGCTGGCGATCCTGCCTTTCGCTTCATTGGACCGCACGAAGACGGTTGCCGAGGTCGAAGAGCACGGCGCGGGCGCCGGCAAGCAGGCCGGAATCTTGGTGCCGTTCTTCAGAAGCGCCAACACGGACGTCAACACTACGTTGGCCATCGCGCTCGTCGCCATGTTCATGGTCCAGGTCTGGGGTTTCAGCGCCTTGGGGTTGTTTGGTCATCTCAAGAAGTTCTTCAACTTCAGCGACGGTCCGATCGGCGTGTTCGTCGGCATTCTCGAGCTCATCAGCGAAGTGGCCAAGGTCATCAGCTTCACCTTCCGTCTTTTCGGAAATATATTCGCCGGTGAAGTTCTGCTGGTCGCGATGATCTTCCTGATCCCACTGGTCGGAATCATTCCGTTCTTGGGGTTAGAGTTGTTCGTCGGCCTCATCCAGGCATTCATTTTCTCGATGCTGACGTTGGTTTTTGCCGCTTCAGCTACGACCAGTCATCACTGATCGCTCCAGGTCGGAGCACCGATGTCCAAAGGAAGAAGGTAAAGGTTGTTCGCGAGGCCCAACCGATTAAGGCCTCCCAAATCGTACGGCTTGGTCCTTCATAGGTTTAAGGAGTAGGGAATGATCGAGGGAGATATCCAAAACATAGGCGCTGGCATAGCCATCGGTCTGGGCGCCATCGGCCCCGGAATCGGAATCGGGCTCCTGGCAGCCAAGGCCATGGAAGCGCTGGGTCGAAACCCGGAGGCGGCCGGTCCGATTCAGCAGAACATGATTCTGGCCATCGCGTTCGCGGAAGCTATCGCGATTTACGCCTTGGTCGTGGCGATCGTCATCAAGTTCGTGTGACGGAACGAATCGGAGAAATCCGGCAGATCGCTCGGCGATGTTTGCCGCCCGCGATCCAAGAATAGACAAGCGAAGGTGAAGGCATGGAAGCCCTGGGAATCACGCTATCCGGCCTGGTCACGCAGATCGTCAGTTTCGTCATCCTGTTCGTGGTCCTGTGGAAACTTCTATATGGACCCGTAATCAGGGTGTTGGATCAGCGTTCTGAACGCATCAGGGAAAGTCTGGAAGCATCTCAGCGAGCCCAAGAAGAGGCCGCCACGTCTCGACAAGAGATGGAGGCCCGACTGAACGAAGCCCGGTCTGAGGGGCAAGAGCTCATCGCTCAGGCCCGAGAAGTTGCAGACCGGTTCCGCGAAGAGGAACTGGCCAAGGCGCGCGAGGATATCGCGGGCGAACGAACACGGGCCCAGGCGAACATACAGCGAGAACGCGACGCGGCAATCGAAGACCTGCGACGTGAGTTCGCGGGTTTGGCGATTGTTGCCGCCGAACGCATGATAGACCGGTCACTCGACGAGGCCGCTCACCGAGACTTGATTCAACAGGTTCTCGACGAGGGCGCCGAAGTCGGCGGCAGTCGCTATTAACATCAAGAACGCGTAGGAACACAGCATGCCCAGAGCTGCTTCAGCCAGACGATACGCCCAGGCGGTGTTCGAACTGGCCCTAGAAAATAACGAACTCGAGCGATGGCTTGAAGACTTAACGCTTCTGGCCGATGCGGTCGCGAACCAGGATTTCGTGGAATTCCTATCGGAGCCACGAGTTCCGGCGCCGTCCAAGCTTGAGGTTATTCGCGAGGCGCTCGGAGCGTCTGTCGGTCCATTGGCGCTCAACCTGATCTCGCTGCTTGCGACGCGCAACCTCGTGCATCTGCTCCCGGGTATCGCGGATCTGTACCAAGAGGCCCTCGACGCTCAGCAGGGCATCGAGCGAGCCGAGGTTGTGTCCGCGGTGCCGCTGGATGACGCGCAGCGTCAAAGTGTGTCGGAGATGATCGGCGCGATCTCGAGCTCCGAGGTTCGGCTCAGTACCCGTGTCGAGCCCAGCATCGTCGGCGGCATGATCGTGCGAATCGGAGACCGCGTAATCGACGGCAGCACGAGGGCCAAGCTGCGAGCGATGCGTCGCGACCTGGCCGAAAGACGATAGGTTCGGTCACAGCGGAACCGACACTGAGTCAGACAATAGCAACAGAACATTTACGAAACAGCGTGGCCTCGGTCACGTGTCTTGCCAACCCGATGGGTTCAACGTTCTAGGGAGACTGAAATGGCGGTAAGAGGTCAAGACATAGCGTCGGTGATCCGGCGTCAGATCGAAGGATTCGGCCAAGATCTCGCGGTCGTGGACGAAGGGACCGTCGTCGAAGTTGGAGACGGCGTGGCCCAGGTTCACGGTCTTTCGGGTGTCGCGTACACCGAACTCCTTGAGTTCGAAGGTGGCATCATGGGCATGGCGCTGAACCTTGAAGAAGACAGCGTCGGCGTCGTCATCATGGGCGACCCTCTCGGCGTCAAGGAAGGCACCACCGTACGGGGCACCGGGCGCATCGTCGAAGTTCCCGTGGGCGAAGCCCTGGTTGGCAGGGTAGTGAACGCCTTAGGTGTGCCGATCGACGGCAAAGGTCCCGTCGACACCGATCGAAACAGGCCTGTCGAAGTCGTGGCGCCCGACGTTTCGACCAGGAAGTCCGTCGACTCTCCGGTTCAGACCGGCCTCAAAGCCATCGACGCGATGATCCCGATCGGACGCGGCCAACGCGAATTGATAATCGGCGACAGAGGCACCGGCAAATCGGTCATCGCCCTGGACGCGATCATCAACCAACGTGGAGGCGACCTGGTCTGCATCTACGTGGCCATCGGCCAGAAGGCCTCGAAAGTCGCCCAGACGGTGAACATGCTGGAGTCTCACGGCGCGATGGAGCACACGATCGTCGTGGCCGCCAACGCGTCAGACTCGTCCGCGCTGCAGTACATCGCACCGTACACCGGTTGCGCCATGGGCGAGGATATCATGGCTCAGGGCCGTGACGCGCTCATCGTTTACGACGACCTCACGAAACACGCGTGGGCGTATCGTGAGATGTCTTTGCTTCTCAGGCGCCCTCCCGGACGTGAAGCCTATCCGGGCGACGTGTTCTACCTGCACAGCAGGCTCCTCGAGCGAGCCGCAAAGCTTGACGAGAACAACGGCGGCGGCTCGATGACCGCGCTGCCGATCATTGAAACCCAAGCCGGTGACGTATCGGCGTACGTGCCGACGAACGTCATCTCGATTACCGACGGTCAGATCTATCTGGAGACCGAGCTATTCAACTCCGGCATTCGCCCAGCGGTCAACGCGGGGCTCTCAGTGTCGAGAGTCGGCGGCTCCGCTCAGACGCGTGCCATCCGCAGCGTCGCCGGCAGGATGCGCCTGGAACTCGCGCAGTATCGCGAGCTCGTCACATTCGCCCAGTTCGGCACGTCGGACCTCGACGCCGCGACCCGCGCCCAGTTGGAGCGAGGTCAGCGGGCGACCGAGGTTCTGAAACAGGGACAGAACGTGCCGCAGTCCATGGCGCAACAAACGGCAATCATGTTCGCTCTCGTGAACGGATTCCTTGACGAAGTCGAGATAACCCGAGTCATCGCCTTCGAGGACGCGCTGCACAGTTTCATGGATTCCAATCATCCGACATTGTTGACCACGATTACGGACGAACAGGCAATCAGCGACGAGACGGACGCGGCTCTCAGGGCCGCACTGGACGAGTTCAAGTCCAGCGTTCCTTACTAAGTAGGTAAAGGTTCATGCCAGCCAACGTTAGGCAACTCAGGCGCCGCATTCGCAGCGTCGAGAACACTGCCAAAATCACGCAAGCGATGTCCATGATCGCCGCATCGAAGATGCGTCGGACTCAGGAAGCCGCCCTTGAAGGAAGGCCGTACGCCGAGAACCTCGACGCGCTTCTCGCTGATTTGGCGGCTCAACCTCAAGATGACGACGACCTGCATCAGTTGCTTCAAGCGCGCGAAATCAAGCGTGTCGAAGTTATTCTGATTACGCCCGACCGCGGCCTGACCGGCGGTTTGAACTCCAACATCAACCGGGCCGCCGCCGAGTTCGTGACTCCATACGGCGACAACGCGAGCATCGTTGCCGTCGGCCGTAAAGGCCGCGATTTCATGGTGCGCTACGGACGCAACGTCCGCGCCGTCTTCACCGACATAAAGGATCGACCGGACGTCACAGACGTCACCCCGGTCGCTCGACTGGTTGTCGACGCATACGAGAACCAAGAAATCGACGCCGTCTACATCGCGTACGCTCAATTCGTGAATACAACCGTCCAACGTCCAGCGGTTAAGCAGCTCGTTCCGGTTGTGCCGGCTACACTGCGCCCGCAGGACGCGGTCGGCTATATCTACGAGCCGAATGCTCAGGAAGTGCTGGCGCGGTTGCTGCCGCGATACATCGAAGCCGAGATTTACCATGCTTTGCTTGAAGGAATCGCGAGCGAGCAATCGGCGCGAATGGTGGCGATGCGCGCCGCGACTGACGCGGCGAATGAGATGGTGGGCGACCTGACCTTGATTATGAACAAGGCCAGGCAGGAATCGATAACGACAGAACTTCTCGATATCGTCAGCGGCGCCGCCGCGGTCGAGTAATCCAGATCAATAGAAACCAGCCAGTCTAGCCCGGTCAGCGGGGAGGAAGCATGGCAACAGGCAAAGTAACTCAGGTAATCGGCACAGTGGTGGACGTAGAATTTCCGCCCGAGAGCATGCCGACGATTTTCAACGCTCTTCACACCAAAATCGAGGACCAGTTGCTGGTTCTGGAAGTGGAGCAACACGTCGGCAATAGCTGGGCAAGATGCCTGGCCATGGGGCCGACTGAAGGGCTCAGGCGCGGCGTCGAAGTCGAAGACACGGGCCGCCCGGTGACTGTCCCCGTCGGCGATCCTACGCTCGGCAGGCTGTTCAACGCGCTGGGACAGACCCTCGATAATCTCGAAGAGGTGGACTCCCAAGAGAACTGGCCGATTCACCGCGCGACGCCGTCTTTCGAAGATCAGGCGACCGAGATCGAGGTCCTCGAGACCGGCATTAAAGTCATGGACTTGATCACTCCTTTCACCAGAGGCGGTAAAGTCGGCGCATACGGCGGAGCCGGAGTCGGCAAAACAGTCATCATTCAGGAACTCATCCGCAACATCGGCGCGGTCCACAAAGGCGTGTCCGTGTTCGCTGGAGTCGGCGAGCGATCCCGCGAAGGGAACGACCTCTGGCGCGAGATGGAAGAGTCCGGCGTTCTTTCGAGCACCGTTCTGATATTCGGCCAGATGAACGAACCTCCGGGCATTCGAGCCCGAGTCGGCTTGACCGGTCTCACGATGGCCGAGTACTTCAAAGAAGAACGCGGACAGGATGTCCTGCTGTTCATCGACAACATCTACCGCTACATTCTTGCCGGTATGGAAGTTTCGGCGTTGCTCGGCAGAATGCCTTCCGCGGTCGGTTATCAGCCAACGCTGGCAACGGAGATGGGCGCGCTGGAAGAGCGGATCACGTCGAGCTCAAGCGGATCGATCACGTCATTCCAGGCCATCTACGTACCGGCGGACGACTACACCGACCCTGGAATCGTAACCACGTTCGGTCACCTGGACGCGGTCGTCGCTCTCGAACGATCCATCGCCGAGCAGGGCCTCTACCCGGCGGTCGACCCGCTGACGTCGTCGTCGAGAATTCTCGAGGCCTCGATTGTCGGCCAAGAACACTACGACACCGCCCGCGGCGTCCAGGAAGTGCTCCAGCGATATAGGGAACTCCAGGACATCATCGCGATTCTGGGAATCGAAGAACTGTCCGAAGACGACAGACAGACTGTGGCCCGCGCTCGAAAGATTCAGCGCTACCTGTCGCAGCCGATGTTCGTCGCGGAGCCGTTCACCGGCCAAGAGGGCCGCTACGTTCCGGTCCGCGACACCGTCCGCGGCTTCAAAGAAATTCTCGAAGGCAAACACGACGCGTTGCCGGAGCAGGCGTTCTTCATGGTCGGACCGATCGAAGAAGCCGTCGAAAAAGCCGAGGAAATGGCCAAGATAGGCCAGTAGTCACGCAGGGCGCAAACCAATCCCGTTCGTGGTGAGTCCCGACGCATCGGGATCCCGGCTTTGTCGGGACCTGTCGAACCACAGGCCAGCGATCCATGGTATCGTGCGAATCGTGCCGTGAATGGGTGAATCCGGTGAATAACAGGGACCGAAAATGGCCGCAATCCGACTGGAAATCGTAACCGCTGAACGAGTCGTATACTCGGAAGAGGTCGACATACTCGTTGCGCCGGGCGTCGACGGCGAGCTTGGCATTTTGCCGAGCCACGCGCCGCTGTTGACCACGCTCAAACCAGGCGAGATCCGGATCGTCAAGGACGGCGAAGAGACGTTCATGTCGGTCAGCGGTGGCTTCCTGGAAGTTCTCGGCGAGAAGATCACAATCCTCGCCGACACCGCGGAGCACGCCGAAGAGATCGACGCCGAACGGGCGGAGGCGGCGCTGAAGCGCGCTCAAGAGCGCGTCGAAGCCGCTTCCACGGACATGGACCTCGAACTTGCGTTGGCGTCGATGAGACGTTCCCAAGCACGATTGACCGTCTCTCGCAGGCGAAGGCGCGATCGACCGATGTCGACGGGCGATCGGCAGGGTTAACCGGCAACAGACACAAATCAGGTTTACACAGAGGGCGTTCGACAGAGCGCCCTCTTTCTTTTCGATCCCGGCGTCGACCTACGAGCCGAAGCATGTGTCTCGTCATTAATTGCCACGCTGCCTCTGATGGGCAACGCGCCGGTTTTGATGAGCGTCGGAACCTGATATAGTCCAATCCGAGCGACGACGATGCTCAAAGATTCGAGGTCAAACAATGCCATTCGCTGACAGCAACGGAGTCAAAATCCGTCACCGTGTCGAAGACGACGGTCCGACGCTCGTGATGCAGCACGGCTACACGAGCAGCATCGTGATCTGGCGCCTGTACGGATACGTTGACCTACCGAAAAACAGATACCGCTATTGATGGTCGACGCTCGGGCCACGGCAACAGCGACAAACCCAACGATCCGGCGGTTTGATGGCACGCTGGCACTCGATGCGACCACCGGCGAACGGCCGGTTGTCAGCCGTTCGTCTCGGCACAGAAACACCAGGAGTTTGCAGATGACACGAGGCTCCCGATTGCCGCCCCGAGAGCAGAATCTCTTCCAGTTGATCCGTGCCCGTCGGGCGGAAGCCGAGTCGCGAGGCGTCGATCTCATCGACCTTTCGATCGGCGAGCCTCGTGGACCCGCGTTGCTGAGCGCTCGGGAGGCGGCGGCCGCCGCCGTCATGAGCGATCAAGAGGCGATGCACCGGTACCAGTACAACGCGAGCCCCGGCGCGCCTGACTTCGCCAAGCTGTTTGTCGAGAGCTGCTTGGATCGATCTCTCGATGACGACGACGTGGCATTTCTTCCGATACCCGGCATCAAACGCATGCTCGGTTTGATCCCGCTGGCTTGCGGTTGCTGGCGGCAGTCCACCACGGTCGGGATGATGACGGACCCCGGCTATCCGTTTCCCACCGATTGGTGCGCCTACTTGGGAGCAGATCAATACGCTCTGCGCCTCGATCGACAAAACACGTTCCGATTCACGCCGGAGGACGTTCGACCCGGTACTCAGCTTCTGATGACGAACTACCCGCACAACCCGACTGGCAGGATCGTCGACCGAGCTTGGTGGCAACGATTGTGCGAGCACTCCGTCGAGAACGACATACGCATATTCAACGATGCTGCCTACGCGACGCTGGCCTACACCTCGGATAGTTGCACGCTGACGGATGTCGCGGGCGACTATCCCGAGCTATCGTGGTTGGAGGCATTCTCGGCGGCCAAGGTTATCGGCAACGGCACGGGGTGGCAGACCGGCGCCGTGGTGGGCTCGCCCGATTTCATTGCCGACCTCGGCAATGTGAAAGGCAACACCGACGAAGGCTTCATCGCTCCGATGGCGGTCGGCGTTCTTGCGGCATGCCAAAACGATCAGGAAGGCATCGACTACTTCCGTGAGTTGTACCGAACCCGAATTCGCCTGTTCATCGACACGCTCACGGAGCAGGGCATGAGGCTGGCCGTCGAGCCGGACGCCGGATTTTTCACGCTGTGGCAAGTGCCCGATCGGGCGTTCGGCGAACCGGTTGGGAGCGCGGCGGAATTCAACTTCCGGATGATCGACGAGAGCGGACTCATTGGGGTCCACTTCGATCCGAGTTACATCCGATACGCGGTGTGCGCGGACGTGGAAGAGCTGGCAGCGAAGATCAACACCGCATTCGAAGCCGCCCACGTGTCGTACGCGTAAGGCGAAACACGCCTGATTCACCGAAACAGGTCAAAGCTGACTTTGTACGCCGGGCAACCATCGCGACGACAGGAAACGAAAGACCGGCGGACCGTAGAAGGCGCGACGGAACAAGCATCCGACCGATAGTCCACCGAAATCCGATTCGATGGAGCGGACCGGTGGCAGCACTTGCTCGCGCTCACAATCTAATCAGAATCTCATCTTCTCATAATAAATGTCGGCTGCCGGGAGATTAATCTGGACGCATATTCAAGGAGAGGTGAGACAGATGCACATCCAGATAATCAACTTCAATCTCACGGGACTCAGCGAGCAGGACTTTTTGGCAACGTGCGAGAAGGAGTTCGCGCTAGCTTTCGCCGCCGTTCCAGGGTTGGTCTCCAAGGTGCGGCTGGCGAACTCCGAGACCAACACCTACGGCGGCGTGTACACTTGGCGCGACCAACAAGCGATGGCGGAGCTTACGAAGTCCGAGCTCTTTAACGCGGTGGCGAATCACCCCAACTTCGAGAACATCGAGTCGACTGATTTTGGCGTGCTTGAAGGACCCACAAAGGTCACCAACGGCCTTGCCGAAGCGACAGCCTAGGATTTGTTCACTAGGCGCTCGCGGTCAGCGACTGGCCGCGTGCACCGACAGAGATTCGCTCAACGGCACGTCCTGCGAGTGTTCGGCAAGTTCATGGTGAACGGGATGTGTCAGCTACGATCAAATCGTTGACAATAGGGTCCGAGCGAAAACATTGTGTCGGTCGTGGGGCCGTCGGTCACAAACACGGGCGATGTCGCAGGTCATCTCGAAGCGGCCATTCTGTTCTTCAGCGTTGTAAATGTCTGCTTGAGCCGGCGGTTTGACGGCGCATCGATGGTACGATCTTGCACATACACCGGAAAGGCGGTTCCGAATATGGTGTGCCGTGTAAGCGATCTCCTGGCTGAGCGAGCCACGGAGACCTTTGTCGGCCGGACAGGCGAAATTGCCGATCTGCTCGGATTGTTGGAGGATGACGGCCGCCCGCTTGTGATGCACGTCCATGGCGCCGCGGGCATCGGGAAGTCGTCGTTGCTAACCGCTTTCGCGGTTCTGGCGCGCGCTCAAGGATCAACGGTAGTCACCTTGGACTGTCGAGTGATCGAACCTACGCCGCGTGGTTTCATCCATGAACTGGGCGCGGCGGTTGGCGTCGCCACTGGCGCGGTGGACGATATCGCGGGCAGACTTTCGCAGTTTGACGGACGCGTCGTGCTCACGCTGGACACGTATGAGTTGTTTGGTCTCCTGGACACGTGGTTGCGCCAAGTGTTCATTCCGGCATTGTCCGATAACGTCCGGGTAATCTTGGCGGGCCGCGAGCCTCCAATCCTGACTTGGAACTTGGCGCCCGAGTGGCAAGGGCTTTTCGGGGCCATGTCGCTTGAGCCTCTTAACGACGAAGAGGCCATCGACTTGCTCACGCGAACAGGAGTCACAGAGTCCGATTCTCGTCGAATCAATCGGATTGCGAAAGGTCACCCGCTCGCCCTCAAATTGGCTGCATCCACTATTGCCGAACGCCCTGAGCTCGATCTCGAAGAGATAGCTATCCCAATGGTGGTGCACGAGTTGACGCGCCTGTATCTCGCCGAGGTAGACGATCCACTGACTCGACGCGCCGTGGAAGCCTCCTCGGTGGTCAGACGATCCACTCAATCGGTGTTGGGCGCCATGTTGATGGACGCCGCGCCCCGAGATGTCTACGAACGGCTCAGCTCGCTGCAGATCATGGAAAGCGGCAGAGACGGCCTCGTCATGCATGATGCGGTTCGCGAAGCGGTCGCCGCGGCGTTGAAATCCTCTGACCCGGCCAGACACCAGGATTACCGGCGTGCCGGATGGCGGCAGTTGCGTTCTGAAGTGCGTACGGCAGCCATCGCGGATCTGTGGTGTTACACGGCAGACATGCTCTATATGATAGAAAATCCCGTGATTCGTGAGGCGTTCTTCCCAAGCAGGAGTCAACAACTGACCGTCGAGCCAGCTCGTCCGGAAGACGAGGGATCGGTCATGGCGATCGTTCAACGGCATGAACGCCCTCACGCTGCGGAGGCAATCGAACTTTGGTGGAAACGTGCACCGCATGCATTCCACGTCATCCGTGATGGAGACCATGGCGTGGCGGGCTTCTACTGTATGCTCGATTCCGACTCGGTCGCTCGTTCCTCACTCGCGGACGATCCAATTGTCGCAGCCTGGTTCGCCCATCTCGCCGACGATCCGACCCCGAACGGCCGCAGACTCTTTTGCTTAGACGATGGCTTGGCGAAAAACATGGGGAGATGCCGTCCCCAGTGCAGGCCGCATGCTGGCTCGACATCAAACGCGTCTACATGGAGTTGCGCCCAGTTCTTAGACGCGTGTACATGACGGTCTGCGATCTCCTGACGTACGCCCCCTCGGCACAAGGGCTTGGTTTGGTTCCTATTGATCGTGCTCATGTGGAGATTGATGGTGTCATGTACCATACGGCAATGTTGGATATGGGACCGGGATCTGTGGATGGTTGGTTGACGAGACTCGCGGCGACGGAGTTGGGTGTCGAAGAGGACGGCGTTCTCGATGTTGGCGCCCGCGAATTATCCGTCGGAGGGCATCGCATCGGGTTGACCAAGCTCGAATTCGGTGTGATGCATTATCTCTATCAGCGAGAAGGCAGAGCGGTGTCTCGGGCGGACTTGATCGAAAGCGTCTGGGGTTACGATTATCACGGCGGAAGCAACGTTGTGGACGTGGTCGTCAGGTCGCTGCGTAACAAACTGGCGGAAAGAGCGTCGGTTCTCCAGACGGTGCGAGGTGCCGGCTACCGGTACAGAGGGTCCCGATTATAGCTGTTCATTCGCCGCATTCCAGCGAATGACAGACCATCGGCACGATTACTCGTCCTTTAAATAGAACGTCATCGACTGTAACGATATCACCGGGTCGATATTGCGCATCACGACGCCGATTGGCACGTGTGGGGCAACCGGGGCGTAGTTAAGTATGCCGTGGACGCCGTTTTCAACCAAAGTGTCGATCACGGATTGCGCCTGAATGGCAGGGACCGCCACAATGCCGATCGTCACACGCTGTTCGGCGATGGCTTCGCTAAGCTCTTCCATCGGACGCACTGTGAGCTCGCCGACCGGCGTTCCTATGTGCCGCTGGTTTGAATCGAACGCCGCCACGATGGAAAACCCTTCCGGTGCGAAACCGGTGTAATTGATGATGGCTCGGCCGAGTCGCCCCACGCCTATCAAACAGGCGCGCCACTCCTGGGTCAGTCCCAGGATGTCGCGGAGCTCGTCCAACAAGAACTCGATGTTGTATCCGCGGCCCTGCTTTCCGAAACGCCCAAAGTAACTCAGGTCCTTGCGAATTTGAGCGGGGGTCATCTGCAGCCTGCCGCCTAACTGCTGCGAACTCACCACCTCTGTTCCCTCGAGCTGGAGCTGTGTCAGCGCCCTCACGTATAGCGGCAACCGGAGTACGACTACTTCAGGGACTTCCACGGAACTAATGTGCCTCCTTGGTTTTGCCCGAGCCGCCAGCAACGCTGTATTGCCCACGCCCCGCCTGACCGATCCAGTCCGATGGCTGACCACGCCAAGCGAAAATGAATCCGATAGACGAGTTATTGTGAATATTGTAACAGAGCATGGATGCCACTTGACATATTGCCGATTGGCGTACGCCTGTCGCTAACTGGTTTCGCTCGAAATTAGCGTTGAGCGCAGGCACGTCCGTCAGGCACGACGAATCTTGACACTCAGGCACGTCGATGCTATTATTGCCCTGCTTTTCGAGGTTACCCCTTTTTGCGGACTATTGCCTCGACCGAAATACACCGAAATCCATATTAATGCGCCCATCAATCAAATCCAATTCGGCGCACTGATTAGTTGCAACCAACCCATCTATCTACTTGGAGGAAGCGTTATGACAGAAGAGAAGGTGCAGCTTTATCGCGGCCTTCGTGAAGTGTACATCGATAGGACTACGAGCAGCTTCATCGACGGCGACATCGGAAAGCTGCTGTATCGAGGGTACAATATCGACGATCTTGCGAAAAAATCTACGTTTGAAGAAACCGCCTATCTGGTGATGTTCGGCGAGTTGCCCACGAAAGAGGAATTGGCAGCGTTCGACGCCGAATTGAGAGCGTCCCGAGGACTGCCAGACGAGATTCTTGACGTCATCAAACTGACTCGCAACTCGCACCCAATGGACGTGCTCCGAACCGCGATTTCAGCCCTGTCCGCATACGATGCCGACACCGAAGACAACTCCACCGAAGCGACGCTTCGGAAAGGCGTCCGATTGACGGCGCAGGCGCCGACTATCGTTGCGGCGCACGCCCGGATTCGAGACGGCAATGAGCCCGTCGATCCGGACCCGTCTGTTAACCACGCCACCAACTTCCTCCAAATGCTAAACAATGAAGCTCCCGACCCTCGGGACGCGGCGCTCATCGATAAAGACTTCGTACTGCACGCCGAGCACGGAATCAACGCATCGGCGTTCGGCGCCAGAGTGGCGGCTTCGACAATCGCGGACCTCCACTGTGCGATTACGACCGGTGTGGCCGTTCTCAAAGGACCGTCCCACGGCGGCGCGGCCGAAGAAGTCATGAAAATGGCCCAGGAAATTGGCAGCGAAGAGAACGCCGAAAAGTACGTCCGAGACCGGCTGGACGGCGGCGGCAGGATCATGGGCTTCGGTCACCGTGTCTACAAGGCGATTGATCCTAGGTCCATCCACCTGCAAGAAGACGCGAAAGCCCTTGGCGAGCGCAAAGGCGAGCCCGGGTGGTTCGGGATTCTCCAGAACGTCATCGAAGTCATGGAGCCATATCGCAGGCGCGGAATCTACCAGAACGTAGACTTCTTCTCGGGAACGATCTACTACCTGCTGGGCATTCCTGACGACCTGTTCATCTCCATCTTCGCCATGGGACGGGTCCCTGGCTGGACGGCGCAAGTGGTCGAGCAGTTCGAAAACAACATTCTGCTCAGGCCCAGGCTTCAGTACACCGGAGAGATGGATCGCACCTACGTGCCGATCGAAGAGAGAGGTTAGATACTGTTCGGTTGTCCGTAAAACCTCGTCATTAGAAAGAAGGTAGAACACTTGAACGACGAAGTACAGATCGAGTCCGACTGCATGCACTATTGGGTAATCGACGAGCCTAACGGCCCGACCAGCGCCGGGATTTGCAAGATTTGCGGCCAAATCCAAGAGTTCCGGAATTCGATTCAAGGATCAGGCTGGGACCGAGACGGCGGAAGAGGGCGGCGCGCGAAGCGAGCACGCTCGTAGTCGGTCTTCAGACTCTAACAAACGAAGCCAACAGGGACGCCCTAGTTTAGATGGGCGCCCCTGTTCTATTTCAACGGAAATTTCTTTCCATTGGCGCCAATTGAGACGAGGACCATCATGATTCTCCATGGATCTGGTGACGTTTCTTCGGACGACTGGGAACCTGCTGAAACGGAAATTCGAAATCGCATACGTGAGCGCGGCCGGATTTCGTTCGCCGAATTCATGGACCTCGCACTCTACCATCTTGAAGGCGGTTACTACTCGGTCGGCCAACCCGTGGGCGCTGCCGGAGATTTCTACACCAGTCCGGCGGCTCACCCGGCGTTCGGGGCGCTGCTCGCGGTCCAGATGGAGCGCTGCTGGGAACTGATGTCCCGGCCGTCGCCGTTCTACGTCGTCGAGATGGGATCGGGCGACGGCCTGTTGGCTCGCGCGCTCCTGAACTACGCGACTCGACCGAGCTCCGATTTCGCCTTCGCGCTGGATTACATCGCGCTGGATCGAAGGCACTCAGCCGTCGCCGATTCTGCGAACACGCCGCCGCCTCAACGCGTCCTGGCCGACGGAGCGCCGTTGGCTGGCGTACACGGTTGTTTCATCTCGAACGAGCTCATCGACGCGTTCCCCGTGCATCGCTTCCGGATTGTCGATGGCGTTGTTCGCGAACTCTACGTCGTTGTGGCCGCGTCAGGGGAGCTAATGGAGGAGGCAGGAGAACCGTCCACGCCTAGATTGGCGGAACGACTGGCCAAATTGGGACACGCGTTGCCCGACGGATACACCGGCGAAGTGAATCTGACGATGTCCGATTGGGCACGAGACGTTTCGGCGGCGTTGGATCGGGGTTTTGTGGTCACGATCGACTATGGCTACTCCACACGAGAGTTGTACGCGCCGACACGAACCCAAGGGACGCTGCAAACCTATTTCCGCCATACCGAAAGCGGCAGCCCGTTCACACGGATCGGCAGACAGGACATCACCGCTCACGTGGACTTCACGGCTTTGGCCCGTGACGGGGCGGCAGTCGGATTGCGCCCGCTTGGCGTTGCCTCACAAGCGGAGTACCTGCACGGCTTGGGCGCGGGACGGATGATCGATGAACTGCGGCGGATACCGATGCCGGCGTACGACCGAGACGCCAATCTCATGGCGATGCGAGGACTGGTCGATCCGACAAGGTTGGGCGGATTCAAAGTGCTCGTTCAGTCCAAAGGCGTCGAGGTCAGTGACGTTGCCGAACTCATGCCTTCGCCGACCCGGTTGGACGGCATGGAACCGCCGATGTTGGACTCTGTATACACGCCGTTGTACGAGGGCAAATACCCGCAACGAGAGTTCAAGCTCGAAAGCCTGTGGCCGTTCGGCGACCCTGACGACAAGGAAGGCTCGGGGAGAGCGCCGCAGGGGCGAGGGTAGGGTGGTAAATCGCGCTCCGCTGACGCGTCTCAAACGGATTACGGTTGAAGGCCGATTTCCCGCGCGATCGGCTTGAGAGCTTCGATGATGAACTCAATGTGCTCGTCCAGATCGTCGCCCAGCTTTTCCGCGCCCTGGACGATGTCCTCTCGACTCACGGAAGCCGCGAATCGTTTGTCCTTCATCTTTCGTTTGACGGACTGAACCTTGGTGTCGGACAGGCTTTTGGTGGGCCGCACTAGAGCTACCGCGGTCACGAATCCGGACAGCTCCTCGCAGGCAAAGAGGGCTTTCTCCATAGTGGTTTCTCGAACGATGCCGATGTGGTTGCCGTGCAAGAGCATCGCCCGGACGATGTCTTCGCGGAAGCCGCGTTCGCGGAGAATCTCCGCGCCGTAGGTTGGGTGGGCTTCGGGCGTCGGGCAAACCTCCCAATCGAAGTCGTGGACCAGGCCGGCGATTCCCCACCGATCTTCATCCTCGCCTTCTTGCCGAGCGTAGGCTTTCATGCACGTTTCGACAGCCAGCAGATGCTTCCGAAGGCTGTCGCTCTTCGCGTGCTCCTCGACTACCGTCAAAGCAGTCTCGCGGTCCATCTTGCTCTCCTATCGACTGAGCGCACCCTGATCTGCTCGGAGAACCTCAGCGAGACGTCAAGGAGGTCTCGTCAGCGGTCCCGATTCGATGCCGCTTCGGAATCGTTGTCTACTTCGGGACGCGGCGAGCATTTTCGCGCCGTGTTGATGAAGCCGGTGTGGCCGACCATTCGGTGCGACGGCCTGACGCTCCGGCCGCTCACGTTCCAGGGGCGCATCATCACCTCCATCGTTTCGATGAGGTGGAACGTGCCTGTGTCTTTGAGCGCGTACGTCAACTCCATGACCTGCGGAACGGTGGGCAGGAAGCTGAAGAAGATGCCGCCAGGGACGAGCTTTTCAGCGGCGTGAGGTACAACGTGCCACGGCTCGGGAAGGTCCAACACGATTCGGTCGAGGTTGTCCTCTAGGATGCCCTCGTACACGTCTCCTTGCTTGAACGTCAGGTTCGGGTGCTCCGGCGACATCATCTCGACGTTTTCTTGGGCCTGATCCAGCATGTCTTGCCGGAGATCGTATGAGATGACCTCTCCGCTCTCGCCAACCGCCCTCAGGAGCGTCATCGTGGTGGCGCCTGAGCCGGAACCCGCTTCGAGGACGCGCGCGCCGGCAAACAGATCGGCATAGACGAGCAGTGCGCCCAGATCCTTCGGGTACATCACCGTGGCGAGCCTGGGCATTCGCAACGTCAGGTCCGCTAGAGTGGGCTTGAATGCGACGTACCGATGGCCGGATCCGGTCATCACCCAGGAGCCCTCAGGTTGGCCGATTAAGGCTCCGATGTCGAGTTTCCCGATATGGGACTCGAATCGACTGCCCTCGTCTAGCTGGACCAGGTATTGCCTGCCCCGCCGGTCGATGAGCAGTGCGGTGTCGCCCCCGTGGAAATTGTGATCGACGCGGATTGTGTCTTCAGTCATATCGCCTGCGTTGTCCGCGCCGCCCGGTCAAGCGCAGGCATGCGTGCCTTCAAAGATGCGCCTGCCTTCGCCTGGGTGTCGCGGTGACTCATCGCCCGGAGCCCCGATTAAATCGCTGAAATCGGGGCCGGATCGATGGCACAGCTATCATATCAGACACGATGACCAGAGTCGCCGACTGCCTGACAGGTGTTTGCCTGGAGAGCTTCCACCTTCGCGAGGAGCGCGTCGTAGTCGATGTCGCCGGCGCTGGCGTACACCTTCTTCCAGCGGACGACGCCGGACTCGTCGATGATGAATACGGCGCGGTCGGGAGTGCCGCGCTGGTCGTTGTAAATGCCGTATGACGTGGTCACTGCCCCTTTCGGATGAAAGTCGGCGAGAACCGGGTAGGGTACGGACCCGACGGAGGCCGCGAACGCGGTCTGAGTGGGTCGTGCGTCGGTGCTAATGCCCAAGACCTGGGCATCTCGTTCCCCGAATTTGGAATTGTGCATGCCCAACGAGGAAACCTGATGCGTTCAACCGCCGGTAAAGGAGAATATATGGAACGACAAGACGACGCTCTTGTCCCCCCGGTACTGGCTTAGAGTGATGTTTTGCCCGTCGTGGGCAGGCAAGGTGAAATCGGGCGCCTGCTGGCCTACGTCAACCATGTGGTCACATCTCCTGTTGGGTTTCAGATGCCGATTGTCGAGACAACGAACGCACGGAGCACGTTCGTTGTCAATAATTGTTCAGATAGTATCTTAAAGCAGCATTAAAGCAACTAAAACAGTTAACCGTAGCTCGCGAAATATCGATTGTTCGTCAGAACCGATATCCGCGTGAACGCCATTGTCGGGGCATCAAGCTGCGTCACAATTGTATCTCAGTGTTGAACCACTATCGATATCGTTCCTGAATAGAGTTCAGGCGCAACGATCGCGAAATTCCCAACTACGAACAAGGACCATCCAGCGCGGCCTTCGATTTCGACTGCTGCCACGTCAGTCAGACGCCTCTCGGCGCCATCGCAGCACCGGGTGGCGCGCGGCGCGAGCTTCGTCAAGGCGCGTGTTCGGCGTGTCGTGCGGCGCGTCGTGCAGCAATGACGGATCGTCGCGCGCCTCCGCCGCGATCGCTTTCATCACGGCGATGAAGTGGTCGAGCGTCTCCTTGGACTCGGTCTCGGTTGGCTCGATCATCAACGCTTCCTCGACGATGAGCGGGAAGTACATCGTGGGCGGATGAATGCCGTAGTCGATCAGGCGTTTGCAGACATCCAGAGCGCTGACGCCATGTCGACGCTTGAGGCTCCGGGCAGAGAGCACCACCTCGTGCATGCAACCGCGGTCGTACGGCAGATCATAGTCGTCCCGAAGCTGGCTGAGGATGTAGTTTGCGTTGATGACCGCGTCCTCGCTGGTTTGCGGCACGCCCTCTTTGCCCATCGTCAGGATGTAGGCATACGCTCTGGCCAACGAGCCGAAGTTGCCGTGGAACGCCCCCAGCTTGCCAATCGAATTGGCCGGTCTCATGAAGGCGTAAACGTTCGCTCCGTCCGCCTCCGCACGTGTGGCGACGGGAGCGGGGAGATACTCGGCGAGGCGTTCGCCGGCGACTATCGGTCCTGAACCGGGTCCGCCGCCGCCGTGTGGCGTCGAGAACGTCTTGTGCAGGTTTGAATGCACGACGTCGAATCCCAGGCTGCCCAACTTGATCCGCCCCAAGATCGCATTGAGGTTCGCGCCGTCCCCGTAGACGAGGCCGCCAACCTCTCGGACGATGCGCGTGACTTCCAGGATGTGTGCGTCGAACAGACCGAGTGTGCTCGGCAGCGTAATCATCAGACCGGCCAGGTTCTCGTCCGTGGCGGCTCTGAGCGCGTCGAGGTCTGTGTTGCCGTCGGCGTCAGACGGGAGCGTGACGACGTCGAATCCGGCCATCGCGGCCGAAGCAGGGTTGGTGCCGTGGGCACTGTCCGGGATGAGGACCGACTTGCGCTGCGTATCGCCTCGGTCCAGATGATATGCGCGGATCATGAGCATCCCGGCGAGCTCGCCGTCGGCGCCGGCCATCGGCGCCAGCGACACACCGGGCATCCCAGTGATCTCCGCGAGGAGTTGTTGCAGCTCCCAGAGCAACTTCAACGCGCCCTGTACGGTGCTCTCGGGTTGAAGCGGATGGATTTGAGTCAAACCCGGCAGCGAAGCAAACTCGTCATTCACCTTCGGGTTGTACTTCATCGTGCAGGAGCCGAGCGGGTAGAAGTTGTGGTCGATCGAAAAGTTGAACTGGCTTATCTGAGTGAAATACCGGACCAGTTCCGACTCGCTGACTTCTGGCATATCGAGATCGTCGCGAAGCATTGAGGCGTCGGGCAGAACTGCTGCGGGCACGTCCAGCGGCGGCAGACTGACGCCCACGCGACCGGGGACGCTGCGCTCCATGAGCAGCTTGCGGCGGTCGATCTCGAAGCGATCCGTGAGGCTCGTCATGCCCCGGCTCCGATCTCCGCCAGCGCGGCAGCCAGCCGGTTGATCTGCTCGCGGGTGTTGAGCTCAGTCGCGCTCACCAGCATGCCGTTGTCGATCTGATCGCTGACATCCAGTCCGCCGATGATCTTGTACTCAAGCAGCCGCTCGTTGATCTCGGATGGCGGAAGCGGACACTCGACCACGAACTCTTGGAAGAACGTTCCATCTATGGCAATCGAATAGCCCGGGATGGCGTCGATAAGGCCGGCGGCGTAATGGGACTTGTGATAGCAAAGTTCCGCGGCGCGCTTTAGTCCCTGCTTCCCGAACGATGCCATGTACACAGTCGACATCAATGCAACGAGAGCGGCGGCAGTGCAGATGTTCGAGGTCGCTCGTTCGCGGCGGATGTGTTGCTCGCGGGTTTGCAGCGTCAGCACGTAGGCAGTGCGGTCGCGTGTGTCGACCGTCTTCCCGACGATGCGTCCGGGCATCTGACGAACGAACTGTTGCTTGCAAGCGAACAGGCCGACGTAGGGTCCGCCGAACGCGGGCGGCACGCCCATCGCTTGGCCTTCGCCGACGACGATATCGGCGTCGTAATCGCTTGGCGGTTTGAATATCCCCAACGAGATCGGGTCCACGCTGACGATGAGAAGCGCACCGTTGTCGTGAGCCAATGCCGACAAGCGGTCAAGGTCTTCCATGTAGCCGAAGAAATTGGGCTGCTGAACGATGACGCAAGCGGTGTCGCCGGATGGATCGGCCAGATCTGTATCGAGCGTGTTGATGGCCAAGCCAGGCGCTTGCGCGTACGTCTCAAGCACGTCGCGATAGAGCGGAGATACCGAACCGGCCACCGCGACGCTATTCCGTTTCGTGATTCGAGCGGCCATTAACGCCGCCTCGGCGAGCGACGACGCGCCGTCGTACATACCGAGATTGGCGACTTCCATGCCCGTGAGTTGGCAGACCAGCGTCTGGAACTCGTACGCGGTCTGCAGCGTGCCCTGTGAGACCTCGGGTTGGTAGGGCGTGTACGCCGTAACAAACTCGCTGCGGGAGGTGATCTGGCGAACGATCGCGGGGATGTGCCGCCTGTAGGATCCAGCGCCGAGGAAGCAAGCGTAGTCGCCCGGAACCCGGTTCATCGACGCGAGCTCCTGGGCGTGTTGCATCAACTCGAATTCGGATTGCGCGGGCGGTAGGTTGAGCTCATTGTCGTCGATGCTCTCGGGGAGGTCCTTGAACAGCTCCTCCCCCGTGGCAACGCCGATGGCGTCGAGCATGGCTCGACGGTCGGACTCGGTATTCGGGAGGAAAGGAGAGCGGAATGCGCGGTCAACCATCGAACATGCTAGACCGCGTCGGACTCCAAAAACGACTCGTAGCTGGCAGCCGTAAGCAGGGTGTCCAGCTGCGTTGAGTCGCTGAGCTCGACTTTGAGCATCCAACCTTGTTCGAATGGCCCGTCATTGACCATCTCGGGCGTGTCGACCAACGCTTCATTGCGCTCGACCACTTTCCCGGATACGGGTGAGAAGAGGTCCGACACAGCTTTCACCGATTCGATCTCGCCCATCTTCTCATGCTGGGACACGTCCGCGCCCACCTCGGGGAGCTCAACGAAGACGACATCGCCGAGGCTGTCTTGGGCGAAGTGAGTGATGCCGACGATCACGATCGTGTCGGATTCAGTCCGAACCCACTCGTGCTCTTTGGAGTATTTCAGGTCTGTAGGATTCATGCGCTCCTCCTACGGCTGTAGAAGGGGATTGCCGTTATTTCGGCCTCTGTCTGACGCCCTCGGATATCCACGAAAATCGCGGTTCCAGGCACAGAAACATCACTACGAACATAGCCCATACCTATATTGATGTCAAGAGTTGGAGACGGCCCTCCGCTGGTAACTTGGCCGATGGAAATCTGCCCGTCTGTGATCGTGTGCCCCTGCCTAGCGATCCAGCGCCCGACCATCTTGAAGCCGACGAGTTTACGGGTGAGCGGCTCGTCACGGATTTTCCGCAACGCCGAACCGGCCACGTACTCGTTGCGATCAGGGTCGACGAATCGCTCGAGACCGGCTTCGTACGGATTGGTCGATGCGTCGATGTCGTTGCTGTGCAGCGCCAGTCCGGCCTCCAGACGCAGCACGTCGCGAGCGCCTAATCCGCAGGGCGTCGCGCCACGATCCATCAGTGCTTGCCAGATTGCCGGGCCGGAATCTGCCGGAACGATTAGCTCGAAGCCGACTTCGCCCGTGTATCCGGTCCGTGCTACGAACGTGTTTGTTCCTTCGATCGCTGCGTGAGCCGCCGCGAACGGCCTGATTGTCGTCAGGTCGGTCTCCGTCAACGGCTGGAGCATCGCCTCCGCTTCCGGCCCCTGCACCGCGATCATCGCACTACTCGCGGTGGCGTTCGTGATTTCGACGTCGGCGTCCTCGGACCAGCGGTCCAGCCAATCGATCACCGAAGCCGTGTTCGACGCATTGGGGATCAGCAAGAACGTGTCGTCGTGCCGGCGGAAGACAATGCAGTCATCGATTATTCCGCCATCGAGGTTGCAGATGACGTTGTATCGAACTCGGCCGCGTCGAACCTTCGCGACATCGATGCTGAGAACCTTGGACAGCAGCGCTTCAGCGTCCGGGCCGTCGATCTCGACTCGGCCCATGTGTGAAACGTCGAAGACGCCTGTGCTGGAGCGCACCGCGCGGGCTTCGTCAAGGATGCCGCTGTACTGAACCGGCATCTCCCAGCCGCCGAACGGAACAAATCGGGCATCCAAAGCGCGGTGTGTGGCGTAAAGGGAAGTGTGATGCAACTGTTCCGAATTATCCATCACGGTTTCCTTGAGTAATCATTGTGCGGGTAGCTGCATCATATTATACGAGACGGAAACGGCGGCAACGCCCCGTGACCCGATCGCAAAACGACACGTGCGCATTGCCAAGTTTGCAAGGATTGCAATCGATCGGGCGCCGCGTGTGAATCGGACGAACTCGACGAGCGACTCGCGTCAGTCCCGCAGATGACTATCTGATATACTGGTCGTTGATTGTTCCTTGAAGAATGCGCCTTCCTTTAGCGGAGGCGTCAGCGACTTGAACTGCCGCGCAGGTCTCACGGCTCACGGCAAGCGAGATGCATCCAGCACGGACGGCACATGCGAAGAAGCCTTGTATATTTGTTGATTGTTGGGGCCATCATGGCGATGGTCTTTACGCTATTTTCCGATACGTTCGGAAGCTCGCGCGAGGTGTCGGTCAGTGAAGTGATTGCACTGACTATCGGCGGCGACATCGACAGCATCGAAGTAACCGGCGATGCGCTGACGGTCACAACCGTAACCGGCGAGGTGCTCTCTTCTCGCAAAGAGCAGGGTTCTTCGATCGTCGAGATGCTCGAACGCGCCGGTATGGACCCGATTACGACCAAGGTCCGGATCGACATCACGGGCTCCGGCGGGTTGTCCAGCCTGGTCGGCATTCTTTTCAACTTTCTGCCCTTGATTTTCTTCGGCGCGGTCCTATTCTTCATGATGCGGCAGGCGCAGGGCAATTCGAACCAAACCTTCAGCTTCGGCAGAAGTCGCGCGCGGATGTTCCTCGGCAACAACCAGTCGGTCACGTTCGATGACGTCGCCGGGGTCGAAGAAGCGAAAGAGGACCTCCGAGAAATCGTAGAGTTCCTGAAATTCCCCGAGCGATTCTTGGCGATAGGCGCGAAGATTCCCAAAGGCGTACTGCTGATGGGACCGCCCGGAACGGGCAAGACCCTGATGGCCAGAGCCGTATCGGGTGAGGCCGGCGTGCCGTTCTTCTCGATCAGCGGCTCCGAGTTCGTCGAGATGTTCGTCGGCGTTGGCGCGAGCCGTGTTCGCGACCTGTTCGAGCAGGCCGAGCGCAACGCGCCGTGCATCGTGTTCGTGGACGAGATCGACGCCGTGGGCCGGCACCGAGGCGCGGGTCTGGGCGGCGGACACGATGAACGCGAGCAGACCCTGAACCAGATTCTCGTCGAGATGGATGGGTTCGACACCGGCACCAACGTGATCGTCATGGCCGCGACCAACAGGCCGGACATCCTGGACCCGGCGCTGCTGAGACCCGGTCGTTTCGACCGTCGCGTGACCCTCGACAATCCCGATCTGAAGGGACGCGAACAGATCCTGCTTGTCCACGCCAAGGGCAAGCCGATCAACGATGACGTCGCGATGAAATCGGTGGCTCGACAGACCGTCGGTTTCAGCGGAGCGGATTTGGCCAACCTGGTCAACGAATCGGCGCTGCTGGCCGCGAGACGGGGAAGAACGGATATCGGTCCCGACGAATTCGGAGAATCTATCGAGCGCGTCATAGCGGGCCCGCAACGGCGAAGCCGGGTCGTCACGCCCAAAGAGAAAGAGATGACGGCGTTTCACGAGGCCGGACACGCCCTGGTGGCGCACCTGCTTCCCGACGCTGACCCGGTCGCTAAAGTGACTATCATCGCCCGCGGCAACGCCGGGGGATATACGAAAACCCTACCTGAAGAGGACCGCTACCTGGTGACTCGCAACCAACTCGAAGCCAGGCTTGCGATGGCGATGGGCGGCCGAGCAGCGGAAGAGATCGTGTTCGACGAGGTTACGACGGGCGCTGGCAACGACCTTGAGCAGGCGACGAACATTGCACGCACAATGATAACCCGCTACGGCATGAGCGAGACACTGGGTCCGCGAACCTTCGGGAAGCGGGAAGAGCTGGTCTTCCTGGGCCGCGAGATATCAGAACAGCGAGACTATAGCGACAGCGTGGCCGAGGCTATCGACGATGAGGTTCATCGCCTGATCGACGACGCGTACCAGACAGCGCGTAGATTGTTGACCGACAACATGAGCCGGTTGGAGCGCATCTCGAAGTACTTGCTCCAGCACGAAACCATCGACGAGCAGCAGGTGCCCGAGGTGTTCGACGCTATCCCGCCAGACGGGGACATGTCGCCGGCGCCGATGCCCGCCGACTAGGTTTTCGTGCAGGTTAACCAACCCGCGACAAGCAATGAAAAAAAGGGACGGACCAACTGGTCCGTCCCTTTTCGTTTGCCTAGTCGACGGCCTCATTGAACTTTCGGATGGCGTCGATGTGCCCTTGCGGTGTGGTGATGCCCGCGTTCATCGTGTTGACCGACATGTGGGTCGCACCTAGTTCTCTCCAAGTGTCGATGTCGGCGCGCCAGTCGTCGGGCGTGCTCTCCCGAATCGACACCGAGCTCTGAATGCCGATGTCGGCGGGGTCTCGGCCCGCCTCGGTGGCGAGCGACCGGATGCGATCGAGCGCCGCGCGAACCCTGTCGTCCGGTCGCATCAACGGAAACCATCCGTCGGCGATCGTGGCGACGCGCTTGATGACCTG
>JASMDM010000021.1 GCA_030752795.1 SAR202 cluster bacterium | reverse complement strand
AACCCAGGCCGAGCCTCTGTTGAGGTTGGTGAGCTCGAGCTGTTCGCGCTCTTCCGCGCTGAACTCGGTCCTGGGTTCGAGTTCGAGCACGATGTTGAGCACGTCCGCGAACTGGTTGTACTGAGCTCCCGGGCCGGACATGTCCAGCATCGAGTCGCGCCAGAAACTAGGTTCGCCCGGCAATGCTTGGCTCGTTTCGACCACGGCTACGCCGGAGAGGCGGTGCGTTCTGCCTGAACCGACCATCGAGGGCGGTCCGAGGAGTCCTGGAAACACGCGGCCCTGACCCGATGCTTTGAATCGAGGCTCCACGACATCCAGCACGTTGACCAGCCTGACGGATTCGCCAGGCCGTGCCAGATGAAGTTTGACGCCGCTGAAGTTGGCGTCTTCCAAGACCAGATCTCGCACCTTGTCAACATCGACGGTCAGTGTGCCATGCGAGAAGCTCGTCTTGTCGGAAAAGACGATGTCGGTGACTTCAAAAGAGCCCAATTCCAGCTTCATTTTGAGTGTCTCTTCGGAAATGCGAGTATGCTCGGAAACCTTCTGATTGGGTCGCGGGTGTGCCGGAGTATACCACGCGTCAGATCGACGAGGGTCGCCTCGGCGAGACGGTCGGCCTCGAAACACACGTCCACCTCAGGACGAGGTCACGGATGCCGTGATAGCGGGTGCGAGCAACGATCCATCGAGATCAACGAATCTCCCCGTCAGGCATGATTCGGTATTCATCAATCGCGGTGGGTTCGCGTCGAGCCTAGGAACAAGCCGCGGCCATATGTGTTGCTAATTGCTGTCATGTGCACTAACTCGTACTAGGCTCGTTTCGGGGCGTGAAACGAGCTGCGTTTCGCTGGCTCCTCGACCGCATGATTGCTTTGGCAGCATGTCTCCCTTCGGGACGTTAAATTGCCAATATGTGCACTCCGTCAGGCACGGATATTGGGTTTTTCGAGTTCGGGGAGCCCATGCATTAGTGAAGCGGGATTTGACAAATTTGGGGCAGTGATGTAAACATGACGCTTGTGCCGAAGTGCGGTTATCGTCGCACTTCGGGTAGGCTCGGATAAGAACCCGGAGCACATCGAACGGCATACGGCAAATTGGAATACGGTGGTAACTCGACAAATGAATTGTAAAAAGCGAAGGAGAGTTTAGCGATGATCTCGTTGGGATTTAAGAGTGCGAAGCTGTGGCTTGTGTTGATCGCGAGCCTAGTCGCATTATTCGCGATCGCATGCGCCAGCGATGACAGCGACGATGCTGCGTCGCCCGCGCCGTCAGCGCCTGCGCCGTCAGCGCCAGCACCGTCAGCGCCAGCACCGTCAGCCGCGCCCGGTTCGCCACAGGCTCCGGCAGCGCCAGCGCCAGCGGCGCCAGCAGCGCCGGCAGCGCCCGGGTCCCCGGTACAGGCTGGAGCCATAGCGACGCCAGTGCCGCTACCGGCAGCACCGGCGGCTCAGGCGCCAGCGGTGCAGACCGCTCGAGTGAGCCAGACCATCACGGTCGTGTTCGACAACGTCGGCACGCCGCTGTTTGAGATGGGCAAAGGCACGTGGCCAGACATTCTGTTCCACGGCTTCTATGGCTTCATGGAGCCCCTACTGGGCTGGGAGCCAACCTACGACGCTCAAGGATTCCCAATCCGGTCCGTTGGCACCGCGTGCCACGCTCCTTATCTAGCCACCGGCTGGGAATGGGAACTCCCGAAGAAGGGCGGCGGGACCGTCACGATGGACGGCAAGAAGCTTGAGCTCTTCGACGAAGCCGACCTGTCCGACCCCGCCAATCAGGGGAGGATGATTGTTCACCTGCGAGACGACGTTGACTTCTATCGGTCCATCGATGGCGAGTTGGTCAACATCGGCAACATGACCGCCGAAGACATCGCATGGTCGATGAACGACGCCGGCGCGGAGAATATCAGTTCGACCAACTCGAACTCGTCCCAGGCGTACGAGTACTACATGCCCTGGAGCGCCATCGACACGTATACGGTCGAGGCCCCTGCGCGAGCATTCAGGTCTGACGGCCTCCAGGACGCCTCGTCGATGTGCCAGGACGCCATCTGGATGCAGTCCAAGACCCTTTATGACGAGCTCGGTTCCACGTTCGGCATAGCCCACGGAACCGGCACCTTCGTCGTGCACGAGTGGCTGCCCGCCGAGCGCATCGAAGCCGAGGCAAGGGTTGACCACTGGCGCCAGAACGCTCTGTTCGACAGAATCGTGTTCATCCAGGCCAACGAAGCACAACAGCGCTCAGCGATGCTCCAAACCGGAGCAGCCGACATCGCGCAGGCTTCGATTCAAGACGTAGGTCGGTTGGAGAAGGACGGATTCGTGTTCCACGAGGGACTCGACGCCATCAACGGCAACTTCTTCTACTTCGCCGGCAACAACTGGTCGTTCGCGTACCCGCCGGGATCTACCCTCGGGGACGACGACCTGTCCGGCCAACCGATGATTCGAGGGGGTTTTCTCCCTACTGACAGCTATCCGTGGATCGGCGACCCCAGGATTGAGTGCATTGGCATCGACAGGTCCGACCCCGCGATCCAAGACACCCCTGGCGCCGGCTGCCAGATGACAAACTTCTCGTTTACGTTTGACGGCGACACCGTTGAGTTCACACCGGACTCCGTCGGCTTCGACAACAAGGACACGGACAAGTTCTCCTACACGACCCCGTCCATGCTGAAGGCCAAGGCCTTCCGTCAAGCTTTGGTGTATTCGATCGACCGCGAGCTCATCGCCAGCTCGGTCACCGGTGGTTATGGAGGAGCCGTTTACGGAGGTTCGTACCCCGGACTCGGACTCCATCAACTGCATCCCGAGTATGACGCGGCCTGGTCCTATGCGTTTGACCCGGACAAGGCCAAGGCGCTGTTGGCGGAATCCGGCGTCCAGCCTGGTTTCCGGTTCGAGTTCTTCTGCTCGCAGGGCAATGGAACCTCACTCGAGGTTTGCGAAGCCATGGTCGGACAATGGAAAGAGAACCTTGATCTCGATCCGTTCATCGACAGCACGCAGTACTCCTCGCGTCGACCGACAATGCTGAACCGTACGCTTCACGTGCCATGGATGACCCGATGGGGCCCGACCAGCAAAGACGGCCGCGTCAGCGACGTAGGCGGCACGCTCCCCGGTGGCGGCCTGTGGCCGCTCCCGGCTGGCGGATGGAATCCCAGCATCGAGGACAACTTGCACTGGGACAACCGGGAAGAGACGCGCATTCAGGCGAAAGGCTCGCCCGAGAACATCGATTCCCGCCACCGCATCAGAGACTGGGCATACGACATGGTCCTGACCGGCGGTGTCGTCGAAGTGCCCGCGTTGATCGGATTTAACCCCGACACCATCGAGAGCTGGAACCTCGCTCCGTGGGAACTGCCAAACTCATTCGAGACGATCATTCCCGCGAAGAGGTAGCAAAACGGCCTTTTACAGGCTGAACGACTGAAGTAACCGGCGCCCCAACTTCTGATGAAACGGGGCGCCGGTAGTACGCTCATTAGTAGCGACTAGGCGCTGCTGGAGTCGATCTCCATGAAAAAGTTCATCATCAGGCGATTCATCTTCCTGATCGTCTCCGTTCTTGCGGCGACTTTGATTGTGTTCTCGCTGTCACGATTCCAAGGTGATCCTCGCAATGTGATGTTGAATGTAGGGTACGTCTCGCCCGAGCAATGGGAGGCGTGGGGAGACGCATTCCACCTGGACAAACCGGTAATCGTTCAATATTTGATTTGGATAGGCAAAGGCGTCTTCCAGGGCGACTTTGGCACTTCTCTCAAGACCAGTAAACCTGTGCTGGAAATGGTGCTCGACTTTGCGCCGGCCAGCCTACAACTCGGGCTGTCCGCGACGCTATTTGTTCTGATAACGGGCATACCGCTCGGCGTGTTGTCCGCAGTCAAGCGCGGAACAATCTGGGACGTCATCGGTAGAACGTTCGCCGTCTTTGGGCAAGCCTTGCCACCGTTCTGGCTCGGCATAATGTTGATCTTGATATTTGCTGTGAATTTGGACTGGCTTCCGTCAGGCACGCGCGGCCACGATGCAACAAGTTGGTACGGCCGCATTCAGTATTTCATCATGCCCGCGGTAACACTCGGCTGGCTGGCATCCGCGGGACTTATGCGCCTCGTACGATCTTCGATGCTGGAAGTGCTGGACTCCGAATACATTAAATTAGCTCGATCAAAAGGCGTCGGCGCAAACGCGGTGATCTGGAAACACGCTTTCAAGAACTCGTTGATCCCGCCGCTGACATTCTCAGCGCTGATTTTGGTTGGCTTCATCGGCGGGACCGTCGTCACGGAGACCGTGTTCGCATGGCCGGGTCTGGGACAGATGACCTACACCTCGATTATCAACAACGACTTCCCGTTGATGACCGGGGCCGTTCTCGTGTTCACCCTTGTCTACGTGTTCGCGATCTTCATTATTGATATCCTGTACGCATTCATCGATCCTCGGATTCGATACTCCTAAGGACTTCATTTGACCACTCCCGCCCGCCAACTATCGTCGTCCGACATCTCGGAACTGGGGAAGGTATCGACCCTACAGCAAACGTTTTATGTGTTGCGACGATGGCCCATCATCCCAATGTTGATTCTTGGCACGCTGATAACGTGTGCTATCTTCGCTCCCTGGGTGGCGCCGTACGATCCTGAAAAAGACCAGTTGCGGGCCGTGCTCGGGGCGCCCCCCTGGCGTGCGGCGTGCGAAGAAGGTCAGCTCTCGAACAAGTTCGAGTCCTGCAACACCAACGGCATTCCGCTCGGACCAAAAGCCGAGGTGTATACATTCGTGTTGGGCGCCGATCAACTCGGGCGCGATCTGTTGAGCAGAATTGTTTACGGAGCACGCCTGTCGCTTAGTTTGGCCGCAGTCGCGATCGTCGTTGGGACCGTGTTCGGAACCAGCGTGGGGCTGACGGCTGGTTACTTCGGAGGCATGGTCGACGAATTGATAATGCGTGTCGTCGACGTGTTCAATGCAATTCCGTACCTATTGCTTGCAATTGCGCTTGTGTTCGTAATGGGCCAGAGTTTCGCCGTTGTCGCGTTCGTACTCGCACTCGGAGCCTGGGCGGGAATAGCGCGATTGGTGCGAGGTCAAACGCTTCAAGTCCGGAACTTCGATTATATTGCGCTCGCCACCGTCGCCGGGGCGTCAACGCCTCGAATCATGTTCAAGCACCTTTTGCCGGCTGTCTCGAACACAGTCGTCGTTGCGACCACGCTTCAGGTTGGAAATACGATCTTGTCGGAGAGCATCCTGTCATTCCTGGGGGCTGGTGTGCCGCCTCCTACGCCTTCATGGGGCGCCGACATCTCGAACGGTAGAGAGTACCTCGGCTCCGCTTGGTGGGTCGCGTTCTTTCCCGGCATGGCCATCTTCCTCACCGTGCTGTCGTTCAACTTCATTGGCGACTGGCTCCGGGACCGGTGGGATCCACGGTTGCGCCAGATCTAGACGACAGGGCTCGGCGTCAACGTTGCCGGATGCTCGTCGAACGACGCCTTCCGCAATGCGTGGCGTCGTGTCCATCAAACTCGAGGCCGCGTTCACCGTTTTCACCGTTCGTTTCTCCGTTCGCTTCTGGCCGCGTGGAATATGAAAGCCGATTCAGGATTTGTTATACTCTGAAATGCCTATGCTCGCCATGATTTCAGGTCAACATCCGCAGGAGCGACCCCTTGCTTAATTGGGTCATTGTCATCGCCATCGGGGTCGTCTTGGTCGCGTTCGCGTCCGTCGGCAAGATGCCGTTCACCGAGCGCAAATTGGCGACCACCGAGGAAACGAGAACGGCGGTCGCGCTCGACAGCACTCCGAAATTCGATCGACAACAAGCGATCGCCTTGGTCGCGGATGACATACTTGAGAACTGCGAGTCAGCGGATAAGTATCTGCCGAATGTTTCGAAGTTCGACGCGACCTGGATGCGCGTGACCTGGACCGACGATCACCACGAGAGAGGCAACCGAGAGTGGACCGTCACTGACCCGGTTACGCGTGGCAAGTGGCGCATGTACGAAGAGACTGGCGAAGTAATCGCCGTCCTCGGAGACTGCTGAGGCCAGTCCTCAGTTACGTGACTCGCTCACACCAGCGACCCCGATCAGCGAGCGTCGCCTCTCTCCGGTTAGCAAACTTCCCCGTACGCCGCTCATATGCATCGCCTAGCGCCCCCCCTTTCGCCGCTTTCAACGACCCTCCGAAGTAGGTCGACGTTGTCAGACGGGAGCCAGCCAGGCTTAATCCGGCGCCATGCCCGACTCCACGACATGCGAAACGCCGCATCAATCGTCGTATTTCCAAGGACCGAATACGCGGCAGAGCCGATGGATGCGGGGGACTGCGTTCGATTCGAACGTCGGGATCCGGAGTGGATCATGGCTGATTTTATGGCTGGCGGCGTCTGGTGACTGTACGAGCCGCCTGATGAGAAACGGATGACTTCGTCGAGGCTTCCGGCGACGGTGGACGCGACGGAGAGTCAGTCTTGCATGATGCGATGTACCAGCGAACGCGCAGCTTCCTGTGTAACGTACGCCATCAGGGCGAGGACGCTCGTGAAAGATCGCGGCGCCTAGAATCAACGGCCTGTGAAACAGGCTCATCAGGTGCGATCGGAGACTGACCCAACTCATCGTCTACTTAGCCGGTTCGGCGGCTCATCGTGATGCCTTGCGTCGACTCCTCGAATTTGACGGAGCGCGAATATTTACCTTCGCAGGACCTTCGCGTCGCCAGTGGCGTGCGCCCCTTCACCTGGCTGGAAGACGCAGAAGGTTTCGTGCTCGAGGTAGTCGCCGGTCGTGCCGTAAGCGCGGGCTCGGCAGCCACCGCAAATCGTGTTGAACGGGCACCGTCCGCACTTGGCTTTGAGCTGTGACGGCGATCTGAGCGAACGGAAAATCTCTGCGTTTCGGTACACGTCGACAATCGAATCCTTGCGAACGTCGCCGCCGGTGACCGGCAGGAACCCGCTCGGATGGACTTCGCCGAGATGCGAAATGAACAGGATGCCACGACCGTCGTTTGTCGGAATGCCCCGATACATGCTCTTCACGAAGTCGGGCGTGAGCTCGACGTCGGTTTTGCCTTCGGCGGCGAGGCGCTTCAGCACCTGGACGCGCCTATAGTGCTGACCCAATGTAGTCTTGACCATGTACGGGACCGTGCCGGACATGTCGTACAGCCAACCGAAGACGCGCTCGTGCTCTTCGGGCGATATTACGTCGTCGGTTTTGCCTCTGCCAGTCGGCACCAGCATGAAGACATCCCATACAACGGTGCCTGACGAGACGAGCAACTCGGCTATCGCGGGCAGATCGTCGACCGTTTGGCGAGACACCGTCGTATTGATTTGAAACTCGAGTCCGACCTCGCGGGCCAGCGCCATGCCCTGCATGGTTCGATCGAACGAGCCGTCGACTCGCCGGAAAGCGTCGTGGGCTTCGGCGGTGGAGCCGTCCAAGCTCAACGAAATCCGGGACACGCCCAGGTCCACGAGCTTCTGCAGTCGCTGACGGGTCAGCAACGCGGTGGCGGCTGGCGCCACGGACATGGTCAATCCCAACTCGACGCCGCGCTCGACCATGTTGAACAGGTTCGGATGCATGAACGGGTCGCCGCCCGAGAGGACGACGATCGGGGAGTGATCGAAGCCGGTTAGGTCTTCAAGAACTTGCATCGACTCTTCGTCGCTGAGTTCGAGCGGATGCCGCTTGGGCTGGGCTTCGGCTCGACAATGGACGCACGCGAGAGCGCAGGCCTGCGTGACCTCCCAAAAAACAACGACCGGATCGCGGTCCATATCCACCATCGGCGGACCGCCACGGCCGGGGCCTCTGCTGTGTGTTGACGTCAAACTGTGACTCCTGCAGGTCCGTCCAGCGCGAAATGCGACTCCCTGCGGGGCCTCAGATCTATCGTGCTGTCGGGCCGGAAGACGCGACGCTAAACCGTCTGCGTCGCGAGATCGGCGATACCGAGTTCTTCTTCGGTCAAGTAGCATGCCGGGTCTTCGGCCCACGTGTCGCCCGCGGCGCTCTCCGCCCTCACGCGAAGGTTGCCGTTGCAGAGGTCCACGAAGTTGCATTGGCCACATCGGCCTTTGAGCAGTTCTTTGCGGTTGCGCAGCTGGTGAAGAAGCTCGACGCTGTCGTCCTGCCAGATCTCGCTGAACGGGCGCTCGAGCACGTTGCCGACGGTTGCCGTCCGCCAGAACTGGTCCGGATGAACGTCGCCGACGTTGTCGATGCAGGAGATCCCGCGCCCCGAGCTGTTGCCTTTGTTGCGGCTAAGCAGGCGGGTGACCTCTTCCATGCGGTCCGGCATGTTCTCTTTGACCCAATGATGCAGGTATACGGCGTCGGCATGGTTGTCGACGGTGAGTATCTCGAGTTCCTTGCCTCGCTCGTGGAAGTCGATCGTACGACGGAATATCAGGTCCATCGCATCTCGGGTTTCCTCGTGGGACAGGTCGAAGGGCAGCAGCTTGTTCCCGCGCCCTGCGTAGGCCAGGTGGTAGATGCAAACCCGCGTTATACCTTCTTGTTCGACCAGATCGAAGATCGCGTCGAGGTCGGCGAGGTTGTGTCGGGTCAGCGTGAACCGCAGACTCAGCCGAAAATCTTCGGCCAAAGAAGCTCGGATGCCGGCCAGGGCGTCGTCGAACGCGCCTTTCTTGCCTCGAAACTTGTCATTGACGGCCTTGAGCCCGTCGATGCTGATTCCGACGTATGTAAGGCCTGCACGCTTCAACTCGGCGGCCACCTGAGGAGTGATGGCGGTCCCATTGGTCGAGAGTCCGGGCCGCAGTCCGCTCTCTCGTGCGCGGGTAATGAGGTCCATGATGTCGAATCGCATCAGGGGCTCGCCGCCGGAAAAGAGGAGGACGGGAATCTGGTACTGCGCGAGGTCGTCGACAACGACTTCGGCTTGTTCGTGAGTGAGTTCGCCTGGGAAAAGCTGTTCCTTGGCCTCAGCGTAACAGTGGAGGCAGTGGAGGTTGCAGGTTCGGGTTATGTTCCACACGACGACGGGTTTGCCGTGAATGGAGCCCATGCGGGGGATCGAATCGGGTCTGGTTGGCGCTTCGCCGTACCGGATGCCGTCTCCGGGGGCCGTCGTTCCGCACAAAAGCCTGCTTACGTTTAGCACGTACCGCTACCTTTCCACATCTGAACTCGCAAGTTTAAACAGCCTGCCCACCGTGTCGACGTCGGTCGGTTGACCGTCGCCGCGCAGTGAAGCACACGGGTAGTGTAACAGTTTCTTGACCAGCGAACGGCTCATCTCTTCGAGGATGATCTGCTGCTGATCGGTCAACCGATTTTCGGCCCTCAGGAACCTGGCGAGCTCGCGTTGCCGGAGGTCTTCGGCCTGCCCGTGGAGAGCTGCTATCGTCGTCTCTGCAGGCAGCGATGCCCACCATCCGGAGAACTCAGAGATCTCGGCATCGATGATTTCCTCGACTTTTTCGGCTTCCGCCTCGCGCTGTTCGCGGTTCGAAATCGACACGGCCTTGAGGTCATCGATGTCGAACAGACTGACGCCCGGAATGCTACCGACCTCGGGCTCGACGTCCCTGGGCACCGCGATGTCCATGAGCACCAGCGGCTCGCCGTCGCGTTGCTCCACTGCCTCGCGGACGGAAGCGGCATTGATGACGTGACTGGATGACCCGGTGGCGGTGATGATGATGCTCGCCTGGGACATCGCCTCGTTTAGCTGCTCGAACGGCAGGGCCACTCCGCCGAGCTTGTCGGCGAGGTCCTGCGCGCGTTCGTAGGTTCGGTTCGTTACGTTGATCTGCCCGATGCCAGCCTTCGCGAGGGCCTGGCATGCGAGCTTCCCCGCGTCGCCGACGCCGACGAGCAGGGCTGAGTGATCTCGAAGCTCGCCCAGCTCTTTGCGGACGAGCTCGACGCAGACGTAGCTGACCGACATCGCATGACGTCCGATGTCCGTCTCTCGACGCGCTCTCTTCCCGACTCGAAGGGCTTTGTGAAACAGCTTCGACAAGCCGATCCTCGCGGACCTCGCCTCGACCGCCGCGGTGTAGGCGTCGCGAACCTGACCGAGTATCTGCGGCTCGCCTAGGACCAACGAGTCCATCCCGGAGGTGACGTTCAGCACGTGCCGGACGGCCTCGGTGTCGGTGAGTTCATACAGGTACGGCGAGATCTCACCACGCGAGACATCATGAAATTCTGCGAGGAAGGATCGGACCAGGTTGCTCGTTTCCGTTATGTCGTCGGTGACCGTGTAGATCTCGGTCCTGTTGCACGTTGAAACGATCACCGCCTCTTTGGCGAATTCATTGAGCTGACTCAAGGCCGCGGGGAGCTGGTCTTTGGAAAACGATACAGTTTCACGAACCTCAATCGGAGCTCTGTTGTGATTCAGCCCGATTAGTAAGACATGCTGCATTGCCTTCCCCCCTGGACCGACAACCCAACCTATTCATGGATTGTCAGCATTTATGGAATCTATTATGGGTACTGGCTGAGCCGCGCACATCATCCGCAGGTTTGATTTTGATGTCATGAACCCCCGGTAGGCCGCCTAGTGTCCTGGCGCCAGGCCTAGTCTCTGCTATTCGCGTGATGATCGAGTGCTCGACTCAATCCGCAACGCGCATTTCATCCGACACGCTGATCGCTCCGAACCCGCCCAGCAGGCGTGAAATCCCGGTCGACATCCGCCAGATGGCAAGCACACCGACGCCCGAGATGTCGTTGTCCGAATGTTCGGATGACGAGGTTCGGTGATGGTCTGTTACATCGAATGATCAGAGGAAATGAGGTGCTGATCGGACATGTAACGCCGTGCCTAAACCCTGCGGTGGTCGCTGGATTGACACCGATTGCCCGCCCGAATACACTCGACTCGGTCTCGGACGATGTTGCGGCGTGTGGCGGTGAAGGAGACCGGCGGCCAATCTCAAAGGGGATTCGAAATGACCAAAGCCTCGGAACTGATGGCAAATGTCCTGGACGAAGCCGGTGTGCAGTACGTGTTCGGGATTCCGGGCGGCGGGACCGGCGAGATCTACAACGCACTCTACGACATGTCCGATCGCGTGAAGCCAGTGCTGGCGCGCCATGAACAGGCCGCGGCCATCATGGCGGACGCGTATGGTCGAGCCACCGGGAAACCTGCTGTCGTCATGGGTCAAGGATTGTTCATCGGCTCCAACGCCACGTTCGGAATCATGGAAGCGAACCTCAGCAGCTCTCCGATGATCGTACTCACCGACACGTCCGACTCCGGCATGGCCCAGCACGCAGCAAACCAATCCGGCGCCGGCGAATACGGCAGCATCGATCTTCTCGGCATCTTCCGGAGCATTACCAAGTTCACGACGCTGGCCACGAATCCGAAGGAAGCGGTGATTGGCCTCCAGCTGGCGCTGAAGCACGCAACCAGCGGCAGGCCCGGACCGGCGACCGTGTTGATGCGCAGCGCGGCCATTGCCGGCGACGTCGATGTCGAGTCGCCGCCGTTCATCCATCCGACGCAAGGATACCTCGCCACGGCGACGCCAACCGCGCGAACCGAGGACATCGACAAGGCCGTCGAGATGCTAGTGAAGGCGGAGCGGCCAGTGATGATCGCTGGCAACGGGGTCCACATGTCCGGCGCCCACGGTCAGGTGCGCGAGCTCGCGGAAACGCTCGGCATGGCCGTCGCGACATCATATAAAGGAAAGAGCTCGATTCCCGAGACCCATCCGCTTGCGGTGGGCATGGTTGGCGTCTACGGCCGGCCGACGGCGAACGCCACAGTTGGCGACGCGGACGTTGTCCTCGTGGTCGGGGCCAAGCTGACCCCGCAGGACACCGTCGGCGAGAACCCGGCCGTGTTCGACCCGAAACGGCAAACCATCATCCAGATCGACATCGACGAACGCAACGCCGGTTGGACCTTCCCGATCGATATCGGGCTCGTCGGCGACGCTGGCGAAATCCTCCAGAAGATCCAAGACGCGAGCGCCGAGGTCGTCGAGAGCTCACCCGTCGACACCAACCCGAAAGCAGCGCGGATCAGCGAGCGAAAACGTTCGCTAGGCTACTACGATGACCCAGTCCTATTGCAAGACTCTTCGCCAGTGATGCCGCAGCGACTGGTGCGCATCCTGCAAGAGACAGTCGACCCGTCGACGCTGTTCACGCTCGACGCGGGCAACAACCGTGTTTGGATGGCCCACTACTTCCAGTCGCAAAGCCACAAGACTTTCTACGCGCCAGGAGGCACGGCCGGGATGGGCTGGAGCCTGCCCGCCGCGCTGGGAGTAAAGCTCGCCTACCCGGACAAACCGGTGGTCGGCGTGACGGGCGACGGCGGGTTCATGATGTCCGTCCACGCGATCAACACCGCGCTCCAGTACGACCTGCCGGTCGTGTACGTGGTGCTGAACGACTCCGCTCTGGGCATGGTCAAGAACCACCAGGGGGACCGTCGCATCGTCTCCGAGTTCATCGAGACCGACCACGGGGCGCTGGCCAGAAGCATGGGCGCCTTCGGAATTCAGGTCAACGACTCGAAGGACCTCGCCGGAGCGCTGCGCGAAGCCTTCGCCTCGGGCAAGCCGTCCGTCGTCGACGTAATAGTCGAACGCTCAGCATCCATCGACGACCTGCGAGCCTCCGCCCGCCGCCCCACAGAAACGTAGGCGCCGAGGGGTCAAGCTCCGCCGTATACACGGCGGCAGAATCGAAAGTCCAAGAAACACGTAGCTCAATAATACGGACCCAACCACGTGGTCGGGCCCGTAATTCGTGCAGTCGGCGGAGCATGGGTGAGCTTGGCTATCGTCGTTTGGGCGATCGCTTGCGAATGGATTCCCCGACGATGGTGGATAGACGTGAGCCGCATGGAGCCACCATTACGCGACGAGGTTGTCCCCTGAACATTACCCGTTTACCCTGCAAAGCCCGCCTGGGATCGCGCTTGCCGGAGTACATGCGAATTGGGTGGAAATCTTCGACTGTCTGACCGTCGAGAAGGTCGGAGATCGCGTTGCAGCCGCCTTGGATCTGCTCGACCAATCGTTGGATGCTGATATCGTGTCCGCCCTTGAACTCGTCGATGTGTCGAAGGTCGATCAGGGCGCCGGGTGTGTCACGACCGCTACGCATGTCCACGACCAGGTTGGTTCCGCCGGCAAGCGGGTTGACGTCGGACCGCCCATCGGCCATCAGGTCGAGGGCTTCGGCCAGCGAGTTTGGTCTGTGGTATTCGAATTCAGGCAGCATGAAAAGTCAGCGCACTTTTAGGGTGTTTGATCGCGCCACGGAGCAAGGTACGATTCCTCGCGCGCATCATCTCACATTCGGGCGATCCCGGCTGCCTACGCTCAGGATGGCGCGGACGATGCTCTGGTAGCCCGTGCACCGACACAGGTTGCCTCGGAGGTAACGGCGGATCGTCTCTTCGGTCGGTTGAGGGTTCTCGTCGAGCAGGCTTCGGGCGGCCATGAGGATGCCGGGGGTGCAGTAGCCGCATTGGAACGCCGAGTGCTTTATAAACGCGTCTTGCAGTTCGTCGAGCTCGCCGGTCGGTCGCTGGAGCCCTTCGACCGTCGTGACGTTCGAGCCGTCGACGGAGGCGGCAAGGGTCAGGCACGAAAGCACGGGTTTTCCGTCGACTCGGACGGTGCACGCTCCGCACTCGCCGATGCCGCAGCCGTACTTCGCGCCGGTCAGCTCCAGGTCGTCGCGCAAGACGCCGTACAGCAGGTCATTGGGCGCGACGCTGAATGATCGGTCTTGGCCGTTCACGGTCATGCGGAGGTCGTTCGGCATGTTCCGCGGTTCGGCTCGGCGCGCGATGATCAGTTTGGTGACAAAACCAGACAAAGGCGCTCTGGGTGTCATTTGTCCGGTGCGATCCCAGGCGGAGAGCAAGCCGTCGTGGACCAAAACACGGACGATTTCGCGACGATATGAGGCTGTAGAGCGAACATCGTCGATTGGGGTTGCATCCTCCACGGCGAGCCTGGCGGCTTCTGACAAAAATTTAGCGCTGAACGTATTCACGGTCAGTGCGGCCTCTGCGCGGCGAGCTCCAACGACCGTGGGAGCGACCGATCCGAGGGCGATCCGGCAGTCGATTACTCGATCTCCATCTCGCACGATTGCCACAGCCGCGTTCACCTTGGCGATGTCGGCTGCGACTCTGCCGATCTTCAAGAATGCGCTGCCCGAGCCCGTTTTGGCGGCAGGGATGTCAACAGCGATCAGCATCTCATCGTTGCGCAGGACCGTGTCGCCAGGCGCCGTCGCGAACGACTCGACGGGCACACGCCGTTCTCCGTTGGGTCCGCGAATGACCGCCTCGGCGTCGAGCGCGATCAGCGCGGGAACTGTGTCGGCCGCCGGCGACGCGTTGCAGATGTTGCCGCCGATCGTTCCCATAACCTCGATCTGCGCGGAGCCGAAGGCAGCACACGCCTCGGCCAGGGCCGCGTACCGGGCGCGGATCGTCTCATCGGCGCCGATATCGCGAATCGAGACCGTCGCGCCGGTGCGGACGCCCGCGTCGTGGACCGCAATCTCGGCAAGTTCGGGAATTCGTTTGACGCTCACGAGAAGTTGGGGCGCGACGCGCTCCAATTTCATCTGCACGACGAGGTCCGTGCCGCCAGCGAGTACGCGAGCCTGGTCGCCGCGAATCGCGAGCAGCGAAACCGCCTCATCAACGGAGGTCGGCTCTCGGTACTCGAATCCGTGTCGCAACAGGCGCGTGTTCGTCATCGGGTTCATGATGGACGCGTTTCGGCTGAGTTTCGCGATGCGGCGAGGGCTTCGAGGACTTTCTCCGGCGTGATCGGCAGGTCGTAGAACCTGACACCCAGCGCATTGTGGACAGCGCTGGCATATGCGGCGGCGACCGGGTTGGTCGCGGCTTCGCCGATGCCTTTCGCTCCGAACGGGCCGTTGGGTTCGTACGTGTCGGCGAAAAACGTATCGGTCTCGCCGATTGACGCGCCTTCGAGAACGCCCGGTATCTTCGCATCGGTCATGAAACCGTCTGAGTGGAGCCGGCCATGCCGATCCCACTGAGCGTCTTCGTGGAGGGCGAATCCCGCGCCTTGCAACAGACCGCCTTCGAGCTGACCTGAGGCTAGGTCCGGGTTGATGATCGTGCCTGAGTCGGCGCCAGACACCGCTCTCATGGTGCGGACGGCGCCGGTCCACGTGTCGACTTCGACCTCGACGAACACGGCAACGTAGGCAGGAGGACCCGTCAGCGGGCGGTAGCTCTCCACGGCCGCAATGGTCTTCGAGCTCTCGGCCCAACTACGACGAACCACCTCGGCGATCGTCATTCGAGCGTTCGGATATCCATCGACTGAGATGAGAGCTTCGCCGGTTTCGTCGTCGCGGTCGAGAGACAACGTCTCGGCTTCGACGCTCATGAATCGCGCGGCGGTCTCCAGGAGCTCTTGCTTCACTTTCACCGCTGCTCTCAACGCCGATCCGCCACCCGCGTAGACCCCTCGCGATGCATGCGTGGCTACATCGTAAATCGTCGAACGCGTACCGCCGGGCGCAACATTCACTCTTGCCACCGGCATGCACAGCGCTTCGGCTACCAGCGTCGCGATGGCGTCGTGGGTGCCGCCGCCGTGGTCGACCACCGCACTGGCCACATCCACCGAACCATCCTCGTTGATCTTCACCATGGCGCCGGAGAAGTCGATCACATCGCCCGGTTGGGGCGCTCCGGCGCTCGACGTATGGAAACCGCGAGCCATGCCGATGCCGCGACGCCGCCGGCCCGACTGCGATCCAGGCGCCGGGCGGTCGTTCCAGCCGATCTTCTCTGCGCCACGAGCCAGGAGTTCGGGTACACCGTCGCTTTCGACCACCGTGCGGACCATCGGTCCCTGTCCCCAAAACGTTTCGCCCATCCCGATGTAGTTCCTCAGGCGCAATTCGATCGGGTCGATGCCGAGCCGTTCGGCGAGCTCGTCCATCAGAGACTCGACGGCGAACGTCACCTGGGGACTGCCGAAACCGCGCATCGCGCACGAGGGGGCCTTGTTCGTGTAGACCGCGGTCCCTCGGTACCGGACGTTGGGGATCTTGTAGAGCGACATCATCCAGCCGATACACACGCCCAAATACGAAAAAGCCTGGATGTTGTGAGCGCCGATGTCGGCCGTCAGGACCATGTCGGCGCCGGTCAGCGTGCCGTCGTTGGTTGCCGCCAACGTGAGTTGTATATGCGACGCGTACTTCGTGTGGTTGTTGAGGTCTTCTTCGCGAGTGAGCGCCAGCTTCACAGGCCGCCACGCCTTGAGCGCCAACGCCACACTGATCGGGATCGGCGGGTTCATCTGGATGCTGGACCCGAACGTCCCGCCGATGGGAATGCGCCTGACATCGATCTTGCTGAGCGGGATGTCGAAGATCTGTCCCAACAAGATGCGCACGTTGTGAATCGACTGCGTCGTAGCCCAGACGGTCAATCCGCCGTCGGGCTCCGGACGACAGATGGCGGTCTTCGGCTCGAGTTGCATGTGATGAATCTTAGGCGTGCTGAAGACGCCCTCCACGACTACGTCCGCGTCGTCGAACGCCGTGCCCGCGTCGCCTTCATCGATGTCGCGCGTACACGCGACATTGTTCTCGACCGCAATCTCCGCGTCGCCCCAATCTATGGTGTCGTGGATGAGCTCGGAGCCCGGCGCCATCGCCTCGAACGGACCGACGACCGCGGGCAGAACTTCGTACTCGACGTCGATGGCCCGCACGGCTTGTTCCGCGAGCAGCTCGGTCTCAGCGGCGACGGCAGCGACGGCCTCGCCAATCCGCCGGACTTTGTCAGCCAGCACGTGGTTGTCTTTGTGGAGCACGGAAGGCGCCGTGATGATGCGCTCGTTGAAACGGGTTTGGGGAACGTCGGCGAAGGTAATGCACACGGCGCCCATGGCTTCAGCTTTGCTGGTGTCGATGGATTTGATGCGGGCGTGGGCGTGCGGGCTGCCGAGGATGCGCCCGTGCAGCATCCGAGGCAGAGTGACGTCGACGGAATACCGCTGGCTCCCCGTGACGACCGCAACGGCGTCCTTTCGAGTCCCGGACTTGCTGACGACGTGAAAGGATCGATCCGGCGCGCCGTTGTCTACGAGTGGTTCCATTGCGTTCGCAGAGGCGCCTCGGCGGATGGCGATCGCCTTACCACGTCGGGTTGGTGTCGGCGGCGTTGTTGCTGGTGATGCGCTTTTGGTCTTTGCCTTCGGCGTTCATCGTGAATATATCCGCGTCGCCGTCCAGGTACGAGACGAACGCGATCTGCTTGCCGGTCGGCGACCACGCGGGCTGCATGTCCACGACGGTGTTGAACGAGAGGCGCGTCTGGCGGCCGCCGTCTTTGGACGCCGTGTAAATCTCCGGGTTGCCGTCCCGCTCCGAAACAAACAAGATCGACTGGCTGTTGGGCGACCAGGATATGTCGTACTCGTCGGAATCGGTTTCGGTGACTCGCAGCAGATTGTTGCCGTCGGAGTCCATAACGTAAATCTCGGGATTGCCGTCCCGGGTCGACAGGAATGCCAGCCAGCGAGAGTCGGGCGACCAGATGGGACTGTAGTCGGGGTTCATCGTCCTCTGGAATTCGTTCACACCATCGGGATTGCGAACGTAGATGCCTTGTTTTTCGCCACCCTCGACGACGAATGCAACCGAGTCGCCGTTGCCGGACCAATCGCCAACATCGTGCCCTTCAATCGACGTTAGAAGGGCCAGCTTCGAGCCGTCGATTCCGGCCATGTAGATATTGGACTGGCTTCCCGAACGACGCGCGAAGGCGATCCGGTCGTTGGACGGCGACCATCTATGCCCGCTATGATCCGCGCCTGACTGCGTAATCCGCCCGCGTTCGGTGCCGTCGACGCGCATGACCTCGACTGCCGTATTGCCCTCTTCTCCTGAGAGGAAGGAGACAAAACGCCGGTTGGGCGACAAGACGGGATCGAATTCGTCGGTCGAAGAGTTAGTGAGATTGACCTCGGTTCCGCTGCTTATCACGGACGAGTAGATCTCCAGGTTCCCGTCCCGGTCCGAAGAGAAGATGATGACGGCCTGCGAACCGCCGCACGCCAGCGAAGCCAATAGGACGATCGCGCCGACAATCGACGCGGAAACGAGACGCGACATTCGCTCAAGTGAGCCGAAAGCGATGAGATTCGACGGCGCGCGGAACCGAATTTCGGACGAAAGATCAATCATGTCGAGCACCCCCACGATCCTCGAACTGAAGAGTGTGACCCATCCTCGGGGAGAGGGAAGCAGGTCTACGATGAGCGTATACTACCATAGCTCGTCAGGCGCGAAACAAGACAAACCATGGCCTCGGTTCCGCGTGATATTGGCTCGATGAGCCAATTCTACGGGCCGTCTGCGGCAGTGCAACCGCTGCGGACGTCTGGCGACCGATAGTTGTCGCGAACACGGAAGTACATACCCACCTTGTACATCCAATCCACCTTCAGTCAGGTTGAGTCGTTCCTGATTGAAGGTGACGGGCGGTACGGTTTTCAAGCGCCGCATCTCAGCTCTTGAGCCGCCCTGGTGGTACATTATCTCTCCGCCGTTCACAGCACTTCGAGGGGTGGCTGTGTCCCGCCATGTTTTTGTACTTCACCGAGGCCCCCAAAGAGCTATACATCGCCGCGGATCCCATTTGATGCAGCATCCCGAATGCATCACTCGAATTCCGCCGTGAACTCCTCCACGAATCGCTCCTTGCGGTCGGACGGAAGCCACGACGCTTGCACGCCGTTTAAGATGAGCGTCTTGACCTCGTCCCGCGTGAACCCGTGGACCTCGACGAGCGCGGCGTAGTCATCGCCGAGTGAGTTGCCGAACATCATCGGGTCGTCGGTGTTGATCGTTAGCAGCACGCCGCGGTCGTACAGGCGTCTATCCGGATGATTCTCGATTAAGCCGAATACAGCGGTCTTGATGTTTGAGAGCGGACAGAGCTCGAGCGGAATCTGGTGATCGGCCAGGTAATCGACCAGCGACTCGTCCTCGATGGAGCGAGCTCCGTGGCCGATGCGTTCTGCTTCGAGCTCGCGGATAGCGCCCCACACGCTGGGCGGGCCTGCCGCCTCGCCGGCGTGGGCCGTCGTCCGAAAGCCCATCTCTCTAGCCTCGCGATATACCGCCGTGAACAGCTCGGGCGGGAATTTGTGCTCGGAACCGCCTATCCCGATGCCGATGACGCCGTGTTGTTTGACTTCCTCGAACTCCTTCAACGTGGCCATCGCGCGGTCCGGGCCGTAATCGCGAACCAGGTCGCCGATGAGCGCCACCTCCACATCCGGCGCCGATGACAGCCCGTTGCGAATGGACTCGAAGAGTCGCGGTGTTTGAAGGCCTACGTCGACGAACCTCACCGGCGAGAAGAACACCTCGGCGTACCGGATGTTCTGGCGAACAAGATCCTTTGCAAATGCCGTTGACAGGTACTCGAAGTCTTCGTACTCGCGGAGGAATCGATTCTTCCAGATCCACATTTGCAGGAAGTGCGGAAAGTCTCGGAAGTTGAATCGCTCGACGAGCGCTTCGTGGCTCGGGACAGTCGGGTCGCCGCCGTACTTCTGGATCAGCTCCCACATGGCGTCGAGAGGTATCGCGCCCTCAAGGTGAAGGTGGAGTTCCGTCTTCGGAATTCTAGCCAGCCAGGCGCGAAGGTCGTCGGGGGCCGTAGGTTCATTCATGTCAGGTCACCTGATCGTCTCAGTCGATATGGTCTCAGTCGATCGCGCGCTTGCTAGGAACTGCTTTGATTGGTCATGCCCGGACGCCAGTCCGGATCATCGAGCGGGACTCGGAGCCAGGAAACGATCTGGGACAGCGACTCGTACGCGGCGAGCTTCGCTTCGTCAGTCCCGGCCGATTCGGCGTTGTCGACGACCTCGGACATCTGCTTCACGACGACAGGGCCGGCCAGCAGCAGTGCGTCGCTGCCGGACGCCGCCCACTTAACCAGGATGTATCGGGCGATGCAGCCGACGGGTATGTTCAAGTTTCGGCTCATCCCGCGCATGGTGGGCATCGGGTCGGCCAGTGTGTAGGTCGCGACCTGATGTTTGAAGTTCGCGTCCTTGTCGGATTCGTCCGGCTCCCAATCGAAGCGGTCGAGGGTTAGCTAGGTCGGTTCATTGCGTTCGGTCATCGTTTGCTCCTGGGTTGGTTTCGCTTGTCGCTAGTTGAATGCTGGTAGGTGACGGTTGTCAGTCGTCGACCTCTTCAGAGTACGATATCTTCCACGTTCCCCCGACCAACTGGAACTCCATACGGATGGTGCGCGTGCCGGTGGGTTCCTTCATCTTGATGTACATCTCCCACAGATCGGGATCGATCATCGCCGGCGGGCTCTGCTCTTCGACGCCGAGGGTCACTCTGAAGAACTTTATCCGACCGATGTCCGTCCGAATCTGCTCCTCCCGTTCCTGTCGATATCCATCTTCGAGGTAGGCCACCACAATGTCGTCGTCGTAGTCGTTGAACGCGGCCCAGTAGTCGAACGCTAGCTGGCGCAATTCTGGCGTCGGGTCGACGAACGGGGTCGGCGTGGCGGTCGGAGCTGGCGCCGGCGTCGGCGGATCGGATGTCGGCGTGTCCACGACAACAGGGGTCTCTGCGCCGGCACGGCCGCGGTGGCAGCCCGTGATCGCGGCGCAGGGATCGGCGTCGCCCCGGCTACCGCGGCGTTCGCTTCGGGCGTCGTTGCCGGCGACGCGGGTGGCGCTTGAGCATTCACCTGTGGCACCGGTGTTTGCGGGGCTATCGGTGGCGGACTCGGAGCCGGCGCTGCCGGTGGAGCAACCGCTGGCGCAAGGGCCGCCGTCTGCGTGGTCGGGACAGGGATCGGCGTCGCGGGAATCGGCGAAGCCGCCGCTGGGCTCGCGGCGGCGGCTTGTGGCGTCGGGGTCGGCACTGCATCGGGGCTCGAAGGTTGGGACGAGCACGCGCAGATCACGAGGATAGCAGCGGACGCGACGATCAGGACTCGAATACGACCCCTCCGGCGAAGATTCAGGGATTGTACATTTTATAACGATGCACATCGATGCACGATCATTTGTGTCGCCTTTACCTGAGCATGCGATATCATGCCATCGCTCGTGAAGATCGCAGGCGATGTAGTGGTACACGGGAGGTTCGGTTTTTGACTCGATATCGTCTTGGCGTGGACGTAGGGGGCACGTTCACCGACTTCGTGCTGTTCGACGAGGATAGCGGCCAGGCAAACGTGCAAAAGGTCCCGACGACGCCTGACGATCAGACCGAGGCCATCGCCACGGGGGTCGCGGAGTTGCTCCGCGATCGAGGCGCGACCGCGGACGAGCTGCTGTACTTCGCGCAGGGCAGCACGATCGCGATCAACGCGATGATCGAGGGCAAGACCGCGAAGGTCGGCGTCATTACCACTCGAGGGTTCCGAGACCTGCTCGAACTGGGCAGGCAACGCCGGCCGTCGCTGTATGACCTGTTCTTTCGAAAACCGAATCCGCTGGTCCCTCGCAATCTGCGGCTGGAGGTGGCCGAGCGGACCGACGCCTCCGGCAATGAGCTCACTGCCATGGACGAGGACGCCGTGCGGGAAGCGGCGGCATGGCTCGCCGCGCAGGGTGTGGATGCAATCGCGATCTGTTTCCTGTTCAGCTTCCTGAATCCGACGCACGAACTGCTGGCCGAGAAGATCGCCCGCGAAGCCGCGCCCGGTCTCTCGATCTGGCCGTCGCATCGTGTGCTGCCCGAGTTTCGCGAGTTCGAGCGTCTGGGCACCACCGTTGCCAACGCGGCGCTGGGACCGGTAATGAAACGGTACCTCGGCAATCTCGGCGAACGGCTCGATCGGATCGGCGTCGACCGCACTCCGTACATCATGCAATCCAGTGGCGGGGTCCTGCCGCCCGACAGCGCGCTCGAGCGTCCCGCCAACACCCTGTTCTCGGGACCGAGCGCCGGAGTCGTCGGCGGGCTTCATGTGGCGCGCCAAATCGGGACGGCAAACGCGATCACGTTCGACATGGGCGGCACGAGCACCGACATCTGTCTGATCTCCGGCGGCGCGATCACCATGGTGCAGGAGAAGGAGATCTCGGGCACGCCAATCCGCACGCCTATGGTCGACGTCAACTCCGTCGGCGCGGGCGGCGGCAGCATCGCCTGGGTCGACGCCGGCGGGCGGCTCAAGGTCGGCCCTCGTAGCGCCGGGGCGAATCCGGGCCCGGCGGCGTACGGTCAAGGCGGCGACCAACCGACGGTGACCGACTCCAACTTGGTGTTGGGCCGGCTGAATCCGGGCGGCTTGTTGGGCGGTCGCAAAGCGTTGGATGTCGGTGCGGCGCGCGAGGCGATCATGCGCGACGTGGCCGAACCGCTTGGCCTCAGCGTGATGGACGCGGCCAGCGGCGTAATCGATATCGTCAACACCAACATAGTTCTGGCGACGAGAGAGGTCTCGGTTCAGCGCGGTTACGATCCCCGCGAGTTCACTCTAGTCGCGTACGGCGGGGCCGGACCGTTGCACGCCACCGCCGTCGCGAAGCAGTTGGGCGTCCCGACCGTCGTCGTTCCTCGCACGCCCGGCACGCTGTGCGCACTCGGACTGCTTACCTCCGCCATGCGCACCGACTACGTTCAGGCGCTTATAGGTCCGCTCCTTCAGGCCGATCTCGCCGAGGTCAACGGCATCCTCGGCGATCTGGAGGGCCGAGCCCGCTTTTGGTTACAAACCGAGAGCTCAGACATCGACGGGAGTGCCGTCACTCTCTCGGCGGATCTTCGGTACACCGGCCAGAACTACGAGCTCCCGGTTGACGCTCCGCCAAGCCCGTGGGACGGCGCGAGCCTCGACCTTCTCGCCGAACGGTTCCACATCGAGCACGAACGCGCGAACGGCTATCGGTCGGACCAGGCCACGGTGCAGCTCGTAAACTTGCGCGTCACCGCACTGGCGCCGATGCCGCATCTGCCGTCTGTGTCCGAGCGCCACATGCAAGCGGCCGTCGCCGCGCCACGCGTATATCGCGAAGTCTGGTGGGATGGCGAATTTACGCCGACTCCGATCTATGAGCGGTCGCAGCTATCGATCGGCGCCAGACTGGACGGTCCAGTCATCGTCGAGCAGATGGACTCGACGACGCTAATCGCTCCCGGTGAACGCGCCCGGATCGACGAAAACGGAAACCTGGTCATCAGCCTGTGAGGTTGCTTCCATGACTGGCTCAGATGCACACGCCTCGACGAACCAACCGGATCCGATCACGACCGAGGTGGTTGGCAGCAGCCTCATCGCTGCGGCCAACGAAATGGGCGAGGTGCTGGTCCGGGCCGCGTTCTCGACCAATATCAAGGAGCGACGCGACACGTCGGCGGCGGTCCTCGACCCGAACGGCGACACCATCGCGCAGGCGTCACACATCCCGCTGCACATGGGCTCTATGCTCGGCCTCGTGCACGCGATCCACGAGCGGCGCCCTGCTTCGGACATCGCGCCCGGCGACGTGTTCATCGCCAACGACCCGTACTCCGGAGGCGGCACGCACCTTCCGGACGTGACGCTGGCCGCGCCGTTCATCGTCGACGGCGAGGTCGTAGCATTCGTCGCCAACGTGGCGCATCACGGCGAGATTGGTGGCTCCAACTCCGGGGTTCCTGACATCTACTCCGAAGGCATGCGCATCCCGCTCATCCGACTTCACAACGCGGGCGAGCTCAATAACGACGTCATGGACCTGATCCTGATCAATTGCCGCCTGCCAAACGAACGGCTGGCCGACTTTCGGGCGCAGGTCGCATCGCTGGACATGGGCTTGCAACGCCTCGGGGAGCTGGTCGCGCGCTACGGCGTCGACACGCTGCACGCCTGCCTGCGCCGCCTGGAAGAGCAAGCCAAATCGCAGTCACGCGCGGGGATCGGCACGATCCCAGAAGGCGTCTATCGGTTCTCCGACCGAATGGACGGCGACGGGGTGGACGACTCGCCTATCCCGATCAAGGTGGCGGTCACTATCGCGGACGGCGAAGTCAGGTGCGACTTCACCGGGTCGGCGCCACAGGTGCGCGGTCCGATCAACCTACCGTATTACGCCACGATGGCATCGGTGTACTACGCGCTGAAAGCAGTCATCGACCCCACCCTGCCGGCCAATTCCGGCTTCTACAGAACCATTCAGGTGCTCGCCCCAGAGGGGACAATCGTCAACTGCCTCCCGCCGTCGCCGTGCCTGTTTCGGTCGGACACGGCGCAACGCATCGTCGACGTGGTCCTCGGGGCGTTGGCGGAGGTCATCCCCGACCGTGTCACGGCCGCGAGCAACGGGGCTGTCAGTGGCGTGTACTTTCTGGGACGCAGAGCCGACGACAGCTACTACGCCTACATCGAGACCCTCGGCGGAGGCATGGGCGCCGGCGCAAACAACGACGGCGCGGACGGCGTCCAGGTGCACACCACCAACACGTCCAACCTGCCCGTCGAAGCGCTGGAGCTGGAATACCCGATGCTGGTCGAACGATACGAACTCGCTCCCGACTCCGGCGGACCGGGTCGACACCGAGGCGGCATGGGCATCGTACGCGAGTACCGGATGCTGGCCGGCGGCGTCCAGGTCCGCACCAAAGGGGACCGCGACCGCACCGCGCCCTGGGGCCTCGCCGGAGGCCACTCAGGCGGCATGAGCCGTGTCGTCCGCAACCCCGACACCGACGCCCCGACGGAACTGCGAGCCAAGGAATACGACCTCCTCCTCGACCCCGGCGAGACGATCCGAATCGTCACCCCAGGCGCCGGCGGTTACGGCCCGCCCAAAGAGCGCGACCCCGACGCGGTGCTGCGCGATGTCCGCGAGGGCAAGGTGTCGGCTGAGGTGGCGAGGGACGTGTACGGGTTGGCGGAGGAGGAGATAATGGAAGCTGCGTGGGCCAGCATCAATCCGGAACGCTAATGCTGGCCGTAATTTGCCGCGATCAATCACAGGGCTACGGACCCAGGTAAGCCGCAACCACGTCATCGAACACCCGTGGGCGTAGCAACGGATCCTGACCGGGCAGCAGCGTCGCCACCTGGTACCGGACGAAGGCATCCAGTTCGAGACCGCCGTGCTCGGAGCGCTCTACTTTGGCGGCCATCAGCTCCGTGATTGGCACGTCCGTACGCGTTGACAGCGCACTCAGAGCTTCGAGTCCGCTGACATGAGCGAGCTGGATGCTAGCGTCCATCGGGGCGAAGCTGCGAGCTTCGAGCTCTTCGTCGATGACGCCTCGGATGAACGGCCCGTTGGCTTGGTAGAAGTCTTCGAGCGCGACAATGAGGCCGGCCGTGCGTTTGGCTGTCCCGTCGCTTCGTCCGGTTGTGGCCACAGCGTCGAGCTGTTCACGCAGACGAATCACGTGGTCGACGACTCCGCCGCGCCTTGCTAGGTCAGCGCGCAGATCTTCGCGGTTGCCGGTCGAGCGGCTCATCGCGCCGAACGGACGGGTGATGCACTCGATGACGATTGTCGTGTCGGCGCTGTCGATCAGCCAGACGCCTCCGGGAAGCGATCTCACGCCTGACTGCCCTTCAATCAGCTTGCCGACGTAACCAAAGTACGCGTTTGCCACCAACCGGATGAAGCCGCCGCGGTCGAGCTCGATCAGGTCGTAGTACAAGCCGTGGGTGATCCTCCGCATCAAGTAGCTTCGAATCGGGGCCAGGTACTTGCCGTCAGGCAGCTTCAGAATCGGGAATTTGCGGAACGGGTTGATGTTGTACGGCTCGAAATGCGGGTCTTCGCCGGACGGGACTCCCAACATCGACCGGAACGTGGCGTAGTCGCAAGCCATGATCGCGAAGAAGCTCTCGACTTGCGCGGCGCCGACGCCGTCGACGGCTATGTGCGACGCGAGATCAGCCGCGTCGATCGATTCGCCGGGATGCTCCTGGCTTCGCTCCCAGAGTGCGCGCCCTATCACCCACACCTGGTCGATCGTAACTCCGTATGCTTGCTCGTACGCTGCCTCGAACGCGAAGCCGGAGGAGTCTTGGAGACCCGGCGCGATTTGCCGGTACAGCGCCAGTGACCGCGGGACGTAACCGCTCGCCTCGCCGTCGGGAAGCTGCTGGTACGCCGCCCGGTGTTGCATCGACCATGCGGTGTCGGAGACGGGGACGCCGAATGCCGAGTCGGGCGACACGATGACCTCGCTCGCCAGCTCGCAACAAAGCATCAATTCGCCGGGCGTAAGCGGTTCACCGCGGCCGTCGCGTTCCGGTTCGCGTTCGAGCAGGAAGCGCACGACGGCGGCGAGCTGGTGGCCGGGAAGCGCCGCGCCGACGCCCCCCTGCTCGATGGAAACGGTCGTGATGAACTTCAGCGTGCCCTCCATGTCGCGCGTTCGCAGCAGATCGCCGGGCAGCGATTCGGGTCCGTTTGTGGTCATGATTTCACCAGTTGGTCTGTTGGGTTCGAGTGTCGGCACCGTCGGTGCGGCTCGCGGGCAGTTTACAACAGAGTCGTGGGCGCGCGGGCTTGGCCGTCGGTGTGGTTCGACAGGCTCACCACGAACGGATAAGTTGGGTTTTGGTCGACGCTTCGATGATTTGCTTGGTGCGTCGCGCGGAAACAACGTTGATCACGCCGAACGGATTGAGAGCGGGACTTGCCTGTGGGGCGACCCTTCGACGAGCTCAGAGCCTGCCTTGAGGTCATCGAAAGGGTGAAAGGATTTAGGGTGGGGCCTCGCGTGCATCCGTTCTATGCTGCAGGGTGTTCTGGCGATTGACCGGTTGGGTCGATTGAAAAGACTGCCAATGGTAGAATCGTGTTGACTGCGAGGCGCCGGCTCGCGATGCGGGAACCAGCCGCAAACTTGCGCTCGACCAGGAGGGTCCAGCATCGACGATATCGCCATACGCACTTTGTTCGAGACCGAAGTCCTGTCCATTCAGGACGTGCGATGCCTCGGGTCGGTCTCTGGGCGGAGCGACGACGAGTGGTCCGCCGGTTACGAGATCGTGTTCCCTCGGTCCGGGACGTTCGTGCGCCACGGGGCCGATGGGATCCACGTTGCCGACGCCAACCAGATGCTCTTCTTCCATCCGGGTCAGTCCTACCAGATCACCCACCCGGTTCATGGGGGCGACCGGTGCACGGTGGTCGAGCTGTCGAGATCGGTTCTGATCGAGCTCGTTGGGGCGCACGACCCAAGCGCGGACGACCTGAATGATCGGCCATTTCGCACGGGCAGCGCGCTGGTGGACGCGGAGCAGCGTCTGACGCAGCACCGGCTGCTGAGCTTGGCGGACAGCGGCTGGAGCGGCGACCCAATCGATCTCGAAGAGTCGGTTCTGCGGCACCTCGATCAAGCGGTCCGGAACGCGTACGTCCGCGACGTCAGCGGCGTCAGATCGGAAACGTCACGCGCCCACGCCAGGCTCGCCGCCGACGCCAAGCTTTATCTTGGCGAGCGAATGACCGAACGGGTCAGATTGGCGGACGTGGCCAGCGCGGCGGGCAGCTCTCCGTATCACCTGTGCAGAATCTTCAAGCAGGAGGCGGGGCTTCCGGTGCATCGTTATCTTCGCCGGCTCCGGCTGCTGCACGCGTTGGATCGAATGTCCGACGAACCGGACGAGTTGCTGGCCCGAACGGCTCTCGACGTTGGATTTCTCAGCCACGCTCACATGTCGACCGCGTTCCGCAGCGAGTTCGGCCCGACGCTCTCGGACACACGTCGAGGCGTGACCAGCGGTCGCCTGCGCGAGATGCGCAAGATCGTGGAAGCGTAACGCCAGACTCCCTGATACGGTAGGGTGACCGACGCATCTGACCGTCGCGATGTCGATTCATCTTCGTCATCGTTGACTCGGCCTGGCGTCGAGCCAGCGATCAGGTGTGACCCTTCTCTTCGATAGACTTCAATCTAGACCACTACCGCTAAGTCTTCCGATACAGGGCGTTTCGGTATTTCTGGTCCGGGTTTGCTCTGTCCGTCACCGGCGACTCCATGACAAGGGTCGTCCTAACCTGGTACGTGTGGGAAGCGACCGGTTCGTCGCGAGCGCTGGGTTTGCTGGCGTTTCTCTACACGGGCCCAATCATCGTTTCGGGATTGTTCGCGGCGCTCTACTGGACCGATTCGACCGACGAGCCGTGATGATCGTCGATGCCGTCGTTCGGGGAGTGGCCGTTGGATCGATCTCCCTGCTCCACGCGATTGGCGTGCTCGAGGTTTGGCACGTCTATGTGGTCGCGGCTGTATACGCCAGCCTGATGATGATCTCTCTGGCCGGCGCTCCGACGATGATCCCCAGCCTCGTTCCGGAGCGTCATCTTTCGACCGCGAACGCCCTCGAGACGCTGGCCTACACGGTCAGTGGAGTACTGGGCCCGCCGATCGCGGGGCTACTGATCATCAAACTCGGCGCTCCGAACGTCGTCATCTTCGACGCGATCACGTACTTCGCGTTCGCTGCGGCTTTGTTCGGAATGGCGCGCGGGGAGGTCGTGTCTGAGGAGGCGGACGAGAACGGAAACGGCAGCAACATCCGCGATGTTCTGCGATTGGTCGTCGGCAACAAGATTCTGCTCTCGACCACGGTCATGTACCTGTCGGCCAACGTCGCCATCGGTATGATGTTCGTCTGGCTGCCCATCTACGCGGACCAGGGACTCGACGGGGGACCGAGGTTGTTCGGCATGCTTCTGGGCATTCTGGCCGTCGGCGAGGTCGTCAGCTCCGTGCTGGCGGGCAGTCTGTCATTCCGGTTGGCGCTCGGGTCGCTGATCTGCATCATCATGGTCCTGTCGGGCCTGTCGCTGGCATTCCTGCTGATCGGCTAAATCGTGTGGGTCGCGGCGGTCGGGATGGCGCTGTTCAGATCCTTCAGTGCGCCGCTCACCATATGGGCGCAGACCCTGCGGATGAAGATCATTCCGCCCGTAATGATGGGCCGCACGTTCGCGCTGCTGCGGATGTCGATGCAGGGCGCGAACCCGTTCGGCGGCATCATCGCGGGCGCGGCGCTGGCGGTCGTCAGCATCCCGGTGATGATCGGCGTTTCAAGCGTATTCGTCGCGCTGCCTGGGGTGTTGGGCTACAAGATCAAGGATCCCAGATCGGCGTGGTAGGCGTCGGTCATCTCCTGATCACGACCGAGACCTCCGCAACAACCGGCCACTGGTTCGTGGGCGAGCACACATCCCACTCCCGTTCTGCTCCGTGTGTATGCGACGTCGTTCCAATATGTGATATGGTCTCACCTGGATCGCTTCCAGAAGACGACGAGTGCAGGCAGGCAGGTCTTTCTCGTGCCGATCATCGTTGGAGTACCTCGCGAAACTTTCCCCGACGAGCGACGGGTCGCTCTGGTTCCGGCTGGCGTGTCCGCGCTCGCAAGGTCGGACGTCAGCGTCGTCGTTGAGAGCGACGCCGGTCGGGAGGCCGGTTTCCCCGACAACGCATACGAAGCCCAGGGCGCGACGATCGCATCCGATCGGGCGGAGATCTTCGCCTCCGCGAACGTAATCGCCCAGGTGCGCGGCCTCGGCGCGAACCCCGAAGCGGGCGCCGCAGACCTCGACCTTCTCCGAGCCGACCAGATACTCCTCGGTCTGCTCGATCCTTTGGGCGCCCCTGAATCGGCGCAAGCATTAGCGGAGAAGAACGTCACCTCGTTCGCGCTCGAGTTGCTGCCGCGCATCAGCCGGGCCCAGCCCATGGACGTCCTCTCTGCCATGGCGACGATCGCCGGCTACAAAGCCGTGCTGTTGGCCGCCCACACACTCCCTAAGATGTACCCGATGATGATCACAGCCGCTGGCACGATCACACCAGCCAAGGTTCTGATCGTCGGCGCCGGTGTCGCCGGACTGCAGGCCATCGCGTCCTCTCGTCGATTGGGCGCGGTGGTGCAGGCGTACGACGTCAGGCCCGCCGTCAAAGAGCAGGTCGAGAGCCTCGGCGCGAGGTTCGTCGAACTCGAACTGGACACGGCTGAGTCAGAGACCGCAGGCGGGTACGCCCAAGCCATGGACGAGGAGTTCTATCGAAGACAGCGTGAGCTGATGGGACGCGTGGTGGCTGAGAGCGACGTGGTAATCACGACTGCCGCCGTGCCCGGAGCGAAAGCTCCGGTTCTGCTGACCGAGGAGATGGTCAATGGAATGGGTGCGGGGTCCGTGATTGTCGACCTGGCCGCGGAAACCGGCGGCAATTGCGAGCTCACCGAAGCAGGCAAGACCGTGAACGCGAAGGGCGTGGCCATTCTCGGACCGATGAACCTGGCGTCCACGATACCGTTCCATGCGAGCCAGATGTACACCAGGAACGTAACCGCGTTCCTCGAAAACCTGGTCGACGGCGGCGAGGTGAAGATCGACCTCGACGATCCGATCGTGCACCACACGCTCCTGACTCACGAGGGACAGGTGTTTAACGACCGGGTACGAGAGCGACTAGGCCAGACCGGCGCGGATGAAGGGAGCGGCGACTGATGGAAGTATTCGTGGGAGCGCTGACCATCTTCCTGCTGGCGTTGTTCGTCGGTTTCGAGATAATCACCAAGGTTCCGCCTCTGCTCCACACACCACTCATGTCCGGCGCCAACGCTATCTCGGGGATCACGCTAGTGGGTACGCTGGTTACGTCGGGGCAGCAACTCACCACGTTCACGACGATCCTCGGACTGGTGGCGGTGGCGATGGCCACGGCGAACGTCGTTGGGGGGTTCTTGGTCACCCACCGCATGCTGGGCATGTTCCACCGGAGTGATTAGATGTCGATAGAGTACATCAACCTCGCGTACCTGGCGGCTGCGGTCCTGTTCATTCTGGGACTAAAGGGATTGACGAATCCCCGCACTGCCGTACGAGGCAACCTGATGGGCTCTGCGGCGATGCTCATCGCGATTATAGCCACGCTCCTGGACAAGCGGATCGTCAGCTTCGAGATCATCGTTGCTGGCCTGGTGCTGGGCGCGCTCGTCGGCGTAATCCTGGCATATCGGGTGCCGATGACAGGCATGCCCCAGCTTATCGCCATCTTCAACGGCTTCGGCGGCGGCGCGTCGGCGTTGGCCGTCGGCGCCGCGCTGGAAGAGGCGCTCAAGGGCGGGTTCGTAGAGGGAATCGACGTCCAATTCACTCTTGCAGCCGCGATCGCGGGCCTGATCGGCGGGCTCTCTTTCCTTGGCAGCGCCATCGCATTTGGCAAGCTTCAAGGGATCATGGGAGACAAGCCCATTCTGCTGCCAGGCAGGCACGTGATCAACGCGATCCTGGCGATCGCGTGCGTTGGCCTCAGCGCCTGGCTGGTCATCGACCCATCGACGTCTCTGCCGTTCTGGCTTCTCGTCGGAACAGCCTCCTTGCTGGGCCTCATGCTCGTGATACCCATCGGCGGCGCGGACATGCCGGTCGTCATCGCGCTGCTGAACGCCTACTCCGGTTTGGCCGCGGCGGGACACGGATGGGTGCTCAACAACAGCGTGCTCATCATCGCCGGATCGTTGGTCGGAGCGGCGGGATTCATCCTGACGGCGCTTATGTCGAAGGCGATGAACCGGTCGCTGGCAAACGTTATGTTCGCCGGAGTCGGAGCGGCCGTCGCCGATGCGGCCGACAGCGACAAGATGTATGCTGGACGCGTAAAGTCCGCGTCGCCTGACGAAGTTGCGATGCTGATGGATGGCGCTCGCCGCGTCGTGATCGCCCCAGGTTACGGGATGGCCGTCGCCCAGGCTCAGCACGCCGTGCAAGAGCTCACGATGCTGCTTGAATCACGAGGCGTCGAGGTGGAGTTCGCGATACACCCGGTTGCCGGTCGCATGCCCGGTCACATGAACGTGCTACTGGCCGAAGCGGACGTCTCCTACGACAAGCTCAAGGACATGGACGAGATCAACCCGACGTTCCGACAGACGGATGTCGTTCTGGTCATAGGCGCGAACGACGTCGTCAACCCCATGGCCCGCTCGGCGGACCCGTCCGTCCCCATCGCGGGTATGCCGATTTTGAACGTCGATGATGCACAATCCGTGGTCATCGTCAAGCGCAGCCTCAGTCCCGGATTCGCGGGTATCCCGAACCCGTTGTTCGCCGCCGACAACACGCTAATGCTCTTCGGCGACGCCCGAGCGATGGCCGCCGCACTCGTGACGGCGCTTCGCGAGGGGTAAACGAGAGTCGCATTCGGGCAAGAACTGTGAGTCGACGAGCGCAAGTCTCAACCGCCCGGACCGAATCCAGTAATCAGACGTCTGCCTCTGCTTTTATGTCTTGGCCGAGAGTGTCCACAGCAGCTTTCAGCACATCCTCGCCAACGGCGTCCATTATTGCCAACCCGCGAGGGACAGGTTCTTTGCTCGCTCATCCATCGGTGCGTCTTTCAAGGCGGTGGATTGACGCGCCAGTCGGTCTTGGTCCTCTTGTGGAAGATTTTGTAGAATCGCGAGACAATATGTCGGCAGGGCCAGTTGCGCCTTGTCGAAGACTACTCCCCTCATGATCCGATCAACGGTAACTGCTCTCGCCGTGGCACGCTGACGATCCACTTCTCTGTCGGCCGCATCCAGCACTACGCGGAGTACCGTGCTGGGCCCCAATGCAACGTCCTGATCACCTGCGCGAAAACTGAATAGCGATGAGCGAAGGGCCGCCATTGCTCCGAAGCCGGCGGTCAAAACCCATTTCAGAGGAATCGGTTCGCTGTCCTACACCAAATCGAACTCCCTGAATAGCACCAACGTTAATGCGGCCGCCAGCCCGTTAATGATGAAATAGAGCAGCCCGGGCAACGAGAAGGTCGCTTTGAGCGGTGCGGCCCGGTAACGAGACACCAACTCTGTGATCCCCGTCGCGGCCCCAATGAGAACTGCAACGATCACCGCCCAAGTTAGCGTCACAGCGCTAGCCGGTCTGCTTCGCTATGTAAGCGACTTTTTCGCCATTTTCCAGTCAGGCTCACGGTTTCTTGCCCTGACTGCTCTTTGAATACGACTAGTTGAGCGTCAGACAAGATTTTGAGGAGCCTAGACGACTCGAAAGCGCCCAATCCGACCTTAATCATCAGTTCCGGCACCGGGAGAGGTCCTGTATCGACCAAGAGTGCCAAAATGTTGTCAAGGGTCTTATTCTCCGCCCGAGGCGCCTTAGTTTCCCTGCTCGTCGCATCTACAGAGCTATAGTGCTTCGCTCTTTCAAGGAACGTCCCGAACCGGTCTCCTTTGACATTTGGCATGGTCGCAATACTCCAGAGCTAGCCTCGATCTTGTCTCACTTCATCACAGTAGACCCCAAATCATTGCTCCTTCGTGGCCCGATCCAGTGACCCACTCCGAATCTCGATTTTAGTGTCGACAAATCGATGATTAAGAAATTCCGGCCCGACGAGGCCAGCGGCTACGTAGGGTACCATCACTTCACCCCTTTTCTGCTAGACATCAAACTCAGACTCCCAGCGACCGTCGTCGATCCTCACGCCAGGCTCTGGAAGTGTGATGAGCAAATCGCAATCGAAAGCAGAATCGCGAGCGTTGTACCGATTGACCAACGTGACGCTAAACTCAGAGTTGCCTCCGGGTTCACGATGAGAGCTTGTGGACTTCGAGAGCAAGCTACAACCGAGTCCATGCGCAGCTTTCAGATCGAGCCAAACCCTACGTCGAGAGTTTTGGTGCGTTGTAGCGGCGTTGAAAATAGGTCGCGGTCATGCCCAGTGGGTCTCCCTCGTTACCCGCCCTGGTAGAACGTCGTGTGGGGGAAGAAGTCCAGTCACGCCCAATCGAAGGCAAGGCACCCAGGGGATCTGCTGGAGCGTTGCTCCACGTAACTGACCGTCTGTGGCGACCCCACGATTCGAGTCCCATACGCTGCCGGTCTCGACATCGACTGTCCGTCCACTCGAGTCCAGTTTGAACGTCAACTCTTCGGTTTGGCCGCTTGCGGGATCGGCGGCTCGCCTCAGGAAGATTTGGATGTCGCGGGTATCAGGGTCGACGAAGACTACAACAGGATGAGCGCCGATCGTGTCGTTGATGATTCGCTCTGCAGCAGAGGTCCGGTAGTCGTAGGCGACGGCCGAGTCTCCCAGCGCTACACCAATCACGAAGTCGTCCCGGGTTCCGTGGACTACTCTCGTGCTCTGGTGCAGGAAATTCGTCAGCACGGTCGAGTCGGGATGGTCCGCGACCCACGTCGCCCACGGCACGATCGACGCGGGGATCAGGGTCAACGCTTCGCCGTTGAGCAGACCGGCCAGCGCGGAGCCCCATGGCTGAGACCAAATGCTTTCGGTCTGATGGCCCCACCAGGTCATCGCCTGCTTGTACAGCGCTCCCTGATTGCCAAAGGTGAGCGTTTCATCGCCTAGCCGCCGGTCATGAACCAGACCGGTGTAACAGATCGGTCACCAAGTGACCAATATCGGTATGTCGGCGAGCTCGTCGTTGACCATCTCGTGGGAGCGTAGGTTTCTGAGCGGATATGCACGATGCGGACCGTCGATGCTGACGCCCATGACCAGATCCTTGTCGCCCAACTCAACGCCGTTCGCGGGTGCGTACTCCGCCTCGTAGACCGGCACGATGGCGTCTCGCGGCAAAAGCTGCATGAATCGAGCGCCGTTGATCTCTTTGGGCCCTGTCGGATTCAGATCACGAAGCGTGGGCGCCATCGGATTGATCGACGCGATAGGAGCGGACGTCGCCTCGGCCAAACCGTCGACAGGAGCCTCGCTCGCGGCCGTCGACGGAGACGACACGACGCCGCCGATGCCGGGAGGAGGGGGTCGTGGATATTGCTTGGTGAGACGAACTCCGGAATCGGCGGCACGATAGGCGGCGCGAATGTCGGAGTCGGACCGTCGACGGATTCCCCTCGCGACACGGATGACAGCGGCGCGGGCGGTTGCTTAACAGCGGCGTCGGGGTTCGGTTGAGAGCTCGGATCGCTCTGGTTAGCGTCCAGGGGAGTGCGAACGACTTCCGCGGTAGGCGCCGGCGTACGGCCCGGCGCTACGACAACAGGGGCCGAACTTGCGGCCGCCACCGGGGGTTCGGGCACCTTCGACGTCGAACAGGCGACGGCGATCAAGCCGGCCGCCGCGACGAGCGACAACAACACGCGCGCACCACGCCGGTTGCCGGTATGTCGATTCAGTCGTGGAAACAGTCGGTCCATAATTCAATTCGATGCACGATCGACGTGCAGCGGTTCTCGGCGCGCTTTCGCGGCAAGAGAACGTCCCGATGCGGACTGCCGAACCGTTCTCCATCGTACAATTATGCCGGTGATCGTTGCTATGATCGTCGGGTGGCGGTGCGAATCTTGCGTTGTCAAGGTCCTTCGACAGGCTCGGGACGAACGATTTGGGGGCGTTGGTCGGCGCCAATGGAATTTGCGGAACCGGCATGTTGAAGGCGGTGACCAGTGGTGCGAGGTCCGTACTGCCTTATTTAAGAGGAGCGAGAATCGTGAACGTATTGGTGCGCGTATTGACGTCGCTACGTCCATACCTGATCGTGTTTACGGCCAGCGCTTGCGGGCTGATTATCGAGATCGTGGCGGGGCGGATTCTCGCTCCGGTGATCGGGGTGTCGTTGTACACCTGGACATCGATCATCGGCGTCGTGCTAGCTGGGATCAGCATCGGCAACTATGTCGGCGGAAGGATCGCCGACCGGTTCCCGTCGACGACGACTTTGGGCGTGATCCTGCTAGCGGGCGGCGTGGCCAGCGCCGGAATCCTGCCGCTGGTCGATCTCGCTTCCGACGCCTTCAAGCCCGTGCCGGTGCTGCCTCGCATCGTGTTGCTGACGGCGGCGTTGTTCTTCGTCCCGAGCCTGATTCTGGGCATGGTGACACCCGTGGTCATCAAACTCAACTTGCGCGATCTTGCCCACGCCGGGAACGTGGTCGGCAAGATCTACGCGGTGTCCACGGCGGGGAGCATCTTCGGGACGTTCATCACCGGATTCGTGCTGATCCAGTTGCTCGGCACGCGATCGGTGGTGCTGATCGTCTCGCTGGTGCTGGTCGCGATGGCGTTCGCGTTCGGGAGTGTCTGGCGCGCGAGATTGCCCGGAATCGGTCTGTCCGCCATATTAGCGGGCGTGATCTCCTTCAGTGTCCTGTCGGACGCGTTGGACAGCCCGTGTCAGGTCGAGTCGAACTACTTCTGCATCAAGGTTCGCGCCACGGACCTCGACGATCGCGAGGTCCGCGTGCTGAGCCTGGACGCGCTGGTTCACAGCTACGTCGACGTGGACGACCCAACCTACATGAGGTACTCGTACGAGAAGGTGTTCGCCGATCTGGCGACGTTCGTCGGAGCGCGCGAGCCGCCGATGAACGTGCTGTTCATCGGCGGCGGCGGGTACACGATGCCCCGCTTCCTGGAGACAGCTTACCCGAACAGCACACTTCAAGTGGCCGAGATCGACCCTGAGGTGACCCGGGTCGCCATCGAATACCTCGGTCTGGGTCGAAACAGTCGGATAGTTACCCACAACGAGGATGCCCGTACGCTGATGCAGGGGCTGGCGCCGGGCACCTTCGACCTGATCATGGGCGACGCGTTCAACGACGTTTCGGTCCCGTATCACCTGACGACGCTGGAGTTCAATCGGTCGGTTCGCGATCTGTTGACGGAAGACGGCGTCTACGCCGCGAACATCGTCGACAAGATGCACAGCGGCAAGTTCCTCAGGGCATTCGAAAAAACCATGCGTCAGGTCTTTCCTTACGTGTATGTGCTGCGGGACAACGACCTGTGGGCCAGCAACGATCGATACACGTTCGTTGTTGTCGGTTCGCGCTTGCCGCTGTCGCACGAATCGATCGCAATCGCGAACCTGATGGAAGGCAAACCGCTCGTCGTCCTGCGGTTTATGCCGTCGGAATCGTTCCGGAGATGGTCGACCGCCGAGACCGCCGTCGTGCTCACCGACGATTTCGTGCCGGTGGACGGCATGCTGGCGCCGCTGTTTTTAGAAAGCAGATAGGGCTCGGGTCAGCGAGGTGGACTCCACCGAGATGCATAGCCTGGGTCCGCCCAATAGCGGCCGACCTAATGGCCGTTCAAATGCAGTCGCCGTGCGGAGTCTTCGGCTGAAGGAGGGGCATCGGGAATTTCTTGGGCACGAGTGTGCGTTCAGCGACCAGATTCTGATCCTTCTGCAGAAGGATCAGAATGACAGGTATTGGTCAGCGCCGATCGATTTATTCGACGCCATATGCGCAGCCAACGGCGTCATCCGATACGCGAGGCGTGGAAGACTGAGCCTTGCGTACCGGACGATTGCCGCCGGGGTTGAGTCTGGTACAATTGTGCCCGCCGCGAGTGGCGTCGCCATCGATATTTCTCGCATGATTGCGCGGAGACGAATCGCCGCCCGACACAACGCAGGAGGTACGACAACAATGACCATGGGCAAGTTCGAGGCAGGCCAGAGCTTCGTACTGACAACAGAAGTAACCAAGGATCTGACGACCAACCGCATGGGCCGCGAGGGCGCCGACGTTCTGTCTACACCGGCGTTGCTTGGACTGATGGAAGGCGCCAGCATCTCGGCTTCAGAGGCGTTCGTGCCGGACGGCTACACGACCGTCGGATATGCGGTGGACAAGCTTCGACACATCGCGCCCACAAACGTCGGTGAAACGGTCACGGTGAAGTCCACGTTAATCGAGGTCGACCGAAACCGGCTCACTTACGACATCGAGGCGCACGAAGGCGACAAGCGGATCGCCAGCGCCACGCACAAAAGAGCCGTGATCTCGACCACCCCTGACGCCTGATCGCTCCGGCGAACAGAACGGGCCTCGAATCCATCGTGAAAAGATCATGACCGAGCCTGCTGGGTTTCTCGAGGGCCTCAAGGTCCTAGACCTCACTCGACACGTCGCCGGGCCGTACGCGACGCGGCTGATGGCGGTGCAAGGCGCGGACGTCATCAAGATCGAGCACCCGTCCGGCGGCGATCCCGCTCGCCGCGTCGGTCCGTTTCCCGGAGGCTTGCCGCACCCTGAGAAGAGCGCCCTGTTTTTGTACCTGAATCCCGCCAAGAAGAGCGTGACCCTTGACATCAAGAACGCCGCCGCCCGTGGGATACTCGAAGACTTGCTCAAATGGGCCGATGTCCTCGTCGAAAACTTCCGACCGGCCTCGCTGCCGGCGATCGGCTTCGATTGCGATCGGGTCAGTCAGATAAACCCATCGCTCGTGATGACGTCGATATCGAACTTCGGGCAGACCGGTCCTTATCGCGATTTCGAGGCGGCCGAGCTCAACCTGTATGCGTTCGGCGGACTGCAGTACATCACTGGCGACGCGGACCGAGAACCGCTCCAGATGGCGGCTCGGCTGGCTCAATACGGCGCCGGCCAAAACGCGTTCGTGGGCACGATGTCGGCGCTGTGGCATCGCGACTCGACCGGCGAAGGCCAACAGGTCGACGTAGCGATCTCCGAGTATCTCGCGACAATTCTCGAGAACGCATTGAGCATGTACTCGTACACCGGGAGCAACTTCCGGCGGACCGGCAACCGCGGGTATGGTCGAGCGGCGTGGGGACCCTACGCGTGCAAAGACGGCTACGTCGGCGTGATCGCGGGCCCCGATCATCTTTGGTCGGCAATGGCCGAACTGATGGAGACACCCGAGCTCGCCGACCCGAAGTTCGGCGACCGCACCGGGCGGGCAGCCAACGCGGATGAACTGGACGCGTTGATGCAGCCGTGGCTGTCCAGTCACGGCAAGCGAGAGATTTTCGAGCTCGCACAGGCCAAGGGGCTGGCTTTCGCCTACGTGGCCACGCCCGAGGACATCGTCCAGTGGGAGCATCTCCACGAACGAGGATTCTTCGAGCAGGTCGAGCATCCCGAGGCAGGGACGCACTACCACCCGGTCGGCCCGTTTCAGTCCGACGCAATGACCTGGGACCTGTCTCCGGCGCCGCACCTAGGACAGCACAATCGCCAGGTGTACGGCGATCTGCTCGGGATGACCGCCGAGGAGTTCGTTCGAATGCGTGAAGCTTCGGTCATCTGAGGACTTTTGCCATGGCCCACACCGTACTGGTTGTAGAGGATGAGGCCAATCTCCTGGCGGCGCTCGAGTACAATCTTGGCCGCGAAGGGTACGAGGTTCTGACCGCCGAAGACGGCGAGGCTGGCCTTGCCCTGGCGCGACAACACGACCCCGACATCGTGATCCTCGACGTGATGCTGCCGAAACTGGACGGGTTCGAAGTCTGCCGCGAGTTGCGGAAAGACTCGGCTGTCCCAATCCTGATGCTCACGGCAAAAGGCGAGGAGATCGACCGCGTGGTCGGCCTGGAATTGGGCGCCGACGATTACGTGACGAAGCCGTTCAGCACGAGGGAACTCATGGCACGCGTGCGCAACATGCTCAGGCGCACCGCCAGCGTGCCAAGGGCGGCGCACGACCCGACCGAGGTCATCGTGACAGGCGATTTGGTCATCGACAACGCGAGCCACTCGGTCACACGTGACGGCGAACCGCTGGCGCTCAGGCCTCGGGAGTTCAGCCTTCTGTCGCTGTTGGCCGCCAACAAAGGAAGGGCGTTCAGCCGAGAACATATCCTTGAACGGCTCTGGAGCATGGACTACATCGGCGACACTCGCACGGTGGACGTTCATATAAGGTGGCTGAGAGAGAAGATCGAGCCTGAACCGGCGCATCCTACGCGCATAGTGACGATCCGAAGCATCGGATATCGGTTCGACGGATGAGAGTCCCGTCGTCGTTCCACTGGCGACTGGCGCTAGCCTACACGGTGCTTATGCTCGTCGTCCTGGGTTCGACGAGTGCATACCTGATCACAACAGACCCACCCGCGGGCGGCATCGGCCGAGACGTTCTCGCGATGGTGTTGGCGGCAGTTGCTGCAGTCACGGCGGGATTGGCTTTGGCAGCGGCATTTTCGCGGCGTGCGGCGCGTTCGATGCAGTTCGTCACCGAGGGCGCCATGAGGTTCGCGGAGGGCGATCTCGAACACCGCATCGCTTCGCCGTCCCGGGATGAAGCGCGGGACGCGGCCGATGCCTTCAACCAGATGGCCGCTACGTTCCAGGACATGGTCAACGACCTCTCGTCCGAGCGCAACCGGCTGTCGGCGGTGCTCGACACCATGCCGGACGGGGTCATCGTGACGTCCGAAGACGGTACGGTCGAGCTCGTGAACCATGCTGCGGGATGGTTGTTCGACGAGCCGTTTCAGAGGGAGCTCGGCGTCCAACTCTCGAACCTCGTACGTAATCGTGAGGTCCTCCAGCTCGTGGAAGACGCTCTTGCCAGTCGCCATATACGACAGGTCGAGTTTGAAATCGACGAAGGGCGGCAGTATCTGAGCGCTATCGCGACGCCGGTTTCCGCCCGCGGCGCTCGGAGCGTGGTCCTCACCTTGCACGACCTCACTCGATTGCGGCAGGTCGATACGACACGGAGGGAGTTCGTCAGCAACGTATCTCATGAGCTTCGCAGCCCGTTGGCCGCCATAAAGGCGCTGGCAGAGACGATCCACGACGGAGCGCTGGAAGAAACAGACGCCGCGCGGGATTTCCTACGGAGGATCGAGAGTGAAGCTGACCGCATGACCCTGCTGGTCAACGAGCTCCTCGATCTGTCGCGCCTGCAGAGCGGCCAAGTCCCGGTACACCTTGGTCCGATGGACCTGGCGACGGTCGTCGAAGACGTGAAGTCCAGGTTCGATCTACAGAGCGGAGACAAGCGTCTCAGCCTCAAGACAACGCTGCCAAGCAGTTTGCCGTATGTGATGGGCGATCCGGACAAGCTCTCCCAGGTGTTGGGCAACCTGGTCGAAAACAGCGTCAAGTTCACCCCGGACGGCGGCAGCATCGCGATATCCGCGACCGCTTTCAACGATTCGATCGAAGTGCGGGTCGCGGACACGGGCGTCGGCATCGCACCCGAGCACCTCCCACACGTGTTTGAACGCTTCTACAAAGTCGACCGCTCTCGCCGCGAAGTCGGCGCCGGCCTTGGCCTAGCGATCACCAAGCACCTGGTGCAGGCGCACGGCGGCGACATCCGGGTCGAGAGCCGCTTTGGCCGAGGCGCTACGTTCATCTTCACGCTGGACCGGGCTTCCTAGGATGCTGGAGGCCGCCCTGCTGGGTCTCATTCAGGGCATCACAGAGTGGTTGCCCGTTAGCTCCGAGGGCGTCGTGACGGCCGTGCACACGTTCGCGTTCGACAGCTCGCTCGACGAAGCGGTTGCGTTCTCGCTGTGGCTTCATCTCGGCACCGTGTTTTCAGTGCTCCTGGCACTGCGCGGAGAGATCGTTCAGGTCGCACGAGACGCGGGGGCCAGCCCTCTGAAGCCGACGAGGTTCGTGGCATTCGTGGTCGTCGGCACACTTGTGAGCGGCGCGGTCGGCTTCCCACTGCTCGTGGGATTGAACGAAGTTTCGGATCGCTTCGGGGCGTTGGCCATGGGCATCGTGGGCGTGCTGATGCTCGTCACAGGCGGCGTTCAAATCGCCGGACGCGAATCCGGTGTGCGCACGCGTGGCGATGCTAGCTTGATCGACGCTGCGCTGACCGGCATCGCCCAGGGATTCGCGGCGCTGCCCGGCTTGAGCCGATCCGGGTTGACGGTAGCGGTGCTGCTCGCCCGCAACGTGGACCGACGCGAGGCGCTGGTTCTCAGCTTCCTGCTCAGCGTACCGGCCAGCCTCGGCGCGGGATTCTACGCGGCGCTCAGCGACGACGTGGCGATGTCCGGCTCGGCGTTCGTTGCAGTCGCCGTGGCAGCGGTAGTCGGCTTCGCGACGATACGAGCGCTGATGGCGGTAGCCGAGCGGGTGAACTTCGCCTACTTCGTCATGGCCGTCGGCGTCAGCATCGTCGCGGGGGCCGTGTGGCAGGGGTTGCGCTAGCCGGGTCTCCCCAACCTGAGTGGCAGTATCGTCAACCTCGATGAGCTACCTCCCGCTGCCAACTTGAGGGCCATGCTTTATGAGGTACCCTGACCGGACCCCAGACGGCAGAGGTGAGAGCGAGGCAGGAGGCGGATATCCGCGGCATGTAGGCGAAGTTCAAGGGCAGGATCGGCGTCCGACCGCCGGTCCCAACCGCAGCAGGGGAAGACGATTTCTGATGCGGGTTCAT
>JASMDM010000020.1 GCA_030752795.1 SAR202 cluster bacterium | reverse complement strand
GTTAAAGGTCATGGATCCACAAGTTCACGTGGCATTGAGGATGTTGGGTGGCAGTTGACAACCTCGATGCTCGGCCATAAAGTGTGGGCATCTCGGATTGTTGCGTCTATGAGGAGATTCAATCCATCTGGGAAATACCGGTCAAATACAGCACTTCGCATTCCGCTACTGCCACATACGTCGTTCGAGGCGCGTTCATGACTTGCTCATCACGAACGGAAGACCTGCGCTGCATTCGCCTTGCCGGCAACTTCAGTCCGGCTCCAAGTCAGTCGAAAGGCAAAAACCGGATCCATGCCTGATCGAGACCCATCCGGCGGAATAAAGCACCGCAGCCATGAAATTTCCTCTGACCTGAGCAGAATCGGCGCAAGAGCCATGCTCCACGCAGTCGGCCTCACCCCTGACGACCTGAACAAACCCTTCGTCGGGATCGCCGACATGGGCAGCGACGTCACCCCGTGCAACATGCACCTGCACCGGCTCGCGGACGCCGCTAAGGACGGCGTTCGGTCGGCGGGCGCTGTCCCCTTCACATTCGGAACCATAACGACTAGTGACGGCGTGTCCATGGGCCACGAAGGCATGAAGGCGTCGCTGGTGAGCCGCGAGATCATCGCCGACTCTATCGAGGCCGTATGTTTCGCGGAGAGCATGGACGGCCTTATTGCCGTAGGCGGTTGCGACAAGAACGGACCTGGCGCGCTCATGGCGATGGCTCGCCTGAACATCCCTTCGGCGTACGTATACGGCGGATCGATCAAGACCGCCGAGTTTCGTGGCAGGACCGTCAACGCCCAGGACGTGATGGAGGGCGTGGGCGGATACTACGCCGGCGAGCTCAGTCTCGACGAACTGCAACAGCTCGAGCGCGTCGTGTGCCCCGGCGAAGGGGCGTGCCCCGGCATGTTCACCGCCAACACGATGGCTGCCGCCGCCGAAGCTCTCGGCATGGCGATCCCAGGTTCCGCTTCGCTGCTGGCTTCGGACCCACGCAACCTCGATCTTGCGAGCGAGGCGGGTCAAGCGGTGTTCGACGCCCTGGGCAGCGGCATTCGACCTCGGGACGTCATGACACGCCTGGCATTCGAGAACGCGGTCACGTTGGTGCTCGCTTTGGGCGGGTCCACTAACGCGGTGCTACACCTGCTGGCCATCGCCCACGAGGCGCAGGTCTCGCTGGAACTCCACGACTTCGACAGCCTCAGCGCTCGCACTCCCTACCTCGCCGACCTAAAGCCTGGCGGCCGGTTCGTGATGGCCAACGTCGATGCGATTGGCGGCATTCCGATGGTGCTCAAAGAGCTCCTCGACGCGGGATTGATTCACGGGGACGTCATGACCGTCACCGGCCAGACGATGGCCCAAAACCTCGCGAATGTCAGGCAGAGGCCGGACGGGAAATCCATCCATCGAACATCGGAGCCCCGCAGCCCGACTGGCGGCTTGGTCGTCCTGAAGGGCAATCTGGCGCCCGACGGCGCGGTGATGAAAGTCGCCGGAACGACCTATCTGAAGCATGATGGACCGGCGCGAGTGTACGACAGCGAGCGCGCCGCGTTCAACGCAGTGGTCTCCGGCGAGGTTCAACCGGGCGACTCGATGGTCGTTCGATACGAAGGGCCCAAGGGCGGTCCCGGAATGCAGGAGATGCTTTCCGTCACGAGCGCCATCGTTGGAAAAGGCCTGGGCGAGAGCGTGATGCTGATAACGGACGGCCGCTTTTCCGGCGCCACGCGCGGACCGATGGTTGGCCACGTTGCGCCCGAAGCCGCGGTAGGCGGTCCGATCGCGCTGATCCGGGACGGCGACATCCTGCATATGGACGCCGATCGTCGTGAGCTCGGGGTTTTGTTGTCCGACAGCGAACTCGCGAAACGCCGGGCTCTGTGGGCGCCGCCTCCACCGAACTACACGACCGGCGTGCTAGCCAAATACGCGAAACTGGTCTCGTCAGCTTCCGAGGGCGCGGTCACGGGGTAACGGGCCGGCTTCACTCGGACGATGCCGAGATATTTCGGTGCTCTGGCCGTTCACGGCCAAGCCCCATCATCGCAGGGACTGGAGATTCGGAACCGGGAGGTTAAACGGCTGAGAGGGTTACGTCTCGGTCGACTGCGGCCAGCACTTCCTCGGAGGAAAGGAGCCCTACCAGTTCACCGCCTTCGACGACGGGCAGATGCTCGAGGTCACGATCTATCATCATGATCGAAGCGTCGGCGTAGTGAAGCGTGGGTGAGACCGTCAGATGCTGCAGCGCCATGTGGCGATAGACTGAGCACTTCCAAGAGGTGTGGCCATCGACCAGACAGCCCAACGCCATGTCTCGGTCGGTGATGATTCCCTCTATCTCCTCGTTTTCCATGACGACCAGGCAGTTGGCGCCGGTCCTCTTCATTAACTGGGCCACGTCCGCGATGCTGGTTTCCAGTTCGACGCTGAACGCGTCCTTGTTCATAAGTTCGCCGACTTCCATGTCTATCCTCTTGCCGTGACTCAAAAGACAGGCTTGTCGCTTTGTTTCGCTTCGCGGATCCGCTCAACTCTTCACCCGATCCGGATCGCGAAGCCGCTGATTTCAATCTGACGATTCCACAACCGCCATCAAGAAGGATACTTGACTATTGTTAATGGCCAGTTAACATTCTGTAACATCTCGGACCAACTCGATCCCGTCAAGAACCGCCGGTCGCATCGCGAACCCTTCGGCAACATGTCCAACCAAGCGATGTGATGCGCCTGGGTCGCGAAAGGATTCAAACTCCAATCGTGACCAGCCTGCTGCGATTGTGCTATATTTCTCACATGACTCAGGCGACGGATACGCAAATCTCGGAACGAACGGTCTACTGGAACGGACTCTTGAGAGACGGACTTCTCGTGGCCACGACCGTCCTGATGGCAGTCACGCTGTATCTGGTCTTCCTGTGGGTCCCCACCGAACTCAACCTTGGCGTTTCCCAGCGCATCTTCTACTTCCACGTCCCATTGGCGTGGTTAGGCATGATCTCGATCGTCATCGTGGCGATTGCCAGCCTCATGCACCTCGTCACCGGCAAGGACCGTTGGGACAGCTTGGCCTACGCGACCGCCGAATTGGGCGTGGTGTTTGCGACGTTGATCATCGTCACGGGCGCAGTTTGGGCCAAACCGATATGGGGCGTGTGGTGGACCTGGGATGCGAAGCTGACGACGACGTTGGTCCTGTGGTTCATCTACGTCGGGTATCTGATGATCCGGGCATATGGGCCGATGGGCGGGCAAGGGAAGCGATTCGGGTCCGTAATCGCGCTGATTGGCGCGGTGGACACCTATCCGATCTACATGGCCGCTGACTGGTGGAGAACGGCGCATCCCGAGCGCAATACGTCAGATCTAGACGGTCGCATGTTTCTGACGTTGATGGTGTCCCTGTTGACGTTCACCCTCCTGTACGTGTACATCTTGATGGAGCGATACTCCCTTAAGAGGGCGGAATCGGAACTTGATGATCTTCACAGACAAACTGCTTAAGCTTTTCGGCATCGCGACCATCGTCACGCTAGCCGTGTTCGCGGCGTTGGCGGCGATGCCTTCGGTCGACGCCCATTTCAGCGATCAGGCGGATGAAGTACACACGGCCGACGCGCCGCGGGCTCAGGAGAGCGGCGATCCGGAGGCGAACCTGCCGTTCCTGTTCGCGGTGTTCGCGATCACGTGGGCCGCGTTTTTCGGCCACGCGTTCTACATGTCCCGTCGGCAGCGAGACATGCGATCCGAGATCAGGGCGCTTCGGCGGATGCTTGAGCAACGCGAAAGCACGGGCGGCGACGAGCCAGGGTCTAGCTGATGTCGACTGAACAAGCATCCTATCCGAGCGACAATCTCGACGAACAACCAGTCGAACGAACAATATCTTGACGTACATATGGGAGAATGAATCTCCCTAGCCAAAAATCATAATGGGTGGATGAAGATGTCGAACGCTACCTCACCGTTGGAACAACTACCGGTCGCCAACGACGGCTCGATCACCGCGAACAGGGGCAAGCTGCTCGTGGCTCTGGTCGTGCTTGTTGCCGCGCTGGGTTACTTCGCATTCATGGCGTTCGACGGCGCAACCGTCTATTACTACACGGTTGGCGAGATGCGCGATCAAGGCCCGACGCCGGACGGCAAGATGGTTCGGATCAGCGGCAAGCTCGAACCCGCGTCGTTCACCCGCGCGGAAGGGTCCGTGCTGGCCGAATTCGACCTGACCGACGGCAACATCAGCATGACGGCGATGCATCAAGGCGTACTGCCAGACCTGTTCTTTAACGAACACTCCGAGATCATCCTCGAAGGCTCCTACGGCACGGACGGCGTCTTCCAAAGCGAGAACGTCATCGTCAAATGCCCGTCCAAGTACGTCGCCCTTGAGGAAGAACAGAGTTAGCGCCAAGATCAGCGATGAACAGCCCACTTACCGGCCCGTCAATCGGTTTCCCACAGGCGGTGAGTTCGTTTCCCAATGGTCGCAAAACGCACTCGTCAACCGGTTGGCGGCGAACCGCCCTCTTGTTGGTTCGCCCTGAGCAACGTTACGTCCGGGCGACGGACAATGCATAGGAAAGCAACGGCGACGTGAAGTCAACCAAATCGTGCCTAAGAAATTGGCCGTTGCTTGAAAGCAACCGTTGATCAAAGGGTACTGGACCCGTCTGCGAAACTTGTCAGGTCAAGGTGGTTCGACAGGCTCACCACGAACGGGTGTAGGCGAGATCCCACCTCCAAATCCGTTCACCCTGAGCCCGTGGAAGGGTCGCCCCACGCATAAGAGCCGCCAGGCGTCCCAACGAATTAGATCCGCTTATTTGTGAGATGACGCGACCTCCCGAACAACTGCCGCAGACCTTCCTCGACGCCGCTCGCGCTCTCGAAACGTCCTACCTCGAGACAAACGACCCGATAAGGCAATCAGGCTTCGGGGGTGGCGCGACGCGATGGCGGTCCGAACACGAGCCGATCCTCGACGCGATCGGCCGCGATGGTGACATACTCGATGTCGGATGCGCCAACGGATACCTGCTCGAGTGCCTGGTCTCTTGGGGTCGCGAGCGAGGGTTGAACATCACTCCGCACGGTCTCGACCTGGGCTCTCGCTTGATCGAGTTCGCCCGCGAACGACACCCGGTCTTCGCCGACAACTTCCACGTCGGCAATGCATGGGATTGGCGACCGCCTCGTCGATATCGATTCGTGTACATGCTCTACGACTGCGTTCCGGCGGAGTACCTCGCCAGTTGCTTGCGTCGGTTGTTGGCCGAATATGTCGAGCCTGGCGGCAGATTGATCATCGGCGCCTACGGATCGAAGACACGCCGCGTCCCGCCCTTCGACATCGCTTCGTTCTTGAGAAGCATGGGACTGGACATCGCTGGCACGTCCGGCGACGGCGGCGCCGACCCCGCGCCAGCTTTCGCATGGATCGACGTAGCCGGTTAGCCGCCGAAGTCGCGCACGACCTGGCCTGGTGTCGCTCCGGTGAACTCCTCGTTCTCGATCACGAGAGTTCCGTTGACGGCCACGTGCGGGATGCCGGTTGCGTAGCTGTGGGGCGCCTCGAACGTGGCGGTGTCGGCGACGGTGTCAGGATCAAAGACGACCAGGTCGGCGACCATGCCCGGAGCGATGCGCCCTCTACGAGTCAATCCCAGTCGCGACGCTGGCAGCATCGTCATCTTTCGTATCGCCTCCGGCAGCGAGACGACGCCCTTCTCTCGCACGTACCGGGCCAGGAAACGCGGGTTGGTTCCGTAGCTGCGAGGGTGCGGCTGGCCGACAGCGAGGATGCCCGACGTCGACAGCGAGCTCCCGTCCGAGCCGATCGACACCAGCGGGCTGCCCGCGATGATCTCGACATCGGGTTCTTGCATCATGTGGATGATGACCTGACCGTCTCCCTGATCGTAGAGTCTGAGAGCGGCCTCCGAGGGTTCGCAACGGAGTTCGTCGGCGATTTGGAGCATGTTCATTCCCTCGAAGTGGGCGTCCGGCGTGAACCGGGCGATGACGACTCCGGCGGGATCGCGATTGTGCTTGTAGATGTCCTCAATGTCGGCGAGCAATCTCGGCCGTAGTGCCGAGTCAGCCATGATCTGAAGCGTGGCGGCCCGACCTCCGTCCAGCGCCCATCGCGGGAAGAGCGCCCCGGTCAGGCTGGTGCTGCCCGCTGTGTACGGATATTGGTCGCCCGCGATGTCGATGCCTTCTTCGCGGGTGAGCTCGAACAAGTCTAAAACGGCTTGAGCTCGTCCCCAAACCGACGGCCCCATGCATTTTACGTGCGAAATCTCGAGGTGAATCCCGGTGCGACGGCCGATCTCGATCGCCTCGTTGATCGCGACGAACAACCCGACGCTGTGACTGCCTTCGTCCCGCATGTGTGTCGAGTAGAGCTTGTCGCGCTCCGACGCCACAGCAGCCAATGCGATGACTTCTTCCAGGCGGGCGTAGTTGCCGGGTGCGTAGAAGAGCCCGGTCGAGATGCCCATTGCTCCGGCGTCCAGGCTCTCGGCGACCAGCGCCTTCATGCGATCGAGCTCAGTTCCGTCGGGCGCTCTCGAGTCGAGCCCGACCACGCAGGATCGCACGGTCCCGTGTCCGACCTGCACCGCAATGTTGAGCGTTGGCTTCGCCGCATCGAGAGCGTCGAGGTAGCCGCCAAAATCGTCCCACGTGACCTCGAAGTTGTCGGTGTACTGCGACACGCGAGCCTCGAGCGCCTCCCTGGCCTCCCCGATCAGCGGAGCGCAAAAGCTGGACCCGCAATTGCCGGCGAGTTCGAACGTCACGCCCTGGCGCACCTTGCTCTGGGCCGTGTTGTCCAGCAGGAACGACATGTCGCTGTGCGTGTGCAGATCGATGAATCCGGGGCACACGATGAGTCCGGACGCGTCGACGGTCGATGCAGCTTGGCCGTCGAGCTTGCCGATAGCGACGATCTCGCCGCCCACGGCCGCGACGTCGGCCACGTAAGCGGGACTGCCAGTACCATCGAAGATGCTTCCGTTCTTGATCAGCAGGTCATACATGAACGCGCTCCCTAATTGATGCGTCGGCTCCGTGGCGCTGAGTGTAGCACGGCACGAAGCCAACGACGCCGGAAGGCCCTCCCTTAGCTCGACAGCCAGCTCCCGACGGGGTTACGATACCTTGAGTGTTCGCCGCACGGGATCGGGCCGTTGCGAAACCCGTCGCGCGTTGGAGGCAGTTATTGGAAGCGATGGTAATAGGCGGAAGCCGATTCATCGGATTGCACTTGGTGCGGCTTCTGAGCGAGCAGGGGCACGGCGTGACCGTGCTCAATCGCGGACAGACGGAGGCGGAGCTGCCGGCTAACGTTGAACGCCTGACCGCCGATCGCACCGATCCGGACCAAGTTCGCGATGCGTTGGTGAACCGATCGTGGGACGTAGTGTTCGACATCTCAGGCTACACTCCCGAAACCCTCGACCCAGTGGTTCGAGCGCTCGAGGGCAAGGTCGGTCGGTTTGTCTTCTGCAGTACGACATCCGTTTACGCGGAAAGTGACATCGCGCCCGTGGAGGAAGACTTCCCGCTGGACCGGAATCCCGATGCGAGCGAGTACGCCAGAAACAAGATTCTTTGCGAGGACCTGCTGGACCAATTCGAGGGACGCGGATTCCCGATGACGATTCTGCGTCCGCCCTACGTCTACGGGCCGGACAACTATCTGGCCCAGCGTGAGTTCAGTTACTTCGCCAGGTTAGCTCGGGGTCGGCGGATCATCGTGCCCGGCGCCGGACAGGCGCTGCTTCACTCGGTCCACGTCGACGACCTCGTCGATGCGTTCATCGCCGCTCCTCAAACCGATCAAACGATGGGGCGGACGTATACGATCTGCGGACCGGACGCGATCACCGTCGATGGCTGGGTCGCCGCGATCGGCGAGGCGATGGGCGTCGCGCCGGAGATCGTGCACTCGACGCCGAAGCAGTATGCAGCGCTGGAAGCCGACGCCCGCGCTTTCCCGTTCGGCTGGGAGCGCAGCACAGTATACTCGACCGAGAAGGCGCGAACTGACATGGAATGGTCGCCCAAGTACCACATGGCGGACGGCCTCCGAATGACATACGAATGGTGGACGGAATCGGGATTGGACCAACATGATTGGGACTTCTCCGCCGAGGACCGGGCGCTGGAGATGCTGGACAGCGCGGTGTGAGCCGCTCTGGTCCCGACTCTAGCCTGCATCGCCTCTCCCTGAGAATGTGGAGACTTTAGGAAAAATGTATGCCGCGTAACTTCCTGAAAATACCAGTCCTCGTTGTGTCGCTGACCGCGTTACTGATTGTGTTCGTCGTTGTGGCAGCGTGCGGCGACGACGGGCTCGAAATCACAATTGGATCTCCTGCAACAGCCGTTCCGGCCGACGCGCCGGCTCCGACGGCCACACCCTCGCCAACGCCGTCGCCGACACCGACGCCAACGGCGAGCCCGACCCCCACGCCGACGCCGAGTCCCACGCTAATTCCGACTCCGACGCCCATACCGCTGCCGACGGAAGTCCCGACGCGCACGCCCACGCCCAGCGTGCCAGGCGCTTCGGCGGCTACGGAGCCGCTCAGCGAGGCAGAGCAGATCTACTTCGATGCGGCGGACGCGATGAGTTTGGTGGATTCTTTCCACTACGAGATGAACGCGACGCTGTCTTTGGCCGCTGACGGACTCGGGTTCACGATCCCGGTGGAAATGACGGGCGATTTCCAGGCTCCCGATCGCAGCCAGGGGTCGCTCTCGATGAACATCATTTTGTTCCAGGTCGAGACCCAGTTCGTCAACATCGGCGACACGTCGTATTCCACCGATCCGGACACGGGCGAGTGGACGGTCGGCGCCGCAAACGGCGTATTTTTCGGCGACCCCGCGGACTTCGCCGATCCTGAATTCCTCGAGGCGGCGGGCAACTTCGCCGAGCTCACGATCAAGGGCATCGATGACCTTGACGGCGTCGAGGCCTACCATTTGGGCGGCATGCTGTCAGCCGAAGAAGCCGACGCCACCGGTGCCGAGGACTTTGCCACCGAGTTCTGGATCGGCGTCGATGACGGCCTCTTCCGGCAAGTGTCGTTCGCGGGCGAACTCGACGCCGAGGACCTGACGACCGACGACCTCCCGGTGGGCGACCTCGACGTCAGCGACGCGCAGTTCAGCGCCATGTTGACCTTCTCGGACTACAACAAGCCGATCGAAATCGTCGCCCCGGACCTGCCGGTCGCCGAGCCTCCATCCCCGCTGGACCCGCAACAACTCGATTCGGGATGGCTCCGATACGAGCTGCCGGAGATGGGATTTACCATCGCGTTGCCGCCGTCATGGGAGGCGACGCGTCTCGACCCGGACCGAGCGTCGGACATATTCACTGCGATCGAGGAAACGAATCCGTTGCTGGCAAGACGCGTGGAAGATCAGATTCTCAGCTTGATCGATTCCGACGGGTTCAAGATTTTCGCTTACGACACCGACGTGTCCGTTGAAGACACCGACTTGACCACGATGAACCTGGTCTCAGAAGACGCTGGTTTCGAAGTGGCGCTCGATCTGTTCGCGGACTTGAGCGTGGAGCAGGTCGGATTGGTGCTCGAGGTCGATGGCGAGATCCAGAGGACAAGCGTGGATATTGGCGGCATCCTCGCCGAAGAACTCCGCTACACTATGAACGCTCCGGACGAAAACGACGAGACGGTGAAACTGGCTGTCAGCCAATATCTGCTGGTACAGGGCACGTTGCTCTGGGCCGTTACGTTGGCCACACCGCTTGAAAAATCAGACGGTCAATTGCCGATCTTCGAACAGATCGCGCAAAGCGTCGAGCTCACCGAACCGCTAGACGACGATTCAACCTTAGGTACAGAAAACCAATTTGAAGAGGAGACACCCTTGGCAAAGAGCTACGATTCACCGCCCGCGATGACCATCGACACGGACAAGAGCTACAAGGCGACCTTCGAGCTGGAGGAAGGCGGCGAATTCGTCGTCGAACTCTACGCCGCTGAAGCGCCGAAGACCGTGAACAACTTCGTGTTCCTGGCGCGCGACGGCTTCTACGACGGCGTGACGTTCCATCGCGTAATCCCCGACTTCATGGCGCAGGGCGGCGACCCGACCGGAACGGGCTCCGGCGGCCCCGGCTACAGGTTCGAAGACGAATTCCACCCCAGCCGGCGCCACGACAAGCCCGGCATCCTCTCGATGGCAAACGCCGGCCCCGACACCAACGGCAGCCAATTCTTCATCACATTCGTCCCGACACCCCACCTCAACGACGCGCACACGGTGTTCGGCGCGGTCATCGAGGGCATGGACGTGGTCAACGCCTTAACGGTCCGCGATCCGGGCTCAGCGCGAACACCCGGCGACGCCATCAAGACGATCATGATCACGGAGGAGTAGGCGGCTGGACGGATTGTCGGATGAAGGACCCAAGACTCGGCATATCGGCTGGTGTTGCCCGTTCGCCTGGTTCGGGGCGTGGTCTCCGCCACAGGAAGTTCCGCCCACGAAACCATTCGATGAGCCCGGTCGATAAAATGACGTGTTTCGATTGATACGTCGTTTTGGACGAGTAAGCCCAGCATGAGTAACACTGAGCGATTGCGAATCAGGGGATAACCATTGTCCGAAAACCTGGGCGCTCGCGCAATGCGCGGGCGGGTTCGCATTTCGGGCACGCGGGCGAGGTCGTCGTCAACCCACCTACTGCCGGCCGACTCGACTCAGGAACTCGATTCTCAGGCGGCGGCTCATCGTGTGGGTGTCGCGGTGGAGTATGTCCATCTCGAGTTCAAGCCGCTCGTCGGCGGACAGCGCCTCGAGCAGCGATTGCTTCTCCAGCAGGTCGAGGTCCAGCTTTTCAGCGATGTGAAACGAGAGCGCGGCTGGGTCTGACGGAACGCGCGTGCTCCGCGTCCACCCGCCCGAGATTCCGATCATCACGCGCGCGTAAGCGCTGAACGTCTCTCGGACCGCGTCCAGGTCAACTCGGGAGGCCTGCTCGGGCTCATCGGGGACTCCTTCGTCAAGCAACTCGACTTCGGCCGCCATGTACGGACGCTGTTGCGTCACGTCGTCGATCCGAAAGCGCCGGATCCCGGTGGCCGAGATGAAGTAGCGACCGCCGTCGATTTCGCTCACTTGAACGATACGGGCCACGGTGCCTATCGAGTACGGTTCAGAGGGCTCTCCGACTTCCGGGCCTCGCTTGATGAGCACGACCCCGAAACGCGAATCGTCGTCGAGGCAGTCCCGAAGCATGCGCTTGTATCGGCTCTCGAAGATCTGGAGGGGAATCGACGAGCCTGGGAAGAGCACCTGGTTGAGGGGGAACAGCGGGAGGCGGCGATGTCGAGACGTCATGGGCATCGCCTCGCGTTGATGAGCGGGGATGACAGGATGCCGAAGCTGGCGCCGCTGGAGGTCACGTTAAAGATGCAGCAGGCGCTCCAGTCGCTTGCGCCCTCGACAAGGACCGACCAACGCCAGGTTCAGCTTTTCGGTCGAAAGTAGATCGTCGGCGACCCTCGCCACTTCTTCGCCCGTAACCTGTCGAACATTGTGCACGACTTCGTCGACGGTGAGAACCCGGCCCATCAACGCCTCTTGGCTGCCCATCCATCCGGAAACCGCCCTCGTGTCCTCCATGCGCAACATTATCCGCCCGGCGACGAGCTGTCGCGCTCGGTCGAGCTCAGCCTGGGGAACGGGTTTCCACATCTCGGCGACCTGTTCCAAGATCGTCGAGGTCGCCTCGTACACGCGTTTCGAATCCACGCCCGCGATGATCGCGAATGCGCCGGTGTCCTGGAAATGGCTGACTCCGCTGTGAACGTCGTACGCCAAGCCGCGCTTCTCGCGAACCTCGACGAACAACCGACTGCTCATGCCTTCGCCCAGCATGACGCTGAGTAGGTCCAAAGCGTATCGAGCCGGGTTGTGCAGATCCAGTCCGGGCAAGGCGATCGAAAGGTGGAGCTGCTCCGTTCGTCGGTACTCCAATCGCAATTGCGACTCCGATTGCTCGTGCGTAAACGGCGACCAATCGTTGCCTTTCGCCCGCGGCCAATCGCCGCACAGAGTTTCGACTTGCTCCAACACGGCCTCGGTCGAAATGCTTCCCGCGATGCTGATGACGATGTTGTCGGGCGCGTAGTAAGCGTTCAAATGGCGCAGCATGGCGTCGCGCGTGATGCTCGACACCGATTCGTTGGTGCCGCCGATATCGCGGCCGAGGGGATGGCCCGGCCACAGCATCTCGTCGATCATCGTGTCGACGCGCGCCGAAGGCTGGTCATGGATCATCGCCAGCTCTTCCAGCACGACCATTCGCTCCTTCTCGATGCTGTCCGCCTCGAACAGCGAGTTGCGCAGCATGTCGATCAGGAGCTCAAGGCTTTCGGAGAAGTGGGACTCGGCTATCTTGCACCAGTAGACAGTGAGTTCTTGTTCGGTCGACGCGTTGAGGACGCCGCCGCCGCCTTCAATGAGCCCGCTAATTTGGACCGGGTCCGGTTTGCTCTCCGTGCCCTTGAAAACAAGGTGTTCGATGAAATGGGAGACTCCGGCTTCCTCATCGGTTTCGTATCGCGATCCGACTCCGACGAAAATGGAGATCGAAACGGATCGGGTGTGCGGCATTTCGCAGGTGAGCACCCGCAGCCCGTTGGGCATCGTGGTCTTTTGGAAGACTTGTGGCTTATCGGTCGTTGTTGTCATGCTCATGATTCTATGGTGGCGTTGGTTAGCAGTCAAACGACTGCAAATTCTCCGAGAAGAGACGGTGCGTCAGTCCGATCGATGACGAGGGCGCCGAACTTTAGAATCGATGACCGCTACCAGACCGGGACTTCATCGTCGCCCATCCGATCCGAGCGCTAATTACCGAGGCAGCTCGACTGGTCTCGTCAACGCGACCGCGCGCCGCATCTTCAATCACCCATGGGGATGCGGCGCGCAGATACTCCTGATTGCTACTCCGGAGGCGCGATTTCGACGCCGGCGCGTTGCTCTTGGATGCGCGCGACGGCTCCGGCGGCCAGCCTGCCCCAGCCCTCGTTCTGCGCCGTGATGTATCGCTGTTGCGCGGTGTTCGACATCTCCATCGGCACGCGGAGTTCTCGACCGAGCTGCGTCGCCAATCCGACGTCTTTGGCCGCGAGGTCGAGTTGGAATCCGGGATCGAAGTTCCGCTTGAATATGCCGTTCGGTAAGCCCTGCATCGCCTGCGTGTTGCCCGAGCTCCCGGCGACCGCCGTGAACAGCGTCTCAGCGTCGACGCCAGCTTTGATGCCAAGGGTGAACGCTTCCGACAGCAGCACTCCCGTGGCGAGGCCGATCAGGTTGTTCACGATCTTGCACACGGCGCCGGCGCCGCGGTCGCCGCAGTACATAACCTTGTCGCCGATCAAGTCGAGCACCGTTTTGAACTCATCGTACGTATCGCGGTCGCCGCCCACCATCACGCACAACGTAGCGTCTTCCGCTCCGCCAGTGCCACCCGACACCGGCGCATCGAGCACACGCACGCCACGGGATTCGGCCTGGGTCGCGAGCCTTTCCATCGTCGTCGGGTCAGTCGTGCTCAGATCGAAGTAGGCTGTTCCACTGTGGGCGCCGCTCAGTATGCCGCCTTCTCCGGCGAACACTTCTTCGACGTCCTGCGGTCGAGGCAGCGACGTGAACACGACATCGCTTGCTTCAGCAGCCTGGCCGGGACTGTTGGCCCACGTTGCACCGAGCGAGAGCAACTCTTCCGCCGCCTCTTTGCTGATGTCGAACACGGTCATTTCGTGCCCGCCCTTGAGGATGTTTCGGGCCATGTGACGCCCCATGTATCCGACTCCGATGAATCCGATTTTCACTTCAATCCCCCTGCTTTATGATGAGTGGTCATTGGTCGCGCGTCGCATCCTGGTCGCGCGGACCTGCATCATACGTTCGATACAAGTGTGTGACAAGACGGCTGCAACAATCCGCGTCGCAGCCGCTCGCGTAGTATTCTATACAGGGGCGATCGATGTTCGGTTGCGCGGTGTACGGGATGTGTAGAGGTGAGGCGATGACGCACCGGCGGTTCAATCGCAAACACACGGTCTGGCTAACAGGTGTCTTCCTGGCAATCGTGTTCGCCGCTGCCGCGTGCTTAGAATCGGCGCCCGCGGCGGCCCCGGATCCCACGGCCGAGGTTCCCACCACTCAGAGCCCCGCGCCGACGGCAACCAACGCGCCAGGTGTCGCCGATACTCCGGCGCCCACCGCGCCGTCGGTGGCCGCGGTCGCCGAGACGCCTGAGCCTAACACCGCGACCCCTGAACCGACTGCAAACCCCCTGCCACTGGCGCCTGATGCCGACCCGGTCACTCTCGATGGCACTCCAAAGCTGAAGGACACCGGCAATTGGATAAACACGGAGCCGTTCACACTGGCCGAACAACGCGAGCTCGGCAACGTAGTTCTTATCGATTTCTGGACCTACACCTGCGTCAACTGCACCCATACGTTGCCGTTCCTTCGTGAGTGGCACTCGAAGTACTCGGATCGTGGACTGACGATTCTCGGCGTGCACACGTCCGAGTTCGAGTTCGAGAAGATCACAGACAACGTCCAGGACGCGGTCACGGAGTTCGACATCAGATACCCGATCGTTCAGGACAACGATTTCGGCACGTGGAACGAATTCGAGAATCGCTTCTGGCCCGCCAAGTAACTGATAGACCTACAGGGCGAGGTGCGGTACAACCATTTCGGCGAAGGCGGGTACGACGAAACCGAGTTGCAGATACGCGCCCTGCTCACGGAAGCGGGACACGACGTCTCGGACATCCCGGCGAACTCAGATCCCGGGCCCCAACTCGATACGGCGGTGGACGGCTCACTGGGCCTCAACGGGACGACGCGCGAGCTCTATGCCGGCTACGAACGCAACATCGGCGCTCTGCGGTCGCAATCCACGCCGTACGTTCGTCACGTCGAATACTATGAAGACCTTGATGTTGAGGTTGACTACATCGACCCGGGCGACCATGAGAACCACTTCCTGCACCTTGAAGGTCTCTGGAGGAACGGGCCTGAGAGCCTGCTGCACGCCCGCGAGACGTCTGACTACGACGACTACATCGGGATCAAGTTCTATGGGACCAGCGTCAACGCGGTCATGGAGCCTGCTGACGGGATGCTGGTCCAGGTCAGGGTGACGCTGGACGAAGCGCCTGTCGGCAGCGACGAATCCGGCGCCGACATCCAGTACGACCCAGATGGAAACAGCTCCATCGAAGTCGACACGTCTCGCATGTATTTCGTTCTAAATCGGGACGATTTCGGCGGGGGCGAATTGCGGTTGAGTTCCAACTCTCCGGAGTTCTCGCTGTTCGCGTTCACATTCGGCGCGTACGAAGGCGGCGAGCCCAACCCTAACCCCACCGCGTCGATCGGCGACGGCTACGATGCCGGCAAAAACTAGGCGGCGGAACTGAGCGTTTGCGCTAGCCTGGGTTGCGTTGGTCGCAGCGGCATGTTCGACCGCATCGGAGCCAATTCAACCCGAACCTACGCCGATACCGGTGGCAACGGTCCCCGCTAGCACCGAGCCGCGCCCGGATCAGGTCCCGCTGATTAAAGGCCCTCTGTCCGACGACGGGCTTCAGGCCATTTTCGCGACACCTGATTTGGAGGTCGGACTCAACAGATTCGCTTTCGTGCTGACGTCCGCCGAACGCCTCAGCAGCGAGCCCGTGGCCACCGTTTCCTCGTATTACGTCCCGAACGACGGTTCGGAACCGGAGCACAGGCAGACCGCGCTCGCATTATTCCATAAGTTCCCGTATGTCTCCCGAGGGCTGTACGCGACCAGGCTGGAATTCGATCGACCGGGCAACTGGTCCGTCGAAGCCAGCGTGTCGGCCGGGATCGACGAACCGCGCTCGGCGAAGCTGTTCTTCGAAGTGCGCGAGGCGACGTCAGCCCCTGCGTTGGGCGCCCCGGCGGTTCGCAGCAAAAGCAAGACCAACGGAGACGTAGGGTCGCCGGAGGAACTCTCGACAGGTTCCCAGCACGACCCTGATCTGTACCGTCTGACGATTGCCGAGGCTGTGGACAGCGGGATCCCGACCGTCGTAGTAATGGCGAGTCCGGCGTTCTGCACGAACGCGGTGTGCGGCCCGCAGGTCGAAGTGCTTAGCCAGCTTAAAGACGAGTTCCGCGACCAGGCCAACTTCATCCACGTCGACTTCTACGACAACCCCGAGGAGATACAGGGAGACTTGTCGTGAGCGCGGCCGTCGCCCACGGTGATCGATTGGAACCTGCCCAGCAGCGAATGGTCGTTCGTGATCGATAGACAGGGCGTCATCGCCGGACGTTTCGAGTCGTTCGCGACGCTGGCCGCGCTCCGCTCCGCGCTCAAAGAGGCGCTCTGATCGGGATGGCCTATGGGGCTGAGGTTCTGAGCCAATTATCGTACGTTCGAAACCGCCGCGTGAATCCTCATCAGCTCTGGGACGGTCTCGGGAGGGCGTCTTCCAAAGCCGCACTCGGTGGCTGCACCAAATTCACCGACGTGCCGTTTGGCTGTCTCGATACGGCGCCGGGTTCCTTCGACCCCATCGCTCATGTGCACCAGGCCGAGGTACAGCTCTGCCTTTGAACCGGTGTGGAGGCCTGTCAACGGCTCGAAATAGGCGTCGTCGGTTCGGTTCCCCGGTACCGGCAGATGTAACCAGTTCACGGAACGAGCAATGCCCGACAGTACGGAGTTGGCGATTTCAGTCAGTCTGGAGGCGTCTTCGGGTTCTTTGAAGTGCTTGTGACCGGCATCCCCGAAACACAGGTGATAACCCAACTCGACATCTTCCGGTATCTTTGCGCCCAGCCTCGTTAGTCTCTCGGCGATGCCAGTTTCGAGGTCATCAAAATGCGGCTGGGACATTCCCTCAAGAAGGGAGAACTCGACGGCCACGTCCCACTGAACTGCTAGTTCTCGATGCGGGACTGCGCCCAAGATGTCGTTGAACTCATTCAGCAGCGCGGTCTCATAGGCGGGCTCGACGGCGGCTCGATCGCTGGGAGCCACAAATGAGGTCACCGGAGCAAGCGGTGTGGGTAAACTGACCTGGAAGCGAAGGTCTTGCGGAAGGAGCCCATCGGACTTTAGGCGTGAGAACTCGCCGTACGAGTTCTTGGCGGCCTCTGCATAGCCAAAGTTGTCGAAAACGAGCTCGCCCACGGTTGCCGACGGGAGCAGTCCGAATTGAGGGTGCGTCCGATATGCGTCCCCACCCGACGCGCCGGCTTCGAAAAGGGGGTGATCCTTGAATACACTCGACTGCCAGCCAATCCAATAGGACCGGATGCCGGTCTCGCCGTCCGGAACGCGGCGCAGTCGTTCGCCTAGAATTGACACCGCCGTTCGGAAAACTTCTCCCGATCCGTTCAGTGGTACGCTGCCAACCAAATGCACACCGGACGGTTGATCGATGCGATCCGTCATCGTCATCCTCACCTCAATCGGCCGCGGCTGATTCGATGCCAAGTCCGCTGCCGCCAAACTCACTCGTCACGATTCGCGGGCATACACGAAATGCTAACGGCGAGACAATGTGCGGTCAACGGTTCGACCGAAACGATCCATCGTGCACTGAGCTCCCGTCCAAGTTATGATTACAACAACGAGGGCGATCGATCACCCGTTCAGATCGGGCGCGTCGGTTGAAAGAACCGAGATTTCCCCGACCGCGCGATGAAGCCTGACCAATTCCGAACAGTCAAGAACAACGAGCAAAAGCAGGAGAACAGAACCTAAATGGGCAGATCCAATTGGTATTACGACCACCCTCCAACTTGCAATTGCGCCGCGTGTACACAGGCACGGGCGCAGACTGAGGAAAAGGTCACGCTCAAAGCCATTTTTGCTCGCGTGAAAGAACTCTTCCAACGTAAGAAGTAGGCGCCTCGATTTATACGAAAGTCGCCAACTATCGGACGGCCCGCGAGCCGGAGGTGTGAATTGCTGCGTATCGGAAAAGAGTTCGCCGACGAAATGATCGCGCACTCCCAGGAAGAGAATCCAGACGAATGCTGTGGGATCCTTTCGGGCGCGGACGACAACGTCGCGAAGCTGTATCGCATCAAGAACGCCACGCCGAGCCCGTATCGGTATTCGATGGAGCCGCAAGAATTCCTGGAAGCGATGCTGGATTCCGAGCGCAACGAATGGGAGATGCTGGCTTTCTACCACTCCCACACCCACAGTCCGGCCTACCCGTCGCAGACCGACGTCCGGCTGGCCGTCGATAGCTGGATGCTCGATGTCCTCTACATCCTCGTGTCGCTCGAAGACACAGACGCCCCCCAGATCAGAGCTTTTCAGATCACGGAAGCGAGCGAGATCATCGAAAAAGAGTTCAAGATCGTCTGCTCTCGATGATGCTCAGTCCGCTATCCACGCCTATCCGACCGCCTCTCCCGCCGAAGTAGAATGCCCGCTTGCCACACCCGCGGCCCGATGGATGACAAGGGCGCCGCCCCGGCGCAGCGCGAAATTTCTTTCGAAACTCATGCTAACCGAGCGGCGCCCTTCGCGTTGTAGTAGGCGGACATTCCGGAATACCGATTCGACGTCAGACATCACGGAACACCTACCACAATCGGAGGGTAGACTAGCATGAATTACAAGCGGATAACAGCCGGGGCCATGGTGGCGCTCGCGGGGTTGGCATTCACGGCGGTCATCACTGCCAACCCGTTCGCCACACAGGCCAACAGCCAACCAACGAATGAAGACACGCTGCTCCCAGTGACGGAGCACCTGCAGGCAACCGAAGACACGGACGCCGAGGCTTATATCGGCATCGCGATCTCGCCCGTCTCGGCCGCTGAAGCCGAAAAACTCGGCATCGAAGGCGGAGCGAAAGTCGTCGGCGTAATCGAAAGCGGACCCGCTGACGGCGTGCTGGAGGAGGGCGACGTCATCATAGGCATCGGTGACGAAACCGTCGACTCCACATCAAACGTCATGGACATCGTACGAACATCCGAACCCGGCGACACGGTGGCAGTCACCGTCCGTCGAGGCGACGACACGATAGTGCTGAGCGTTACGCTTGGCGAACGCGAGGTAGGGCAGAGATCGTTCGTGCGCCGATTTGCCCAGGCTCTGCCGGGCCAACACGGTCGCGAGGACGTGGGCCAGATGCTGATGGGCCAGGCCATGCGGCTCCTCGACAGATTCGCACGTGGCGAGATGATCATCGCCGACGAAGACGGCAACTACCAGACCCATAGGGCTGCCGTCGGAACGGTCGTCACGTCAGACACCGTCACAGGCACGCTGACGCTGCAGCCCAAAGACGGCTCCGACCCGATCGACTACACGATCACCGACGAGACGCAGGTCAACATGAACCGCACTGGCGACATCAGCGCTCTGAACACCGAAGACACGACGCTGGTCGTCGATGTGAACGGCGAGGCGAAGATCATCCATCAGGGCGACATGCCAGAGCCGAACAAGAGCCACGGCTCGGGCGTCGGCAGACGCAGACACGCGGGATTCGGCGGAATGATCGGGCGCTCAGGCCACGACCAACGATCCGGCCAGAACCGCCCCAACATTAACGTCTTCCGGCCGTTCGGCCCGCAAAACGCACAGTCAGGATCTCCTTTCTTCGGCCAAGGAAGCTTTGGTCCTGATTCCCTCGACAACCTCCCATCCGAAATACAAGAGATCTTCGAGCGCATGGAAGCAAACGGCTTCGACCGAGGTGCCTTCCACGAGTTGGTGTGTGGCCGAGAGGTGCTTGACCAACTTCCAAACGGCATCGAGATTCGCTGCGAATCCTCGGACCGGGACGGCTCCACCCCGATATCCGGCGATGCTCTCTGACTCTCTAAGCGGTACGCGTTCACACCTCGCGTACCACCCGGCATCAGGGTTCGGAGCGAACCTGACGCCTGCTCAAAGGCCCCGCCACCCGGCGGGGCCTGTTGCGGATTTCGACGGACCGGAAACTAAGCGGCAAACACGGCAACGCCTTTGACCTGCACCTAGTCTTTGTACCACTCCCTATGTTAGTCCGACAAGCACTGGGACATGGCCCGGAAATAGGACTGCCTGTAGCCCAGCGAGCTATGTGGTCTGATGCGGTTGCGTTAGGTCTGTACCGCTCCGCCAGTACCTGCATCTCCGGCAATGTGTAGAAGATCTCCCAATCCACCAGTTCGTCCCTGAGCTTTCTCATCGAAACTCTCCACATAGCCGTTCTCCCAAGGGTGACCCGGGCCCAACGTACAGTGTCTTAAGCTCCCACCTTCCCGGTCACTCCTGAATAGCCCTGCCCGTAAACTCCGGCCTGTTGTCGGAGCGGATGTGATCGGGCACACCCCTGGCTGCCATCAACTCGGTCAAGGTCTCGATAACGTCGGAAGACTTGATTTCCCGGTCAGCCCTGATCGCCGGACACTCCCTGGTGTATTCGCCTATGACGATCAACAGCCCCACGACTCTGCCGTCTTGAGTCGAGGTCACGTCAATAGGTGTGTAAACGTGGTCAGGCGGCGGCCTCCTCCGTGTCGGTGTGGAACCTCAGTCCATCCACATACTGGGCTCCGTTGTAGACCTCCCTCATCATTTCTGGTGCCTTGAGGCGTCTGAAGCGCTT
>JASMDM010000019.1 GCA_030752795.1 SAR202 cluster bacterium | reverse complement strand
TGGATGGGACTTGCCCGAGGAGTTCGGCATACTACGCCGGTTGCTCGAATCCCGAATGGGCAGACGTGGTAAACGAGAGTACGTGCAGGTGCTGAGACTGATGGAGAACTTCAAGCTGACAGAGGTCCACGACGCCGTACGAGACGCCATTCGACTCGGAGCTTTGAGCTTCGATGCAGTCAAACACCTGGTATTGTGCAGGATCGAGGGTCGCCCGCCGAGGCTCGACTTGGAACTATATCCGTATCTACCTAGGACCAACGTTGCGACGACATCGACCAGGGACTATATGAACCTCCTGGCGGGGAGTCGGTCATGACCAACAAGTCCACGATGTTGCTCGAACACAACCTCAAGCAGCTCAAGCTCCCAACGTTCCTGAAAGAGTACGACAAGTTGGCAACCCAGTGTGCTGCCGAAGGAGATGCCCATCCGGACTACCTGCTGAGGCTATCAGAGTTGGAACTGATCGACCGTCACCATCGTATGGTGGAACGCCGGATCAAAGCGGCCCGGTTCCCGACGACCAAGAGCCTCGACACCTTCGACTTCTTATCGATGCCGTCGCTGAACAAGGCGCTGGTTCTGGAGCTAGCCCGTTGCGAGTACATCGAGCGCAGCCACAACGTCATCGCCCTCGGCAACAGCGGAACGGGCAAGACTCATATCGCTCTCGGTCTCGGTCTTGCCGCCTGTCAACGTGGACTGTCTGTTGGCTTTACCACCGCCGCCGCACTCGTACACGAACTGATCGAGGCCAGGGATGAACGGCGTCTGCTCAACCTACAGAGACGACTAGCACGACTCAAGCTGTTGATCATCGACGAACTGGGATTCGTGCCGTTGTCCAAGACCGGGGCTGAGCTGCTCTTCGAGGTGTTCAGTCAGCGATACGAGCGAGGATCGGTCCTGGTGACGTCCAACCTGCCCTTCGACGAGTGGACCGAGGTGTTCGGCTCTGAGCGGTTGACTGGAGCTCTCCTCGATCGTCTCACTCACCATGTCGACATCTTGGAGATGAACGGCGACAGCTTCCGCCTCAAGCACAGCCGGAAGTCCAACCAACCTCTGGCAACCGCCTAGCGCCGGCTCTTACGCACCGCGTATCTCGACGCAAATCCTGCGGCGCTCGGTGGTACAGTTTTACTCCGCCCCACTGGTACACTTTCTCTCCGCCCTTGACAACAGAGGTCATTGCCGGTCAAAACGTGATTCAAATGCATCAAGTCACGCGCCGGTCAATCGTAATGCACACGCACGGCAATCGAGCTGACGCGCCTTATCGTTTCCGTTTTCTCGCAGGCCTGGCCGTGCTAGACTGGGCATTGCCCTGTCGGTTCGGCGCACTTGAGCGCATGACGGGCGCACGGAGGTTGGACTACATGAAACGTGACGAGTCCGTCGAGACCTACTACGCGGATTCCGAACTCGGTCGCGCGATCCTAGACGCGCTAGCCGAGATGGGGAAAGATGCGAACTCGTTGACTATCGACGATCTTGCCCCGATAGACGCGTTTCACATCCGTGGACGGGTTGCGACCGCGGAGCTTGCCGGCATCGCGAATATTGCCGCGGGCGCCAATATTCTGGACGTCGGCAGCGGGCTCGGAGGCTCGGCTCGATTTCTCGCGTCGCAATTCGACTGCGACGTAACGGGACTCGACATCACGCGCGACTACTGCGATGTCGCGACCATGCTGTCAGACCTGGTCGGCCTAGGCGATTCGACCCGATTCGAGCACGGCAGCGCATTGGACATGCCGTTCGAGTCGGATGTCTTCGATGTGGTTTGGACGGAGCACGCGCAGATGAACATCGAAGACAAGCGCGGCTTCTACTCGGAGATAACCCGTGTTCTCATGCCGGGTGGGAAGCTGGCGTTCCACGACATCTTTCAGGGACCGCAAGGCGTTGTCTCATTCCCCGTTCCTTGGGCCGGTGGCCAATCTCTCAGCTTCCTGACGAGCGAAGCCGACCTGCAGAGCCTGCTCGGCGAGTTCGGTTTCAACGTGTTGGCGTGGAAGGACGTAACCGAGGCGTCTGCGAAATTCTTTGAGAACCGGATCCCGGTGATGGAACGCCGCGCGCCGCCGCCGCTGGACCTTGCACTGGTAATGGGCGCGGACCGGATGTCGAAGTTCCGAAACTTGGGGCATGCTGTTGCCAACGGCCACGCGGCGGTGATTCTAGCGGTCATGGAGCTCACGGCCTAGCCGGAGTTCAAGGAGACTCTTGGAATGAAGATTCTTGTCATGGCCGCAGGCGCCGTGGGCGGCTACTTTGGCGGCGTCCTTGCGCGGGCGGGCAACGAGGTGAAGTTCGTTGCACGCGGCGAGGCGCTGCAAACGTTGCGATCATCGGGCATGCGCGTCACGAGCGTCAAGTCCGGCGACTTCGCGCTAGACAGCGTCGATGCCGTTGACCGGCTGGAGGGCGGTTGGCAGGCCGACCTGGTGCTGTTCTGCGTCAAAAGCTACCAGAACGATGGAGCCATCGACCTAATCCGCCCCGCGGTAGGGGACAGCACGACGATCTTGACCGTCCAAAACGGGATCGGCAACGGCGATCAACTCGAGGCTGCCTTGGCTCAAGGGCACGTGCTGGTTGGCGCCGCGTACGTTTCGGCCGAACGGGTAGGGCCGAACGATTTCGCGGAGTTGGGCGGGACCTGTCAGATCGTCTTCGGCGAACAGGACGGCTCCAGGTCCGAGCACGCGACTAGGGCCCACGAAACCTTTCTCGATTCCGGTATCGATGCGGTGCTCTCGGACAACGTGAACGTCGCGTTGTGGAACAAGCTGGTGTACATTACGGCGCTCAGTGGCATGAGCTGCCTCGTCCGAGCGCCGTTCGCCGAAATCTTGGACAACCCCCGTACCGCCGACCTGGTTGCCCGCGTGGTTCATGAGACCGCGGCGGTCGGCAGAGCTTCGGGAGTCGAACTTGCTGCAGATCTTGAAGAGAGCACTTTGCAGGAATTTGAGCGCGAAGAAGCCGAACTGGTGTCGTCCATGTACGGCGATCTACTAGCGGGCAAACCGTTGGAGCTGATGGCTTTGAATGGCGCGGTGTCCAACCTCGGGCGCCGTTACGGCGTCGCGACCCCGATCAACGATCTCATCACCGCATGCCTATCGGTTGCACATCAACGTGCAATCCGCTGATCTGGCAGCCGCCATCCGGTCGTTCCGAAGGAGGAGACAATGACCTACATCTACGATCCGGAAGAGATGAACCCGCGTGAACTCGCGCCCGGCGTAAACCTGAGGACGATGTCGGGTGAAAAGATGATGCTCAGCGTCGTGAACATCGACGCCGACGCAGTTATGCCGCCGCACGCCCATCCCCACGAACAAGCGGGCATGGTCCTGGAAGGCGAGTTCGAATTCACGATTGGCGGAGATACGCAGACCGTCAAAAAAGGCGACGTGTACATCATCCCCGGCGGCGTCGAGCACAGCCTGCGCGCCAACGGAGAGCCGTCACTCGCTTTGGACATCTTCAGCCCGCCCCGCGAAGACTACATGTGACGCTTACGTAGACTGTCGAGACACCACCCCAGGTCCGATTCCGGTCGGCCGCCGGGCGTTCCGCCGCGGTCAATCAAAAACCCCCCTGCCTCAAGAGGAAGGAGGGTTTATCGAATGCCTATTATTCGGTTCCGGGAGGAATTGCGGCTATCAGCTCGCAATCGGAACAGAAGACATGAAACGGCTGCCCGCGTTTGGCGACTAGCTGCCGAATCGAACCGCGGCGACAGCGTCATCATACTCGACGCCCTTTGTCGACCAGAATATACCCGCGATGTCGTCGACGGCGGCGACCAGTTCCTCGGCAGAGGCGCGGTTTACGTTCTGCTTGTTCGCGGCTGCCAGCTTGTTCGCTTTCCAGATCTTGTCGTGCAGATCGGGATGGGACTCAAGATGGGCCGGGGTGAAGTAGTCGTGCCACAGGATGTCGAGTTCCTTCTTGCAGAGCGACGCGTGCTCTTCCTTCACCGCGATGTACCGAGACAACGTGTTCTGGTAAGCGGCCTGGTTGTCGCCAGCCTCCAGCGCATCGATCCGAACGATCATCTTGAGAACTGTCTGAGCTGCAATCTTCGCGGAAATCGGATCATAAATTCCGCATGGAATGTCGCAGTGTGCGCTCACCTGATTAATGTGTAGTGTGTCCATGAGTTTCGACTTAAGCGTCATCGTTGTTGGGGCTCCTTTCGGGCGGGTTAGTACAATATGACCTTAGCGCAAGGTTTCGAATGTCGCAACTAATTCCCGCGCTGTGGAACTCAACGTCCGCACGGGAACTTCATCGCCTCTGAATCGGACAGCCGGGCTCGCGTCTTGCGAGTCGAATCCTCTCTGCCAACCCAGGCCGCATCGCCCGCCAGCCGCGATCCCGATCGAGCCGACGACGCCCGTCATCATGAGGTATCCTTCGATTCGGGAGCCAAAGTAGATGTTGACGTTCCGAAAACACATGAATCGATGGTCGGTATGTCACGTGAACGGCCAGAGCATGGAACCGTCGTTGAAAGACGGAGACTTGCTGCTGATTTCCAGATCACCGGTCGCCCGTCTTCACCGTGGCGCCGTGGTGATTGTGTCGTCTCCGGAGGCCGAAGGCGGAGCGCAGGTAAAGCGCATGATCGGCCTGCCCGGTGACACGGTAGCGCTCGAAGACGGCTCGCTCCTGATCAACGATGAACCGCTCCACGAGCCGTACCTCGGCGGCTTGCCGCAAACGTTGGGCTTGGGCAGCCGTCGCTGGACAGTCGGCGACGGCGAATGCTTCGTACTCGGAGACAACCGAGCCCACTCGACCGACAGCCGGGAGTACGGCCCGGTTCCGTTGAGTGCGATCCTTGGCGTGGTCAAGGTCCGCCTGTGGCCAATGTTGCGTCGTCGGCTTAGCGCGTAGTCGTTCCGAACGCAGATTTAATCGAGAGCCAGTCGTTTCCCATCAACTCGCGCAACATCGCGCCCCTCCCTTGTCGATAACCGTCAGGCTGCCACCGATACGTACTCGGGTCGGACCGCCCGCGCCCAGGCCACCGTGCCGCGCAATGCTCCGTGAGCTGCCACGTGACGATCTTCGACGCCGGCCCGAGCGGTGACGACAACATCCGGCCGTCGCCTAAGCGTCGCGAGCGCTGGCATCGCCAACACGGCCAGCAGCACCGCGGCGGCCACGAACGCGACGTGGGGCGTTATCCATCTGGCCGCTACGATCAACAGCAACGGACCTGCCACACCGCCCAGTTGAATCGACGATTCCCTGATCCCCATCACTCGCGACAGATGTCGCTCCGGCGTGATGTCCAAGTACAAGGCGCTCGGCGCCGGCGCCGCCAACGCTTCGCCGGCGCCGGTGATCAGAGCCGCTCCAACCAGCATCGGGAACGACGTGAACAGGGCGAGCCCGGCGTATAGCGTGGAGGTCATCGTCAAGCCCAGGATAATCACAGGCGTTCGACCGTACCTGTCGCTCACCTGACCCAAGAGCACCTGACCGCTCACCATGGCGACCCCGTACGCGGCCACCAAATCGCCGAACTGAATGCTGGTCCACTCCAGCCGATCATACACATAGTAGACCATTTGAAGATTCGCGAAGCCGTACACGAACTCCAGCATGAAATTGAGGAACAACAAAGCTGCGAACACAATTAACGGTCTCGGCATGCTGGATCCGACAGGCCGGCCAACTTGCTCTTGTTGCTGCTTCGCGTGGCGCATCCGAAGGGTTTCGCGCTTTCGAAATGCGCGCGTGCGAGTCTCCGAGACGAAGAATGCAGCCGCGACAAGCGATACAAGACCGGCGGAGGCCGACGCGACAAACGGCGCCTCGAATCCGAGTGTCTCGTATAGCACGCCGCCGACCACCGGACCGAAGACCAGCCCGGAGCTCACGCCGCCCATCAGGATCCCGGTCCATCGCGCCTTGGCTGTGCTCGGCGCGATGTCTGCCACGACTCCCAACGTCGCGGGCATGAGGCTGCCAATCACGGCGCCTTGGATTGCTCGCAGAACCACGAACGTTCCGCCCGATTCAGCGAAAACGTATCCGACGTTGACGCCGACGAACGCGGCGAGGGCGGCCAAAATGATGGGACGCCTGCCGAATCGATCGGCCAATCCGCCGGCCAGCGGGGCAGCGACGAACGCTGCAAGGGCATACGAGAGGGCCATCAAGCCCAAACCTTCGACGCCTGCGCCAAGTTCGACCAGTCGTTTGCTGAAAATGGGTATGACGATTCCGAACCTGGTTGTCGTCAAAGCCACGGTGACCGCGAGTAAAATGAGCACGGAGCGAGCGCGCTTTGCGTTCGGGGTCGAGCCCGTGATTCCGGCCGCCGCCGTAATTTGATTGAGGTTGCTGTGCGCGTTATTGGTCGTCATGGACTGACTCCGAGCTCGACGAACAGCGTCAAGAGATCTGTGTAGATGGCTTCGCGTTCGATGAGACCGTTGGCCACGTCGTGGAACGTCGCGCCTCTGATTCGCACCGTCCGTCCGGTCGCTGCCAGAGGCGACGGCACGATTGGCGGACTCACCGGTCCCGAGTTGGTCGCCGTGAACGTCCATCGGGTAGCGACGACGTCTTCGGCGGCCAGCGTGCATGAGACTTCGTAGTCGAGCTCCGGGAACGCCGCGAACAGCGCGTGCCAGAACCGCTGGCTTTCGCTCGACGAGACCGGACCTCGGTTGAAGACGTCCATATGCGCGAAGTCTCGGACATACCGCTCTGAACGAAGCGAGATCATCCCGTCGACATTCCTGTCGGCCAAAGCCTGTGTGTATTCGGATATTACGTCCAGGGCGGTGATGGTCGCCATTTCGAGTCCTCCTCCGAATCTGTCTCAGCTTGCCGGGGCCGATTGCAGTACAGCCGTGCCCTCCAACGGGAACCCGGCGTGCTCCCAATCGGCGACGCCTCCCGCGTATCGGCGGACGTTCTTGTATCCGGCTGCTCTCAGCGCCATGTCCGCCCACTTGCTGGCGTAGCATCCGCCACCGGAGCAATAGACGACGATTTCGTCATCATGCGCCAAGCAATTAGGGTCGGTCCAAGAGTCGAACGGAAGCGGAACGTTGATCGATCCCGGGATGTGTTTCGTGTCGAACGCATCTCATCGAAGACCATGACCAGCTTGAACTCATCCCCGTTATCGAGCTTTTGCTTCAACTCCATCCAGCCGATTGTTTTGCTTTCACCTAGAGTAGACAGCTTCATTTCGATAATCTCCTCCGCCTCACCGGCCAACTGCCGCTGGGCTGCGTATCCCATCGAACAGATCGTTTTCCACTTCCTGGCCAACGTTGACAAGACTGATGGCGCGGTAGAACGCCGGGTGACCCCAAAGGAACTCTTGGTCTTCGTCCGGTTGGCTTTTCAATATCTCGTATCCCGGCAATTGAGAACGGTGATTGAGAATTGCTTCGAGCACGGTCGGCCAGTGAGCGGATGCGTCCACGCGGGTCGTTATCGCCCAGGGTTGCCACGCCACCGTTCGGCGGTCCTCGCCTATGACGTTCATCACGAGCTCGCCGAATACCTTCTCGAATGCCGCGATGTTTTCGGTTGTCTCGACCATGTAGTAGAGCTTCGACACACGATGCGATCGTCGTTCGATCGCCCCGTCGTGGTCCGCATCGGCCGCCGCGACTACGGCCGCGGTCGCGAGTTGGCAGACGGCGATGTGGTCGAGATGACCGTACGAACCGTTGGGGTCGAATGTCACCACCACGTCAGGCTTCACCCTGCGGATGTGCTCGACCAACTCTCCCACGACCACTGCCTGGTCCGCATCGGCCAGCTCGCCGTCACGATAGTCGAGGAACGAAACCTCTTGAAGTCTGAGCACTTTAGCGGCGGCCTTGAGCTCTCGCTCGCGTATGTGCCCCTGTGCTTCGGGTCCCGGATAATCAGACGGTTCGCCGAACCAGCCGCTCTCTCCGCGCGTCGCCGTGACCCAATAGGTCTCGACGCCCTCGGCGGCGTACTTCGCGAGGATTCCGCCTGCGCCGAGGGACTCGTCGTCCGGGTGGGCCAGAATGCACATGAGCTTCAATTTACCGGCCATCGTCTCATCTCCTGGGTGAGCGGCGACTGTCCCGATGTTGCGGGACAATCGCCGCGTTTCTTGTTTTCCGTTTGCTCCGGATCATCCTATGCGGCCAGCCGGTAAAACCTGAAGAACGGGTTCTCGATGTCCACGACTTCGACGCTCTTGAATCCGGCCTGCTCGGCGTACGAGCGGACCGTTGAGGCCTTGATGGCCGTACCCGTTCCGGCTGCATCAGGGAAGACCATCGCCTGCGGCAGGCAGTGCAGAATGCTTGCGTTGTAGAAAAAGTTGCCCAACAGGTTGGTGTTGTCTTCCACTGATTCTTCGGCCGTTTCGTCGGCGATCAAGATGGTTCCGTCCGGTCCGGCGAGCTCACGCATCTTGGCGAGCATCTCCACCGGGTACGGCATGTCGTGCAGGCACTCGAACGCGGTAACCAGGTCGTAAGGGCCGGTCAACTCGGTTTGCTCGACAGGTGTGTGGTGGAAGGTGACTCGGTCGGACACGCCCTGCTCTTTGGCGAGGTCCTTTGCCTGAGCGACGGACGCTTCGTCGATGTCGATCCCATCGACTGTCACTTCCGAGAAGCCGTTCGCCAGCGCGACCGAAGACCAACCTATGCCACAACCAACCTCGGCGACCGTGCCGCCGTTCTTCAGCTTGGCTTCGACATCCGGCAGCGCTGAAATCCAGCCACTGACGTAGTCGTTCACAAACATCGAGCGATTGCCCAGGCCGATGGCCTCGAGCGCGTCTTGTCCGTAAGCCTCGTAGGGAACGCCACCGCCGGTCCGAAACGCTTCCGTCAGCTCGGGAATCACCGACGACATCGTCGTGACCCACTGAGTGAACGGGGTCGCGTATGCAGGATTGTCGCGGTCGACGAGAACGGCCGCGTGCTCCGGCGAAATCGAATACTTGTCGGTGCCAGGGTCGCGATCCAGAAGTTCGCCGGTGACTTGGGCTAGCAGTCACTCTTCGACGTATCGCTGGGACAACCCTGTCCTCACGGCGAGTTCCGCGGGGGTTGCGGGTCCATCGTCGACGAGGTTCTTGTACAAGCCGGTCCGATGACCCACCAATATGGTCAGGCAACTCAGCGCCCCGTTTACCTCAACCAGAACCCGTTCCGACAACGCCTCAATCTTCTGCTCGTCCATCGTGGCCCTCCTGCCAGATTTGTCCCGCCCCATCGGCGGCTTACTGACAGATTAGCTCGATGGATCGAAGAGTAAATCCCAATTCCTTGCGGTTTCCGGAATTGGGCGAGAAAGGGCGCGGCACTGAGTACCTACAATAAATGGGAGGTACGTGGCGAAGGCCAGACCGACCATCTTGTCGAGTTGGACACGCGATGCCGCACTCCGGCGTGGTCACGGACTGCGCTGAGGCAAGCGCGCCATCCGGGGGATATCAAGGAGGCGATCGATAGACGGATCGTCAATTGATTCGCACATCATGACATTACAGAGAGGCTTAGACGTTCACCCCGCGAAGCTCTCTGCGTTGTCTTTCGGCCGGTAGCCCAGCGTCTCCCACGCGCGCGGGGTGTCGTAGATCTTCCACGTGTTTGCAGACGCGCCGTAGAAGATGTCGTAGCCGATGCCTTCGACCTCGATGCATCGCTGCACCATCGTCGCCAGGTCTCGGCGGCTGAGCCAGCTCACACGGCTACGGGCGTCGTCGCCCGGCTTGTCGTCGCCGCCCATCGTGCCGAGGCGGATGCAGATCACGGTCATCCCGAAGTCCTCGGAGTAGTAACGGCCGAGCGACTCGCCGAAGATCTTGCTCGCGGCATAGGGGCCGTCCGGGCGCACCGGCATGTCGTGCGTGACCAACGGCACGTCCGCGGGGTCGAGGTCGCCGTATTCGCCGTTCGCGATCGACGCCCAGGGCTCGTCCTGCTCGTACATGCCGACCACGTGCATCGAGCTGAAGAACACGACTCGCGCGACGCTGGATTGCCTCGCAGCCTCGAACACGTTCGCGGTGGCGATGATGTTGTCGGGCAGCAGCACGTCCCACCAGATGTCGGGTGTGTGTCGAGGTTCAGCAGCCAGATGCACGATGACGTCGTTGCCCTTCGCGGCGCCGAGGACGACCCCGTAGTCGGTCAGGTTTGCGACGGTGGAATCGAGGCGCTCGACGGGGAGCCGGTCGATGCCGCTGAACTCGAAGCTGTCGCTGAGGCGTTCGCGGAGGTAGGTTCCGATGCGTCCGGCGGCTCCGGTTAGCAGAACTTTCTTTCGAGGCGTTGACGACGACATTTTCGGACCTTTCGCGTGAGAAGGACGTACGGCAAAGGGGCGAGCCCCTCTGCACTCCCCACGATTCACGATTACATGCGAATAAGTGCTGGGACCGTTAGCTCGCCGCACAGGTCGTCGAACCACTCGACCACCTCTCGATGCAGTGGGATGCCGTTGGCGCGACGGTCCCGCTCGTCCTCGGCTTCCGACAGACCCGGATACATTACGCGGTCGTGGCCGGGCGCGGGCTTGGTCTCACGCAATGTTCGCAGCATCTGGTCCATATTCGCCTTGAACGTGTGGAGCTCTGTGAACTGCGCGACGTCGTAGGCGGCGAAGTAGTGCCGCGCCAGGGTCGACGGATCGACCATGGCAGGCAGCACGCCGGAAAGCATGGTGGCTAGCGTTTCGACCATCAGTCCGAAGCCGAACCCCTTATGCGAGCCCTGTTCGCGAGTTCCGCCCAGGGGCAACTGGTGGTACTCCCCGCTGGGCGGCGGTTGCGTCTCCTCCATGATCGGTGTGCCGTCTTTGGCGGCGATCCAACCGGGCAGGAGGTCCGCGCCGACGCGAGCTGCCAAACGCGTTTTGTTGCCGGCGATCGCGGATGTCGCGGCATCGAACAGCAACGGCGGCTCGTCGCCCGCCGGCGCAGCGATCGAGATCGGGTTTGTCCCCATCCTCGGCTCCGCCGCGAACGTGGGCAGGATGCCGGTTCCCGTGGCAGTGCCGCACATGCCAACCATCCCTGCCTCGGCCGCTTGCATCGCGAAGTGGCCCACCGCCCCGAGGTGCCCGCTGTTGTGGACCGTCACGATCCCGACGCCGACATTGCGGGCCTTCTCGATCGCGATGTCCATGGCTTTGGAACCGATGATGATCCCCAAGCCGCGGTCACCGTCGATCACCGCGGTTCCCGGCGACTCGCGTTCGATGCGCCAATCGGGTCGAGGGCTGAGCGCGCCGCTCGTGTACAGCCCGACGTAGTCCGACATCTTGTTCGATACTCCATGAGTTTCGACGCCGCGCAGATCGGCCGTCACGAGAACGTCCGCTCCGTTGGCGGCATCCTCCGGCGCCAGCCCCATCTTCTCGAAGATCGCCGTGACAGTCGCGCGCAGCGACGCCTCGCCGATCAAGACTCGGTCTTCTTTCGGTACTCTGAACCGTTCGAGCATCTTTACTCCTCAATCCACAATTCCTTGACTTGGCGGTCAGCCGGTCCACTTCTCTTCGATCTGGGCAGCCAACTACCCGTCGAGGCCGCGCTGCAAACCCCTCAGGAACGCCATGTGGCCAGGTGCTGCATGAGCTCGCCGATCACCTGGCGGAACGTTCGCTGAATCGTGAACTCAGCGAATCGGTTCGCCGACCCCGGATTGCCGAATGGCGACCGGCCCGGCGCCACGTCCAGATCGCTTGGGTCGATGCTTTCCAGGTACGCGACGGTCTCGGCCCGGACCGCCTCGGAGTAGTCGCGGAGGTCTTCGCCGTTGAGCCTCGGGAACGCGGCGAGCTCGTCGACGCCGTACCCGAAGCCACGCTCGTCTTCGCGCAGGCCGAGTTTGTCGTGCCACGCGTCACGCGACCACACGTCAGGTTTGTCTTGAGCGAAAACTGAGAACCATCGGTCTTCAACGCCGTCGTGTGCCACATGATGAACGCGATCGAATTCGACTCGCGGTTCGGTCGCCAGTTGAACTCCTCGTCCGTCAATCCGTCCACGGCTCGATCCAGCCGGACGCGATAGTCTTCCAGGGTGTCACGGGTGAACTCGATCAGGGTCATGCAGTCTCCTTGTTACACGCGCTTCAGCGGCGACACCGTGAACTCGCCGCAGATATCGTCGAACCACTCGACCACCTCGCTGTGCAGCGGGATGCCGTTCGCGCGACGATCTTTCTCCTCCTCGGCCTCCGACAACCCAGGATAGAGCACACGGTCCTGCCCCGGAGCCGGCTTTGTATTTTGAAGCGTCTCAAGGACGCGATCCATGTTGTCCTTGAACGTATCGACATCGGTGAACGCGGCGATATTGTAGGCCGCGAAATGGTGCTTGTACATGCTCTCGAACGGAATTTCGTCCAACATTGTAGGCACGGAATCGGACAACATGCCGCTGAAGATTTCGACCATCAGCGAAAATCCGTGGCCTTTGTGCAACCCGCCCTCACGAGTCCCACCGACCGGCAGTCCAAGAAGCTGGCCCTGGCGGTTTGGGAGTTTCCTCTTCCATTATCGGGACGCCGTCCAGATCGGCTACCCACCCGGGCGCCAAGTCGGCGCCGACCCGACGGGCGAGATCGAGCTTGTTCAAGGCGATTGCCGAGGTTGCGACGTCAAACAGCACCGCCGGCTGGCGTCGGGCCGGGGCCGCGTACACAATGGGATTGGACCCGAGGAGGGCTTTCGCTCCGAACGTAGGCAGAATGTCGTTTCCACCGGCGGTCATGCACACGCCGATCATGTCGTTTTGCGCCGCGATCATCGCGAAGTGACCGACCGCGCCCAGATGTCCGCCGTTCCGCATCGTCACAACGCCGGTCCCGACGTTGCGCGCCTTCTCGATGGCGACTTCCATGGCGCCTCGTCCAGCCATGATGCCTAATCCACGGTCACCGTCCATCACGGCGATCCCTAGCATCTCCCGGACAATGCGGACGTTGGGGTCGGGGTTGACCATGTTTTCTTTGTAATCCTGGATGTAGCGCCGCATGACGTTCGACACGCCGTGGGTCTCGACGCCGCGAAGGTCGGTCATGGTCAGCACGTCGGCGCCTTCCGCGGCTTGGTCGCTGGGCACACCCATTTTCCCGAACAGCGCCGCCACCGTCGCCTGCAGCGACTCGTGGTCGATCATAACTCGATCTTCCGGCTTTACTTTAAACCGCTGTAGCATCTGTCCTGTGCTCGCCTTGGACGATCACGATCTGGCACGGTGAAATGTCGCGTCTGAGCGATTTTCGGCGCGATTATGACCAACCTATTCACACGCGCTTCAACGGCGACACGGTGAACTCGCCGCAGACGTCGTCGAACCACTCGACGACCTCGCTGTGCAGCGGAATGCCATTCGCGCGGCGGTCCTTCTCTTCTTCGGCCTCCGGCAGGCCAGGGTAGAGCACGCGGTCCTGTCCCGGAGCCGGCTTTGTATTTTGAAGCATGTCGAGGATGCGGTCCATCTTGTCTTTGAACACGTCAAGATCCGTGAACGCGGAGACGTTGTAGGCCGCGAAGTAGTGCTTGAACCCGCTCTGGAATGGCGTGTCGTCCAGCATCGAGGGCACTGAATCGGAAAGCAGACCGCCGAATATCTCGACCATCATCGAGAACCCGTAGCCTTTGTGCGATCCGCCCTCGCGTGTTCCGCCGAAGGGCAGCCCGAAGAAATTGCCGGCCTCCTCGGGAGCGACCTCCGTCATGATCGGGTTGCCGTCGAGGTCAGCCACCCAGCCGGGCAGCAGGTCGGACCCGACTCGACGAGCGAGGCCCACCTTGTTCATGGCGACGGCTGAGGTGGCGACGTCGAACAGCACCGGCGGCTGGTTCCGCGCGGGGGCCGCGTACGAGATCGGGTTCGCGCCGAGCCGGCCCTCAGCTCCGAACGTCGGCAGCACACTGGCGCCTCCAGCAGTCATGCAGACGCCGATCATGTCGTTTTGCGCCGCGATCATCGCGAAGTGGCCGACCGCGCCGAGGTGTCCGCTGTTGCTCATCGTCACGACGCCGGTTCCGACGTTGCGCGCCTTCTCGATGGCGATGTTCATCGCGCCGCGCCCGACCATGATGCCCAGCCCGCCGTCGGCGTCCATCACCGCCGTACCGGGAGTCTCCCGCACGGTGCGGACGTTGGGATTCGGGTTCATCCGTCCCCCTGAGTACATCTGGATATAAGCGCGCATCATATTCGACACGCCGTGGGTCTCGACGGCGCGCAGGTCGGTCATCGTCAGTACGTCCGCGCCCTCGGCGGCCTGGTCCTTAGGCACGCCCATCTTCTCGAACAGCGCCGCCACGGTTGCCTGCAACGACTCGTGGTCGATCATCACTCGGTCTTCCGGCTTTACCTTGAATCGTTCTAGCATCGGTCGTCCACCTCAATGGAAAGAGTTGCGATCTGCGCACAAAATGTTCGCGCAACGACCACCGTCGATGCGACACCGGTGAGACTACCACACGCGCTGTGTGTAGTCACCATCTTCGCGCGCCGGGGTCAGCCTGAAGACCGCGCCCGCCACCGCGTTTCGGTGCTCTGGCCCCGATAGAATCGGGGCCAAGCCCTCCACTCCGCACCCAAACCTGCGCCGTGCCCTGAACGCCACACAACCCTCATCGAACCCAACGTGACGCCTCCGACACGTCACATACAATGGCATCGGCACAGCGCCAATCCCACTCTTGCGGACGATGATGGTCGAAAACCAGGGACAAGAAGACCAGGACAAAAAAGAAGACACTTTCGACTCCGCGGGCGGAGGCCATCGAATACCTCTCGATGGACCAGGCCCGTGTCCTCGCCATCCGCCACGCGCGAGAGAACACTGACTTCTACCCCAGTCGGTACCGCGACCACGACCTCGTCTGAGAAGTCGCGAGCGCCGAGGAAGACGAAGACTACTACCACATACGCCTGACGTTCCGTCCGGCGCTCCGGTTCAACGGCGAGCCCGGCGTCGAGCTTCTGAGCATCGACAAGGTCGGCGAAATCGAGCTCCGGCAGCTACTCAGCGAACCGCGACCGAAACGGCGCTGGTGGATCCCCGCCGCGGGAGTCGCCGTGCTCGCCATTGCCGCGATCCTCGCCGCAATCGGCCTGATCGACACGTCTGATTCGCCGCCCGCCGCGACGCCCGAGCCGACGACCGTCTCTGTCGTCCCTTCCGTCCCTTCGGTCCCTACGACGCCGACGACGCCCCAAACGCTGGGCCAAGCGCCGGCAATCCCGCTGCTCATCGATTCGCCGACCGCCGTGCCGATCCCCGCTGGTCAACCCGTGAAACTTGTATCCCCGCGCGGATACGTGACCGTCGACATGCCCGCGGACTCTGCAGTCGACGGCGCCGCGCTTTGGTATCAGCCCGTGGCGCTCGAGAGCGCTCCATCGTTGCCTTTCGGGTTCGTCGGCACGGGCAAGGTTTTCGACCTACAGGTGACCCGTCAGGATCAGTCAGTCGGCGGATGGCATGAGTTCGCTGAACCGGTCACGATTGCCGTTGCGCTTAACGACGCCGATGTAGCCGCCGCGCGAGGCGATGCATCGAATCTGGTGATGCAACACCTGAAATCCGGCGACACCGATTGGACCGCATTGCGGACAGTCGCCGATCTCAACAATCGCACCGTGTCAGCCGAAGTCAGCAGCTTCAGCGTCTTCGCGTTAAGTGTCCGCGCCGAGTCGACACCAACCCCAACGGCCGCTCCCCAAGTCGGACCGGCGCCAACCGAGACATCGCTGTCGACACCGACCGCGACGCTCACACCATCGCCCGCCGCAACCGCGACGCCGACGGTAGCACCAACACCGTCGCTGACTCCGACTCCCACTGAAACGGCGATGCCCGCCCCCACGTCGACGCCTTCGCCGACGTGAAGCGCGACGCCGACGGTCACGCCGACACCCTCGCCGACGTCAACGTCGACCCCAACCCACACACCCGTCTCCGCCACGGCCCCGACGCCAACGCCTACCGTCGTCGGAGCATCGAGCCCGCCGAACTAGAAGCCGCACGTACCGAGCCAATGGGACGCCCCGCTCGTCGTGACCTCGGCGCGCTCGCAATTCCTCGAAACCCCGCCGCCGGGGGAGAGTCTGTTCACTGGCGAGCAGGTCTACGTCCATTGGGCGATCACCAACGATTCACGGTGGGCCGTCACCGAGCCGTTCCAGGTCGGCATCGAGCTCGATCATGAGCTCATCATCACCTTCCCCGTATCCGGTCTCGGATCAGGTGAGACCGCGCGCGAGCTCAACATCGCTTTGTTGATCGACTGCGGAGACCGCGAGCTCGTCTTGGTCGTCGACACGGACGGTCGCGTAGCCGAGAGCGATGAAACGGACAACCGATACGCGGTCACGTCGACGTGGGCAACACTTGCTCCGACCCCCACGCCCACCGCGACGCAATCGGGTTCGACGCAGACGACTGGCGTCACGTTCCGCTGGACGTATCAACCCGACGGATCGAGGAACCTCACGAGCGGCGTCTCGACCGGCGTCACCACGCTGAACGTCGAGCACGGCTTCATCTTCTCGACACAAACCGTCACCGGTCCAAGCGCGGACTTCTACTACCTCGATTCCTCGTGCACCGGATGCTCCGGCACGTCCGGTCCCGGATTCTGGGCCAACAGCGGCTCGGCGGTGTCCACGACCTCGGCTCGATGGACTTCGACTCGGTGACCAAGGCGCCGGACGCCCCAGCAGGCGCGTTCACGTACTACAACAGCCAGGAGACCTTCGCGGACCAAGGCCACGTGTACGTCATCGTCACAAAAGACGGCGCTCACTACGCGAAACTGCAAGTGACTTGGGTCACGGGCGCCGGCATAACCCCGGCCGCGGCCGCGACGCCTACGCCGACGCCGGCGCCAGATGCGCGCCCGAGCATATTGATGGAAGGTGTAGATACGGTTATCTCGTTGAGAATGACCCATGTGACTGTCGCGACTCGAGCGTCCACCGCAACAGGGGTCACCGTTGGCGGCGTAGATGTAGTATTCGACCTCCAAATTTCCGACATTTCGACCCAAAGAGTCACAGCCGCCCTTGTCGTCCTGTCCGAGGGAGCGGATCCGACGCTCACCCTGAAGATGGCGCCCGTAGACGCCGGACGCAGCACCACGGCACTGGAAGGGATTGCTGCCGTTGGCGTTGATCATGCGGCCATCCTCCCAATCACCGTAGTTTCAGTAGATGCCGCACAGCAACGAGTAGGCGGATTAGCGTACACGGGAGTGGATGCGGCCGAAAACATTAACCTATCGCCGCCTTAGCTAAACATGTGTAATGCAAGAGCCCTACAAGACCTGAAACAGGGCGGCAAGGAGATCGGTCATGAATAAACTCAGGAGCACGAAGAAAACGGTCGGAATCGTTGGAGTTTCGATGGCTCTTCTGGCAGCAACCGCGTTGGGTATCCCCTACATCGGCCAGTTGGCAGGGATCTCAGAGGGGGGTGCGCTTTTACCTTCGTTGGTTTTCGCAGCGCCCGGCGACGGACTCCCCGCCAGTTTTGACAAGAGTTTGCCGGGATTCAGTGCATATTTGAACCTAGGCGCAGCCGTCGATATAGAGAAGATCAAAGCCGAGCTCTCATCAGTGAGGGGGGAATCGGCGAATCATGTCTTGGGCAAAGTGAGTGAGTGAGATTTCTTGTACGCTGACAAAAGCGGTTGGCTGGTCGCGTACTGGCATCGAGATAGCCCCAGTAGCCAGGCTGCCCTCTGGACAGCATCGGGCGTACCCGCGTTGCGCGGCACACCTGGGCACGCCCCTCTTGTCGTCGCCATGGCAGCGTTAGGCTTGGACTACGAGGCTGCAAACAAGACATAAAGTATTATCATTGGGCTTATCCGGCGGCGACACAGGCGGTAGTGTTGGTTCGGGGGACGGTTGGCACCACAGCGACGATGACATTCGAGGTGCCTGCGCAGTACGCGGTCGAAGAAGCTTCTTGGTCGTTAATAAGCAACACCGGCTTTAGCACCTTTGTGGTCAATGATAATGCGATCAGGGCGAGTTCCGGCGTGGCAACATTCCAGAACTTTGCAGTAGACACCTCACATGTGTTTGTGCTCAAACCCCGTTCCACCGTCGACAGAATGGGAGTGGCGGTGGTCTTGGTTCTGCAATAAGAGTTAAATCCGGGAGTTCCGCGCTTGCGGTATAGACGCAATTACGAACGAGACGACTGAGCACATCAAGTTCCCGGAGATTCTCAATCAAAAAACGAACGGGTATCTAACCGACTTGATGTCGTATCGGGCTCGATGAGCGAACCCGCGGGGATTGGCGATGGCAAGGGTGCAGGCTTCGGACGGGTTCTCACCTCCGTATGACGTTCGGTAACAGAGTTGCGCGCTAGTTGTTCACACTTGTAGTGGCTGTGCAAAAAGAGCAACCGGCGTGTGGAAAGGCGGCGACTTGCGAAACGAATTCACCGCAGTTATTGAGCAAGACGGCGAGTGGTTCATCGCGTATTGCCCTGAAATCCCTGGCGCAAACGGGCAAGGCGCAACGAGAGATGAGGCGCGCGACAGTCTGGCTGGAGCGATCGTACTCATCCTCGAAGACCGTCGGGAAGACGGGCTCCGCGGAGTACCGACCGACGCAACCCGCGAGACGATCACGGTCACGTGAAACGAAGCAAGTTGCCGCACCTCCAGTGATCCATAGGATTATCCGTAGCTTGTTCGTTCCTGAACTCGGCCGCCGATAGCAATAGCGCGCGTCGCCGCCGACATCTCCGACGCTGTTGAGCCTCAGCCCAAACCCGTTGCGTCGCCCTTCCGCTTGAGACCCCACGCCTCGCCCTGTATCATCGCCGCATCATTCGTCGACGCAAGCCCGATCCGGAGGTCTCCGTATGCAGAACGACCAAATTGCGAAAAACCTTGACATCGTGTGGAGCTCGATGAGTGAGCTGTGCGCCGGGTTCAGCGATGAGCAATGGGAGCTTCCGACCGACTGTCCCGGATGGTCGGTGAAGGATCAGCTGTCGCACATTGTCGGTTCTGAGTCGACGGCGCTTGGGAACCTGGTTCCGGAGCACACGCCGCCCGAGGCGAATCATGTCAAGAATCCGGCCGGCGGGTCCAACGAGATTCAGGTCGACTGGCGACGGTCGTGGTCGGGCTCTGAGGTGCTCGCCGAGTTCAACGAAGTGACGGCGAAGCGTCGCGAAGCGCTGGCCGCGATGACCAAGGCCGACTTCAATGTCGAGACGGAGACACCCCGCGGGACGACCACGATGGCGGACAGACTCGGCATCCGCATATTCGACGCCTGGGTCCACGAACAAGACATCCGTCGAGCCGTGGACGTGCCCGGCGCCTTCGACGGTCCGGTCGCCGAGTACGCGATGGAGCGTATGACCGACGTGATGCCGTTCGTCGTCGGCCGGCGGGCGGGCGCCCCAGACGGCTCGTCGGTCGTGTTTCGGATTTCGGCGCCGTTCGCGCTGGATTTTGCGATTGCAGTTGTCGACGGCAGAGCGTCGCGCGTGTCCGACGAACCCGCGCACCCGACGGTCACGCTCTCGATGAGCTCGGTGAACTTCCTGCGCTTGTGCGCCGGCCGCGTTGACCCCGACGTCGCGATCAACGCGGGTCTGGCGGAAACTTCCGGATTTTTCGGATTGGGCGAAGCTATCGTGCGCCAGATGAGTTACATTCCGTGATGATGCGCCCGCTTCCTGGCTGCCGCTGCCATCCGCGCGCCGTGTATCCTTTCGCTCCGTTTAGCGGTCAACTAGCGGGATTCGGATAACGATGAGGGGAACCATGAAATACACGGTTGTCTTCGAACAAACGCCAAACAATTGGTCAGCATACGTCCCCGATATGCCCGGCTGCGTCGCTACGGGGGGAACCCGCGAAGAGACCGAACTTCTGATGCGTGAGGCGATCGGGCTGCATATCGAGGGTCTGCGTGAAGATGACGAGCCGATCCCAGAGCCCGGGACCTGGACCGCAACGACTGAGGTCCAGTGAGGAACAGATTGGTAGCCGTACGATGGCCCTTCGACGAGCTCGGAGCCTGCCCAAAGCAAGCCGAAAGGGCGAACGGAACATCGGCGGGAGTTGAGGACAGAAAACCGCTTGAAGCCCCTTCAGTCCCTGGCGTCCCTTCAGTCCCTTTCGTCGCCTCAAAACACAGCCTTCCCCCGATTTTATCGGGGCACCCCAACCACCAACCGCCCACCCAAGGAGCACAACATGGCAACCATCGTCACCGGCGGCACTGGTTTCGTAGCGTCAAACATCGTTCGTGAGTTGGCGAGCTCGGGGCACGAAGTCGTCTCGATCGACATCAAGGATCCGGACGACATGGTGCGGCGCTACCTCGAGCCGGGGGCGTCGAACGTTACGTGGGTGACCGCGGACATCCTTGACGCCGATGCGCTCGCGCGAGCCGTCGATGGCCGTGACGTCACGAAGATCGTCCATGCCGCCGTCTACACCGCGATCCGCGACGACATCGAGCATGACGACAGCCGTCGCATCGTCGACATCAACGTGGCGGGCACGGCCAACATGCTCGATCTGGCGAGGAAGATCGGGGTGCAGCGGCTGCTGTACGTGAGCTCCAACAGCGTGTACGAGGGCAACGACTTCGCCAACCTGCTTCGCGAGGACATGGCGGTTCAGCCTCGCCGCTTGTATGGCATCAGCAAGTACGCCAGCGAGCTGTTCGCGCGCAGGTACGGCGAGTTGCACGGCTTCGAGACGGTCTCAGTCCGGCTCGCTTCGCCTTACGGGCCGATGGAGCGCGTCACCGGGCACCGAGTCGTGATGTCGATGACGCACCACTGGACCGGGCAAGCTGTCAGGGGAGAGACCATCGACGCGGTTCAAGGCGGGCCGTGGGACTTCACGTTCGTGCTCGATACCGCCGCGGGCATCCGCACAGTGCTCGACGCGCCCGAGCTCCCGCACGACGTGTACAACCTCGCCAAGGGCGTCCCGATCATGACCAACGACATGGTCGCCGCGATACGCGAAGCGCACCCGTCGGTGACGGTCAACGAGAGTCCTGATAACTCCGCGCCGATGTTGAGCAGCTCCACCCGCGGACGTGTCGCCGACACGTCGCGCCTGACCGACGATCTCGGCTTCACTGCCTCGCACGACATGGCGGCGGGTTTGCAGGCGTACATCGATTGGCGACAGGAGTACGGCTACATGGTGTGATCGGCGTCGTTGGCGTCAATCGAGCGTACAAGGTTTGGTCGAGGCATGGGCTCGGTGGTCCGCGTGCTGATCGGAGGAGACGCTACGTGAACCCGAACGTGGAATTCCAGGACCGAAGCGCCTTCAGGGACCGCATCAACCGGCAGCTTCGAATCGACCCGACGAAGACCGTCGTCCTCACCGTGGTCATGCAGCGGGAGTACCTCGACATGGAAGTCGCCTCCTCGTCAGTGCTGCCCGATGAAGCGGACCGCGTGCTGACGCACTCGAAGACGTTGCTCGACTTCGCGCGCTCGCAAGCCATTCCTGTCGTACACGTCTACACGACGCGACGTCGCATCGAGATCGACAAAGGATTCGAGAAAGCCGGACTGGAATATGCGAAAGCCGGGCGCACCGCACGACTCTCCGAACTGCCCGATACGTCGGAACGCGACGTCTCTGACCGGCTGATAGGCTCGGTGCAGAGCCAAGTTCCGGCGTCGCTGGTCCATCCGGACGATCTCCATGTCACGACCAAGAAGACGCTCGACGGCTTCCAGGACACCGAGCTCGGTCCGCTTTTGAGCAGAGTGTTCGAGCCCGAAACCGTGGTGCTGACGGGCATCAACACGGACACATGCGTGTTGTGCACCGCATTCGCGACCGCCAATCGGGGATACAAGCCGGTGGTCATTTCCGATTGCGTGGCCAGCATGCGCGGAAAGGATTCGCACTGGATGGCCCTCGAGCTCATGTCCCGCAGCATCGCCTGGGTGTTGACCGTCGACGAATTCCGCGAGAAAGTGTTGGCAGGCGATGCTCGGTGACACCGGCTGGCTTGGCGGACGCTTCAATAAGCTCAGGCGAACGTTTTGTGATTGATCTTTCGTTCGCCATGAGCAAGGTAATTTCGGCACAACCGACACCAACCGTCTACCTGAGGCATCTCTCGAGCAAAACGCGGCCAGATGAAACCCTCCCCTAATATCTAGGCTTGCGGCTCCGTTAGTTGGGGGCCCGACGGAGCACCGGCCTGCCAGCCTTCCAGGTACGGCGTCAGGTAATCACGGCAAGGAGAAACACCAATGGACTTAGGACTATCCGGGAAAGTCGCCTTCATTACCGGCGCGGGGCATGGAATAGGCAAGGCGTTTTCGCTGGCTTTTGCGGGTGAGGGCGTCGCGGTCGCCATCGCTGACATCAACGTGCCGTGGGCCGAGGCCGTCGCGGCTGAGATCGTGCAGGGCGGAGGTCGCGCGTTTGCCGTCGAATGCGACGTCAGCGATTCGGCGCAAGTGAACGACGCGGTTCAGCGAACAGCGCGCGAGTTCGGCCAGGTCGACATTCTCGTGAACGACGCGGTAAGCCCTATCCTGACAGGCGCCATCGAGGAGCTCGACGACGAGGCCTGGGACGACAACTTTCGCATCAACGTCAAAGGCGGCTTCTACTGCATCAAAGCCGTCGCGCCGCTGATGAAAGAACGCCGATACGGGCAAGATCGTCAACATGGCGTCGGTCGTCGGACGTCGAGGCGCGGCGATTCCGACTTCGGCGGCCTATGCTGCGTCGAAGGCCGGGATCATCGCGATGACGGCGTCCGCGGCGCGAGAGTTCGGGCCGTACAACATTAACGTCAACGCCATCGCACCGGGCCAGATCGATACCCCGAGGTGGCGCAACGCCCGCACACCGGATCAGATCGAGGTGACCGTGCAGACGACGGCGATCAAGCGGCTCGGCCAACCCGAAGACCTGACCGCGCTCGCGATGCTCCTGAGCTCCGACGCCTCGTCGTTCATCACGGGCCAAACCATCACCGCCGACGGTGGGGCGCTCTGCATGTAACCGTCACAAGCCAGTGGCGCTGGCGACGCATCGACACCCGTTCGGCATCTTCGATGTCGAAATGAAAGGAAACCCTGCAACACGCATCAATTGCTGATGGAAATGCCGACACGGCTCGAATCCGAGCGACTGATCGCCAGGAAATACGAAGAAGGCGACGGGCGGGAACTGTTCGCGATGGTGGAACGCAATGGCAACCGCGAGCATCTGAGCGAGAACGCGGAAAACGTGTCACGCTTGGCTACCGAGACCGACGCCGAGATCATGGCCCGCGGTCACTCGGCTGACTGGGTCGGACGCAACAGATTCGTTATGGGCGTCTGGTTGAAGGGCGACGAAAAGTATGTCGGCGAGATCTGGATTGAACCCGACCGATGGGACGTGCCTTCGTTCCATATCGGGTGGCTCGTCGATGGCGGCTACGAGGGCCAAGGCATCGCAACCGAAGCCGCGCGGAGATGTCCCGCGTTTCTGTTCGACGATCTGAAAGCACATCGAGTGTCAGCCATCACGCGAGACACGAATCCTCGGAGCCGGAAAGTGGCGGGACGTCTGGGCTTCCGCCAAGAAGGACATCTTCGGGAGTTCAGGATCGACAAAGGCGAAAGGTACGGCGTGCTGCACTACGGCATGCTGAAGACCGAATTCAGCGGCGGCTAGCCGACGACTATGCCCCGAACACGCGCTCGAAGACGTAGCGGCCCAGGTCGCGGTTTTCGTTGAACTCGAAGCCGTCGAAGTCGCCGTTGTAGCCGATCAACGGGATGTCCTGCTCGTGCGTCGACGCGTGTGAGCGCAGGCGTGGCGGCAGTCCTTCTCCTAACGGGCCGGACACGTCCGCGGGGCCGAACACGATCTCGGGCCCGCCGGTGACGACGATGTCGCCGATTCGGGCGTGATGCAGCCGGAGTTTCTCGACTGCTTCGTCGCGCGTGTACACGTCCTCGACGCCGTCGGTCGCTTGAAGAACGCGCACCGCCTCGTCGATCTTGTCGAGATGCTCGGTGGACAGGTAGATGAACATGCACCCGCCGAGGTTCGAGTGGTGCAATGTGTAGCGGTCCTTGATGATCGGCACTTGCTCGCCATCGATTCCGTGGTTCGCGAGCACCTCGGACAGATCGATCAGCCGAGTCTTCCGCGACATGCCGTGGTCGGCCGTGATGAGCACCGTGACGTCGGGATGCTTGTCGATGAGCTCGCCGATGGCGGTGTCGAGGATCGTGATGTGCTGTTGCGACTCGGGCTCGTCGGGCGCGAAGGTGTGCATCGCAAAGTCCGTCGTCGTGATGTACACGATGTCCGCGGTCTGCTGCGTCATGATGTAGCTGGCGGCCCGGATCGCCCAGCCGTTGACTTCAAGCGAGTAGACCTCGGGCGGCGCGCCGACTCCGGGAGCCTCGGCTACCCACGACGGCGCCTGCTCCGACGAAACGGCGACCGTCGCTCCGTCCGACAGCAGCGTACGTAGCTTGTCCTTCGACGTCACGAGGATCGATTTGCGATCCAATCGACGCGCGGCCTGAAACATCGTTTCGGCGAGGATGTAATCGGACGACTCCATGTAGATCTCTGCGCCCGTTTCCCTGATCTTGCGATAGTTCGAGCTGATTCCGTGCACTTCGGGATAGCTCGCCGTGACCAGCGATACGTTGTTTACGTTGGTTACCGAAGGCATCATCGACCTGCCGATCTTGAAGAACCCCTGCCGTCCGAGGTCACGGATGTTCGGGGCATCGCATACTTCGAAGTACTCAGGATCGAGTCCGTCGACGCATATGACGACAGTCGTGTTAGGCATGATTCTCCTCGTGTCCCCCGCATATTTAACGCCGGCGAAGCGGTCGCACCAATTCTAGCAGACGCCACGGTCGCTCAGGTCTTTCGTCCCTGACGTCCCTTGAGTCCCTTCCCGGCGATTTACGTATGTGACAATATACGCGGGCGCCCAATCATCCGCTGGAAGATCAATGGAAGACATTGAAACAAAGAGACCCGGACGCTGGAAGCGATGGCGAGCGCGAATCGGCATCGCGTTCTTGATTGCCGTCCTGATGCTGATTCGAGTCGACAACTTCAAGCTGACGCCCGTCGAGATCATCGCGTCGGACTACCTGTTTTCCATACCCACTTGGGAGATCCAAAACTTCCCACGGAAGTGGCTTCACGGGCTATGGGAGCTCGTCCCGGGGAACAAGCCGTCTCGTGAAGAGCGGTTGCAGATCGTCGATGAATTCCTTCAAACGGCCCGCAAGGTGCAGAAAGAAGAGGACCGAATCGAGGGCTTGCTGATTCGACGCGGCGCTACTCAAGGCTCGGGAGCGGCGACCAAGGCGGCGGCGCCTAGTCGAGAACTCCTGGACGATCTGATCGAACAGCACGACGACCTGCAGGGCAGGGCGGAAGAGGCTGTCGAAGCCGAGTTGAGTACGCTGCTGGTCGAGATGGGTTTCTCGACGTGGTTCGGCCTGATCTGGCCGCCCGTCGACATCCGTTTCGAAGAACCGCCAACGCTGCTCGTGCTGTCTCCGCGAGACCGGATCAGCCTCACGGGATCCGTTCTTCTCGAGTCCAACATCAAAGGCGTGGACCGTGACGAGATCGAGCGGAAGATCCTCGAAGACCACGACCTGGTCGCATACGTCGACGATCTGGCCGGACTTGCGACGTACCCCGCGTTCGTGTCGGATCTGTACACGACCCGCACAGTGATGCGGACCGTCACCCACGAATGGTTGCACTCGTACTTCTTCTTCAAGCCGTTAGGCCAGAACTACCGAGCATCGGACACGATGTTCACGATCAACGAGACCACCGCCGACATCGTCGGACGTGAGCTCGGCGACGAGATCTTCGAGCGCATGGGCGGCGATCTCACGGTCTCGGCGTCGCGCTACGCCCCCGCCGAAGATCGGAACCCGCAATTCACCGAGGTCATGCGAGCGACGCGCAAGAAAGTCGACGAGCTGCTCGCGGAAGGCTTGATCGACGAAGCCGAAGAGCACATGCGCGAGCAGCAGTGGTTCTTACGCTTGCGCGGCTACGGCCTGCGAAAACTTAACCAGGCTTACTTCGCATTCCGAGGCCGCTACGCCGAAAGCCCCGCATCGGTCAGTCCCGTCGGCGACCAACTCAAGGAGCTTCGGTCGCTCGCGCCGTCGGTCGGCGACTTCATCCGCCACATGGCAAGCGTTGGCTCCGTTGCGGAATTCGAGGCGTTGCTCGAGCGCGCCAGGGCAGGGGAGCTCTAGGCGTACAGCCGGTTCAAGTTGGCATACCCGCCCGGATCCAGGTCGCGTCCGGCAACCGCATCGTCGTCTGGAGCGTATCGATGAGCGCGGAACAGGGCGTTTGATGACGCGTTGTCGCGACCGGGGAAGAAGAACAGGTTGACGTACTCCCACACGATCTCGCCCGAGTGAGTCACCTCGAGGATCCGTCCGTGGGCGCCCTCGGTGATAAGTGTGTTGCCGTTTGGCAGCCGGTCGGCGCTACTAACGTACGAGTTGTAAAACGACATCGGCGGATCGCCCTGGTACTCCCATGCGATCTCGTTGGTCTCGGGATCGATCTCGGCAACGCGAGAGGTCGACCCGCTCCGCCTGCTGTACTCGCCATTGTCGAACAACAACACATGGCCGTTTTCGATCTGTGACGCGTGACGCTGGTGCGACATCTCGCCCGGTCCCCATTTTCACGTGAACTCACCCGTCTCGCGCGAGACGATGCCGACGGTGTCGGTCCGGCGGAACGAGACCGCAGATCGCCCGCGTTCGTGACGTTCAGCGAGTTGCCGTGTGTCCACTCCCTGCGTCCTTCGAGCGGGCAGATGATGTCAACGTCGAGGTCGAGATTCTTCCACAGGCTTCACTCGTTCAGGGTCTCACCGTCAGGCGCGATCTCGCGAACGATGTCGCCGAGCATCTGATCGGGGTCCTCGTCCGATGCGTAACCGCCTTTGACGGCGGCGGACTCCTCCGGCGACATCGCCTCGAAAAGCAGAGCCAGCGTGTTGCCGTTCGGAAGCCGCGCGTAGTCGTGGTGGAGCATCGGGTCGTTGTACTCCCAGACCTTGTTGCTGTCCCAGTCCAGCTCGACCAGCGCCGGCGCCGATCCGCCGAGCCCGCGCACCATTTCATCGTCGCCGGTAGCTTTGGCCCGCAGCAACAGGTTGCCGCCGGGCAGGACGCGAGCGTACGAAATGCCGCCGTCGTACTGCCATCGATGACATACGCGCCCGTCCATGTCGACCAGCATAGCCTGGTCACCGACACTGACGGTCAAAATTGTGTAACCGCGATACGTCGCGGCGGGCGTCTTGTGTATCAACCCGAATTTGTGATGCTTCGACCAGCCCATGATTGCCTCCGATACCCAAGTGTATGTTCCCGTGAGAAATGCCTAGCTCCTGATTGCGCCGAATGCGACCGATGGCGTGAGAAGGGTCAGCCAGGCTACTCCTCGCGCCATTCTAAAGGCTCGCAGACTGGGCGATCGGACACATCCCGGCAACAACCGGCCGTAGGGGAGGGTTTCAAACCTTCCCGTGGCGTTTCGCCTAATAAACGGGATCGAATGAGGCGATACGCTGGCGTGTTGCCAGTGATCGTCGCAAATGTTATGAGCGTACTCGCGGGCGGGTTTGAAACCCTCCCCTACGGATCGTCGCCAACATCCGAAATTGATTGCCGTTCGACGCCACGTGGGAGGTCGTACAACCGTCGCCTACCCTGGCATCTCCAGCGGCGTGTCGTCGCGGTTGGCCCATTCGCCCATCGAGCCGTCGTAGTTGCGAACGTTGTCGTAGCCCAGCAGCCTCATCGTGAACACTCCGTGCGCCGCACGGATGCCACCCTGTCAATAGGCAATGACATTCTTGTCGGGAGTCGCTCCCACGCCCTCCAACAGCGCCTTGAGCTCGGCGGCGGGCTTGAACGAGCGGTGGCTGTCCTCGGTCAGGAAGTTCACCCACTCGAGGTGCACAGACCCTGGCACGCGTCCGGCGCGACGGTTGCCGCGATCGTTCGTGCCTTCCCATTCGCCGTCAGTGCGCACGTCCAGGAACAGGGTGTTCTCGTCGTCGATGGCCGAGACGCCATGGTCAAGTGTGCAGATCAGATCGGGGTTGGCTTGCGGCGTGAACGTGACGGACGCGTCGGGCGGGCGACCCATCGACATGGGCTTGCCCTCGTCGAACCACTTCCGCCAGCCGCCGTTCAGCACCTTCACGTTGGTGTGGCCGTAGTAGTTAAGCACCCACCAGAAACGGGCCGCATTCAGGCTGCCGTTGGCGTCGTACGTGACGACCAGGGCGTCGTCACCGATTCCCATGCGCTCCATGAGTTCCTTCATCACGTCAGGTTCGGCGACCCAAGGGTAGTCTTGCGGTTGCGTCGAATAATTTGGATGCTTGATGTAGTGGTGGACCTGGATGCCCGCGGCGTTTTTGATGTGAGCGCGCCGATAATCGCTGAAATCGTCGCAGTCGATTACCCGGAGGTTGGGGTCGTCTATGTGGTCCGCGAGCCAATCGGTGTCGGCCAACATCTCGGGTCGGGCGTAGCCCTGGCTAGTCATCTGGTCACCTCCGAAGGTTGGTTTTCAGGCAGTGCAGTCGAGTATAGCACACGCCTATTCTAGTGACGGATGACCCGTCGGAAGATATAATAGGCGTCGCAAATCTCGTGTACCAGAGGTGTTTCCGTGACTCAAACTGGCATGGCTCCCGATGACGCCCAGGCGAAACTGTTCGATGCGCTTGAATGGCGTTGCGTCGGACCCCACAGAGGCGGTCGCGTGGTCGCGGTCGCGGGCGATCCTGTGAACCCGGCGGTCGCCTACTTCGGCGCGTGCGCGGGCGGGGTTTGGAAGACCTATGACGGCGGCACGTACTGGGAGAACGTCTCCGACGGCTTCTTCGACACCGCTTCCGTCGGCGCGATCGCAGTTGCCGATTCGGACGCCAACGTCGTTTGGGCCGGGATGGGCGAAGCGTGCATCCGGTTGGATGTGACGTACGGCGACGGCGTCTACCGCTCCACCGACGCCGGCAAGACCTGGCGAAACATGGGGCTCAAGGACACGCGTCACATCTCCCGTGTCCGCATCGACCCGAGAGACCCCGACACCGTGTTCGTGGCCGCGCTGGGTCACGCGTTCGGACCGAACCAGCAACGAGGCATCTTCCGCTCGAAGGACGGCGGCGAGAATTGGGAGCACGTTCTATCCAAAAGCCCGGACGCCGGCGCGGCGGACCTGTCGATCGATCCGAACAATCCCCGCCTGATGTTCGCGTCGATCTGGCAGACGCGGCGCAACTTCTGGAGCATGTCCAGCGGCGGCTCCGACAGCGGGCTGTGGCGTTCGACCGACGGCGGCGATACGTGGGATGACATCTCGGGCAATCCCGGACTGCCGGAAGGTCCGCTGGGTCGCATCGGCGTCGCGGTTTCGCCGGCGAAGTCGGGCAGGGTGTGGGCGACGATCGAGGCGAAGGATTGCGGTCTGTACCGCTCCGACGACGGCGGCGACGCCTGGGAGGTGGTCAGCGACGATCGCGATCTGCAAGGCCGGCCCTGGTACTACCAGCACGTGTTCGCCGATCCCCAGGACGAGAACACGGTTTGGATTCTCAACTACGACGCGTGGAAGTCCGTCGACGGCGGCAAGACGTTCGCGCAGGTCTCGACGCCTCACGGCGACAACCACGACCTGTGGATCGACCCCAACAACCCCCAACGAATGGTCCAAGGGAACGACGGCGGCGCGTGCGTCAGTTTCAACGGCGGCGACACCTGGTCGACCATCTATAATCAGCCGACCGCTCAGTTCTACCACGTCACCGCCGACAACCAGTTCCCGTATCGCCTGTACGGCACCCAACAGGACAACTCGGCGATCAGCGTTCCTTCAAAATCGCACAAGGGTGCGATACCTTACGCCGACTGCTACACCGTCGGCAGCTCCGAGAGTGGGTACATCGCCATTCATCCGGACGACCCGAACATCGTGATCTCGGGCGCGGTCGGGTCGTCACCCGGCGGCGGAGGCAACATGCTGCGGTACGACCACAAGACCGGTCAGATTCGCATCATCACCGTCTGGCCCGAGCTCAACATCGGGTACGGCGCCGTCGAGATGAAGTACCGATTCCAGTGGACCTATCCGATCCTGTTTTCGCCCCACGATCCGGATGACCTATACGTGACCGGCAACGTCGTCTTCAGGTCGCGCGATCAGGGCAGCTCCTGGGAGCCGATCAGCCCGGATCTGACGCGGAACGACCCGACGAAGCTCCAGCCCTCCGGCGGCCCCGTGACGCTCGATACGTCGGGCGCCGAGACGTACTGCACGATCTTCGCGTTCGTCGAGTCTCCGCACGAACAGGGCGTCTTCTGGGCTGGCTCGGACGACGGGCTGGTCCACATCTCCCGCGACGGCGGCGACACTTGGACCGATGTCACGCCCCCGGGCGTCGAGCCCTGGACACTGATCAGCATGATCGAAGCGTCACCTCACGACCCCGCGACGGCGTATGTCGCGGCAACGCGCTACAAGCTCGACGACAACCGACCGATGCTCTACAAGACCAACGACTACGGCGCCACGTGGACCGCGATCTCCGGCAACTTGCCCGAAAGCGACTTCACTCGATGCGTGCGCGAAGATCCCACGCAGCAAGGTCTGCTCTTCGCCGGAACCGAAACGGGCATCTACGTCTCGTCCGACGACGGGGGCTCGTGGCGGTCTCTGCGCGTCAACCTGCCCGTTGCGCCGGTGTACGACATCATTGTCAAGGACGACGACCTGGTGGCAGCGACACACGGGCGTTCGTTCTGGATCATGGACGATCTGACACAGCTTCGTCAGTTGACCGGCGACGTTTCCAGCCAGGCTGTTCGGCTGTTGAAGCCAGGCCTGACCCACCGGCTTGGCCCGACAGGCGGTCGCGGCATGCCGAGCTCGGTGAAGAGCTACCAGCTCGGGTTGGGCGCAGTCGCGACGTCCACCGAGTCGACCGATGACACTGGACAGACCACACGGAAGTTCCTCGACGCGGGTCAGAACCCGCCTGGTGGGGTGCGCGTGCACTACTGGTTGGCAGATGAGCCTGAAGGCGAGATAACACTGTCGTTCCTCGACAAGGACGGCGGCGAGATCAAGACGTTTACGTCCGCCAAACCCGATAAGGATGCCGACGACGGTCCGGCGGAACCTCGCTTGACGAAATCGTCCGGCCTCAACCGCTTCGATTGGAACACCCGGTACGCCGACGCGCACAAAGTGTCCGGCGACAAGACAACGGCGGGCGCCCTGATCGGTCCGAAGGCGCCTCCTGGCTCGTACAGCGTCGGGCTCACGGTCGGCGACCAGGCGCAAACCGAGCAGTTCGATCTCGTCAAAGACCCACGAGTCGCGGCGTCGCAGGAAGACCTCGACGCGCAGTTCGCGATGCTGCTGACGCTACGGGACAAGCTGTCGGAGACGCACGATAACATCAATCGTCTTCGGAGCGTGAAACATCAGGTTACCGAGTGGTCGAAGCGAGCGGCGGGCGGCACGGCGGCAGAATCGATCGCATCGGCGGCGGAAACCTTGAACAAGAAATTGTCCGACATCGAGGCGATCCTGATCCAGACTGAGTACAAGGGCGCGCGAGATCGATTGACGTTGCCTGTCAGGCTGAACGGGAAGCTTGCCGGCCTCATCCCCGTCGTCGCCGTTGGAGACTACGCACCGCCTGCGCAGACACGTGACGTGTTCCAGGTCTACAGCGAACGCCTGGACGCGCAGTTCCAAGCACTCGAAAAGGTCATCGACGAGGACATGGCCCAATTCGACAACCTAGTCCACGAGCTCGAAGTCCCCGCCATAGTTCCGAGGGCGTCGGAGTAGCTTCGACGAGACGCATCCGAAATCAAGGGCGGGCATATTGCCCGCCCTTTGTGTTGGCAGAGCACCCTGACCACTCCCGACCTTCTAGAGATGCGAGGTTGGTCACGGATGCCAGTTCTCCCCGTCGAGATCGTGGTGCGGTGATGTTCGCTTGGGTGTGCATTCATCGTTGGCTGGGGCCGGTTCCGATTCCATTCCCATCGTCCGGTGTCGGGATGAGCACCGGTGTAAGGATAGGTGGGCCATACAGGTGATTTGGGGGCAACCACCGGCATTTCGAATCGCCCACGGGCCACCTAATCTACCACAGGCGTTCACAACGCCGCTCGGTTCTCGGGCGTGAAGTGGTCGTGCGGAAGCATACACGGGTGGGGATCAACATGAAACTGGGGATCGGGTTTAAGCTTTACGGTGGATTCGGGTTAGTGGTCCTGAGCCTTATTCTCATCGGTGTAGTGAGACTAACCCAAGTCACGCAACTCGGCGACAAAGCGAAGAGGTCCGGCGATACGACGCCGCCGACCGAATTCCTGGTGTGGCGCACGCATTTCAACATGGTCCAGCTACGCGACCAAGTTCCGATATTCGTGCACGCGGCCGAAGACAAACGAGATGAACATCTGGCCAGGATGAGCGAGCAGGAGCAGGCGATTGCGGCAGATTTCCAAGACTTGCGAGCACAGCCGATACTGGATGTGGGCACATTGGCGCTTCTCACAGACGCCGAGCAAAAGCTTGACGCATGGTACGCGGCCCGGGATGCAGGGCCGATGTCGCTAGCGCGGGCTGATAACGCAGGAGCGGCGGACGAAGCGCTGCACGGCGCATCGGCTGGCCTCTACGAAGCTGCTGACGAGGCTATCGTCACGTTCCACAAGGGATTCCGGGCGATCGTCAACGTCGAAGCCGAAGCGGCTGTCGATGCCGTGGATCGTGCCAATCTGTTGATAGCCGTCGTGATGGTGGTTGCTGTCGCTGCCGCTGCCGTGGTCGCCTTCCTGCTCGCCCGCTCAATCAGCGGACGAGTGCGCGAGATGAGCGCCGCTTTGGTGGACCTGGCGGAAAATGTGATCCCCCAGTTAACCGGCGTAACGCAAGCAGTGGGCAGAGGAGACCTGTCAAAGACCGCCGACATACGAGTCGAAAAACTGACTGCGAACTCCAGTGACGAGATTGGCGACAAGGCCCGCTCATTCAATGCCACCGTCGAGGAACTCGACGGCATGAGCTCTGCTGTCAACGAGATGGTGGGCAGCCTGCACGGGATTGTCGGCCAGGTGGGTCGGACCGCCAGCAGCCTTTCCGTGGCCAGTTCCGAAATGGCGTCCGCCGCCACCGAAGCCGGCGACGCGACTTCGGGAATCGCATCGTCGAGCCAACAGATGGCGACGGGCGCGGATGGACAGGCGCAAAGCGTCGCACAGACGAGATCCGTCGTGAATGATTTGGCCGGTTCCATCGACCGGATTTCCAGCGGCAGCGATCAACAGGTGACCTCCATAAGCAACCAAGTGGCCGGCGCCGTCTCCGAGATGGCCGAGGCGGCCCAGAGGGCGGCTGCCGGAGCGGAGCAAGCGTCCGGGGCGGCCGAAGCCGGTGCAAACAAGGTTGATGAGACGATTGAGGGCATGGCCAAGATCAGCAACGCTGTTGACGTCGCGGCCGCGTAGATCTCCGAACTAGGAACCCAGTCAGAAGAGATAGGCAAGATTGTCGCCGTGATCGACGACATAGCGGCCCAGACCAACCTGTTGGCGCTGAATGCGGCCATCGAGGCGGCGCGCGCTGGCGAGCAAGGGAGAGGCTTCGCAGTTGTGGCCGACGAGGTGAGAGGTCTGGCGGAACGCGTCACGCAAGCCACCAACGAGATAGCCGCGCTGATCGAAGCTATCCAAAAAGGAGTCAATCAATCCGTCAACGCCGTGGATGAGGGCACGAAGCAGGTGAGCGAAGGTGTCGCCCAAGCCGAACATGCCGGGGACTCGCTCAAGGACATTCTCTCCGCGGTCGGGGACGTCGCAGACCAGATCGGACAGATATCAGCGTCGGCACAATAGGTCAGCGCCTCCAGCGAGGAGATGGTAAAGACGAGCGACCAAGTGGGCGCGGTCGCCCTACAGAACACCGCGTCGACTGAAGACCTGACGACCAGCAGCGGCGAAGTAAGCTGATCCATCGAAAGGATCAGCGCGATCTCGGAACAGAACAGCTCTGCGAGCCAGGAGATGAGCGCGACGGTCGAGGAAATGAGCGCTCAAGTGGAACAGGTCGTTGCGTCAGCGCAAGGTCTGGATGGTATGGCTCAGGAGCTGCAGGCCGCGGTGGCGGCGTTCGCTCTGAACGGCAGCGCCAATGAGTAAAGACTTCGTCGAACCTCTGATTAGTCTACTGCGCTCAGTGGCGGAACTCTGACCGCCAGCTGGGCCGCCACGACGGGCGCCAGTTCCCGTCGCCGAAGACTCGCGTGCAGAATGGCGCCAACGTCGGCCGACTCTGCGTCGATGCAAGTTTTGAGATGGGATGCCGATCACAGTCTCTGTTGCTCGCGCCTGTTGGTTCCCGCCCGAGCGGCACGGCCGCGGATGGCCCTTTCGCGATTGAGTCCTACGCGCTCAGGTCGACCATTTGCGGCGCGTCAATCTGAACTGCACCGGACCGTTCGGCGATCTCGACCGCTCGCAGCGTCGGCCTTCATTTAACGATGCGTTCTTGCATCGCGATCTCGACGTAGCGGTCCGCGTCTTCTTCGAGCAAAAGCCGCTGTTCGACCAGATGCTGAGCGGCGAGCGCGATTAGCCTAACGTACCGCCCTTTCGAGCCGTAGCGTTGCTTGAGCGAGGGACGGGGATCGCCGGTCTTCTCTCGGTCTGCCTCGGTCGCGGCAAACAGGAGATGGCTCCCCGTCAGTCCCGCCAACGCATTCGGGGCCGAACCGTCGACCCGATAGTTCCAACCGGTGAACGTCGCCAGCGGCACTTCAACCTGTGGCGTCCTCAATCCGGAGACCTCGATTCCGTCCGAATCGACTTGCGGGATGAGCACCGCGTACTCGCGGGCGTGGTCTTCAGCGGGGGGTTCGATAGCCATGAATCCTGCGTCGAAATCGGGTCCGTGGTCTTGGACGAACAACCGGTTCGGATGATCGGGGTGAACGACGCCCGGAATCGCTGGGAAGACGTTGCCTGCCACGGACGCTTCGACCGCCGTCTCGTCGTCGCGCCTCGGCACACGACTGTCGGGCGGCGCCGTGCCGTCGGTCGACCATGCGTCGAGAGCGTTGAGCAGGGCTCGGAGGAGCGGCGTCGTGTTGAGCGGATTCGATGGATGCCTCGCGACGCCAATCTTCGGCCCGGCCAGCGGGTCTGCATTGTGCTGAGAGCCTGTGAAGAAGAACACGCGGGCGCGTTCGTGATCGGGGATGTCGTTGCCGAGCGAATCGGTGTGAACAAGTGAAGCCCGGCGCTCCCAGTACTCGGCCGACGTGTGCGTGTGGATGACGAACGGGTCGGTCTCGGGTCGTTTGAGTAGGCCGTCAGTTTTGCCGGTCAGATGGTCGGTGGTCGTGCTGTACGCGAACGGGAAATGATCGCATGGGAAAAGGTGATCAACGTGCTGTCGAGAGTGTCGTCCTGGCTGCGCGAAACGATAGTTAATCATTACGCGGCCGCCACCCGCCACGTGCGGCGAAATGCCGTCGAACACGCGCCGGCCCTTGGTGTCGGAGTTGTAGCCCTGGTACACGAACTCGCGTAGGAATCGGCCGCTCTGCGATCGTCCCCATGCGTAGGCTCGCTCCATGCCGGCGCCGTCGTCGCGAAGCGGATTCGGCGTGCCGTCGCTGTCGCGGTCGTCGTGAAGCAGGAACGAGATCAGGTCGCGCAATCCCGTGAAGCCCAAACCCAGCACCAGCGGATTTTTGGCTTCGTAGACGAGCTCATAGATCCAGCCGGGCTTGAATCCTTCGGGTAAGTAGCAGTCGGCGGCCGAATCCACGACGCTGCCGTCGTCGCCCACACGCGCGAACCGCCAAGCATCGGAGGCGATGGCTTGTCGCTGATCGGTCTCGTACGCGCGCACGGTGAACGTCGCCTGGGCCGTCTCGATGGAAGCTGCTTCATACGAAATCGTGTAGTCGTTCGAGCTCAACGGCAGGCTCGTGACGCCGGGATCGGCGACGATGAACTCGGACCTCGTGACGCCAGTGATCGCGCTGCCGTTGTCGCGGGCGGTTGGTACTCTCATGGTTTGCCGGCCTTCGCCTGGAAGTAGATCGCCTTGCCATCCCGACCAGACGATGCTGTACCCGCGGCGCATCAAGAACCCGTTTCCGGCGTGCTCGGGCGAACTTGGGGCGTTGGAGTGAACCGCGTCGTTGAAGAACTGCAGCGCTCGCAGGTTGCCCCTGTTGTTGACGTCGTGGAGGATTCGGCGATTGCCGCCGGCCCTTTCTACAGGCTTGAGCATCGTAAAATCTGTCGCGAACTCCACGAGCCCGTCTTCGTTTCGGGTTGCGTTCTCGATGTCGACGACCATCGAATAGTGCGGTGACTCGGGGTCGATCGCGAATGCGACTTCCCCGGCCAGTCGCTCGTACGCGCCCACGTCGCCGAAGGTCATGCCGTCCGCGAACGACTCCCGCGTGGATATGTTGATCCGTATTTGTGTGTCCATTGAGCTCGCTCCTCGTGTGATCGGCTTTAGGCCGGGGAGTTTGATCGCCACAGTCTGGCTAATGTCGAGTCAGCTTGAACGAAGGCGAAAGGAGTTCGAGCATCGTTCCCGAATGCGGCGACGGTTGAAGACCGTCATGTGCGGCGCGTGGCCGAGCGCTGCCGCGTGGATAGTCAGACTAAATCTTCCAAGACTTCAGAAAGCGAAACGCGCCGTCCAAGAACAGATTCGTCGCTCTCGCGCTGGCCATGACGTCGTTGACCATCTTTCGTCCGCGAGCGTGGATCTTGTTGCGGACTTGGGCTTCGAAGTTCTTGACCTTCGGGTGGTTCGTTTGCCCTGGCAAACCCATCGATTGCGCGATGTCTTGCGCCCCGGAAGCGAAGTAGTCGATGCCGTCAACTGACAGAATCTCGTCGAGATTGTCCAGCACGGAGATGTCTTCGAGTTGGGCGATGACGAGAGTGTTGTCGTTGGTGTGCTTCATGTAGGCCGGGCCGGATTCGAAGTTGCCGAAATACGCTCCTCGACCGGATCCGAAGCTACGCGTGCCCTTGGGTTTGTATCGACAGGCGTCGGCAAGCTGCTGAGCCCGCTCTTTGTTGATGATGTGAGGGCCCGTTATTCCCATGATCCCGCGGTCGAGAAATCGTAAGATCGTCGCGCAGTCGATCTCGGGGACCCTGGCCATCGGAGTCAGCCCCGCCATGTCCGCGACCCTGCACAGATCGTCAAGCAAGTCGACGGTGAACGGGCCGTGCTCGCTGTCGAAGGTGATGAAGTCGAATCCGGCCCGTCCCGCCAATTCGATGATCGTTGTCGAAGGGAAGGACAGGTTGACGCCGTACGCTTTTTCACCGGACCGTAGCTTTGTGATTACGTTATTGACTCGCATGCGTGTCCCGGAAATAAAGATCGCGACGAGGCAATTGTAGGCGACTGATGCCCGATACTCAACCTACGGCTCTTGACATCGATTCAAAGCCCGTGATAGTTTTCACAACGGTCGTTGACCCGGTGTTGCTTCGAACTAACCTTGACACTCCGTTCAGGGCAGAGGGATAATCGTCACCGGCTGAGACGCCAAGCGTAATGTTGACGCAATTCTGGAACGGCGAGCGGCAACGAATGGAGCAAGTTTTCCTCGACCCGGGAACGATAGGCCCGGAAAGCTGGAGTGAGCTAGGCAGCCTGCTTCGAAGCTTATGGTTGACCGTGCTGTTTGTTGTGCTTTTTGCCTCCAACATGCTCGTTGGTCACAACATGCTCCCGTCGTTGATCGAATCGGGTCACGTTCCCAAGAGTTGGCAGAAAGTTCGTCCGGTGCTGTACGCGGGAGCGATCATAAGCATCGGTCTGGCATCCTTCTTTGTTTCGCGGGCTATCGAGTTCGCCGGCGTTCTTCGAAACTTTTGGCCCGATTATTGGATCTAGTGGCTCCACGATCCATGCGTAAGTAAGCGTCAAACAATACCAGGATGAGTAGAATTTGATACCAGGGGATTTTCAGTACACCCGGCCCTCCGGCAAGAAGCTGGCGTTGTTTTCGGTTCTCGGGGTTGGTGGACTGGTCGGATTTATCGTCACTGTCCTAGTCACTACGTTCGTGATAACGGCTTGGATTGGTCAGCCGGTAATTTTCGGCAATGACCAGGGACCGACGCAGCCGATAGCCTTCCCGCATCCAACCCACGTCCAAATCCTCGGGCTGGATTGCACTTTCTGCCACCGGGGAGTGACGACCGGACCCGCCGCGACAATTCCGGCCGTGGGCCTGTGTATGACATGCCACTTGGCAGTCGGCGATGATGACGCCGGAAACGCTTTGCCCGAGATCGCCAAACTGCGAGAGGCGTTCGACGAAAGCGAACCCATCGATTGGGTGCGCGTCCACCGGATGCCTGACCACGTTCACTTCGTTCACGAGGCCCACATCAAGTTTTTCTCGGAGCGAGACAGGATTGCGCCGTCTGCCGTGTGCTCGACCTGCCACGGCGACGTAGGCGCTATGCAGGTAGTCAAGCAGGTCGAACCGCTCAAGATGTCTCAATGCGTCGATTGTCACCGCGACAACGGCGCGCCAACCGACTGCGTTATCTGTCACTATTAGAGGCCCGACCGATACTATGGCGCTTACACGAAGACAGTTTCTAACTTTGACCGGCGGCTCCGCGGCCGCCGCGATACTGTTTCAGGCCTGCGGCGTACCCCAGCGAGAACTGATCGTTCAGTCGCCGCTGGAGATGCCCGAAGACCTGGTGACAGGCCTCGACAACTGGTACGCAACGCTCTGCCGCCAGTGCGCCACCAGCGAAGGCGTCGTCGTTCGAGTCATGGAAGGCCGAGCGAAAAAGGTAGAGGGCAACGTCGATTACCCGATCAACCAAGGACGGCACAGCGCGCGGTGTGAAGCCGGACTTCAGGCGCTGTACCACCCAGATCGCATCGATGGCCCGCGATTGCGGACCGGCGCAAGAGGCTCAGGAGAGTTTCGGGAGATTAGCTGGTCCGAAGCTATCGCAACCGTTACGTCCATTTTGCAACAAAACCAGCCAACGCCGGAATCTGTCGCTGTCGTAACTAATCCGATTGGCGGACACCTCGGCTCGGTCGTCGAGAGGTTCGCGAATCGCTACGGCGCTCGTTTCATGCCGTATGAACCCGTCGAGCGCACCAATCTACGAGCTGCGATCAAGCATGTGTTCGGCCAAGACAGGATGCCGGACTTCGATCTGGGTCGAGCCAACTACGTCCTGTCGTTCGGCGCTGACTTCCTAAACACCTGGATGTCGCCAGTTCGATACGGACGAGGCTACGGCGAGTTCCGGCAGGGCGACCGCGAGCGCGGTACGTTCACACATGTCGACTCGCGATTCTCTATGACGGGCGCGAATGCAGACAACTGGGTCTACATCAAACCTGGCATGGAGGGGATCTTCGCCCTGAGCGTTGCTCATGTGTTGATCGAGGACGGGTTGGCGGACCAAGCTGCTGTCGACGCCCTAACCGGCGGCGATGCTCTTGAACGGTTCGCCCCGGACGCGATTGCGTCCAAGATCGGCGTCTCAGCCGAGAAAATTCACGACATCGCTCACGACTTCGCCGAACATGGCCCGTCGATTGCGCTAGGAGGCGGATCGACCGCGGCCCACACAAACGGGCTGTTCAACCTGGTCGCGATCTACTCCCTTAACTACCTAGTCGGCAGTGTCGGCAAAGAAGGGGGAGTCATCTTCAACCCGGCCCCGCCACTGGACGACATTCCGGCATCGCCGGCGGTTGCGTCCTTCGGCGAATGGTCGACTCTGGTTTCGGACATGAAGGGCGGCGCCGTCCGGGCTATGATCGTGCGCGGCGCAGACCCGTACTACGGCCTTCCGGGAGCGCTCGGATTCAGAGATGCCTCTTTCAGCGTTCCCAGCATCATCAGTTTTTCCAACTACTTGGACGACACCACGGCAATGGCCGACTTGGTGCTGCCCGAGCACAGTTACCTCGAGGACTGGGGCTCCGACTCACCGGACCCCGGACCCGGTTACGAGCTCGTCGGATTCCAGCAGCCGGTCGTCCAGCCGTTCTTCGAGAGCCGCGGCGGCGAACACGGCACGCGCGGTTTCGCCGATGCACTGCTGACGGTCGCTCAAGGTCTGAGCCTGGACCTGGGACTCGCGGGCGCGACGTACAAAGAGATACTGCAAGACGGAGTTCGAAAGCTTTTCGACCTGAACCGCGGGTCCGTCCAAGCCAGCGATTTCCCGTCGTTCTGGAACGGCGTGCTTCAACGAGGCGGCTGGTGGGACACCAACGCCGGTTCGACGGACGCTGTGCCGGATCCGCCTCCGTTGCCTGACGCGGTGGACCCGCTCTTCGGCGGCAACGCACGCTTCCACCTTGTGCCGTTCTCGTCAGCGGGAATGTCGGAGGGGCAGGGCGCTCATCTGCCGTGGCTGCAGGCGACTCCGGACCCGGTCACCACGGCGACGTGGCGAACGTGGGTGGAGATCAACTTGGCCGTTGCCGAAGAGATGGACCTACGCGAAGGAGACCTCGTCAGAGTGAGTTCCGGGCGCGGTTCGATCGAAGCGATCGCATATCCGCACCCCGGCGTCTCGCCCAACGTTGTGGCGATCCCGATGGGACAAGGCCACCACGCATCAGGGCGTTACGCCGAAGGGCGGGGCGCGAACGTGATGGAGATACTCGAGCCGCTCCAAGACGGCACGACGGGCGCCTTGGCTTGGTCGGCGACCAAAGTGGATATCGAAAAGCTGGACCAATGGGTCCGGTTGCCCAAGTTCGAAAACGCTGTGCCTGATTTCCCCGAAGACGAAGAAGGGCACGTTTTGCAAGTTACCCGAGACGATAGCTAGAAAATCGGGTTGGCGATGGATCGTCTAACCCTCTGCCGGTAGGAGCACAGGCACATGGCAACAAGCTGGGGAATGATCGTCGACCTGGACAAGTGCACGGGCTGTCAAGCCTGTGTGGTTGCATGCCAGGCCGAAAACAACATCCCCATTAACGATGAAGACAGCTTCAAGGCGCGCAGGGCAATCCAGTGGATGCGAGTCGAACGATACTGGGAAGGCGAATTCCCGGATGTCAAAGCTCGGTTCATGCCGATCTTCTGCCAGCATTGCGCGGACGCTCCGTGCGAACCCGTTTGCCCGGTGTTTGCGACTTACCACAACAACGAAGGCCTGAATGTACAGGTCTACAACCGTTGCATCGGAACACGTTTCTGCGCCAACGGTTGCCCGTACCACGCGCGGTACTTCAACTTCTGGGAGCCCGAGTGGCCGGAAAGCCTGAAGAATCAGCTCAATCCCGACGTCACCATTCGCAGCCGCGGAATCATGGAGAAATGCACATTCTGCGTACAGCGCATTCGGCGAACGGGGCGCAAAGCGGCTCAAAGCAACGCGACGGTGGCCGACGAAGAGTTGGCCAGAGGATTAAGCCCCGCGTGCGCGAACGCGTGCCCGACTCAGGCGCTGGCTTACGGAGACGTCGTGGACGTGCTCACCGCGGTGAAAGAGCACGACAGGATGCCAAGAGAACCAGTCACCGCAATCGGCCAGAAAATGGTTGACGAATTGCCGGACCCCAACACCGGAACCCATAAGGAAGGACGTGGTTACTTCTTGCTCGAAGAACTCGGCGTCCATCCCTCGGTCGTCTACTTGCGGAAGGTCGACAAACATGGCGAGGATGTAGCGCATGGCTAACGCCACCGTGTCTGAAAACGGCCACTCGAATGGCCACGCCGGCTTGTCCACGCCAAAGGCGATCACCGACGATCTGGTAAGCAAACACCAGAAAGACGGCGATCTCTTCTGGCGCGTCGCCTCGGTCTTCGGCATCCTGTTGATCCTCGGGATAATCGGATTCGTGATGCGGCTTTCGAGTGGCGTCGGCGACCGCGCGATCTGGGGATACTACGCGGCCGTGTTCGCGTTCATCCTGACGACCGCCCAAGCGGCCCCGATGGTCGCCATCGCGCCAAGGCTCGCTAAAGCCCACTGGCGCCGACCGATCTCCCGCGTCGCTGAGCTCTGGAGCGCGGTTGGGCTGTTCAACCTTCTGCTGTTCATACCCATGCTCTGGATTTTGCCGCCCTTGACCGACGGTCGGCGATCCTTGTGGTTCTACGATCCAGGCGAAGTGCCGTCCTACTCGCCGCATATCTGGGCATCTGCAGCCATGCTGGGATTGGTGGTGCTCGGTGTGGCGCTGTTGTGGGTGTCCGCTCTGCCGGATTTCGCAGCGATACGAGACAACGCGCCTGACGGCTGGAAGAAAAAATGGGCCGGAAAATTGGCGCGCGGTTGGGTCGGAACCTCCGGTCAGTGGGACATGCAGCACCATCGCCTGGGCATTCTCGGCGCGTTCTACTTCATGATGCTTGTGTTCGTTCACTTCCTGATCAGCGTCGACTTCCTGATGACGCTTGTTCCGGGGTGGATCGATTCATTGTTCCCGATCACTCATGCAGCGAACGCGTTGCAGGCCGCGTGTGCCACCGTGGTTCTCACGATATGGATTCTGAGGAAGTATGGCGGATACGAAGAGTACATCGGCAAAGACCAGATCTGGGGCCTTGGCAAGCTTATGTTTGCTCTTTCGCTGCTCTGGTTCTGGTTCTGGTTCTCCAGCTTCAACGTAATGTGGTACGGGAAAAAGCCGGCTGAACAAGCAGTCATCAATCTGATGATGACCGGGCCTTATCTCTTCGTGTTCATGGCCGTGTTCGTGATGAATTTCCTGATCCCTCTTTGGACGATGATGTGGAACCCGTTGCGTCGAAGCACTTGGGGGCCGGCGATCATTTCGGTATCCGTTCTCATCGGTACGTTCTTGGATCGGATGCGCCTCTATGTGGCGGCGTACTCAGTGCCTGGAATCGGCAACTCGAGCATCGACAAGCACTCGCTCGAACTGGAACATATTCCAGAAGCCGTAACGCCGGGGATAGCGGACATATTCATCATGGTCGGCGCGGTCGGCGGAATGATATTCGTCTACCTGATGGCGAGCCGTTTGATTCCGATCATGAACTTCTGGGAGCAAAAAGAGCTCCTGTTGTACAAAGTGCATAGGCCCTTCCATCGAACGGAAGTCATGGTGTTGGGCAAGCCCGAGTAACTCCGGATGCGTCGCCGTTGGCTGGGCTGCGCATCGGTGGGTGACGGAGATCTGACGGGTTATCGAGAATAGGGACCTGAAGAGAAAGCCAAGATGCAACAATTCGTCTACAGAACCGATACAGAGATCAACGACGACCTCCTCGCGGGCGTACTCAAGACGCCCAAGTGGTGGCTGCCAGCGGTCATATTCCTTACACTGATCGTTTTCACGGGTCTTGGCGCCTTCGGTTACATGATGAACAAAGGCCTGGGTGTCACTGGATTGAATCGGCCGGTGATGTGGGGCTTCTTCCTCGTTAATTTCGTGTTCTGGATCGGCATCAGCCACGCGGGAATCATGATCTCCGCCATTCTCAGGCTCACCAAAGCTGAGTGGCGACGACCCGTAACGCGCGCGGCTGAAGTAATGACCGTGTTCTCGCTCATGGCCGCCCTTCATACGCCCCTCGTTCACGTCGGGAGGCCCTGGCGCGAGATGTGGGTGTTCCCGTACGACTTTGCTCGGGGCGTGTGGCCCAACGTTCGATCACCGTTCGTGTGGGACCCGAGCGCCGTGGGCACGTATCTGATCGGGAGCTCGCTGTTCGTGTTTGTCGCGTTGTTGCCGGACATGGCAGTCCTTCGCGACAGGGTCAAAAACAAGCTCATGAAACGAATTTACAGTTTCACGTGTCTTGGCTGGAGAGGCACTCCCAGGCAGTGGAAACTGCAAGCCCTGGCAGGAATTCTGCTTTCAGCCTTGGTCTTGCCGGTGTTCGTCTCCGTGCACTCCATCGTGTCATGGGACTTCGCCGTCATCATTGGCGTGGAAGGTTGGCACTCGACGATCTTCGCTCCGTACTTCATCATCGGCGCCATTCACTCCGGAGTGTCCGCGGTCGCCATGTTGATGGCATTGGCCGTCTGGCTCTGGGGTTACGACAAGTATCTACGCCCCGACCATTTTGACGCCATCGCAAGATTGCTTATCGTGGTGGCGGTCACGTGGTTCTTCTTCTTCTTCCTGGAGTGGGTGTTCGCGCTGTACACGCTGGAAAACCCCGAGATTGTCCTCCGCGAATTGCAAGTGACCAAGTGGCCGTACGCGCCGCTGTTCATCGTATTCTTGTTTGCGGCCTTCATAATTCCAGTGCCCATGTGGCTGTTCAAAAGAGTTCGCCGAAGCATGAAGTTGATGTTCTTCACGACGGTGCTGGTCAACATCGGGATGTGGCTCGAACGATTCCTGATAATCATCCCCGGACTGATTCGCCGCCAGCCGATGTCTTTCGATTGGGGCGCCTACAGTCCGAGTATCGTGGAGATATTGCTCGTGGCGGAGACTTTTGCATTCGTTGCCCTTGGAATGCTCCTGTTCTCAAAGTTCCTGCCGCTGATACCGCTTTTCGACATCAAAGAGGGCATGATTCTGAGACAAGAGATCAAAATTGGCCGGCGGGTTGTGCCGGCGGTAATCAACGAGTAAGGACACTTCATGCTAGCTAAGAGAAGCGTACTTGGCCTCTATTCGGATGTGGACGTGGCAGCCGACACGCTGGACGCGTTGCGGGAGGCCGGATACACGAGTTCTGAATACGAAATTCTGACGGGCACGCCGTACCCGGAAGGCACGTTCGGCGAAGACGAGCCGAAGCACACGCTCTATCGATGGCCCCTCATGGGCGCCGCGTGCGGCTTCATCATCGGTCTTGTGCTGACATCGGGCACACAGTTGGCATATCCGCTGGTCACCGGAGGCAAGCCGGTGCTGTCGATACCGCCGATGTCCATCATCATGTACGAAGGCACGATGCTCGGCGCGATCATCTTCACGGTGATCGGCATCATTATCGAGTCAAGGCTGCCCCGAATCTTCATGGGCGCATACGATGAACGCATCACCGAGGGCTATATCGGGGTGACGGTCACCACTTCCGAAGAGCGCGTTGGCCCCGCGGAAGAAGTGTTGAAGGCGTCGGGCGCCGAGGACATCAAGCGCGGCTGGGAGCGCGACTAGACACATGTTTGTTTCTGCTACTCCCGATGTATCGATGAATCGACGATCTTCTCGGACCACTCTCAAGCTGTGGGCGTCCGCGCTAGTCGGTCTCCTGCTGCTTGCCGCTTCGGTTGGCTGCTACGACAGTGCCACTGGTGACGCCAACATCGGCGACCCGATCAATTTCAAGCTGCCCGCGTTCCCTGAAACGGGGTCGAACGCCGTGCAGTTGTTCACGGAGATGCATTACCAGCCGTCGTACCGCTCGCAAGAAGAGCCTCGACGGCTGCCTCCGGAAGGCTCGGTCCCGATTACCGGCGCCGAAGTCGTGTACACATCGCTTGCCGACTACAATGCCAACCCTCCCAAAGGCGGCGACTCGACGCTGGGCCAGTCGCTGTACAACATCAACTGCCTTGTTTGTCACGGCGCCGCGCTGGACGGAAACGGCCCGATCATGATGGGTTTCAACTACAATAGCGCGTTGCCCGCGGATCTGAGAGCGGACGGGACGAGACGGTCGAGCGACAATGACCTCTATGCCTATGTTTCCGGCGGCGGTAGGATGGGACTTGCTCTTCGCTTTTCGGGACGCGCAACCCAATCGCCGATGCCCGAATTCAGGCGCTTGCTCACTGAACAGGAGCGCTGGGACATCGTGTCGTACCTGCGAGTAACGATCGGGCAACCCTAGCCCTGGCGCCGGGTCACTCTGTCCAGGCCGCTGAATAACCGGCGACTGTCATTCGAGATAGTTGGACCCTCCGATCAACGTGCTCAACGGCATCATGGCGTCGTAGATTTTCCTTTCTTCCGAGCCTCGGCATATTCGGTTGATTCCGATTCGGAGATCGACGACCTTGGCTGACACTCCCATCGATCGCAGCATCGCATTCGAGGCCATCGACAACTTCCGCGACCTGAGTGGCCTCGTGACGCGTGACGGCCAAACCATCCGACGCGGACGCGTCTTCCGAAGCGGTGACCCGCGCGACATGACTCGCTCGGACTACGCGAAGCTCACCGACGATCTGGGTTTGCGCACCATCCTCGATTTCAGACGACTCGACGAACTCGAGACGAAAGGAATCAGCCCGCTCATCAAGCCGCCGGTCCAGCATCGCAACATCGAGCTCGTGCGACTCGACGGTCCCGATGTAGTGGCGTTGGAAGCACGATCAGCCGGGAATCTTGGCAAGGTGTACGAGGGAAGCGTAGCGAATACGGGATTCGGTCAGAGGCTTGTCGCGGGACTGGAAGTGATCGCCGATCTTGAAAACCACTCGCTCGTGTTCCACTGCTCACTTGGCAAAGACCGGGCCGGCTTGTTCGCCGCGATCCTTCTGGCCACACTCGGCGTCACGGACGACGACATTGCGAGCGACTACGCTCTGAGCGATGAATCGGGGCGCAGGCAGTTGGAAAACGAAATGGCTGAGGTCGGTGACGTTGAGCAGAGCCGGTCGATGCCTGAGTGGGTTTATCGAGCCGCGCCGGAATCGATCCTTCACGCGATGGCCTTTGCGCGCCGCGAGCACGGATCGGTGGAACGATACCTGCGAGCCCGTGGCGCGGATGCGACGTTGCCTGACCGCTTGCGTCGTGCCTTGCTCGACTGAGAGTTTGTGAGTAAATCTGCAATGCGCCGGTATGGCCACCATCTCAGGGCAGAACGGGCGCTGGACCCACCCGCCCGCCCTCGTGGGTTTTGATGCTGGGGGCACATCCCCCAGTCCCCTTGCCAGAGGGACGTTCCCCTCCGGACTTTCTTTGCACGCCATACACCGAATTAAACCTGGGGTTGTAAGGGGCGAGAGCACCTACCGGGGATTTGGGGTGTCCCCAAGAATACTTTCGGGCGGGCGGGTGGGACCAACCACGATCCATCCGGAGGACCAAGGGTAATTCCCGTCAACAGTCGCCTTCCGAAGTTCGAACAAGTGATCTCGGCAATTATTCACAGGCTCTGAGCTGCGCGCCTAGGGCTCGTACGCGAGATTCGGCGAGAGCCAGCGCTCCACGTCCTGGGTCGCCATCCCTTTGCGTATGGCGTACTCGGTGATCTGGTCGCGGCGCAGCTTGCCGACGCCGAAGTAGTGCGAATCCGGATGAGCGAAATACAGGCCGCTGACCGAAGCCGCAGGCCACATGGCCATCGTTTCCGTCAACTTTACGCCCGTGTTTCGTTCGGCGTCGAGAAGTCGCCACAAGGTCGCCTTCTCAGTGTGATCGGGGCTCGCGGGATATCCCGGTGCTGGCCGAATGCCTTGATACCCCTCTTTGATGTTCTCCGAGTTAGACAGCGATTCGTCCGGCGCGTACCCCCAGAGTTTCGTGCGAACCAGTTCGTGCATCCGCTCGGCAAACGCTTCAGCCAGCCGGTCGGCGAGCGCCTTGACCATGATCGAACCGTAGTCGTCATGAGCCTCAGCCATCGCCCCGGCAATCTCATCGGCGCCGAGACCTACCGTGACCGCGAAGACTCCAACATGATCGCTGACTCCACTGCCCCGCGGGGCGACGAAATCCGCCAGGCTGAAGTTGGCTTTCGACAACCCCGACCTGGCGCCGGACTTGTCCGTCTGCTGACGCAGGAAGTGCAGCGTGGCCAGCACGTTCTCGCGGGACTCGTCCGTGTACACCTCGACGTCATCGCCGATGGAGTTGGCCGGGAACAGTCCAACCACTGCATTGGCTTTCAGCAGCTTCTCATCGATGAGACGCCGCAGCATCGCTTCCGCGTCACGGAACAGGATCGTCGCCTGCTCGCCGTATTTGGCGTCGTCGAGGATCGCGGGATACGCGCCTCGCAGCTCCCACGTCAGGAACAACAGCGTCCAGTCGATCGCCGCAACGAGGTCGTCTAACGGATAGTCGTCGAACGTTTTAACTCCGGTGAAGCTGGGCGCGGGAGCGTTCTTCGTCCAGTCGATCTCCTCGCGTCGTGTTCGGGCGTCGGCGAGCGAGAGCAATCGCGCCGAAGGATCTCGCGCGGCCCGCGTCTCACGCAGGTGCTTGAACTGCCTGCGCGTGGTCGCGATGTAGCCCTCGCGCCGCTCTGGACTGACCAGGTCGGCAACCGTGGCCACGGAGCGAGAGGCGTCCTTTACGTGAATCACGCCGTGCGGATACTGCGGATCTATGCGCACGGCAGAATGGGCGATCGACGTCGTGGCGCCGCCGATGAGCAGCGGGACGTCCAGCCCTTGCCGAGCCATCTCTCTGGCAACAGTGACCATCTCGTCCAGGGAAGGCGTGATGAGGCCGCTCAGACCGATGACGTCGGCCTGCTCGGTCTTGGCGGCGTCGATAATCCGCTGGTATGGAACCATCACGCCGAGGTCGATCACTTCGTAGTTGTTGCAGCCGAGAACGACGCCGACGATGCTTTTGCCGATATCGTGAACGTCGCCTTTGACCGTCGCCATAACGATCTTTGCTTTCGGCTTGATTGCGCCGGTTTCACCGAGCTCTGCCTGGATAATCGGCACGAGCTGCGCGACGGCTTTCTTCATGACTCGCGCGCACTTGACGACCTGCGGGAGGAACATCTGGCCCGAGCCAAAGAGATCCCCGACCGCGTTCATGCCGGTCATGAGTGGACCGTCGATGACATCGATCGAGCGCTCCGCCTGTTGGCGAGCCTCTTCGACGTCGCTTTCGATGTACTGGTCGATGCCGTGGAGCAGCGCATGCCTAAGACGCTCCGCAACCGGCAACGAGCGCCAGGCGTCGTCCTCTTTGCGCTCGGTTGACTGGTCCTTTACCGTCTCTGCCATTGCCACGAGGCGTTCCGTGGCGTCGGGCCGCCGATTGAGCACAATGTCCCGCACGGCCTCGCGCAGGACCGGTTCGATGTCGTCATGCACGACCAGTTGCCCCGAGTTGACTATCCCCATGTCCATTCCAGCCTGGATGGCGTGATACAAGAACACCGAATGGATCGCCTCGCGCACCGCGTCGTTGCCCCGGAACGAGAACGAGACGTTGCTGACGCCGCCGCTTACGTGGGACGACGGGAACCGTTGCTTGAGAAGTCGTGTCGCCTCGATGAAGTCGACCGCGTAGTTGTCGTGCTCCTCGATTCCTGTGCCTATAGCGAACACGTTGGGGTCGAAGATGATGTCCCCGGGCAGAAAGCCGACCTCGTCGACCAGCAGACGGTACGACCGGTCGCAGACATCCAACCGGCGCTGAACCGTGTCGGCTTGGCCGTCTTCGTCGAACGCCATGACGATGACAGCGGCGCCGTATCGTCTGACGACTTTCGCCTGTTCGACGAAAGCGTCCTCGCCCTCTTTAAGCGACAGCGAGTTGACCAAGCCCTTGCCCTGAAGGGATTGCAGACCCGCTTCGATCACGCTGAACCGCGAGCTGTCGATCATGATCGGGACTCGGGCGATGTCGGGCTCGGATGCGATCAAGGCCAGGAATCGACGCATCGTCTCTTCCGAGTCGAGCATTCCCTCGTCCATGTTGATGTCGAGAATCTGCGCCCCGTTGTCGACCTGCTGCCTGGCGACCATCAGCGCTTCGTCGTACTTGCCGCTCTTGATCAGCCGTCGGAATCGAGCGGAGCCGGTTACGTTCGCGCGCTCGCCCACGTTGATAAAGTTCGAATCGGGCCTGATTTCCAGCAGCTCGAGACCGCTGAGCAAGGTATTGCCTTTGCCTTCGGGTCGTTTTCGCGGCGGGAGCCCCGCGACCGCCTCGGCGATAGCCTTGGTGTGGGCGGGTTCCGATCCGCAGCAGCTACCGACGATGTTGGCCATGCCGCTCTCGACGTATCCGAGCAAGTTTGCCGCCATGTGTGCGGGCGTCTCGTCGTACTCGCCAAGCTCGTCGGGCAAGCCGGCGTTCGGATGGCAACTCACATAGTGGGCCGAAACGTCGGCGAGACCCGAGAGAAACGCCCGCATCTGGTCGCTGCCCAACGAGCAGTTGATGCCAACGCTCAGCAGGGGCATATGGGCAACCGACGCGTAAAACGCCTCGGGCGTCTGACCGGACAGGTTGCGGCCCGCGAGGTCGGTGACAGTGACGGACACCATCACCGGCATCGTGGCCGATTGTTCCTCGAAAACTTCCTGTATCGCATACAGCGCGGCTTTGCCGTTTAGCGTGTCGAACACGGTTTCGACAAGAAGAATGTCGACTCCACCGTCGAGAAGTCCGCGAACGCACACCGCGTAGTCCTCAGCCAGGCTCGCGAACGTGACGTCGCGGTATGCTGGATCGTTCATGTCGGGCGAAAGCGACGCCGTCTTGGTGGTCGGTCCGATTACGCCGGCGACGAACCGCGGCTTGTCCGGCGTCCGCTCGGTGTACTCGTCGGCGATGCGCCTCGCGATGCGGGCAGCGGCCTCGTTCATTTCGTAAACGTGATCGGTCAACCCGTAGTCGTCCATGCTGGGGCCGTTGGCCGTGAACGTGTTCGTCTCCAGGATGTCGGCGCCGGCTTCCATATACTGGCGCTGGACCTCTTCCAGAATCCGGGGCTGAGTGAGCGACAGCACGTCCGGGCAGCCCTTCAGGTCGTGGAGGTGATCGCGGAAGCGCTCTCCCCGAAACCCGTCCTCTTCAAGATCGTATGACTGGAGCATGGTCCCCCAAGCGCCGTCGAGCACCATCACCCTCTGTTCGAGGATGCGTTGGATTTCGTCGGTCCGGTCGACGATCGGCGAAGCTTCGGCGGCTACGATTGTGGTCAACGTGGCTCCCGTCTGAATTGGGTTTAACGATAATTGTACTGCACGGCGCGCCTGAACCCCAATATTGATCTTGTCTTGACATCGGGCAGTTTTACGCCTAGCGTTAGCCTCGCGCCGCGAAGATCGAATCAGGAGCCGTATCGATGTCAATCCCGTTTCCCGTGCCGCCCGCGTCGAGACCGGTGGCGATGGGCGTCAATGGCATGGTCGCGTCTGCACATCCACTCGCGTCGATGGCGGGCGTCAGGATGCTGATGGACGGAGGCAACGCCTTCGATGCCGCCGTCGCGACGGCGGCAACCCTGAATGTCGGCGAGCCGTACATGTCGGGAGTCGGCGGCATCGGCCTTGCACTTGCCTATGTGGCGGCCGAGGATCGCGTGCGTGCGCCCAACTTCTCGGGCCGAGCTCCGATCGGCACGGACCCCGAGCGATATACGGCAACCGACACAGACATCGGAATCATGTTCGCGTTGGTTCCAGGAAACGTATCGGGGTGGCTCAAGCTGCACGAAACCTACGGCAAGCTGGATCGCGAGAAGGTGTTCGCGCCTGCCATTGGATACGCTGAGCACGGTATCGGCGTAACTCACCTGAACAGCCGGATGATGGCGAACAGCGCGGCCCGGCTTTCGCGCTTCCCTTCGGCTGGCATCATCCTGGACGCCGACGGAATCGCGCCCCGGCCCGGCGCCAAGCTGAAGATGCCCCAACTGGCCGAATCGTTGCGGGCGATCGCCAAAGGCGGTGCGGACGAGTTCTACCGGGGCGAACTCGCGCGCCGGATACTGAACGGCAGCGACGAATTGGGCGGCCTGCTGACCGAAGAAGATCTCGCCACGTACGAAGCCGAATGGCAGGATCCGATCGGCATCGACTATCGCGGGTACCGCATCCACATGTCCCCGCCCAACTCCAGCGGCTTCCAGATACTGCAGACATTGAAGACGATGGAAGGTTGCAGCGACGACAACCTAGCGTTCCAGCATCCCAATACGCGCCATCTTTTCATCGAGGCGGTCAAGCTGGCGGTAACCGATCGCATCAAATTCGCCGGAGACCCGAGGTGTGTCACCGCCCCGATCGACGGCCTGCTGTCCGACGGTTACGTCGCCGCTCAACGCGAACGAATCAACCGGACTGGCGCCGCCTCGGTGTCGGGTGAACACTTCGCCTCGAAGGTTGCGCCCGAGGCGTTGATTGTCGGGAACCCACAGGAGGTCGACGGCGGCATGACGACGCACTTCGTGGCCGCCGATCGAGACGGCAACGTCGTTTCCATCACGCAAACCCTCGGGGGTGGCTTCGGATCGGGACTCGCCGTGGGTGACACCGGAATATTCCTCAACAACATGGCCTATTGGTTTGACCTCGAAGAAGGGAGCCCGAACCGCATCGGTCCCGACAGACAAGTGGACTTCGTGGTCGCGCCGACCCAGGCGTTCCGCAACGGACGTTTCCACGTCAGCCTGGGGACGCCCGGGAGCTTCGGCATTCTGCAAACGACGCCACAGTTTGTCATGAATTTCCTCGACTTTGGTATGAACATCCAGCAAGCGATCGATGCTCCGTGCCTGAGAGTGTACGAGGGCAAGCGTGTCCAGATGGAGGAGCGATTCCTGGCGCCTGTGCGGCAAGCGCTCGTCGAGCTCGGCCACGAAGTCGACGCAATCGAGCCGTGGTCGATGTCGGTCGGCGGCGCACAGGGCATCCACGTCGATCCGAACGAGGGCGTGTTCCAGGGCGGCGCGGATCCGCGCCGAGACGGCTACGCGATCGGATATTAGAAGTCGACTGCAGTCGGCTCGTCGAGAGGTTGTAAATGGCCGCTTACGATGGATTGCAACGCAAACTGGACGCCGGCGAAGTCGTCATTTTGGACGGCGGAACCGGGACCGAGCTGGAGCGTCGCGGCGTGCCAATGGACTCCGTGGCTTGGAGCGGCGCTGCACTTTACACGCACCCGGGAATCGTACGGCAAGTCCACCAGGACTATATCCGGACGGGGGCGGACATCGTTATTACCAACACGTTCTCAACATGCCGGCACACGTTGGAAGGCGCGGGACTGGGGGACCAGGTTGCGGACATTAATAAGCGCGCGGTGTCGGTTGTCAATGAAGCGATCGAAATCGCGGAAGCCGATAGAACCGTCTACGTCGCGGGCGCGATTTCGACCTTCAGGCCGGGTAACGACCAAAAGTTAATGCCGTCGCAGGAAGCCGCCAGATCGAACTACAAAGAGCAGGCCGAACTGCTGGCAGAAGCGGGGGTCGATCTTCTCGTGATGGAGATGATGGTCGACCTCGAACAGTCGGTGCTAGCCATCGAATCAGCCGTTTCTACCGGCCTTCCGGTTTGGGTTGGATATAGCTGCCGGACGAGCGTTGGCGGCGATGTCCTCTTGCTCAACAGGAGACGAGATGAGGATTTCGCAGAGGCGCTGGATCAGCTCAGCGCGTTGGGCGGATCGTTGGTCGCCGTGATGCATACGGAGATCGATGACACAGTTCCCGTGTTGAACGTGGTCGGAGATCGGTGGAAGGGTCCTTTGGGCTCATTCCCACATTCGGGCGGGTTCGTAATGCCGAACTGGCAGTTCAAGGACATCATGTCGCCGGAAGACTACCTTGTCGAAGCGCAGAAGTGGGTCCGGATGGGCGTTCAGGTCATCGGAGGGTGCTGCGGCACGACGCCGGAACACATACGAGCACTTAAGGACGGCCTGCCCGCGCACGTTCCATCGACCTGACGCCCGTGGCGCGTTTTATCGAGTGGTGCCAATCAGAACCGTCTCGATCCAGGACCTATCGAGAACCCGTGAATATGGAAGTACGAAGGAGAACCAATGAGCAAGGCACTTGACGGCATCCGCGTTATCGATATGACCCACGACCAGGCGGGGCCGTCTTGTACTCAAATGCTCGCCTGGCTCGGCGCGGAGGTCATCAAGATCGAGATGGCCGACGGTCGTGGGGACCGCTCTCGATGGCTGCGCCGGGACGACCCCGATCTCGACAGTTACTTCTACCTGCTCCTCAACAACAACAAGAAGAGCACCACGCTCAACCTCCGTGATCAACGCGGCATAGACCTTTTCAAGACCCTGATCCGCGAAGCCGACGTGATGGTCGAGAACAGAGGACCGGGCGCGATGGATCGTCTCGGCCTCGGCTACGAAGACCTAAAGGCGATCAATCCTCGATTGATCTACGCGTCGGTCAAAGGATTCGGCGGCTACGGCCCGTACTCCGACTACAAGTGCTTCGAGCAGGTCGCGCAGGCCACGAGCGGCGCTCTGAGCTGCACCGGCTTCGACGACCGGCCTCCGGCGATGCACGGCGCGGGCGTCGGCGACTCGGGCACCGGGATGCACATGGCGATCGGCATCCTGGCGGCCATCGTGCAGCGAGCGTCGACCGGAACCGGGCAGATGGTCGAGGTCGCGATGCAAGAGGCCGTGCTTAACCTGACGCGCGTCCGGTTCACCGGCACGCTCACCGACGGCACGCCTGAGCCGAGGCAAACGAGCCACGAGGGACGTCGTCCGGACTCGGTCGGAGGTCTGTTCGCCTGCGCCCCCGGCGGTCCCGACGACTACGTCTACCTCACGATGCCGCCGGACAACCCCGGAATGTTCGCCGCTGGCATGCACGCGATCGGCCGCGAGGACCTGCTCGACGACCCGCGCTTCGCCTCACCGGACGACCGCGCAAACAGCGCCGAAGAGCTGGCCGGCATCGTCGCAGAGTGGGCCGCGAGTCGAGACAAACATGCGGTCATGAAAGCGTTTGCTTCCGAGGGCGTCCCGTGCGGCGCGGTGTTGAACACAGCCGAAGTGCTCGACAACGCCCATTTACGGGAACGCAAGACCGTCTCAGACGTCCAGCATCCGAAGCGCGGCGAATACGCGATGATCGGCTGCCCTGTCCGACTCTCCGACTCTCCGGTCGAACTCGAACGTGCTCCGCTTTATGGCGAGCATACCGACCAGATCTTCACCGAGCTCGGCCGCCTCAATGCCGACGAGCTCGACGAGCTACGCCGTGACCGGGTTGTGCTCTAGTTTGAGTCTTCCATGAATGCGTTCGCGCCTGTAGACAGGGCGGGCAGGCCACCCATCAAGAATGCCACGCGAATCGTCTCAGAAATCTCGTCCTCGGACGCGCCCATGGCCCTCTGGCGCGGTCGGAGAGCGCTTTAACCCCGTCCTCGCGGGCCAGCGGTGCGTCGCACAGCATCGCCACAAGCGTCTTGACTTTGGCCGGCAGCGTGCCATCGCTCAGGATGAACTCGCATCCCTCGGTCAACCAATCGGAAAGTCGGGGATCGGTGTTCGCAATTACGGCGAAAAATCCTGATGGCTGGGGTTGCTGCATATCGGTCCCTCCTCGGTTTTGTTCTGAATTTCTTAGCCGGTAAGCGATTGTGTCACTTTACCAGTCCAGAGGAATAATGGGAGTGCAGAGGGGCGAGCCCCTTTGCCGTCTGGACGGCGGTCCGGCAAGCGCACCGGGATCGGCTCAGGTGATAGAATCCGAACGGCCTCTTGGTGTCGAGCCAAGCATGGCCGCAGTCCGAGCGGTGGCCGCGGAGGAGTAAATGGCCTCACCGACGGAGATTCAGCCAAAGAACAAGTTCTTCTACGGTTGGTGGATCGTCATCGCCGGCGGATTTGGCATGGCGATCTCCTCGGGCATCAATTTCCACGGCTTCGGCAACTTCATCATTCCGCTCAGCGAAGAGTTCGGGTGGAGCTACGGCGTAATCGCCATCGTCTTTTCCGTGGCGCGCCTGGAATCGGGGATGCTCGGCCCGATCGAGGGCATGGCCGTCGACCGCATCGGACCGCGCAGGCTGATGATCGTCGGCATACCGCTCATGGGTATCGGCTACATCCTCATGAGTCGCATCAATGGGCTTGCCTCCTTCTTCATCGTCTACATCTTCCTCATCGCGCTTGGCAACAGCTTGGGCATGAGCACGCCCATCACCGCCGCGGTCGCCAACTGGTTCAACCGCAGGCGAGGGCTCGCTTTTGGGATTCAGTGGTCGGGCGTGGGCCTCGGCGGTTTGCTTGTGCCGGCTGTTGGCTGGATGGTCAACAATTACGGCTGGCGGAATGCGGCCTCGATAGTCGGTGTGGGCATCGCGGCCCTGGGCGTGCCCATCGCTGCTGTGATGCGGCACAGACCGGAGCAATACGGATACTACCCGGACGGCAGGGCGCCGGAAGAGCAGAGCGGAGGCGGAGCCGGTTCACGCCCTCCGACGCTCGATCTGTCGAAAGACTTCACCGCTCGAGAGGCGCTCAACACATCGAGCTTCTGGTACCTCACCCTTTCGATCATGGCCAGGTCTCTCGTCAGCGGAGGAGTTGGCCTTTGGCTCGTACCCTTCTTCGTCGATCTCGGCGCTTCCGCGGTAACCGCCGCGACTTTGGCGGGGTCGGTCGGGATCATGAGCATCCCGGGCCGGTTCGGGCTCAGCGCGCTCGGTGACTACGTGAACAAGCGCTATGTGATGGTCGCGTCGTTGGCGATGATGTCGGTGTCGATCGTCTTCATGGCGAGGTCGTCGAGCGTGTCGCAGGTCATTCCTGCGCTGGTGGCGTACGCGGCGGCGCAGGGCGGCATATCGGTCATCCCGCAGTCGTTGATAGCCGATTACTTCGGCAGAAGGTCATACGCGACGATCCAGGGATTCCGAAGCTCGGTTCAGATGGCGGGAATCATCACGGGGCCGATCATCTCGGGATTCGTGTTCGATCGAACCGACAGCTTCGAGCTGGCGTTTTACGGATTCTCAGTAGCCGCACTGGTGTCGATGGGGCTCGTCTTCATGGCTCGACCGCCAGTGTTGCCGCGAAGGTTGAGACCAGGCGTCGCGAAGGAACGTTGAAGCGAATGGCGAAAACGGGGCAGAGTAGATCGGGAGGTGACATGGAAGGGCACCACGAATTCATCAGAGAATGCCACAGACTGGCGATCGAGGCTGGCAAAGCCGGCGACGAGCCATTCGGCGCCATGTGGTGCGCGACGGTGAGATCGTCATACGAGCGTTGAACACGGTCAATACCGACGACGACAGCTTCCAACATGCCGAATACAGGCTCGTCGTGGAGGCGCGCAAGGAGCTGTCGGAGGATGAGCTCGCCGCATCGACGCTCTACTCGAGCACGGCGCCGTGCGTCCTGTGCAGCGGTTCGATCCTGCCCACGCCGCTGGCGGGCGTTGTCTACAGCGTCGGCTACGAAGCGTTCGGCAAGCGGAATCGACCCTACGTCAAGCTCGACGAGTTAACCGAGCGATTGAAACCGGCGATGTTCGTCCTGGGACGTGTCCTCAAAGACGAGGGCATCAAAGCCTACGAATGGTGGGCGGGTGAGTTCACGCCGGTGGAAGAGATCCTGCGCCGATGGGCGTAGCCTAAGCGTCAGGCTCGCGGCCTGCCGCCTGCCGGTACGTACCTCTTCCCGCGATGCGGCCGTCGACGACGCTGCTGCTGCCCGTTGGAACCCGCGCCGTTGTTGGGCGTTCTCGAAGGAGAAGCGCTGTACACGGTCCGGCCAGTGCCTGGCGTAGTCTGAGACGGGTTGGCGTCGGCGCCGTTCGACTGGACTTGAGGTCTGCCGTTGCGCCTCGGTTCGTTCCTGTCAGATGGCGTTGCGTTGCCGTATCGCCTTGGCTCGCTCCTGTCGTATGGCGTCACGTCGCCGTCGGCCCCGTTCTGGGCCCTGACCGGAGCTCTGCCGTTCCGCCTGGGTTCGCTCCTGGCGTAAGACGTCGCGTTGCCGTTTCGCCGGTATCCGTTGTCGCTCGGGCGTCCCCTGCCATTGTCGCGAGGTTGCCGATCATCGGACGATTGTCGGATTGGCGAGTATCCGCCATAATCGAAATCAGGCAGCCTGCGTCGCTCGATCCTGGTTCGCAGAAGCTTCTCGATTCGGCGCACCAGTGACTCGTCTTCGTGCACCATCAGCGTGAGCGCCTCGCCTGTTTCATGCGCGCGCCCGGTCCTGCCGATGCGATGCGTGTAGGCGTCGACCGTCATCGGCATGTCGTAGTTGATGACGTGGGATATCTGCGAGACGTCGATGCCGCGTGAAGCAATGTCCGTGGCCACCAGGATGTCGTACCTGCCGTCACGGAATCCGTCCAGCGCCGCTTGCCGGCGCGCCTGCGCCATGTTGCCCTGCAGCGCGGCGACGCGGTACCGTTTTCGCTCCAGGTCTTGCGCGACCCTGCGAGCTCGGTGTTTCGTGCGGGTGAACACCAGAACTCGTCCGGTGGCTTCCTTTTCCAGAAGCGCCATCAGCATGCGGGTCTTCATGCGTTCGCCCACCGGGTAAAGGGCGTGGGTGACGGTCTCGACCGGCGCCATCATGCCGATCTGCACGGTCGTCGGGTTTGTCAGAATGTCTTTCGTCAGCGCCCGGATCTCGTCAGGCATCGTGGCGCTGAAGAACAAGGTTTGGCGTTGATCGGGAACGTATTCGAGGATGCGACGGATGTCGGGCAGAAAGCCCATGTCGCACATCATGTCCGCTTCGTCCAACACCAGCACGTCGATCTGCGAGATGTCGATGTTGCCGTCGCGAATGTGGTCGAGCAGGCGGCCCGGACACGCGACGACGATCTCAACGCCGCGCCTGAGCGTCGTGATCTGGGGGTTCTTGCTCACGCCGCCGTATATGGCAACGCTGCGGGTTTTAGTGTTGGCGCCCAGATCCACGGCTGTCTGGTGGATCTGCTCCGCCAACTCGCGAGTCGGCGCCACAATCAAAGCTCTGATTCGGCGCGGCGCATAGTCGGTCATCAGTCGCTGCAGGAGGGGTAGGATGAACGCCGCGGTCTTTCCGGTGCCGGTTTGAGCCACGCCCAGCAGGTCTTTGCCTTCGAGTACCGCGGGGATGGCTTGTTCTTGGATGGGCGTGGGTTCGGTGTAGCCCGTTGCATTCACGCCGGCGAGAATGCGTCGGTCTAGGTCAAATTGTTCGAATTTCAGTTGGGGTGCTCCTTGACTGCATTGAGCCAAGTTACACTCTTAGCCCTAATGTCTTGTCTTTTTTTCAGATTTGTATCGACGTCAACGAACCATTGTAACAGCTATTGGCTTTGAGGCGAATGCCTACGCTCGACGCTCCTGCTCAACGTCCTGTACAGTATTCATGCCCGATAGGATTTCCAGCATCGCGAGCGACGCCGTCGAACCGTGGGATGCCGGCTACAACAAGTGTTAATATGAGGTCTCATGATCAGGCCGAACTGGATAGAAGAGCACCCGACCGGATGCACCTGCGTCGCTTGTCAAACGAACAGGGCAGACACCGAGAAGGTGCGCGCGGCTGGGAAGGTCGGGCGCAACTCACGGTGCCCGTGCGGCAGCGGCAAGAAGTTCAAGAAATGCCACGGCGGTTAGGCTGTCCCGTGCCTTGAAGCGCTTGTGACGGCCAGATATCACATAGCTTGACAGTAATGCGGGCACGCGGATAGACTTGCCCCAAGTTGAAATATGATCACCCGGGGGGAGCTTGGGAAGCCAGGCTGAGAGGGCAGCCGAGACGCTGTCGACCCCGAGAACCTGATCTGGGTAATGCCAGCGAAGGGACGAGGTTTCCCGGAATTCGCAAGGCCGCCCAGTTGGCAGGGCGGCTTTTTTATTTGGCTGCAATTTGTCGTTTGTGATGACGTGGAACAACGCGACAGACGAAGCGAGCACCGGGTTCGCTTCGAGCGGAGCGATCCGGCGGGGACTGAATGTTGGTGGCATCCCGAAAGCCAGTCGACGAGATCGGCCACTCCCAAGATGCGCGGGAGCGGACCGAGCCGATGCCGTCCAAGTCCGGACCAATCATCGATGTCCGGGCGCTGAACAAGTCGTTCAACCAGGGAGACCATCGATTGGCGGTGCTCGATTCGGTCGACTTCCGGGCCGCCGAAGGCGAATTCGTCAGCATCATCGGACCCAGCGGTTGCGGGAAGAGCACTCTCCTCAACATCGTCGCCGGACTCGACGAGCCGATGTCGGGGATCCTCGAGATTCACGGCAAGCAGGATCCGCGCCGTCTCGGAACCGTCGGCTACATGCAACAGAAGGACCTGCTGCTGCCTTGGCGAACCGTCATGGGCAACGCCGTCATAGGGCTCGAGTTGCAGGGCGTCTCTAAGCGCGAAGCGCGTGCCCGTGCGGATGCACTGCTGGATCAGTTCGGTCTGCGCGGCTTCGAGGACGAGTATCCGAGCGCGCTGTCGGGCGGGATGCGGCAACGAGCGGCCTTTTTGCGAACGGTGCTTGCGAACCAGAAAGTGTTCCTCTTGGACGAACCGTTCGGCGCGCTCGATGCGCTCAATCGCTCCCAGATACACGAGTGGCTGCTGAGCCTGTGGCGGGAGCTCAACAAAACAATCGTGATGGTCACCCACGACGTCGACGAAGCGATCTTCCTGTCCGACAGAGTATACGTGATGTCGGCGCGACCGGGCACGATGACGCTGGACATCCCCATCGACCTGCCACGGCCTCGAAAGCTGGAGATGCTGACATCGCCGGCATTCGTGGATTTGAAGGCGAAGCTGCTCGCCACGATTCGCGCCGAAGACGCGTCAAAGCAACCGGGTGATCTGTCGTGAGCAGGGCGACTGTAGCCCCGGAATCGACCAACCGCCATGATTGGCAATCCTCGGCACGTGCTTTCGGAGCTCGGTGGCTGCCCGCGCTGGCAATCGTCGCTGGCATCATCGTGCTCTGGGAGGGATATGTCCGGGTGTTCGACATCGAAAAGTGGCTTTTGCCGGCGCCGTCCGCGGTCGTGGCGACGATTGGCGACAGCGCCGGATTGCTCGCCCGCCATTCTTGGGTGACGTTGGAAGAGATCGCCATCGGATTCGGGCTCGCGCTCGCGGCCGGCGTCGCGCTGGCGTCGACCATCGGTCTGTCTCGGACCGTGGAACGAGCGCTGTACCCGTTCGTGATCGCATCGCAAACGATCCCGATCATCGTCATCGCGCCGATGCTCCTGATCTGGGTCGGATATGGCCTGGCGCCGAAAGTGATCGTGGTGGCGTTGATTAGCTTCTTCCCGATCGCGGTCAACATGGCCGACGGTCTGAAATCCGCTGACGCGGACACGATCTCACTCATGCGGACTCTCGGCGCGAATCGTTGGCAGATATTCGCAAAAATCCAGGCGCCCACCTCGCTGCCATACCTGTTTTCAGGCATGCGCGTGGCGATTGCCGTAAGCGTGATAGGCGCCGTCATCGGCGAGTGGGTGGGCTCCAGCGAAGGGCTCGGTTATCTGATGATTCGATCCAAACCGCTGTTCCTAACCGAACGGGTTTTCGCGGCGATCACGATACTGTCCGCGATGGGCGTCGGACTATTCACACTCGTGGGCATTGTCGAAAGGGTCGCGCTGCCGTGGCAGCATAGCTCAAGCGACCAACATGGGATTTGACTGAGGGTAATGAGGTGCAAATCGTGATCGAGAAAATCGTGCCTAAGCCAATGGTGGCAGTGATCGTGGCGACAATCGTTGCTTTGCTGGTTGCCTGCGGCTCCGACGAGTCGGAGCGGGCTTCCATCAAACTGGCGTTAGACTGGTACCCGAACGCCAACCATCTGGGGCTCTACATCGCCGAAGACAAGGGTTACTTCGAAGAAGAGAACCTCGACGTCGAACTCTACACTCCCGTCGACCCTTCCACTGTGCTCCAGACAGTAGGAGCGGGCGCGGACGATTTCGGGATCAGCTATCAACCCGACGTGCTTCTAGCGAGAGCCCAGGGCGTTCCCGTTGTCTCCGTGGTCGGCATGGTGCAATATCCGCTGAACTCGGTCATGGCGCTCGAATCGTCGGGCATCGCACGCCCCGCCGATCTGGTCGGCAAGAAGGTCGGGTATCCGGGCATACCGACCAACGAGCCGTTGCTCGACACGATGCTGAAATTCGACGGCTCTCAAGGCCTCGCCGACGTTGAGCTCGTCAACGTGGGCTTCAACCTGGCCGAATCGCTGATCAGCGGAACGGTCGATGCGGTGGTCGGCGCTTACTGGACTCACGAGAGCATCCTGCTCGAGAATCAGGGCCACCCCGTCAATATCATGCGCATGGACGAGTGGGGCGTCCCCGCCTACTACGAGCTCGTGATGGTGACCAGCGAAGAGATGATCGACTCGAACCCCGACGTCATAGAACGGTTCGTGCGAGCCATCAAGAAAGGCTATGCCGACGCCATCAGCGACCCCCAGGCTGGCGTGGACATCCTGGTCAAGGCCAACAAAGACGAAATAGACGAGGCCATCGACCGGCCCGGCGCGGACCTGCTGGTCTCCGCCTGGAAGACCAACGACGCAGAGTTCGGCCAGCAAGACTCAGTGCGCTGGGCCAGCTTCGTCAAGTGGATGCAAGACGCGGGCCTCTTAACCGGCGAACTCGATCCGGCGAAAGCATTTTCAAGCGACTACGCGAAATAATCGCGCCACAATCCGGGACGCCGGGCCAGAATCGGCAATTCGTAGGAGAGAGTTTCCAACCCTCCCGCGGACCATGTACCTATCCAGGTCCCGAACAACAATGTCAGGTTCGTTAACACCGGTACAAAACTCCTAATCGACATGGAAACCCCAATATGCCCCTCACGCAACAACTCAAATCCAAATACGAAAAACTCTGGGAGCAGATGGTATTCCATCCGTTCGTCGTGGAGATGGGCGACGGAACGCTGCCTCCCGAGAAATTCAAACGCTACTTCCTTCAGGACTACGTCTTCGTTCGAGACCTGGTCAGCATGACCTCAATGGGCATGGCCAAGGCCCCGGACATGGACTCGGCCAGCAGGCTGCACGCGTTCCTAACCGGAATCCTCGACCCGGAAAACGACCTGTTCATGCGCGCGTTCGACGAACTCGGCGCCTCGGAAGCCGAATACTCGTCGGCCAGCGCGTCGCCAACAACCCGCGGCTTCGGCGACTTCCTCGTGCGTACCGGCCTCGAAGGCGGGTTCGAGGACGTGCTCGCCGTGCTGTACGTCACCGAGGGAACGTACCTCGATTGGGGCACACGCCTGCTCGCGGAAGGCAAACCCCCGGACAATCCGATCTACCGGGAGTGGATCGATCTCCACGGCCCCGACGTGCTCGGGGACCTGGTTGCCTGGATGGGCCAGTACTTGGACAATGCCGACCCGGGCGCCTGGCATGGACGCATAGACGAGTTGTTCCACACGGCGTTACGATACGAGTATCTGTTCTGGCAGGTGGCCTACGAAGGCGACGCCTGGCCGGACGACTGAGCGGCAGGGACAGGCATGGAAGAGCGAGAACGGCCGACAAAAGGGGAACGCCGGGAAGGCAAACGCCGAAAGCGCCGCAAGATGGGCGTCAGCGGCAAGAGCGTCCGCAGTCTCCTGACCATCATTCGCAAACGCAGCGACGCCGCCAAACAGAAGTAGGCGCGGTCGGCTTGCAACAACTCCAATCGAACCGCGGGCACAGCCTCCAACGCCACCAGAATCCGCCAAAACCTCCGCCTCCATCCGTTCGTCCTGAGCCTGTCGAAGGACCTTGACCAATCAACCGATGCCCACTGTTGAGGCGCCGCCGTTGGATCGTTCCACCGTGAATCGATACACCACCGCAACCGCTCGACAAACCCAAGCAAACGGAAATCCAGAGGTGAGACACAATGCCCGACGCCCACAACATACCCCGAGCCATGACCATCGCCGGATCCGACTCGGGCGGCGGAGCGGGCATTCAAGCCGACCTGAAGACCTTCGCCGCGCTGGGCGTATACGGGACATCGGCCATCACCGCGATAACCGCCCAAAACACGCTCGGCGTGACCGACGTGCAAGAGCTGCCGATCAGCATCATCGAATCTCAGATCGATGCGATCATCAACGACATCGGAACCGACGCGGTCAAAACCGGGATGCTTTCCAGTCCCGAGATTATCGAGACCGTCGCGGCCAAATTGCGCAGCCACGGCCTGACGCCGGTGGTTGTTGACCCGGTCATGGTGGCCAAAGGCGGAGACAGGCTGCTGCAAGAGCGTGCCGTCGTCACGTTGCGAGACGCCCTTGTGCCGCTTGCGTCGGTCGTGACACCGAACACGCCCGAAGCCGAAGTCCTGACCGGCATGGAAATCCGGACCGTCGATGATTCGCGCAAAGCCGCCCGAACCCTCGTGGAGGACCTCGGGGCGGGCAGCGCGGTCGTCAAAGGCGGCCATCTCGAAGGACCCGCGACCGACGTTCTCTACGATGGCGACGGGTTCACCGAGTTCACGCACACCCGCATCGACACCAAGAACACACACGGCACCGGCTGCACGTTCGCGTCGGCGGTCGCCGCGGGTTTGGCGTCCGGCCTTAGCGTCCACGACGCCGTTGCCCAGGCGAAAGAGTACGTAACGGAAGCGATACGCAACACGTTCCCGATGGGTGCGGGACACGGTCCGTTGAACCACTTTCATCGATTCTGGAAAGGATGACCAGTGCCTATATATCTCACCGGGAACGACGTCACAAGCCTGCTCACGATGGACGACGCCGTCAGCGCCGTGGAGGCCGGGTTTCGGGCTCTGGCGGACGGCCAAGCGTCCAACGTGCCGAGGACAAGACTGCGGTTGCCAAACGGCGCGTTCAACATGATGTCGGCCGCGGCGCCGGGGCTCGGGGTCATGGGGTTGAAAGCATACGGCGTCGGCGGAGGTCGACGAGGCGGGTTCCACGTCCAGCTCTCGAGCACGGAGACCGGAGAGCTTCTGGCCATCATGGAAGCGTCGGCGCTCGGCCAGATAAGAACCGGCGCGGCCAGCGGCGTCGCGACGAAATACATGGCGCGCGAGGACGCAACAACCGTCGGCGTCATCGGCGCCGGTTACCAGTCCCGAGGCCAGCTTGAGGCCGTCTGCGCCGTCCGCGACATCGTTCGCGTAAAAGTGTTCAGCCCGACTGAATCGCGGCGAGAGACCTACGCGTCGGAGATGAGCGAGCGACTTGGCGTGGAGGTGGTCGCCGTCGAAGACGCCGAGACCTGTGTCCGAGATTCCGACATCGTCCCGGTGATCACGGACGCGTCGGAGCCGGTCATCCGAGGCGAATGGCTCGATTCGGGATCCCATGTAAACGCGGCCGGCGCCAACAGCAGCACGCGGCGTGAGCTCGACAACGAAGCGGTCCGGCGGGCCGATGTGATCGCCACGGACGACATCGCCCAAGCGAAGACCGAATGCGGCGACCTGCTGACCGCGATCGACGCGGGCGTGATCCGCTGGGAGAACGTTCGCGGTCTCGCGGAGGTTATTGCCGGCGTGACTCCTGGCCGCAACTCGGACGATGACGTCACGCTATTCGAGTCGCAAGGCATCGCGCTCGAGGACATCGCGGTGGCCAAGCACGTCTACGAACTAGCCAGAAACCAAGGCGTCGGAGTCGAGCTCTGACTTTTCGGCAAGATGTTCGACGGCGCCATCCCGTTCGACCTCAACTCTTCGGCGATCTCATTCATGTTGACGGCCTTGCAGCAGGGTCGTGATGTAACACGCCAAATCGCATCGCAGTTCAAGGCTCAGCGAGGCGGCGTCCCGCATCGGAATCGCACCCTGCCGACGCGGTTCAGTTCGATCGCGGATTTCTCGCGCCCATCGTTGGTTCGTACCACCGATAATTGGGACGTTTGCAACTGTGCGCTGCCTCTCGCCGCTGACACAATCGCGTCACGGGGCGGTTGACAGATCAGTCGCCGCCATCGACGCAGGTTTTTAAAGCGAAAGGAGGCGTCATGCTGCGTGATCTGATTCCCGATCCAAGCAAGACCGTGGATATGGACCACGGACAACTGGTGGTGATTGCCGCTCGTTGGGTTTTGGTGGTGGCGGGCTTGCTGCTGGCTCTTTGGGACCCGGCAGGCATCGGTGTACTCCGCGTCCAGATCGTACTGATACTGGGTCTGGCCGTCGCGAATTTCTTCCTTCAGGCCCAGTTCCTGAAGAATCGGCCGGTGTTGAGGAACGTACTTTACGGCGCCAGCGTTGCTGACATCGCGGTCATCTCCCTCATCGTGGTCGCACAAGGCGGATTCAGTTCGCACGTTTACGTTTTCTATTTCCCAGCGCTGTTGGCGATTTCCGTCGCGTTTTCGCCCGCTATCGTCAGCAGATTCGCCGCTTGTTCCGCCGCTGCATACGGCGCGATTTCGATGGCCACGCTGGACCCAGGCGACGAAGTCACGCTGGCTGCCAGAATGATCATGATGGCAGGCGTCGCGATGTGCGGCGTCGCGTTCCAGAACGTCCAACGGGATCGCCGGACCGCGATCGACGGCGTTCGAGTTGAGACGATCGACGATGTAGTCGACGAACCTTCGGTCGCCGGTCTGCCGCGAGAGGCGATTCTGTTCCAGACCGCGAAAGGGGCATAGAGATGCAAAACTCAAACAACGCAAAACGAGAAGCGGCCGAAGACATCTTCTACGGTCAGGTCGTAATCAACTGGGCTCGATGGTTCATCGTGGCCGCCGGAATGGTCCTGATACTGTGGACCGTGGAAGAAAAATCGCAAGTCGTGATGGGAATCGTACCCATCGTTGCGATCATGGCGATCAACTTCTACTTGCACGGCCGGTTGCTCGCCGACCGACCCGCCAACCCAGCGTTGGTCGGCCTGACGAGCGCGATCGACATCGGAGTCATAACGATCCTGGTGCTGTTCTGGTCGGAGCAGACCGGACTCGCGAGTCCATTCTTCATCCTCTACTATCCCGTCGTCTTGGCATTCGCGTTTGTGATGCCGCCCAAAGTATCGATCCCGTTCACGGTGACGACCGTGGCGCTTTTCGCTGGCGTGTGCGTGCTGGCGGAGCCCGAGATTCTCTCGAGCGTCACTACGGTAAAGGCGCTGATTCTGAGATCGATCACGCTGGCCGCGATGGGTGGCCTGGCGGCCTACTACTGGCGCACCAGCCTCCGGCGTCCTGCCGCGAAGACGGTTCGGTCGAACGGCAACGGCGCCCAAGACAGCGCGGCAATCGCCTAACGTGCCCCGCACACCCCGTCAGGATCGACTTGATCCTGACGGGGACCATCAATTTTGGGCAACGGCACAAGCCCGAACCAAAAAGGGGAGCACACGGCAATGACCAGCATCCTACGTCGCGTCAGGTTGATTCTGCGGGACTGGTTGCGCGCTTTGCTCGCCCCGCCGGAAGACCCGCGCCAAGCATTCGTCGAACCAGCAAGCCAACATAGGGAGCTGCTCGCCCGCGTGCGCCGAGCTAAGGAAAACATCGCGTCCTCTCTCATCCAGTTGGAGGCCAAAACCACGCAAGTCCGTGACAGGTTGCCGGAGCTGGAGGAGCGAGCTCGTCAATCGCTCACGGCCGGTCGAGAGGATTTGGCCCGATTGGCGTTGCAGCTCCGTCACGTCGCATCCGAGGAAGTCCAAACCTTGGATGGACAGATACTGGAGTTGGAGCAGGAAGAACAGTCCATTGCCCTCGTGGAAGAACGGCTCATCGCTCAGATTGGAGCATTCGAGGTCCGGCAGCAAGTAGTGCAGGCCCGGCACGACACCGCCGAGGCTCAGGTCAGAGTCCGTGAGGCCATGACCGGCGTGTCCGACGACCTGAACGGACTTGGCGCCGCGCTCGAGCAGACGGAACAACGCACCGAGTCGATGCAAGCTCAGGCGTCGGCCATCGACGAACTCGTGCAGCTAGGCGTGCTCGAGATGCCCGGGCAGACTAACGGCAATGCATTGGCTTCAGCCCTCGATGGAGCCGGCGATGCCAATGCGGTCGAGGAGCGCCTGGCCGCGATGAAGATTGAGGTGGCCAGCTAGCCCTCGCTACTCCGTCGCCGAAGGCAGGCTGTGTCGCGGGTTCGGATGCTTGAGAACGTCGGGGTTGACGAGGTTCTCGGGCATCTCGCCCTTCAACACGCGGCACACCTCGCGTGCCGCGCGCTGCTCCAACTCGAGCGTCGCTTCTTGCGAGAAGAAAGCGGTGTGCGGCGTGATGATGATGTTGTCGAGACCGAGCAGCGGCGTTCCCGGTGGCGGAACGGCATCGACCATAACGTCCAACCCCGCGCCGGCGATCTGGCCCGACGTAAGCCCGTCGTATAGCGCGCTTTCGTCGATCAGCGGACCTCGGGCGCAGTTGACCAAGAACGCGTCGGACTTCATCAACTCCAGCTCTCGGGAACTTATCAAGTTGTGCGTTTCGTCTGTGAGCGGCGAGTGCAACGAAACGAATTCCGACTCGCTCAGCAGCGTGTCCATATCGACCATGCGGGCGCCGCGCTCGGCAACGATTTCAGCGGACACGTACGGATCACTGACGAGAATGTCGAGGCCGAACGCGCGCGCTTTCTCGCACACCGACTTGCCGATTCTACCGAACCCGATGATGCCCAGCGTCTTGCCGCGAAGGCGCATGATCCGCATAGTCAGAGGAACGCTTCCCCAACCGGTGGTCTTGACCGAGTTGTCGAGTAGCGCCACGCGTCGGTTCCAGGTCAAGAGCAGAGCCATGACGTGATCCGAAACCTCGTCTACGCAGTAGTCGGGGACGTACGTTACCGCCATTCCGAGCTCGGTCGCTGTATCGACGGCGATGTTGTCGAACCCGACCCCGAACCTGCCCACCGCGACGCATTTCGTCGCGGCTTGGAGCACCGCCGGCGTCACCTGCGCAAAGCACGTCATGATCGCATCGACGTCTGTCGCGAGCGACACTAAGGTCTCTTCGCTTGCGTCAGGCGCCACGATCGACTCGGCGCCGACCTCGTCTCTGAGCACGGCCTGCTCGGGCTCGGTGGTAGGCCACGCGTGGTCGGTAATGAGAACTTTGAACGCCATGATCGTTCTCCTCTGATCGGGATAAAGATTGAAGTTGCGGACGATGAACTGGTCGAACGGCTACATCGCCATGGGCCTGAACATGCAGCCATCGACGAATATGTCAAAGAAATCGGGGATGGACTCGAGCTCAACGTGCGTAATGTCTTTGGCGATTGTCTCTGCCCGTTGTCGGAGTTCATTCGACAGGAGCATGATCGTCGCCCCCTCCAGCGCCGCATTGCCTACTTTTGTGATGTTCGCGGGCGGGAAGTTGGCTATGAATCCGATCCCCAACGCGTTCTCGACGTTGATGTAGTTGGCAAATCCTCCCGCCAGATACAAACCAGACACCTGTTGGATTGGAGTGTCGTACTCTCGCAAAAGTATGAACTGACCCGCGTAGTTGGCCGATTTGGCCTGGGCCAGTGAGCTGATGTCGGCCCGACTCAACGACATCTGCCTTTCGGGCGCGAAAACGAACTCGCTCTCTCCGCCGGTGAACGCGCCGAGCTCGGTGATCATATCGTTGCGCCGGAGCTCCGCGAGCAGGTCGACGAGCCCGGAACCACAAATTCCCTGGGGTTCGGCGTGACCGATCGTTTCGATGGCGGCCGTGCCGTTGTCGATTCGCACGGACTCCACGGCGCCGTCGTATCCGGGCATCCCGTAGGCGATCTGCCCTCCCTCGAAGGCGGGACCGGCTGGGCACGACGCGGCGATCAATCGGTGGCGATTCCCGATGACGACCTCGGTGTTGGTCCCGACGTCGACCATCATCACGATGTCTTCCTGCTCGTCGATGCCAATCGCCAGCAGGTCGGCCGTGACGTCGGCGCCGACGTGGCACCCGATGAGCGGACCGCCATAGACGTGCGCGGCTGGGAACACTCTCAAATCCATCTCAAGGGCGGTGCGCGAAAGGGCGGTCGTTTCCAGTTCGCCGTCCTTCAGTGCCAACTCGGTCACGGATCGGTACGGTTTTTCGCCGATCGGCTGCACGTCCAGTCCGAACACCAGGTCGCGCATCGTGGAGTTGCCCACGATGACGACCTCGTAGATGTTGCGTCGATGAAACCCAAGTGTGCGGGCCATGTCGCCAATCTCGAAATTGATGGACGACAGCATCACCTGGCGGAGCTCACCGTTGTAACTGCCGCCGTCGTAAGAGATGCGATGCATGATGTCGCTGCCGCCGAAACGCTGCGGATTCTCGAACGACGCCGTGTGCAACACGTCCCCGCTTTCGAGGTCCACGAGGTTCATGACGACCGTGGTGGTGCCGACATCGACAGCCAAACCGTAGATCTTGCCTCGATAGGCGTCGATCCGTTCGCCGAGGTACCGAACGTCGTCACCCGATCTAGTCGTGCGAGGGTCGAGCGCGACGTCTCGTCGAATCGAATCCGTCAGGATCCGCGGCTGGCGGCGCAATACCGCGAACTCGATGTCTGCTTCGGCATCGACGATCCGCGCCTGGCAAGCGAGGCGGTAGTTGTCGCGCAGGAACCGCTCCGACTCGGTTGGCGGGTCGAGCGCGCCCATTCCGCGCTTGATCTCTACGATGCACTCGTGGCACTCACCGGTGCGTGCGCACGACGTCGGCACACGCAACGCGAGGTTGTCGGCGTAGTCGAACAGAGACCGTCCGGCGGTCAGTTCCAGTTCTCGGCCGGAATGATGTAGTGGCGACATGAGCTATCTGGTCGTATTAGGCGTCAAATCTTCTGCCCCCTAACCTGATTCGAGCAGCTTCTTGAGATTCTTGTGGGCGCTTTCAAACTGCTTTTTGATCTTCCGGTTCATCAGCGGTCCGGCCAATGCCATGATTCCACCCGGTTCGGCTTCGGTCAGCGAATGGAGTTTGGTCTTGTCACCCACCTGCTCGACAACATACGTCATCGACATCGGAAATGGCCCGGACGTGCTGCTGGCCGTGTATCGGTTTCCCGGATCGAACTCCGTGACCTCGAATTCGTATTCCAAGGTTTTGCCCATGGTCTTGTTCACGATTCGGCAAGTAGTGCCAACTCCGACAGGGCCGTCGGACGTTTGGACCGCTTCGACGGCGTTCTCGGCCCATTGGGTGAATTTCGAGATGTCGGTGATGTAATCGAGAACAACATCCACGGGGCGTTCGATCATTATTTCAAGTTCGACTTTCAACGACGGGTTCCTCCTGATTTCGATTGCACAAGTGTATTACTTCCATGACGACGTTTCCACCGGGATTGAGACTGGGCTGTCGTCCCGGCGACATCGTGGTAGGACAGCCCGTTGGAGAATTGTGCCAATCGAATCCGTGAAACAGTCGTTCTTCTTAAAACAGCCGGATCGCGTCCCTTTCTGCTCATTTCGCGCAATTGCCATCTTGACGGGACCGAACTCCGTGGTGTCATCCGAAGTTAGGCAGAAACGGCTGAGTGATAAGGATGCGCGACCGCAAGTTTGCATGACGGGTCATCGTGCGCGGAAGGCGGGCTTCTCCACAAGCATCGCGTAGACCTGCGGTGCGGTGGCCTTGGTTGATCGTCGGCGGAGATTCAGTCGAGGACATGAAAGGGCGTTAATGCTCATTCGGCGGCCAATTATAATATGGTCGGTGGATTTTTCAGAAATAACCGTATGGGTTCGACGCATTACAGCCTTGAAATTATTTGAGGCATACCCTCAGGTTGCTATGCTAATTAAGCGGTGATTGCGAGTGAAGAACGGTTTGATATTGTCGATCTGGGTTGAACGCGTGGAAGCGCCCAGATTGCAAAAGTGACAACAAAACGAGTCTTTCGCGTTTTGTTGACAGAATTCGTAACAATACACTATAGTGTGGCTGAAAACCTTGAGGATTGGGGTATTTTTGATGGACCAACTGGATGTCAGGATTATTACCTATTTGCAGGATGACGGCACCGCCACCAACGCTGGCATAGCCAGACAGGTGGGCGTGAGCGAAGAAACGGTGCGCCGCAGGCTCAAAAGGCTGATGGCGGACAAGGTTATTAAAGTCGTCGCGGTGCCCGACGCAGTTCGAATGGGGTATCAATCGCAGGTGATCATCGGCCTTCAGGTCGACGCCGACAAAGTCGACGCCGTTGCCGATGAGCTCGCGACCATGGACGAAGTCACTTGGGTCTCGGTTACAACCGGTTCCTTCGACATCTTCGCCTGGGCGACCCTCAAGTCTTCCGAAGCGCTTAGCGATTTCCTGCGCAAGCGTGTTGGCTTGATCGTTGGCGTGCGGAAGATGGAGACTTTCATCAACCTCGCCTCGAAGAAGGAAGAGTACGGCATCAACATGGGCGCGGTGACGCTCTAGCGTCCGCGCTCCCGCCAGGCCAACATCGTTGGCCTGCGGCTTGCCTCCGATCAGGCAGGCCGGGTCGTACCGCAGTCTGGTTCTTCGTTGAACCCACAATGGGTTGCCCGTTGTGGGTTCAATGGGTTTGTCCTTAAATGCCCCGCCAAGAACGTCAAGACCGCTCCCACTTGGTCTTAGATCGATCCCGGAGCGAATTGCACGATGTCTTGAAGATAGTTTTCGGGCCCAACCTCGCTTTGTTTCCCCCGCTTCCCCTCATGTATTGGCTGTCGGCCGACCCGTTTGACATGCGCTCCAGGTTGACCGTACCATGGAGGAGCGAACGCTGACGAGGGGTGAAGACACTTTGGAATTGAACGAGCCGACGACGCTCTTATCAGCCGTGGGCGTTTATGTAGGGTCGCTCAAAGAAAGTGACGACACCGTTCGCAACGAACTAGGGCGCTTCGTCGGATGGTGCGGCCCTGAGCGTGTCCTTGCGGGCATTCTTCCCTCGGTCATCGGTGGATACGCCGACAGCGTGGCGGGCACCGGGACCACTCCTCAGGCAGCCGAAAAGCTGCAGGTAGTTCGCAAGTTCCTCACCTACGCCAAGAAAAAAGGCATGATTGAGACCAATCTGGCTCAGCATGTTCGGATACGGAAACCCAGAGCTCGAAAAACCCAAGGCGGCCAAGCGGTTGACAGAGACGAAGTCGGGTTGACGCCCGAGGGACACGCTCAACTGGTTGCGCAACTTGAAGAATTGAAGAGCCAAAGAGCGCCGCTTGCGATCGAAATCCAGAAGGCTGCCGCCGACAAAGACGTTCGTGAAAACTCTCCTTTGGAGGCCGCTCGCGAACAACTCGGAATGGTCGATGGTCGCATCCAGGATATCGAAGGGACGCTACTGCAGGCAGTCATCATTGATCCCAAGAAGGCTAAGGCTTCGGTCGTGGTCGGTCTCGGAACCGCGGTTTGGGTGCAAGACATCGAATCCGGCCGGAAATCGCGATACACCGTTGTCAGCGCGTCAGAAGCCAATCCGATGGACTCGAAGATTTCGGATGTCTCCCCAATCGGCAAGGCTCTCATAGGAAAACATTCTGGTGTCGAAACAAATGCAGAAACGCCCAGAGGCACGGTTCGCTACAAGATTCTGAGCGTCTCCTAAACCGGAATTCCGCCAAATGAACACTCGAACAAAGGCCGCGAAAGCGGCCTTTGTTGTTTTTCGAACCACGCCAGATTGACTGCATCAGTACAATCTGAACCAAGTCGCCGCGGCATGGCGTCCACAGAGAGAGTCTGCCGCAACCCCGCCGGAGTGACACCGGCGTTATGGAGCGTTCAACAACATGACTTCCCAAGTTGCCGAAGCCGATACAAGGGCACTCGTCGAGACTCTGAAGCGGCGCGTTTCGGGCGAAGTACGATTCGACAAGATGACGCGCGTCCTGTACAGCACGGACGCGAGCATCTATCAGATCGAACCCATCGGCGTTGTCATACCTCGAAACGCCGAAGACGTGATCGCCGTGGTCGAGACCGCGGTACAACACGGCGTCTCGGTGCTGCCTCGGGGCGGCGGTACGAGTCTTGCGGGGCAAACCGTCGGGCACTCCGTCGTCATGGATTTCTCGAAGTACATGCGCAATGTAATCGAGGTCAATCCGGAAGAGCGGTGGGTCCGAACTCAACCCGGCATCGTCCTTGACGCACTGAACCGCCAACTGGCTCCTCACGGGCTGCTTTTCGCGCCGGATCCGAGCACGTCGAACCGCGGCAACATCGGCGGTGCGCTGGGCAACAACTCGTGCGGAGCTCACTCGATAATGTGGGGCAAGACAGTCGACAACGTCCTCGAACTCGACGTCGTCCTGTCAGATGGGCACACCGCACGATTCAATGAGCTCGACGGCGCACAGCTCGAATCCAGGATGCGCGCGTCCGGACTTGAGGGCGAGATCTACAGAGACCTGTTTGCCATCGGCGAGGCGAACCGCGATGAAGTGCTGAAGCGCTACCCGAAAATTCAGCGGCGGGTTTCCGGTTACAACCTCGACGAGTTCGTTGGCGGCAGCGACTTCAACATGGCACGGTTCGTCGTCGGCTCGGAAGGGACGCTGGTCACGATCACCGAGGCCAAGCTCTGCCTGGTTTCGAAGCCCACCGCGACCGGACTCGGCGTGCTCCACTGCGCCACATTGAACGAGTCGATGGAAGCGACCGTGGCGGCCCTCGACATGGACCCGGCCGCGGTTGAACTGATCGGCAGCATGGTTCTTCGCCAAGCCAAGTCGAACCTCGCGTACGCACGCATCACGGACTTCATCGAAGGCGACCCAGAGGCGATTTTGGCGGTCGAACTCACCGGTGAGTCCGACGCCGAGGTGTCGTCCAAGATGGATCGTCTCGAAGAAATGTTGGCCCGTCGCGGGTTGGGATACGCGTTCGTAAGGCTGACCAAACCGTCGGACCAGGCGAAAGTGTGGGACGTTCGGAAGGCGGGCCTCGGCCTGATGATGAACGTGCCTGGCGACGCGAAACCTCTGCCGTACGTCGAGGACACGGCTGTCGCGCCCGAGGTGTTGCCGGAGTTCGTTCGCCGGTTCGACAAGATCGTTCGCGATCATGGCACCGAGGCCGGCTATTACGGGCACGCCAGTGTCGGTTGCCTGCACATCCGGCCGCTTATCGACCTGAAGAATCAAGAAGGCGTGGACCGCATGGTGTCCATCGCCAACGAGATCAGCGACCTGGTGCTTGAGTTCGGCGGCTCGATGAGCGGCGAGCACGGCGACGGGCTGGTGCGGTCCGGGTTCAACGAGAAGATGTTCGGCAGCCAACTATACGGCGCCTTCCGTGACGTGAAGAAGGCGTTCGATCCACAAGGCATCATGAATCCGGGCAAGATCACCGACTCGCCGCCGATGACGGACAACCTGCGAATCGGCCCTGCCTACAACACGAAGCCGTTCACATCGGTGTTCGACTTCGGCGAAGACAGCAGCTTCGCTCAGGCCATCGAGATGTGCAACGGTCAAGGCGCCTGCCGCAAGCACGGCGGAACGATGTGCCCTTCGTACGTCGCGACCAGAGACGAGGAGCACTCGACCCGAGGCCGGGCCAATGCGCTCAGGGCCGCGATGTCGGGCGCCCTGCCTCCCGGAACGATGACCGATCGCCGCCTCTTCGAGATCATGGACCTGTGCTTGGACTGCAAGGGCTGCAAGGCTGAATGCCCGTCCAACGTCGACATGACCAAGATCAAGTACGAATTCCTAAATCAGTACCACGAATCCAACGGACACTCGCTGCGCGAATGGATTTTCGGAAACATAGGCTCGCTGAGTCGATTGGGATCGATGTTCGCGCCGGTGTCCAACTGGATGGCCAAGCCCGGATTCGCCCGTGCGATGTTGGAGACCCAGGTTGGGATCGACAAACGGCGACCGCTGCCGGTGTTCGTCAGCCAGTCGTTCGTTCAGTGGTTCCGAGCCCGCGGCGGCTCGCCTGAATCAGCGGCCAAGCACGGCCAAGCGGTCCTGTTCCCTGACACGTTCACCAACTACAACCATCCCGAACTCGGCATCGCAGCGGTCAAGGTCATGGAGGCGCTGGGCTACCAGGTGATCGTTCCCAAAACCAAGTGCTGTGGCAGGCCGATGCTCTCGAAAGGCATGATGCATCAGGCGAAAGCCAATGCCAGGGCCAACGTGGACACCGCGTACGAGTACGTCGCCCAGGGCGCGAAACTTGTCGGCATCGAGCCTAGCTGCATCCTCAGTTTCAGCGACGACTATGTCGATCTCCTGGGCGGCCACGACGAGCGAACACGCGCCGTCGCCGACAACACGATGCTGGTTGAAGGGTTCGTGCGACACGCGCTGCTCAAAGCCGGATCCAGTCTCGATCTAGCTCAGGGCGCGTTGCCGGAGAAGATCTTGGTGCACGGCCATTGCCACCAGAAAGCGCTCGTGGGCATGGGACCGGCCTTGGAAGTGCTGCGGAGCATCGAAGCCTGCAACGTCTCGGAGATACCGTCCGGATGTTGCGGCATGGCGGGCTCGTTCGGATACGAAACCGAGCACTACGACGTATCGATGAAGATCGGCGAGGAGACGCTGTTTCCGACAATTCGCGACGAGTCAGGCGAGTTCGTCGTCGTCGCCGAGGGCACATCCTGCCGCCAACAGATCGAGCACGGCACCGGCAAGCGTGCCCGTCACCTAGTCGAGGTCCTCGCGGACGCCCTCTGATCCTCTGATCGGACGCATCGCGGTGACGTTAGTTCAGAGCCGAGTGCGTACGGGGCGTAGCGGCCAGCGTCGCCCCCGGCTCTATTCAGTCTCTTTCGTCCCTGGCTTCCCTTTTGCCGATCCGTTCCAGCGCGCCTACGCGTCCAGCAGCACTCCTGGGTTCAAGACGCCATTCGGGTCGAGCGCCTTCTTGGTGGCGCGCAACGCTGTCGCAAAGAGCTCCGGGCGTTCGCCGTCGTACCACGGCCTGTGCAACTTGCCCACGGCGTGGTGGTGCGTGATCGTTCCGCCAGCCGCCATAATCACGTCCGACGCCGCCTTTTTGATCGCCGCTTGCTGCTCGGCGTATGCGCCCAGCCGATAGGCTCCGGCGTACGTGTAATACGGCGCGGGACCGTCCGGGTACACGTGCGTGAACCGGCAGTTGACCGTTCCTCCGCCGCAAACTTCCCGCAACACGCCGTTCATCGCCTCGCGGACACTGGCGTCGAACGCTGGCCAGCGCTCCCACGTGATCGACGTTTCCACCGTGCCGCCTACCAGCCCGAGCCCGGCGGTCAGACCGCCGCCAACGCTGATGAACGCGTTACGCCACGCGCCGACGGCTCCGCCCCTGCCGGTGGGCATGCCGGAGCCGTCGTCGATCAGGATGTCTTCGTCGTCGATCTGGCCGCCCGCGCCTCGCGCGATTTCGACTGCCGTGGCCATCGGCCAGTTTTGCGGCGTCTCCGCGGCCTCGAATCCGATCACAAGCAGCGCGTGGCTGCCGTCTAGTCCGGCGCTGTCGCCCGCCAGAAGCGGGTCGAGCAGGCGCAGATTCGCGGGCCAGAGTTTTGCTTGTACGATCTGGCGCGTCGCTTCGTAGCCTTCTTCCCATGAGTTGAATTCTACGCCGGCGGTGGCCCTGTACTTGGGTCGCACCTGAATGCGCATCCACGCCTCGCTGATGACGCCCAGGATGCCCTCGCTGCCGAGCGCGATTCGGTTCGGGTCGATGCCCGCGCCGCTGCCGGGAAGGCGCCGGCTCTCCCACCAGCCGGACGGCGTCAGCATCCGAACCGACTCGACGAAATCGTCGATGTGCGTGTGGTTGGTAGCGTAGTGACCGCCCGAACGCGTCGCGATCCATCCCCCGAGGGTCGATCCGGTGAAGCTCTGCGGGAAGTGTCGCAGCGTCAACCCCTGGGGCCGAAGCTGGCTTTCGAGGTCGGGCCCGTACACGCCGGCCTGGATTCTCGCGGCCCGTGAAGTTTCGTCGATCTCAAGGATCTTGCTGAATTGGTCCATGTCGATGGTGACCACGGCATCCCAGTCTGCGGGCGGGGTGACGCCGCCAACCGAGGACGAGCCGCCGCCAAACGGGATCGCCGCGTACCCTTTCGACGAGCACCAATCCAAAACCCGCTCCAGTTCTTCTTCATTGCGCGGGTGAGACACCACATCGGGCGGATTCGGGAACAGGCCGAACACCGCTGGGTCTTTGTCGTTGTTGCTATACGAATGCCGAGCTCGCTCGTAGTTGCTCGAGGAGGAGAAGGCCGCGATGTTGTCGGAAGCGGTGACACGCGGCGCTCGAAGGTCGAGCTCGTCAGCCTTCGGGATCGGTGGCGGGACGATCTCGACTCCATGCCGGTCCGAAAGCATCGCGGCGTGCTGCGTACGCTGTGCATCGGTGGGTTCTTCCGATTCCAATCCCCAGGTCCAGAAGCTTCGCCGGGACGTTGTCTGTGTGGCCATTTGATCACCTCATCGTGCTGGAATCGTAATTGTGGATCAAGGCGCATGGTATCCCGCTGAAACCACTGTTGCAACACGCGTCGGATGACGACGCCTCCGCAACGATCCCCCCAAGACCGGCGCCCATACTGCCTCGGCGTTGCGTGCGGTTCTATCCCATTGTCCGCGTGTATTTGAAACGGCCTTCGGCCGCTGTTGCGGGTCGCAAGGCGCGTTGTTACAGTGTACCGAACGAAGTCAGGAGGGATGGCCATGAAAGCAGCTCAGGTCACCGAGACTGGCGGACCGGAAGTTCTGCGGTACGTCGACGTACCCGACCCGGTTCCCGGCGCGGGTCAGGCGTTGGTAGACATTCAGGCGATCGGCGTGAACTACACCGACGTGTATGGTCGCTCGGGCATGAATCCGCCTTCATTGCCGTGGATCCCCGGCGTCGAGGGCGCCGGCGTGGTGGCGCAGGTCGGAGAAGGCGTCACCGAGGTCGCTGTCGGCGATACGGTCGCGTACTCCGGTGTCGGTTCGTCATACGCAGAGAAGGTGGTCGCTCCGGCGTCCAGCCTGGTCAAGATGCCCGATGGCGTCAGCGCCGATATGGGTGCGGCCGTGATGCTCCAGGGCATGACCGCCCACTACCTGTGCCACGCGACCTATCCGGTGAAGCTCGGCGACACCGTGCTGGTCCACGCGGCGGCAGGCGGCGTCGGCTTGCTGCTGACCCAGATGGTGAAATCGTTGGGCGGCGCCGTCATTGCGACGGTTTCGACCGAGGAGAAGGCCGAGCTCGCCCGTGGCGCCGGCGCGGACCACGTCATCAACTACGCCGAGTCCGACTTCAAGGCGGACGTCAACGAAATCACCGGAGGCGCTGGAATCCAAGCCGTGTACGACTCCGTCGGCAAGACCACGTTCGATAAAGGCATCGCTTGCTTAGAGCCGACCGGATACATGGTCTTGTATGGCCAGGCGAGCGGACCCGTCGATCCGGTGCCAGTGTCCGTGCTCAACGCAAAATCGTTGTTCCTCACTCGACCGGGCTTGGGTCACTACACCCGCACGCGCGAAGAGCTGCTGAGTCGCGCGGGCGACATACTCGATTGGGTGCAGTCCGGCCAGCTCGACGTGCGCATACACGGCACGTTCCCGTTGAGCGAGGCCGCCGAGGCGCACCGCCAGCTCGAGGGCAGGTTGACGACCGGCAAGCTGTTGCTCAAACCGTAACGCGCACGCGTATCGACCGTGGCCGGTGGCGGCATTGAACACTCGGAGGCAGACAATGGACCTGGCATTGCTGGGCGGCAACATTCTGACCATGGACGGCCGGGATTCGCGTGTCGAAGCGCTGGGCATCGAACGCGGCAAGATCGTCGCGCTCGGCGCCAACGGAGTCGTGTCGAAGTTAATCGGCGGCGAGACCAAGACAGTCCAACTGGCCGGACGGACCGTAATCCCCGGTTTCATCGATCCTCACAATCACTTCAGCCTGACCGCGTTTCAGCCGGTGTCGGTTGACTGCAGCGTCCCGCCGTTCAACGGCATCCAGGAGATCGTCGACGCGATCGCCGCCGCTGCCAAAGGCGCGCCCAACGGGCAGTGGATCTGGGGCTGGGGATTCAGGTCGACCCAGGTTCGTGAGGGCAGACGCATCACGCGCGCCGAGCTCGACGAAGCGGCGCCGGACAATCCCGTGTGCATCGAAGACGGCTCGGTCCACGCGTGTTACGTGAACTCGGCGGCGCTGAAGGTGGCCGGAATCGACCAGAACACGCCCGATCCGGCCCACGGCGTGATCCTGCGAGATCGCGACAGGGAGCCGGACGGGTGCATGTGGGAAGAGGCGATGAACCCCTTCTACAACCTTTCGATGCGTGCGCACCTCGATCGCTACGGCGACGGCGCGGCAGACCTGGTCCGACAGAACGCTGAACGATATCTCGCCTGCGGCATCACCGGAGTCGGCGACGCCCTGGTCACGCCGGACGCCGCCGAGTTGTATCGATCGGCGGACAGCCAGGGCAAGATTCCGATTCTGATGCACCAGATGCTGGGCGGCAATGGCTTCTTCGCGGCTCCCAACGAAACCTCCAGAGGCGAGCGCGGTGATGGACAGGTCTCCGACCGGCTCCGGGGCGGCACGATGAAGATATTCATGGACCCTGTGTTTCCGAGCCCGGCTCTTATCCGGACGCACCCGCGCGGCGACACCGAGCACTTTGGCGAGCGATACTACACCCAGGACGAGGTGGACAGCCTCGTCCGCGAAGCTCACAAACGCAACCTCCAAGTGGCGATCCACTGCCTGGGGACGTGGAGCATCGAGCAGGCGTTGAATGCGTTCGAAGCTGCGCAGAAGGCGCACCATCGGCCGGAACCCCGCTTCCGCATCGAGCACTATAGCCTGCCGACGCTCGACCAGATCCGGCGCACCGCGTCCATGGGAGTCATCACGACGGTACAGCCGCCGTTCGTCTTCTCCGGCGCTGTTGCCGCACAAGAGCGAGCCGACGATGTTGGCGGCGGCACGTTGGTGTTCCCGTTCAAGACGATGATCGACGAGGGCGTAACGGTCGCGGCCAGCTCGGATTTCCCGTGCGCGCCGCTGGAGCCGCTGACCGGCATCTACGCCGCGGTCACGCGCATCACCCGCAAAGGCGAGGGCCCAATCGTGCCTGAGGAGGCTCTCACCCCGCTAGAGGTGCTTCGAATGTACACTACGAACGCCGCGTATGCGATGTCGCGTGAGGACGAGGTGGGTTCGCTCGAAACCGGCAAACGAGCGGACATCGCCGTGCTCAGCCACGATCCGACCGCGGTGGATCCGTCGTACATCCGAGACATCCTGATCGAGCAAACCTACGTCGACGGCGAACTCGTTCACGAGCGGTGACGTGTGAGACGTTGGCTTGACCGTAGGCAGAGTTTGGCGGGCCTGGCGTGATGGTCATCAACTAAATAAGTTGTGCCCAACGCATCTCGCGATGCTGAGCATCCGTCCATGGCGAGCACGCACCCTTCCGTTCGCCCTGAGTCCCGATGCAATCGGGATTATGTCCTCAGGATGGACAACGCATGAGGTAGAAACGGCGCTTGAAGTGTCGCCATTCTGGTCCTTCCGCGCGCGGAAGGACGAAGAATCTCGGTCCCTGCAGCGAGACAATTTTCGCATACGACCAGATCCTTCGCTGCGGCTCAGGATGGCAAGAATAGGCGCCGTTACTTGGAAGTCCCGACGTATCGGGATCCCGGCGTTGTCGGGACTCGTCGAAGGGCCGCCCACACTCAAGCGTCGCATAAGTCGCTATGGTCGTTTACCCGATACGTTGTGCTCAACGTTTCTCGCCATGATGGGCGCTCCTGAGAAAGAGAAGCGTTTGGGGTTGCTCAGGCAAAATGGCGTCTTCAGCGACCAGATTCTTCGTCCTTCCGCGCTCGGAAGGATCTGAATGACATGTTTTGTTCGCGCCGTTTATTTTGTTGATCGCCATGAATCAGCCGTCGCGTTGCGCAGGATTCGGCGTGTTTCGTCCGCCGCCGTGTCGTGGTTGACCATGGAAGGGCAGGGTGCTACCTTTTCGCGTGACTCGGCCGATCAACGGCTTGATCGGGAGGTGCATTCAAGGTCGGCACCGGTCGTGAGGACCGATCGACGCCAATAGGACCCAATCCAACGCAACGAAACGGGGACGTCATGCGAAGCATAGACATTCACGCCCATATCTCGCCTCAGCCATTCATCGACGCCATCGAGACCGGCGAAAACTGGCATGGGATCACGTCCGAGGCGGTGGTGTCTCATCATCACAACCCCAGGACGGTCTGGTCGCCCGAGGCTCGACTAGCCGACATGGATTCGCTGGGCGTCGATGTGCAGGTTCTCTCGACGAACGCGGTTTTCTACTACTACGACAAAGACGCTGAAGCCGTGGCGGCCATGGCTCGGGACTGCAACGATTACGTCTCCGGCCTGACGAAAGAACACCCGGATCGCTTCGAAGGGCTCGGCACGCTGCCGATGCAAGACATCCCTGCGTCGATCGAGGAGCTCGAACGATGCATGGGCGAGCTCGGCCTCAAAGGCGCAATGATCGGCGACCACGTCAACGGCCGGACCTTCGACGATCCCGAGTTCCTGCCGTTGTGGAAGGCGGCGGAACGCCTCGGCGCGATGATCCTAGTTCACCAGGGCGGTCCGACCATCGTCAGTCCGCGCTCGCGCCGGTACCACTTGCCGAACTCCATAGGCAACATGGCAGACCGCGCCGTGACGTTCGCGTGCTTCGTGTTCGGCGGCGTTATGGACGCCTGCCCCGACCTGCGTGTCTGCCTCTCGCACGGCGGCGGTTACACCTGTTTCGGCATAGGCCGCATGGACCGCGGCTGGCAAGTCCGGCCCGAAGCGCGAGGCAAGCTGCAGCGGCCGCCCAGCGAGTACCTCGACAAGTTCTACTACGACACGATCACGCACAGCGAAGAGGCACTCAGGTACATCATCGACAGGGTCGGCGTCGACCGGGTGCTGTTCGGCACCGACTGGCCCTACGACATGTGCACCGACTGGCCCGCATCGTGGATTCTGTCTCTCGAGAGCTTGGCCGAGGACGAGAAAGAGAAAATCCTCGCGAAAAATCTCGAACAGCTCATGGGAATATAGCGATCGACGAGCCTGATCGCGGCGCCAATTTCGAAAAGAGACTGGATCGATACTTCCGATCGTTGGAAGCGCAGTCGCAGTTCTCCGGCGTATTGCTGATCACGAAGGACGGTTCTCGCCTGTACTCCGAGGCCTACGGCCATGCGAGCCGTGCATGGCTCGTGAAGAACACACGGGCCACCAGATTCGACACGGCGTCGATCACCAAGTTGTTCACGGCGGCCGCCACGTTGCAATTGATCGACCAGGGGCTCTTGGAATTTGAGACCGGCGTGACCGAATTTCTGGAGCTGCCGACACCGCCATTTCGCCCGAAGCCAACGCGCACCACCTGCTGACCCATTCATCAGGAATCGGGGACGACGCCGATGAAGAAGCAGGCGAGAGCTACGAGAACCTTTGGCGTCACAAGCCCAACTACGCCGTGACGACAACGGCCGACTTTCTTCCGCAGTTCGTACACAAACCACCCAACTTCGCTCCAGGGCAGGGGAGCCGGTATTGCAACTGCGGCTACATCTTGTTGGAATTGCTGATTGAAAAGATCACCGGGTTGTCCTACCGCGATTACGTGAGACGGAATGTCTTTGACCGAGCGGGGATGGCCGACTCGGGGTTCTTTCGCATGGACCGGGTCCATGACAACGTCGCCGAGGGTTGCGATCCCATTCGAGACGGCAGTGGCGATGTTGTGGGTTGGAAGAAAAACATCTATTCCTACCCTCCGATCGGATCGCCCGACGGCGGAGCCCGCGTGACGGCGAGCGACCTGGAACGTTTTCTCCGAGTGGTCAGAGCCGGAGGATTGCTTTCGGCCAAGATGACCCACGCATTCCTGACGCCACAGGTCGTCGATCGCCGTATGGACGGCTGGACGAAAATGTACGGCTACGGACTGTGGTTTCACGTGGACGAAACATCAGATGTGGTGTTCCATGAGAAAGAAGGCGTCAACGCGGGCGCCAGCGGACTCGTACGGCATTACCCAGGGCGGGACATCGATGTTGTCATGCTCTCCAACATGGAGGCTGGCGTCTGGGACCCGATGCGGAAGATTCACGCCCTGATAGTATCTGGCGAGATTGGTTGACCGGACATCACGTCATGAATTCGACCTTCTTCTCCTGGGTCAACTTGCCCAAATGACAAGGCGTGAGCAAACGACGATTTAGTTGACTGAAATCGGGCGCAACACTACCATGAACTCCATCGAGGTAGGCTCATTTGTTGCCCTTCGATTCCCTGTTTTTGACTCCTCTGATTCCGGTTGGACGTTTGGAGAACAACAATCATGACAAATACCGCTGCCAACGTTAATTCCGTGACGCTGTCGACTCATCAGCAAGGCAGTTCGGTATCGGTCCCCGACTACGACAGGTCTCGCGTCGAGGACATAGGATTCCTGACCGCCATGACGCTGACAACGCTCGGGAACTACGCCCAAACCGGCCATTTCGGCGGCCCGTTGGCATACACCCCGTACACCGTCGCGTCTCACTTGATCGGCCCGGAGCTCGGCGGATTGAGCTTCGATTATCGTCGTCCGAAACACCCGTACGCCGACAAGTTCCTGCTGGCTGGCGGACACAATGTTCCAGCGCTGTACGCGCTTTGGATTATCATGGGCGAAGCGCTCGCCAGGAAGCATGGCCAAACCGGCGACGATCGCTACGCGGTCGACCCGAAAACGGGCATGATGTCGATCGATGCGTTGGGCTTTCGCCGAGGTCGAGACGCCCTAGCCTCGCTTCTGAGCGACAATGATCTCGAAGACCATCCGCTGATGGCCCAGGCCAAGATCCGAGGCATCCGGGCGTTGGCCGGTCACGCCGAAACCACCGACCTGACCAACGACGTGAACGGCGGTCCCTCGGGAATCGGCATCGCAACCGCCAGCGGGAAAGCCGCTTTCTGGAACATGATGGGCGCTCCCGAGGCGCTCAAGATACTGGCAATCGAGGGCGAATTCGCGCTGACGAGCGGCCATGCTCAGGAGCTCAAAACCCAGGCCCTCGCGCAGCGTGTCGGTAAGCGTCTGAGGCTGCTCTTGTCCTACAACAACGCCGGAATCGACGACGAGCTCATAGGTGGCGTTATCAAGCCCCAGTACGACGCGTATAAGCTCGAAGACCAGTGGGCGTCGTACGGCTGGAACGTCCTGACCATCGACGACGGCAACGATTACGATCAGGTCGTCGCCGCGCTGAAGACGATGGAGGACTGGGACAGCTCCGACGACAGGCCGATGATCGTCATAGGCAATACCGTCAAAGGCTGGTGGCCGGTTTCGGAAGACGGCAACATCCCCGGTTTCGGCAAGCAGGTGGTCAGCTACCAAAGCCACCCGTACGGTTTCGCGATGAATGGCGACTACTACCAAGCGCTTGCGTCGACCTTCGAGCATCGCTTCGGCGTTCAGTTCGGAGGCATCCGGGACGGTGCGATCTCCGATTGGCGCGAGCGGCTGATCCAGTTCAAGCAGAACATCGACGTCATAATGTCCGTGCTTGACCGAGACGGCCTCGGCGATTGGTTGGCCGATCGCCTGGTCCAAATCGGCGACACGGTGAGCGACCAGATGCCGCTGCGAATCGATCGGTCGTCAGACCCGTTCCAGGACTCGCGCCTCAGCGTCGACAATCTTCCGACCGAACCTCAGAATCTCGCGATTCACAATCCGATCTCCAACGACCAGAAAGACGTGACGATCAAGCTGTTCGAGGAGCCGGGCAACGTAAGAGGAACGCGACGGGCGATCTCAGAGATTATCAAATGGATGAACCACGTCACCGACAACAGGTTCGTCACGATTGCCGCTGACCTGTCCGACTCGATCAACGTGGAAGCGGGATCGCTGTGGGGCCACTACGACCCCGTCGAAAACCCGGCAGGGACTCGACTCAAGGCTGCCATCCAGGAAGCAGGAAACGCATCGACCGCTGTCGGCCTGATCAGTCAGACGGCGTCTCTCGATCCGGACAAGCACGTCGGCGTCTGGGCGCTTACCGGCACGTACGGCGCGTTTACGCCGTTGATGTATCTGCCGGCTAGGGTGTGGAGCCAGCAGAACCAGGACAGCCCGTTCCGGCTCGGGGTTTTGAATATTCTCGCCGGACACTCGGGTCCCGAGACGGCAGCCGACGCCCGTACCCACTTCGGCATCTTCTCGCCGCAGGTGTGGAAGCTGTTCCCGCGCAACCAAGTGATCACGTTGAACTTCTGGGACTACAACGACGTCGCGTCCGGCTATTTCGCGGCCGTCGAGATTGCGGCACGAGACCCGAAAGTAGGCGTGATCGTCCTCGAGGTGGCCCGTCCCGACTTCCCCGTCGCGGACCGGAGCACGTTCGCGGACACTGACCTCAAAGCCGCCGCCAAGGGGCTGTACGTGATCCGCGACTTCGACCCGTCCAAGCCGAAGCATGGCTACGTCGCAGTGCAGGGTTCGTCTTCAACCGTAAACCTCGTCTCGGTGTTGCCTCGCCTAGAGGCGGCGGGCGTCAACGTGAAAGTCATCGCCGCGATCAGCGACGAGCTCTTCGAGCGCCAGCCGGAGGAGTACCGCAATTCGGTCTTCCCGCCGGGAGCCCGTTATGATCTGATGGTTGTGAGCACGGGAACGAAACGCGTCTGGCCGCTGCGAAACCTGGGTCCACTGACGGACGAGTACTCGCTGGTTTCGGACTGGCACGATGAGTGGCTGACCGGAGGCACGGAATCAGATGTCATCACGGAAGCCCATCTCGATCCGGAGTCGATCTACAACGGCATCGAGCGCTTCGCCCGCGACCACGGCAGCCGGATCTCCCGGCAGCTCGAACAACTCGGAGGCGCCCGGTAAGAGATATCGGCTCGGCAGTCGGGCGGCCGTCGTTGCGTATAATTGCGAATATGAATCGCATGTACGACGAGTTCGCCCACCTGTGGCCTCTGATCAGTCCACACGCCGATTAATCGCAGAAGCCACGGTTTGGCGAGCCGAGCTGACGACACGCCTTGGCCCGGGTCGCCACGAGATACTCGAGCTTGGGGTCGGAGGCGGTCACAACCTGCACCACGTCCTCAATCCGAGTTGCGACGGATCACGAGCGTCGCCCGACGGGTGCGGGTGTCGCCGCGACAACGCGTCCGGCTCAACATTCGAGTTCGACGTGACCGCCGTGGACATCTCAGAGAAGATGCTCGCCGGTTCCAAGCAACTCAATCCTGATGCGGAGCATCTCGTTGGCGACATGCGCAGTGTGCGCCTTGGACGCACGTATGACGCCGTGCTGATTCACGATGCGATCACTTGCCTGGTCTCAGAGGACGAACTGCGCGCCACGTTCGAGACGGTGAAATATCACCTGAAACCGAGCGGTCTGTTTATCACCACCCCGGATTGGTACGCGGAAACGTTCCCAGGGGTCCGAGCCTCGCATGACACGAATCGAGACGGCGAAAAAGAACTGACCTACTTCTCCTACAGCCACGTTCCCGATCAAACCGAGACTAAGATAGAGACCATCTTCATCTACATGATCAAAGAGGACGGTCAACTCCGAATCGAACAAGACCGGCACATAGCCGGCCTCTTCCCGCTAGACACCTGGGTGTCGCTGCTGGCCCAGTCGGGGTTCCACGTCGAGAAACTGCCGTATGGCGACGACAACGACGACGGCCACGACGCGCACCTGTTCGTCAGCGCGCTGATCGGTTAGTCGTCCGCGTGCCGTTAGAACCTGGACTCCACGGTCTTGGCGAGGGCTTCGATGGTGTTCAGAGAAACGAGCGGCAGCAGTTCTTCGGATTGCGCCGTGTGCATCGTCACAAGCTTGTCGCCGGCAACGAACGCCAACATGCCGCCGATGCCGCCGGCGTTTACATCCAGATGAGCAGATGCGTTTTCGATAGGCGGGGTCATCGCAAACAAACCGGACTCGGCGCCTGTTATTTTGCCGTATTGCGCCAAAGCGGCGTCCTCCGAGTCGAAGTCCATGACCGCGAATGACAGCCCGCGGTCCACGCCGAACTCGGTGAGCGCGAGCCAGAACCAGCTCTTGATCGTTTCGAGTTGAGTTGCGTCCACGCCGGCGGCCATCTCTTTCATGTCCATTGTCTCGGTGACCAGGGCAACCTGTGAGCTCATCAGCATCGCCAGGTCTTGTCTGGTTAGTAGAATCAAGAACTCATCCTCGTCCATACCGCCGTCGGCGCCAGAAGTCGCAGAGTGGCTTGTCACCGTTTGCTCACTGAGCGCCGCGAATTCGACCGCAAACCCGCGTATGTCTTCAATCAACTGATCGGGCGATGTCTGCGCCGCGAACGGCTGACCGTCGGCGTACGTCACGATGCTGCCGCTGATGTCCAACAACCCCTCGGGACCTGATCCGAACGTCCCGTCTGGGTTTCGGCCCAATGCGAACAGCAAACGATCTCCGACCTTGGGCAGTTCGAACAGCGCGGACGACCCAACAGAAGGATCGCTGGCCGCGTGGCCATGCATACGAAGAACGAAGCTTTCCCCATCGCCCACGGTACCGTCATCCTTGACGACAGTCTCAACGCTAACGTCGAAATCGGTGACCGGAATGCCGCCGTCTTCCGCTGGCATCAATTGACCGTCGGGCCCGTAGTCGCCGATTTGCTTCTCCTCGAGGACCGAGTTGATCGTAGCGACCACGATCAGATGCGCGCTCGCGAAGAGCTCCTCGGCGTTGAGAGCACGTGTGATCATCGAGCCAGCACTGAGCACGGGCGCCGAATCCGGCGGCGCAATCTGCACTGCCGACGACGGCGCGGGCGCCGTCTGCGGTTGGATCTGCGTTTGCGCAGGAGCCGATTGAAGAGCGGTGTCTGACGTCGCACTCGCCTCATCGCCGCTTTCGCTTCCTCCGCACGCCACACCGACAACGAGCAGCGCTGCAATTCCAATGCATGCCATGGGGCATTTCATCTTCATCAACTACCTCCTGCGAATAGGTTACCTGCTCGGACCGTTTCCCGTCATACATATTCAGGCGACGAATCGACCGGAAACGTTTCCGAGCGTATCCTGAACGCGGCTATCAGCGCACGCCGTCAGGACTCCATTACAGCACCGGAAACGCCGGTCCACTAGTTCAAGGTTCGCAGCGCCTCGAGCTGGAACAACACCGGAACGTTTCACGATGGTGGGCACGAAACGCGCCATCGTGAACCGGTGGTTGGTCCTGCGGCGGGCGGGTAGAATTCTCGACAGCCGTAGCTGGCTTCGGACGGGGAATTCGCCTGGCCAACCCCAGCGATCGGCCAGGCGATCCGATTAGAGCCTGGAAAGGACTGTCTTACCCAGTGCTTCGATGTCAGAAAGCGCAAGCAGCGGTTCGTCGCCCCATCCAGTCGTGTAAATCGAAACCAGTTTGTCTCCGACCACGAACGCAAGCATCCCGCCGATCCCGTTGGAGTTCACGTCGATGCTGGTGGAAGCGTCTCCGATTGGCGAGTCCATTGCCACGAGGCCGGATTCGTCGCCAGCAGCGATGTCGTAGTGGTCCAGGGTGGAGGCGCCCGAATCGAAGTCCATCACCGTGAACGTCAGCCCTCGATCAGGGTCGACGGAATCAAGCAAGAACATGTACCAGCTATCGATGTTGACGACCTGCGATGCGTCCACTCCGGCGGCCATCGCTTTCGCGTCTCCGATCTCGGACTCGAACTCGACGTCAGAGCTTAACAACGAAGTTACGTCCTGCACCGTGAGTAGGATGGCGAACTCGTCCTCGGTCAGACCTCCGTCCGGGCCGGTAGAGTCCGCGTGACTTTGCACCACTCCCTGTGTTGGGGACGAATCGTTTCCGGATAGTTCGAGGATGTCGTCCAAGAGCTGTTCCGTCGGAATCCGAATCGCAAACGGCGCGCCATCGGCGAACTTCACGAACGAATCGCTGATGTCCAAGAGACCCTCCGGGCCCGAGCCGAATGTCCCGTCAGGGTTGCGTCCCAAAGCGAACAGCAGTCGATCTCCGACGCGCGGCAATTCGAACTGCGCGGGCGAGACGATCGCGGGGTCGTTGTTCGTGTGGCCGTGCATCCGCAGCACGAAGCCTTCACGAGCGACGATCGTCCCGTCCGATTTGAGCACCGTCTCGGGGCGTACGTCGAAGTCGGTAACCGGGATGCCGCCATCCTCGGCGGGTATCAATTGCCGGTCGACGCCGTATCCGCCGATCTGCTTTTCTTCCAGCACCGCGTTAATCGTGCCGATCACGATCAGACTCGACCCAGCGACGAGTTGGTCCGCGTTGGCGGGGCGAGGGATCATCGAGCCCGAGCTTGGCCCTGACAGCGACACAGGGGGCGGTATGCCGATCGACGCCGATGGCGTTGGCGCAATCTTCCCCTGCTGTGGCGCCGCGGGTGCAGGAGCGGACTGCAGCGTCGGGGACGGCGGAACCGCGGTCACCTGCGCCGGAGCAGCCGCCGGTTGAGGCGCGGTTTCGACTACTGCCTGCTTTTGATCGTCGACGTCGCTTCCACTGCACGCAACACCGACTACGAATAACGCGGCGATGCCAACGCCTGCCGCAAAACCTTTAATACCCATCAACTGCCTCCTCCGGAACCTTCTCAATATCGTAAATGCTCGGGCCGATGCCCGTCACATATATCCAGACGATGCGCCAACGGGAAAGGTTCCACTACCGGTTCCGCGCAGGCATTTGATTGTCATTCGTGAGTTGCTCAAGGTCCGTCAACCGGCTGACGAGCACTATTACCGACCGCGCGACCGATCTCGGTGAAACGATCTGGCGCAAACGGTGCATCAACGACCTTTGATGTAAACTGGCCCGAAAGCAGTCAGCAGTCAGCAGTCAGCAGTCGGCGGTCAGCGGTCAGCCGTTAGCAGCCAGCCGTCAGCCGTCAGCCGTCAGCCGATAGCCGATAGCTGACAGCCGAAAGCTGATAGCTGATAGCCGAAAGTCGTAACGATTGGAGCATCATGGAGCACAAATTCTCGCCGACGATCTACTATGCAACGATCGGTTCCCATGATGCGGTGCTCACGGTCGCGAGTGGCGACACGGTCGTCACGACGACCATCGATGCGGGCGGCTGGGACGTCAACGGAGATCAAATTAGCCCTCGGGGCAATCCGCAAACCGGCCCCATTTTCGTGGAAGGTGCAGAGCCCGGAGACACGCTCAAAGTGCGGTTCGACAAAATCTGGCCGAACCGTGCGCACGGATTTTGTTCGCCACGCATCGCGCCACACATCCTCGAACCGGGCGACCTCAGCAACGTCGCGAACGCCGAGCGTCTGCAGTTCCGGCTTGATTTCGAATCCAACACCGCCACCGTCGACGGCGGCCCCGGCTCGATGGTAGACCTCACCGTTCCGATTCAGCCGATGCTCGGGTGCTTCGGCACCGCCCCGGCGCGCGGACAAGCCATCTCCACGGCGACATCCGGGCCATTCGGCGGCAACATGGATTACAAAGGGTTCGCACCCGGAGTCACCGCGTACCTGCCTGTCTTCGTCGAGGGCGCGCTGTTCCACATGGGCGACGGTCACGCGTGGCAGGCGGACGGCGAGATACTCGGCACGGGCATCGAAATCTCAATGGACGTGACGGTGCAATTCGAACTACTGAAAGGCAAAGAGATCGGCTGGCCGCGCGGCGAAAACGACGACTACATTTTCACCACCGGCAACGCTCGACCGCTCGACCAGGCCGCACAGCACGCTTCGTCGGAGATGCTGCGCTGGCTGCAAACGGACTACGGTCTGGACGCCGCCGAAGCGAACTTCCTGCTTGGCATGCACGTCGAGTATGACGTCGGCAACTTCTTCGACCCGGCGTACACGATGGTGTGCAAGCTGGCGAAAAGGCTGTTGCCTGGCGGCCGATAGCCCTGGATTTGGGCAAACGGAGCCGCGGTGAGGTAGCCTAGGCGTCGCGTGCGCATGCAAGCACGTCGCGACCGATTGCACGAATCCCTCACGAAGATTTATCGACGCACGCGTAATGTCGGCGTATCCTTAGACTGACTGCATGCGCGCGGTGACGCGGACGACCGTTCCGGTGGAAGACTGCGTTCGCGGATGTCACGCGGCCGCCAAGTCGCTCCGGCAGGCTCGCCTTGAACGTCGGCCTCTTGGCCATCCGCGAAAGTGACGGCTAACAACTCGATAATAAAACCCAATGGGAGGCGCACGAGTGGACGTTTTCGAATGCATCAGGGATCGTCGTACGGTACGAGAGTTCAAACCCGAACCGGTCCCCGAGGAGATCGTTGAGCGACTGTTGCAGGCGGCCCGATGGGCGCCGAGCTCAAGCAACTCGCAGCCATGGCATTTTGTGGTTGTGCAGGACCGCGAGACCATCGCACAGTTGGGCGCGATTGCGACCCAGGGTCCGTTCCTTGGCGAAGCGCCGTTGGCGATTGCCGTTGTCATGTCGGGCGCTTCCCGACCTGACCTGGACGGTGGCCGAGCGCTTCAACAGATGGAGCTCATGGCGTGGTCCGAAGGGCTTGGGACCTGCTTCGTGGGCTTCCGCGAGCCCAAGCAGCAAGTCCAGGTGAAGGAGTTGCTGGAGATTCCACAAGATATGGCTTTGATCACGGTGCTCCCGTTCGGCTATCGCAATGACGGACCGAAAGGCAACGGCGTGGCTCGCAAGCCGTTGTCGGAGATCGCTCACCGAGGACGTTTCGGAACCGGCTACGTGCGCGGATAACGAATTTACAACGATGGAGGATCGAGGCGAACGCGGCACTCCCGAACAGGTTTCGCATCCTCGCGATGAGGGAGGCGCCTCGCGTTTCGAGTTGAAGCTCGAGTTCGGTTCGCTATGGGCTTCGACAGCTATCTCTCGTTGGTTCATTCGCTCGGATTGGGCGATTCTGGCGGCGGCGAGCTCGGGGCGTACGACCTGCTGATGACTCGGCGATGGATGCTGCTTGCGCCTCGGAGCCGCGACGCTTTCGCGGGAATACCGGTCAATGCGCTCGGGTTTGCGGGCTCGCTGTTGGTTCGCGACCCGGAGCAATTGGCAACCCTAGAGTGGCTTGGCCCGATGGAGATCCTCCAGAGTGTCGCCGAACCAGCGCCTGCCGCCTAACTCACGCCTGGACACTCTGCGGTCTACCGTCGTCGTCGTTGACACCGCTCCCTCTCATTCGTACTATCTTTCATTGGAGTAATTCGCCGCGGTTGGTCGTGCCAGGCAGTCTGTCCAATCGAGAAGATCCATAGCACGCGTGGCGGACCTCTCATCTCGAACAGCGCACGCCAGTATCCTTCGGCGCGAATTTGTATGGATGAATAACGAGGAGAATACGAATTGAGCTTTTTGACCGGACTCGCCCTGCGCAGAAGGTCTGTCACCGTGTTGATTATCTTGCTCGTTCTCGGTGGCGGACTGGCTACATATATGTCGTTGCAGGTCGAGCTGTTTCCTGAGATCGAATTCCCGCTCGTGACGGTGATGACTTTCTATCCCTCCGCGAACCCGGACGCTGTGGCATCCGACGTAACGCAGCCCATCGAAAGCGCGATATCGGGAACGTCAGGCGTCAAAAACGTTCAGTCGATCTCGTCGGAGAGCGTGTCGATGGTTCTCGCCAACTTCACGTTCGGCACCGACATGGCTGAAGCGGAACGCACTATCTCAGGCAGGGTGGGCAGCCTTACCTTTCCGACTGGCGTGAATCAACCCAGGGTGGCGCGAATCGACCCGGACGCATTCCCCGTGATGCAGCTCAGCGTGCTCGCCGACCGCGACATCGCTGAGATTCAGCAGATCGTCGAAAGCGTCGTGCTGCCCCCGATCCTCGGCATCGACGGTGTCTTCGACCTCGAAATCACGGGCGGTGTGGATCGGCAGATACTCGTCAAAGTGGACCCGGAACGAATGTCCGAGTTCGGACTGTCGATGTTCCAAGTGGGATCGGCGCTCGGCGAGAACAACGTGGCCGCCCCATCGGGCGCTGTGACCGAAAACGGACAGACCCTTCCGGTGCGGACCATGCACACTTATCGATCGTTGGAGGAGCTCAACGAGCTCGTCGTCGGATTCGCTCCGAGTCCGGGCCAGTCGGGCTCGCCGGCGCCCGGTGCTCCGCAACTTCAGCCGGTCAAACTATCAGACGTCGCCGAGGTTTCGGTAGGCGCGGGCCCCGCCTCGAGCGTCTCGCGCACCAACGGGCGGCCGAGCCTTGGCATCGGCGTTCTCAAGGAGCCCGAGGCCAACACGGTTGAAGTCGCGAAAGCCGTCCTGGCGGCAATCGAGTCGCTCGACGCTCTTCCGGCCGATGTCGAAGTGGCGACCATTTTCAACGACGGACCGCAGATCCAAGAGCAGATCGACACGCTGCAGCGCGAAGCTCTGTTCGGCTTCCTCTTCGCGCTCGCGGTCGTATTCGCGTTCCTGATTACGCTTCGGCCGACGATCTGGAAAGGGCTCACACTGACGCTTCGACCGACGCTGGTGATCGGGCTTTCGATTCCTTTGAGCATCTTCACCGGCATCCTCATAATGGGCTCTCAAGGCATGAGCCTCAACTTCATGACCTTGGGCGGTTTGGCGATCTCGGTGGGCAGGGTGGTGGATGATAGCATCGTCGTGCTGGAAAACGTGTATCGCCATGTTCAGCGCGGCGAAGACCGCTTCGAGATCGCTTTGAAGGCAACTCGAGAGGTCGCTCCGGCCATCATCGCCTCGACGCTGACCACAATTGTCGTGTTCGTTCCACTTGGTTTCATCCAGGGTCTCGTTGGCGCTTTCTTCTTGCCGTTCGCGCTAACCATCAGCTTCGCTCTCGGAGCGTCGCTGATCGTTGCGTTGACAGCCGTGCCGGTGGTTGGAGCACTCTTGGTTCGGCCAGGCGACATGCCCGATTCGGACGAGAAAGACGACGGAGAGGTCCTCCAAGAGACCTGGATCCACCGTGCGTATACGCCAGTCCTGGTGTTTGCCCTGGATCACAAAGCGATCGCGTTGATCACGGCCTTGGTCGCCACGGTGGCGAGCGTGGGTCTGATGGCGTTCATCCCGATCTCCCTGTTCCCGGCTGGAGGCGAGAGGTTCCTGACGATAGACATGACCATGCCATCCGGGACATCGATCGAGAGGACGTTCGAAGAGGTCGACCAGATCGAGGGCGTGCTGCAGGGTCTCGCCGCTGTTGGCGATGTCGAGTCGTACATGACGACCGTCGGCAACCCGGAAAGCGGTTTTCAACCCGGCGGAGGCGCGGGCGCCGGAGGAGCGAGCCGAGCCAACATATTGGTGAGGGCAAGCCAAGACGCTCCCGAGGACATCACTGATCAGCTTAGGGAGACTCTGGAGTCTGAAGGAGAACGGCGTATTTCGATCTCTGAGATCGGAGCAGGCCCGCCTTCGACCGGCTTGGAGGTTCGGGTCACCGGAGCCGACCAAGCGGCGATCGCGAAGGCGACAACCGAGCTCGTCGCCGAGTTCTCGCGCATCGATGGGATCATTGACGTCACCAGTAACATCGCCGAAAGCAAAGACGAGGTGGTCATCGACGTCGACCCGACCGCCGCAAGCGCTCTGGGGTTGTCGGCCCGCGCGGTCGCGTTCCAGGTCGGCCAGCACATGATCGGGCAGGTCGTGACTCAGCTTGAGCTCGAAGGCGCGTCGCTGGACGTCAGGCTTCTCGGACGGCCGGACTCGGTGGATTCGATCGACAAGATATCCCAGTTGACGATCGTCGGCCCGATGGGCGTGACGGCGCTCGAAGACGTTGCCAGCGTAAGCGTTGAGCAGGGCCCGGTGACCATCAGCCGATCCGACGAACAGCGCTCCGCCAGCATCACGGGCGGGCTGACGTCCGACGACACCCAAGCCATCGGCGCGGAAGTGCAACGTCGCGTGGACGCAATCGATCTGCCGCCCGGAGTCGAGGTGGTCGTTGGAGGCATCTTCCAGGAGATCACGGAAGGGTTCCAAGACATTTTCAAAGCGATGGCCATAGGCGTGGTGCTGGTGTATCTGGTCATGGCGGCGAGCCTCGGCGCGCTGCGAAACCCGTTTGTGATCGTCATGAGTTTGCCGCTGGCCATCATCGGGGCGCTTGCGGCGCTTGCGGTCACCGGTCGCGCCTTGGGATTGCCGGCGATGATGGGCTTCCTGCTCCTGATCGGCATCGTCGTGACCAATGCGATCGTGCTGATAGCCTTCGTCGAACAGATGCGCGAGTCAGGTCGCGACATCCGTGAAGCTCTTGTCCTTGCAGGCAGGGTGCGTCTGCGTCCGATTCTGATGACCGGATTCACCACATCCTTCGCACTGATCCCGCTCGCCGCATTCGCCAGCGAGAGCGGCGGCATCATCGGCGCGGAGATGGCCACGGTCGTGATCGGCGGGCTGGTGAGCTCGACGGCGCTCACGCTCATCGTGATCCCTGTCGTCTACACGCTCATGCATTCCAGCATACCTGGCATCTTCAGGCGAACAGCCTCGGACGTAGACGCGGCACAGGCGTAACGGGCTCGACTGCTCGACGTTGCGCCGGAGCCGATTAAGGCCTTCGGTGGTGCTGACCCGCCACGGATGTTAGACTCGACGCGGCTCGCTTTGAGTCGAGCGCGCTCGATTCTCGTGCCGCACGGGAATCGAACCGCATCCACCCAACGACGGTCCAACGTTGCGCAGCGAATTCTCATCGCAACGTTTCGTCCGAGCTCGGCGATTCAGGCTACGCACAGGAGGACGTCATGACTTCAATCGAATCCACAGCCGATGTTGTCGTCATAGGCGGCGGCATCGTCGGTTGTGCGACAGCGTATTATCTGGCGAAGCGCGGCGCGTCCGTGGTGCTGGTCGAGAAAGGTGAGATCGCCGACGAGCAGTCGAGCCGAAATTGGGGCTGGGTCAGCCAGCTTCGAAACCCCAACGAGGCGCCACTGGCGTTGCTGTCTCAGTCCATCTGGCGAGAACTCTCCGACGAGCTCGGCGCCGACCTGGACTGGGTCGAGGGCGGAGGCATATACCTGTCGGACGACGACGAGCACCATCGAGAGTTTCATAGCACCGCCGAACTCATGAACGCCGCTGGCGTCGACTCACGCGTGCTCTCACGGCCCGAAGTGGAAGCGCTGATACCCGAGATCGCAGGAAACTGGACCGGCGGGTACTACACCCCGTCCAACGGCCAGGCGGAGCCGGCGAAAGTCACCGCGGCGTTCGCGAGGGCGGCCCAGGAGATGGGCGCCAGGATCTACACGCATTGCGCGGGTGACGACCTTGCCGTGTCCGGCGGCCGCGTCCAATCGGTGAGAACGGAGCTCGGCACGATCAACGCGCAAACCGTCGTATGCGCTGCCGGCGCATGGTCTTCTCAGATTGGGCGCATGGTCGGCATTAGTCTTCCGCAACGGAAGATTCGCGCGACAGTAGCGAGCACCGAGCCGGTGCCGATCTTCACCCGGATCAACGTGTGGGGAGGGGGAGTGGCGGTCAGACAGCGCAACGACGGGTCGTTGGTTGTCGCGGGCGAAGGCACAGCCGACCACGACATGACTCTTGATTCGTTCCGGCACACGCGCCTGTTCATGCCGGAGGTCAGACGAAACTTCGGCAAGATCAGGCCGAGATTCGGCGCCGAGTTCGTCAGAGACGTCGGTCGAGCAATGCCCTGGTCCAGCGCCAGGAAGCACCCGTTCGCGCACACGGTGGGGGTCGAACCGAAACCCAACATGAAGAAGGTTCGAGACGGCGTGAAGGCGATGCTCGGGTTGTATCCGCATCTCGAAGGCAAGATTCGAATCGACAAAGCGTGGGCCGGGTACATTGACGGCACGCCCGACAGAACGCCCGTAATCGGCGGGGCGGACGGCCTCGAAGGCTTCTTGTTCGCGACCGGGTTCAGCGGACACGGGTTCGCGCTCGGACCAGGCGCCGGTCGCGTGGTCTCGGAGCTCATTCTCGACGGAGAACCGTCCGCCGACATCCACATGATGCGCTACTCCCGCTTTGCTGAAAGCGACCTGAGTCCGTACGCACGTTGAATCTCGGTCCGATTCGGCGTGGCGCCTCAACAGCCAGCGACAGTCGTCGCAGTGGCCGACGATGAACCCTTCGGACAATCCGAGGAACATCGGCGACCGACGCGGCGAGGTCTTGCGATTCAGAGACTTCCGCTTGTTGTGCGCGGCAACCGTGTTCGACGCGATGGGCTTCATGGGCGAAAACCTGATCCTCGGATGGCTGATTCTGGACATCACCGACTCGACGTTCATGGTCGGCTTGGGCATCGGGGCGAGAAATGCACCGGCGCTATTCCTGGGGATATTCGCCGGCGCCATAGCTGACACCCGGGATCGGCGGACCGTTTTGCGCATCTTGAACGTCGGAAGTGCGCTCATGACCGCGTGCTTGGCCGCGCTGTTGATTCTGGATCATATGGAAATCTGGCTGCTCCTCCCGCTCTCCGTGGTCGGCGGAGGGATGGGGACGATGAACCAAACGGCGCGTCAGGCTTTCGCTTGGGATATCGTGGGGCAACGGAACGTTCTCAGCGGCCTCTCGTTCGTCAGCCTATCGATGCGGGGCGGAGGCATGATCGGCGCGCTGATGGCCGGTTTTGTAATAGATAGGGTTGATCCCGGCGCCGCGTACTTGGTGCTCACTGGCGGGTATCTGGTGTCGCTGTCGGTTCTGTCCACGATTCGCTCTCGAGGACAGGCTGCGCCCAAAGGCGGTCAACCCGTATGGCAAAGCGTAAAAGAGTTCGGCTCCGAACTCCGTCGCAACAGGGCATTGGCGATAATGGTCATAGTGGTCGGATTGGTCGAAGTGCTGGGATTTTCGACTCAAGTGCTGATGCCGAGCCTGGCAAGGGACATTCTGGACGTTGGACCTCAAGGATTGGGGATCATGGGCGCTTTCAATTCGGGCGGAGGCCTAATCGTCATTGCGCTGATATCGCCGTTCGGGGAGCTTCGCCGGCAGGGACTGGCGTTCCTGGCGGTAATTCACGTCTTTGGCTTGTCGCTCATACTCCTGGGTTTGGCCACGACGTTCCACTTGGCGCTCGCCGCGATCCTGTTGCTGGCCTGTTCGATGGCGCTTTCGGATCTGTTTTCACAGACGCTTATGCAAAGGCTTGTGCCCAACGAATTCAGAGGACGTGCGATGGGCGCCTGGATCGTCGCAATTGGCATCTCGCCCCTGGGCAACTTGCAGATCGGTGCGCTGGCGGCTGTGATCGGTGTCGGGTTGACTCTCGTTTCGCAGGGCGCGGCATTGATCGTGCTTGGCGCGACCACGGTGGCGGTTTCGGCGCGGCTGAGAAAGCTGTAACCAGGCGTCCCCAACACACAACATGTAACGCTGCGGACGTAATTCGTCAGACCTCCGCCCAAAGTCACCTTGTTCCGGAATTCGTGAGTTCTGTATCATGACTCAACTTACGTTTTGAAGTCGATTCTCCATCGGAGGCGCGAGCCGCCCGTTGAACATCAACGAACCGCAAAACCCGCGCTCACCGTCGGAAGCGGACCATCGTCTCTCGAACGATGCCCACGGCCAGTTGAGGTCGGAGCCGGCGGCGAATCACGCGGCTTCGCTCGCCGAGCTGCGAACCTCGGATGCTCAACCGGTTGGGCTTGCGGATCCGTCCTCTACTCGCGATACTCAGCCCGCCCCGGATCACGCCTCTGCGGCTCCACGCGTCAAACGTCGTCGCCGGATGCGGGTGCAAGTCCCCGTTCACACCTTCGAGTCGTTCAGGTACCGCAGCTACAGATTTCTCTGGGCCAGCACGTTCTTCTCTTCAGGCGGATTCTGGCTCCAGCAGATAGTCATCGGTTGGCTGACCTACGACATCACACAATCCGCGTTTCTGACGACGCTTGCCATGGGATTGGACGCGCTCCCCATCTTGTTCATCGGTCCGTTGGGCGGGCTCCTAGCCGACAAAGTCGATCGCAGACTGTTGTTGGCGGGGGTCCTAACGTATCAGGCGACAATTACCCTGGCGTTTGCAGCCGTAGTCTGGACGGGCGCGACCGAGACCGTTCATATTTTTGCCTACATTCTGATGATGGGCATGGCGTGGGTCATCCTCGATCCGGCGAGAATGTCCCTAATCCCGAATTCTGTGCCTAAAGAAAACCTGGTCAACGCGTTCGCATTGAACTCGTTGGGGTTCAGCGCCACGCGCCTGGCTGCGCCGGTCATCGGAGGGGCCGTGCTCGCGCTGGTGGGTCCGGGTCCGGCGCTGGTAGGCGAAGCGGCCCTACAGCTTGCTGCCGTGACGGCGGCATTGGCGATCCGGCTACCCAAAATCGACCGCGGGAAGCTAAGGCTGAGCAGCGCCCTGAGCGAGCTGGCGGAGGGGGTCCGTTATGTGAGGTCACAACCCGTCGTCCTCAGTGCGATGATCCTGGGTGTGCTGCCGCCGCTGATTTCGTTCCCTTATGTGAGCGGACTGATGCCCGTCTTCGCGGCTGAGGTGTTCCAAACGGGCTCAGTAGGCCTAGGGTTGCTGATGTCCTCGCTCGGCGCCGGTTCAGTGGTTGGAACGCTGTTGCTCGCCTCCCTTGGCGATGTCCGACGCAAAGGGCGCCTTATCACCATCGCAGTCGTATGGACCGGCATCGCCATGCTCGTGTTTTCGGTTGTCAGATCGTTGGAATGGGCGATCCCTGCCTTGATGCTTGTCAGCGTCGGGATGATGCTGTTCTTCGCAGCAACCAGCGCCCTGATACAGAGCATGGTGCCCGACGAATTCAGGGGCAGGGTTTCGTCTCTATACGCTTTAACCTTCGGCTTGCTCCCCATAGGAAGCCTGACAGCGGGCATGGTCGCACAGAAATGGGGCGCCCCGCTGGCAACGACGATCGCGAGCATCGTCATCGTCGTCGTCGTCATCGCCTTCTCCCTGCGGACCCGCGTGCTCTGGCGGGCGGGCTAAGGTTGATCGTCGCGCAACAATACTGCAATCGTGAGTTCGTCGCACGGATCGTCGGGTTAGGCGTGCAGGCAGGTCGCATTTCAAGTCTCGATTCCTGTACAATCAGATTCGTTCCGCACCGGAAAAACGGGTCAGCCGTGATCCATGGACAAAGAATGGTTCTGGCGTGACGCTGGGTGGGAGGACCTGATGAGCACCACCGCGTACATCATGATCGAAACCAGCGTGGGCAAAGTCAACGAGGTGGCCGCGACGCTACGGTCCACCGCCGGTGTAACCGCGGTCGACATCGTGATCGGCCCGTACGACGTCATCGCCACCGTGTCCGCATCGGATATGAACGCGGTTAGCGAAATCCTGGCCAGCCAAGTCCACAAGATCAAAGGCGTAGCCCGCACTTTGACCTGCATTTCGCTCAACAGAGGTTAACCATCCAAGATCGTACACTCGTTTCGTGCGACATGGGGGAGACGGCATCTCTGCCCAGGTGGTTTGATTATTCCTCGCACTCTCAGCGGTCCCGTACGCTTGTCGTTCCGCGCGAACTCTCAACGGTATCGATCACTGCATTCAGAGGTGAATTGTGAAGTTTTCGCTGTCGTTTCTTCCCAAAGAAGACAAGTTCTTCTTCCTGTTGCATCAGAGCGCGACAAACATTCAGGATGTTGCGCGGCGGTTGAAAGACCTGACGCAAGACTTCGACAACGTCGAGGCGAAAGTAGCCGAGATCAAAGACCGCGAGGAGTTTGGCGACCGGATCATCCACGACGTCACGAGAGCGCTCCACCGAACGTTTGTGACGCCCATCGACCGAGAAGACATCCTCGAGCTCGCCGGACGGCTGGATGACGTTGTCGATGCGATCGACGAGGGCGCCCAATACATCCTGGAGTACAAGCTCGAAGAACCGACCCATGCCGCCCAGGAGCTCGCTGACATCATCGTGGAGTGCGCCAACGAGTTGGAGCGTGCAATCGCCTTGCTGTCGTCCAAGAACGCAAAGCTGCGAGACATCTTGCCGATCACCGTCGAGATCAACCGACTCGAGAATATGGCGGACAAGGTTACCAGCCGAGCCAGGGGCGAGCTGTTCAGCAACGGATCCGACATGGCCTACATCCTCAAATGGCGCGACGTGTACGACGATCTCGAAGAGGCCACGGACAGGGCGGAGGACGCGGCGAACGTGCTCGAGGGGATTGTGCTGAAGCACTCATGATCTGCGCTAAGGTGATGGCGCAACAACGATGATCGAATCCGCATCACTCGGCTTCCTGATTCTCGTTATCGTCATTGCGATGGCATTCGAGTTTGCCAACGGGTTCAACGATGCTGCAAACGCAATCGCGACAGTAGTCTCCACACGTGTTTTATCTCCGTTAGCCGCCGTGGCCATGGCCGCCGTTATGAACTTTGTCGGCGCCATTTCAGGAACCGCGGTGGCAAAGGCAGTCGCCAAGGGCGTGGTCGACCCCGACGGAATTACCCAGACGGTCGTCGCGGGCGGTGTGGCGGCCGCTGCGCTTTGGGTGTTCCTTGCCAGTCGGTGGGGGATGCCTGTCAGCGGGAGCCACAGCCTTATCGCCGGAGTCGCGGGCGCTGGCGTGGCGCAAGGCGGTTTCGGACTTCTCCAAGGCCCGGGGCTGACAAGAATTCTCGAGGGGCTTGTCCTCTCGCCGATCTTTGGCTTCTTTCTGGCTTACGTGGTCATGCTGACCATCTACTGGACACTCAAGTCGATGGCGCCGACGATGATCACGACGATTTTCTCCAAGGCTCAAATATTCACGGCGGGATGGATGGCGTTCAGTCACGGGTCGAACGACGCCCAAAAGACAATGGGTATAATCACGCTCGCGCTGTTTACGCACGGGTCCATCGACGCACTCGAAGTCCCGTTTTGGGTCATCGTTCTCTCGGGATCCGTGATGGCCGCCGGCACCTACTTCGGAGGCTTCCGGGTCATACGTACACTGGGTGTTCGAATCGTCAAAATGAGACCGATCCACGGCTTTGCGGCTGAAGGCGCGGCCGCCGGCGTCATCACGATCGCGTCGCGGATGGGCATTCCGATCAGCACCACCCACACAATAACGTCCGCGATCTTGGGAATGGGCTCGACACGGAGGATCTCCGCCGTGAGATGGGGCGTTGCACGGAGCATTGTGTACGCCTGGGTTCTCACGTTCCCCATCTGCGGCGTTCTCGGCGCGGTCTTGTACTATCTGGCGGACTTGGTCGTCGCGTAGGACAGACTGCCTTCAACGCCAAGTCGAACCACAATGCATCGATGTGCCAAGGGAGGTCCAATCGCATCCACGGTTCTTGCGCTGGTTAGTTCGCGGACCAGACCGGGTGAGTATCGTAATTGTCGGCGCATTGCATTCGCAACAACGAGTTCGGCTTTGTTTGGGGGCCGTGCGTATTTAGGTTGACCTTGGTTCCGGCGAGTGCCTATAATCCGATTTGTCCCTGGAACCGCGAAGTATACGATTTACTTAGCCACCCGGCGTTGCAATTTGACTTCAGGCAATCCGACAACCCAGCTGTCCGATTCCGAGCGCGCGCTACTGTATACGGTGAGAGCAGGCGCGCTCGCAATCTTGTTCATGCCGCTCATCGTGACGAGCCAGACGCTCTTCCCGTTTATCGTCGGCAAAGCCTTGTTCGCTCGCTCGGTCATAGAGATCACCGCGGCCGTTTGGCTGATGTTGATCTTCGCATATCCAAAGTACAAGCCCACCCGATCGTGGGTGCTTACAGCGTTCGGAGCCTGGGTAATCATTTCGCTGTTGGCGGGATTCACGGGCGTGAGTCTCCTACGCAGCCTGTGGTCCACATATGAGCGAATGCAGGGAATCGTCGATCTCGCCCACTGGTTTGCATTCGTTGTAATCTTGAGTACGACATTCCGGAACTTCAACGATTGGAAGCTGGTTTTCAGCGTGAACCTTGGCGTGAGTACACTTGTATCCGTGCTCGGAATCGGTGCATATATTGACATATGGGAATCTGATCTGATCGGAACGGGTACGAGGATTCAATCAACCCTTGGCAACGCGACGTACGTTGGCGCCTACACGATGGTCAATGTCCTGATCGCCATCGGCTTGATGCCCCACGCTTGGCAAGACAACGCTGCTTCCACGTCTCACGGGGCGGCTCGCCGCCGCCGCAGGCGTTCGGCACGAAGATCAGAGTCGCGCTCGGATGCTCGAATTTGGTTGTCCGTTTTCTGGATATCCTCCATAGGCATCAATCTGTGTGCATTCTGGCTGGCTGGCACCAGAGGATCATTCGTGGGTATGGCTGCTGGAACATTGGCTTTCGCAAGCATGTATGTTTTGTGGGGGGCCGCAGATGTGTTGCGGAAAGTCGTGTATGCCATATTGGGAATTGCTGCTGTGGCCACAATCTTCGTCATCGTCGCCATGACGACGCCTTGGGTCGATCCGATTGTGGATTCCAGCACCACGCTTCGGCGAATAACGACGGTAAACCTGGAGGACGCTAGCCTGAAAGGAAGAACGATCGCGGTGGGCGCGGGCCTCCGAGCGTACCTAGACAAACCGTTCTTTGGCTGGGGACCGGAAAATTACCTTATTGCCTGGGGCAGGTACTTTGACATGGAATCCGGAGTAGTGGAACGGTTCGACCAAGCCCACAACAAACTGGCCGAGGAGCTCACGACAAAAGGCGCGTTTGGCTTGGCTGCCTACGTTTGGATCTGGGCAGCAATGGGGTGGATTATAGTCATAGCCATGCGGCGCCGTGATCGGGCTGACAAGATTATGGTCGCGTTTGTCGGCGCCGCCCTTGTGGGCTTCTTCGCGCAAAACATGTTTCTGTTCGATTCGCCAGTGACGGCATTCCAGTTCGCAATGATGGTGGCTTTCGTTGCTGCCGAAGAGCAATGGCAGAGGCGCACCAATGAAGCCAGCGAACCCGACCGCCGATCCACCGGATTCTTGTCCTTCGATTCGTCCTTGGCACGGAACGTGGGCGTCCTGTTGAGGACGCCGGTGGGCGGGATTGTGGGCGCGATCACTCTGGCTGCTTTGGTTACCGCCGCTTTAGTATTTTTTAACATTCGAGCATTTACTGCAGCCACAGCAGTGGTACAAACGACTAATCCCCAGATCTCATGGGATGAACGATTTGGATATTTCGAAGAGTCAATCGACGATTTTCCTGGATTGGCAAACTACCCTCGTCTGCTGTTGTTGAGTCAAGTGACGAACAATATCGGATCTTTGACAACTGATGAATTGACGTCCGCTTTGGGTATGATCGAACGAGAAGGGATTCGGGCGATCGAAGATGAACCGGAAAGTTGGCGAGTCCATTTGTCGATGGCTCGGTTTTATCAACTGTTATCCCAGGCAAATCCTGATTTTCTTGACGCGGCCAGAGAGCATTTGGACGAAGGCATCAAGTTGGCGCCTAGGACACTGGAAGCCGATTCGACTCGCAGAGAGCAGGAGCGACTTGAGGCCGCTCGCCCCTGATAACACACACGGTTGGAAGCGTGTGACTAGTCAATTGGCCGTTTGCCGGTTGCAGCGTCGCGGGCCCCAACATCGAATCCATGACTAACTCCGCTGCGTCGGGCCGAACCGGTCAAACGCTGAATCCGCTCAGCATGATGAGTGTTGCCACAAAGACAGATTGTCGGGGCGATGCCGTTGAATTGGTAGCCGCGACCGTCAATCCAGAATCGATTGCACACGATCGAGATCGTTTTTTCGGAAAACCGCTGTGCGGTCGAAATTCACGCCGGTCACATTTAGGTTCAGAGGATTGGAGTGCTAGGCGACCGGCTATGCACAACAATTGAGTGCGGGCTTCGACCTGGTGGATTTGCGCCTTCGGCTTTGTATCCAGGCATCTGCCTGTCTACCGCGAGAATACCAGTAACGACGCGTGAGTGCGACAAAGGCATCTTGATATGCTGGAATGCCGGGGCCGGATAGCCGATGGGGTCAGGCAACGATGTCCTTCGCCCAGTCGCGTTGGTCCATATACCATTTTACGGCCCCTTCGACGCCCGTTTCCAGGCCGGTCTGGGGACGCCAATCCAGAAGTCTGGCGGCTTTCGTGATGTCAGCCCACGTCGACTGAACATCTGCTGAATGTCGAGATTGATGCTCCACGGCAGCTTTCTTGCCCAGCGTATTTTCGATGATGGATATTACGCGCGTGATGCGGGCCGGATTGTCGCTTCCGAGGTTGATGATCTCGTACCCAACCGGTTCAATGGATGCCGCAACACCCAGTGCGATATCGTCCACGTGTGTGTAATCTCGCTCGCCGCCGTCGCCGTATAGGTGGATTGGCATGTCCTCCGCTATCGCTCGCGTAAACCTATACACGGACATGTCCGGACGCCCTGCCGGTCCGTACACCGTGAAAAACCGGAGAACGGTCACGTCTATTCCGAACAAGTGGTGATAGGTGTGGGCAAGCGTCTCCGCGGCTTTCTTCGTGGAGGCATATGGCGACAGAGGCATTGACGTGGCAGCGTCCTCTTTGAACGGCGGAATCGTGTCGTTGCCGTAGACGCTCGACGTCGACGCCAATACGAATTTCCCGACTCCTCGCTCTTTGCACAACTCGAGAAGATTCAGCGTGCCGCCGTAGTTCGTCTCCACGTAGATCCAGGGGTTGTCGACGGATTGCCTGACGCCCGCTCTGGCCGCGAGGCTGATGACTCCGTCGAAATCCGTGTCGAACAGCGGGCCCAGTGCGGCGATGTCGCGAATATCGGCCCGCTCAAATCGGAACGCCTCTATTCCTTCCAATTGCCGGAGACGCCAATGCTTGAGCACAGGGTCGTACCCATCGCTCATGTCGTCGATCCCCGTCACCAAGTGACCCTGATCTAGCAGCACTTTGGCTACGTTCGAAGCTATGAAACCGGCGCATCCGGTCAACAAGTAATGTCCCATGAATCCTCAACCCTCTGGTAGGCCGGTCTAGTCCGACGCCCTCAAATCTTTCACTACTATACATAAACGATGACGACATTTGCAGCGGAATTGGCGTCAAGTCAAAGCCACATCAAGCAGCGCCTCGGCTGCGCTGCGGTCGCAAGGTTCCGGAAAACGAAGCGAAGCAATGTGTCAAACACCCTGACGACCCTGGTACCCTGTCCTATTGTGCGGGTTCCGGAAATGTCGTCGCTCGTAGGCTCTGCGACTGATTACAGGAACCGCCAGGCAGGATTTACAATTGACCACCATGATTGGGCGGGAGGAACAGTGAGACCCATCCACCACGCGATGCTGTCAACCGCGGTCGGCGGCGCGGCTTGGGGTTTGACCGGCGAACCTTGGGACATTCCGGTCGCTGTCGGCGCTGGCGTGCTCATCGACGCCGAACATCGGGTGGACCAGATCTGGTACTTTTATTTGCGTCGTCGGCCAGCAGCGATTCTAGCGCTCCACGGTTGGGAGTGGCTTGCCGCGCTCGCGGTCGCCTCCGCCGTGCTGGCATTCCCTTGGTGGCTGGTCGCGACCACCCTCGGTTATGGCTCTCATATCGCCTCCGACCACCGCTTCAACGAGCCAACCAGACGGCGATACTCGTTCTCATATCGGGCGTTTCGCGGGCTCCGGGTCGAGCATTTCTCAAATCGTTGGAGGATTGAGCGCCCTTTGGACGCCTTCATTAACGAGCTCTCGTTTGTGGGACGGGAGCGTAACCGAGGTCATCGATCCGACACGTGACCTAGGGAACCGACTCCATCCACACGGCTTTTGCTTCGCCCGGGCGAGTCGGATGAGTGTGCGGTCGGCGCCCTTCCAGGGTCAAATTACCGGCCGACACCGAGACGTTGCGCATCGCTACAATCCTTGGGGCCGCGCCTTCCATCGCTCCCCGAACCTCAGGCACGCGAGCGGTCTGGGCGCCCCTTCGATTGCAAATCGCTTAACCGCCGAACGAAACGTTCGTCGACGTCATCGACCTTGAGAATCTCGTCGATGTATTCGGGCGCTCGACATCTTCAAGGGTCGCTCGCTACGTCGGACACGGTCGATCCACCAGGTTTTCAGATGAAGTTGCGGGTCGCGACCATGCCCTCCGGCCATCAAAGGAACAAGACCAGACGCTATGGTCTTATTTCGTACAGGATGTTGAGTGGGTCGTCCAAGGGCAGTCGGCGGACGGAACTGAATTCTGCCTCCAAACACAGTTCCCGCACCTTTTTGGGATGAAATCCGGCCGTACCAAGCCCTTCGCCGCCTTCGGCCAGCGATGTTGTCATGCAGAACATGACGCTGACCCCGTAAAGCATTGTTCCAATCGGCCCGATCTCTTCTTCGAGTTTGTCTGACGAATTGAAATCCAGCAGGAGATATGTGCCGTCAGGCTTCAGGCCATTTCAAATAGCTTTGAGCGCGCGGCGAGGAATCACCATGTCGTGGATGACGTCGAACGTTGTTATGAGGTCGTATTTCTCAGGGAACCCATCCGTCACGTCGAGCTCAACGAAGCGGGCCTTGTTGGTCACGCCGGCTTCTTGGGCATTTCTAACTGCATATTCTATCGATGGAGGATGGTTGTCGTATCCTACGTATCTAGACTCTGGATAAATCTTGGCCATTTTGATCAACGCTCGATCGTTGCCACAACCGACGTCGGCAACCGTGGCGCCTTGCCTTAACTTCTGTTGAAGTCCAGGCATGGCCGGTATCCACCGTTGTGTCAGCAAATTTTCAAACCAACTGTTGGTCAGCCGCTCGAAACCAACCCAATAATCGTGGCCATACACGGATTGTGAGATGCCGCCGCCGTTTCTAAATGCCTGAATAACCTGATCGACGGGCTTTAGCGTCGGTGGCATCTGCTGATGCGTGCCGCCCATGAACAGTGGCCCGCCTTCGTGAGCCAGGACGGGAGCGTGCTCACGCGGAAGTGCGAACCGTTGCGAGTCGGGGTTGTAATCCAAATAGCCGGCGCACGTCAAGGCGCTCAACCATTCCAACGAATACCGTTCGTTGATTCCTGCCCGTTTTGCCAACTCGCTGCTTGTAGCTGGTCCGTCGCTACCGAGGATCTTGAATAAACCCAAGCGGTTCCCGATGGCGCACATCGTCACGGTAAACGCCGCCGCCACATCGACAAATGCCGTGTTCGCGGACACTTCCGCTTGGGCCTGGTCCATCGGCTTCTCGTCCATGTCGTACCTCCGCAGATATCCAACGCTGCAACTTCTCGAACGGGACAGTGTTTGAGGACCGGACTCGGCAATCCGTCTCGGACAGGTTGTCGATCGCCCTCAGTCCAGTCTCGGTTGCGACGGCTTGGCTTGAATGAGACTGTCGAGGACGACGATGACCGCGTCAGATCCACGCCGCGAGGTCAGTTTCTTCGCTGCGATCGAGGCGAGTTGACCTGACGTGAGAACCAACTCTGGATCGCCAAACCCCGATTCGCTGAGCCGGTTTGCAACCACTTTTTACGATGTATGGCTTACCCAAGCTCATGTTGGCAAGCACGCACGCCCTAAAACCGGCAGGGGGTTCCAGTCGATCGGAAGTGTACAACAACCGCATGCCATGTGGTACGGTATGGGCCGGTTGCAGCCCAGAATCTGGCACGGAGGCCGTCGTCCATGAAGATCACCGGATTGGCGGTCCACACGTTCGAACCCCAGCCGAACGCCCACCAAGAGACTCCCGAGTACATGAGCGCGATGACGCGACAAAATGGGGTCGCCGTCATATCCACCGACGAGGGCATCGACGGCGTCGTCTCGACGTTGGCGGGAACCGCCAAACAACTTGTGAGCCTTTGGGCAGATGCGCGAGATCACATCGAAGGCGCGGACCCGTTGGACCGCGGCGGTATCGAGAACGTGCTCAGCCGCCGTTTCGGATGGCCGGCCCGAGTTCTGGGAGTGCTGGACTACGGGCTCTGGGACATCGCCGGCAAGGCGTTCAACCTGCCTGTGTATCGGTTGCTGGGCGCGACGCGAGAGAAGGTGCTGGCCTACGGCTCGACCGTGCACCACGCGAAGGACGAGCGATTCGTCGAGATCGCGCTCGAGGCTAAGTCGCGTGGGTTCACGGCGGTGAAGCTGCACCCGTATAGCGCGGCGGACCACGACATCCGCATGTGCTACGCGGTTCGCAAAGCAGTCGGCGACGACATGAATCTGATGCTCGACACGCTGGCGTACCCGGGACCTTACAGCCGTCATGACGCGTTCAAAGTAGGCAGCGTGTTGGACGAGCTCGGCTTCTGGTGGTTTGAAGATCCGCTGCCGAAGACCGACTTGGACGGCCTCGCGGCGCTGACTCGGGCGTGCCAAAAAGTGCAGGTTCGCATGGCGGATCGCGTAGAGGACATCCGCGAGTACGCTGAGCTAGTTCGTCGCCGTTGCATGGACATAATGGCCGGACCCGCGTCCTTCGGCATTACCGACCTCATGAAACTGTCGGCGATCGCCGAGGTCAATCACATGAACATGGAGCCCCACGATTTCGGAGGCGGAATCGCTAGCCTCCACGTTCTGCTCGCCGTCACGAACGCCGATTACTACGAGCTCGCAGTGCCGCAAGGGTGTTTCGACACTGAACTCTACCCGGGCGTCTATCTTGATCCGATGGATCTCGACTCCGAAGGCTACGTGCACGCGCCGACGAAGCCAGGATTGGGTTTCGGGATCGATTTCGCCGAAGCGAAAAAAGTCACAGAGCAGACAGTCGTAGCTTAACGACAGATGGACAGCGACAGGGCAAATTGCCGATGACTGAACCGAACCCGATCTCCGAACAAGCGGCACTGACCGCATCAAGGCAGGCACGAGCCGCGGCAATCGCCGGTGCGAGCGGCATCGAGAATGCGCTCGACTCCGGGGCGCTGGCCAGACGTGTCGACATCACGCTGTCCGAGGCGATCGTGTTGGGTCTTCTCCGGCAAAACGTCTCGAATTTTCTGTGCGTGCTCGGCCACGGCGCCACTGAGGTGGCGGAAGTTCTTCGCATCTACCAGGAGGCCGGGCTGGTCAAGGCATACGCCCTTCGAAGCGAGATCGAAGCGTCGCACGCCGCGACGGCGTTGCGCTGGGTGACCGGCGAGAAAGCCGCAGTCGTGACATCCATCGGACCCGGGGCGCTCCACGCATTGGCGGCGTCGCTCGCCCCTGCTTCAGACGGACTCGGCGTCTGGTATCTATTCGGAGACGAAACCACCGAGGATGAAGGGCCCAACATGCAGCAGGTCCCGTCTCACGAGCAGCACGGGTTCCTGCGATTGTGCTCCGCGATGGGCAAGGCGTACACGCTCCACACCCCGCTGGCCGTTTCGACCGCGCTGCGTCGAGGCATGAACACGGTGGACCATCCACACCGCGCTGGACCGTTCTATTTGCTGATGCCGATGAACACCCAGGCCAACATGATCAAGGGCTTTAATCTGGACGAGCTCCCCAACGGCGCACCCCCGCCGCTTGGCGAGGCGGCCGACAACGGCTCGTACGCCGAGGCGATCGGTGCCATCAGTCAAGCTCGCAAGGTGGTGGTTCGTGTCGGCGGTGGGGCGCGAGATGCCGGACCAGAGATCGAAAGACTCCTGGAAGCCACCGATGGCGTGGCTGTCACGAGTCCGCTGGTTTCAGGCGTGATTACGTACGACCATCCCCGCAACATGACGGTTGGGGGCTCGAAGGGCTCGCTCAGCGGCAACTACGCCATGGAGAACGCCGACCTGCTCATCGCCGTCGGATCGCGATTTGTTTGCCAATCCGATTGCTCCCGCACCGGGTACCCGAATGTCGAACATGTCATCAACATCAATACCGATGCAGAGACCGCGACCCACTACAGCAAGACCACCGCGATGGTCGGCAACGCTGCCGCGACCGTTCGAAGACTGGTCGACTCGCTCCTGGATCGCGGCGACAACCGAGGCCCATCGCCTTCCGAATGGCTCACGGACTGCGCCGCCCGAAAACGAGCCTGGGACGAATTCAAAGAACAGCGATACCAGACTCCCAAGCTACTCGATCCGATGTGGGGCAGGGAAGTGCTCACCCAGCCTGCCGCCATCAAATCCGCGACCGACTGGGCTCGCGACAACGACGTCGTGACTTTCTTCGACGCCGGCGACGCCCAGGCCAATGGATTCCAGATCGTCGAGGACGACGTGCTCGGCCGGACGTTCACCGAAACGGGAGCGAGCTACATGGGTTTCGCGGTATCCGCGCTGTTGTCCACGACGGTGGCTCGCCGGCGATTCTACGGCCTGGGGATCACGGGCGACGGCTCATTCACGATGAACCCGCAGATCCTGATCGACGGCGTCGAACACGGCGCCAGCGGCTGCATATTGCTGCTGGACAATCGCAGGATGGCTGCGATTGCCGGTCTGCAGATCGACCAATACGGCTCTGCGTACGCTGCCAATGACTCTGTCGCGGTCGACTACGTTGCATGGGCGCAGGCAGTCAGCGGCGTTCGAGCGTTTCGCGTCGAGGATTCGATCGAATCGCTGGTCGATGCACTCCGTCAGGCGCGGTCGTATCATGGCTTGTCGCTAATACATGTCCCGGTCTACTTCGGCCCCGACGAGCTCGGCGGGATGGGCGTGTTCGGTCGCTGGAACGTCGGCAACTGGGGAGAGCAAACCCAAGCCATGCGTCACGACATCGGGCTCTAACGATCACGAATCCGGTCCGCCATGGCGGATCACTGGCGTCCACGGAGTGAGGAATGCAATCCGACAAGATCAGAGTAGGCATTGTAGGCCTGGGCTTGGTGTCCTCCGCGCACCTGAAGGGCTACGAGAGTCATCCCCGGGCTGAAATCGTGGCTGTCTGCGATACGGATGCCGAGCGAGTCCGCGAGTTCGCAAAGATTCACGGCATCGCGGGCACCTACACATCGTATGAAGAGATGCTGCGCCATGCCGCTATCGACGCCGTCGACATCGCGACGCCCACGCATCTTCATGCGCAGATGACGCGTATGGCCGTCGAAGCAGGCAAGCACGTCCACTGCGAAAAACCGTTCAGTCGAACTGTGGCCGAAGGGCTCGAAGCCACGGAGGCCGCCGCGAAGGCCGGTGTGAAGCTGGCCGTCGGCGAGACATACGTGTTCGTCACTCCGCACGTCAAAGCGCGCGAGCTCATCGACCAGGGCGAGATCGGCCGCCCGATGCAAATACGGCACCGACACGGCGCTTGGGTAGCGCGAGAACAACCCGCGATCCCAGTCGGTCCGCTGGATAGAGGCTGGCGCATCGACCCAGAGCAATCCGGGGGCGGCGCCTACCCGTGGATATTCGATCACGCGGTCCATTTCTTCGCCGCAGCCGAATACTTCGCCAGCGACGCACGGATCGCCGAAGTGTATTCGCTCGCGAGCCGCGTGGACGAAGCCGGTCAATCGGGAGTCAGCGCCCCCCACGACCCCTACGCGAAACCCGAGCAGGACATCCCGATCGTTACGTGGACGTACGAGAACTCAGCGATGCAGGGCGCATGGATGCGCGCGGAACCGCTCAACGGCAAGTTCGACTTCATGCGTGGCTTCAGCACGACGATCATCGGCGAAACCAGCGCCATCGAGGTTTTGGGAGAGGGCGGACACGGCCTGGTTTGGAACGGTAAACAGCAGCATCTGGTGCTACATCGATCCGGCAAAGAAACGGTCGCGTACCGGTTCGACGAGAGCCCCGACGACATCTGGCAATCCGAGATCTCTTACTACAGCCAAGGCCACATCAACCAGGTCCACCACTTCGTCGACTCGATCGTCAACGACACCCAACCTCGCTACGACGGCGCCGCGGGCACTCACGCCGTCCGCTGCACGCTAGCCGCAATCCGCTCAGCGCAGGAATCGCGACCGATCAAGGTCAGCGACATCGAGCCGAGTTACGCTGCGTACGGGTAGCGACCGGCATTGTCGCCGCGTCGCTACGCACTGCTTTCTGAGCGACGACGATTCAATTTGTTGCGCCCGGACGGCTCGGTTAATAATCCGCCAGGCTCTGCGTGCCCCAGCCGAAGATGTCTTGGGCGTGGTAAGCGCCGTATCGACCTGGGATGAGCGGCTGTTCGCCGAACCAGTGCTCGTCAGGGTGCGACAGAGCGCCGACGACACGCCCTACTGACGCGAACGTGTCCGGCACGGAGCCGGTCCCCAGGCTGACCACGGACACCACCTCGGGCGGCGACACGAGCAACGGAGGCGCGGTTCCGCCTTCGGGATCCTCCTCCTCGGTGAGCAGCACTGTCTTGATGCCCATGCGCTCGCAGGCCTGCAGCGTGAGGATCGTCTCCACGAATCGTTGGCCTCGGATGTCGGTTGTCGTGATCGCCGCCCCCGCTCCGATCTTGGCTGCAAGATGGGCGACCCGTTCGGCGGCAATCTCCTTCTCGACCTGCATCGTCCAGTTGGTGCGTTGAATGATGCAGCTCAGGAAATTGAAGGTCTTCCCGTGTCTGCGGCACATGTCGAGGACCACGGGGTTGTTGGCCAGCATCCACGAGTGACGTTGGGACACCGCGCCGTCGAGCATCTCGGTGCCCTCGATCAACCAAGGCGCTGACAGTCGCGTCTGGCCATAGACAGCCATCCCAAGCGACGACCGAGCTCCGACGGACCACTCCGTCGACGACAGGTGTGGGATGAACACCGCGCCCGGCAATCCCTCTTTGGGCGTTAGGTCGAAGACCTCCTGCTCCGGCGGCGCTAGGTCAGCTACGGTTTGTGCCAGCCGGTCGCTGATTCGAAGCGTCGCCGAGTGCAGGATGCGATGGCGGTCTTCGGCGTTCATGCCGCTTGGCGCTTCGAACGAAACGCAGATGTTGTGCATCAATGCCCAGGGTGTCACCGCGTTGCGCCCCGACATGTCGAAGAACGGATCGGGCGAGCCTGACTGTTTTCTGGTGAATCCAACTCGGTCGTCGACGATGACTTGACTCGTGTCGATGCACTCGACCACGGCACACCCGCCCAGCCGGTGAGTGCGACCTTGGCCGACCATAGCGGTCGAGCGTCCGCATATGCCTGGGTACGCGATGCCGGGCCCGTCGAGCTTGACCTTCGGCTCGACGATGTCCGTGTAGTTGATGACACGAACGTCGTCACCGGGCTGAAGGATGTCGATCTCGAAGTTTCCGACGTTTGGGTCTTCACTGACGATGGACCTGAGCTCGCCCAAATCGATTTCTAGGACGCCATCGTTCCAGTGTGTTTGCGAGCCCTCGACGATTTCCGAGACTGGGAACGTGCCGACTTCAAGACGCATGAACTGCCTCCCTGGCTTCAGAGGGTTCGGCGGGTTCGAACAGTGTCGGACCGTCGACTGCAGTCTGAAGTGCGCCTAGCGCCGTTTCGACGATCCGCCGCGTCAGCGCACGGTCCATCGTCTCCGACAGGCTCGGATCACCACACACGTGTTCAACGCGCACGCCCCTGATGATTCGATTGGCGCCCACGGCTATCGGAATGATCGGCAGGGCAGTCATCATCGCGACCGGAATCCCGCTTCGTTCGAGCTCCTTCGTGATCGTTGCGCCGCAACGATTGCAGCTTCCTCAAGTCGCCACGAGCAGGACAGCGTCGACTTTCTGTTCCCGCAACTCCTCGGCGATCTCGCGGCCCATCTTCTGTGCGGAGGTGACTGCCGTCTGATTGCCTGTCGTCGCGAAGTACACGTCGTACACGTTGCCGATCGCGCCTTCGGATTCAAGCTGCCGAACGGTGCGCAATGGCAGGGCGTAGCCCGGATCCTTCGTGTTCAGCCACTGAGTGTTGAAACCGCCGTGGACCGACTCCCATTCACCAACCGTCAGCTCGTCGAGGCCGCTGATGTCGTATCGGAAAAAGCCTTCCGCGCGGGCGGAGCCGAGCCGGTCAGGATTGCCGTGGGGCACCATCCCGCCGCTTGTCACTAACGCTATCGTCTTCCCCGACAACCCCGAAATGGGCGCGGGCGGGTCAACGTCATCGTACTGCTTGACGTAGACTTCCGAGGTGAACGGCTGACCGGTAAGGCGCGCCTCGATCATGTCAACAGCCCTGGCCGCGCCAACGCGTTCGCGGACAATCGGCTTCCGGACTCCTCTTGGCAGATAGCCCTCTTCGTCCGCGGGACCGAGTTCAATTCCCCGGCCCAGTTTGAGCGCGACCGGCGCCAGCCGGTCCATGATGGATCGCATCTCCGTCGGCGTTGTGCCCGTGGCAATCGCAACGACGTCATTTCCGTAGGTGATGATCCCCGTATTGTCGTCGGTCATGGCCGTAACGGCCGGAACGCCCTGTTCCTGGGCCAGCTTGCACATCTGGGCGCATGCCAAGCCGTATCGGCCGGCGTCGAACGCGGGACCCGCAACCACGACATCGGCGTCGTATTGCTTGAGTGCCTAAATCGCCGATTGCGCGGAAGCCTGTTCCTCTTCGACGAAGTAGTTGTCGCCGGCGACGATCGTCGCAACGATGGTCGCTTGATCGCCGAGAGCCTGCTTTAACGCGCGGCCCGGTCCGACGGCGCCCCCGCGCGTCTCCACCGGCAGGTTTGCATGTTCTTCGCCGCCGATGCCGCCGAAGAACTGGTTCAGGTAATGCACCACTCTGACTGGGCTGTCCATGTGAGCCTCCTAGGCGAAGGTCGTACTCCATCGAAGCGTCCGGATGGCGGAATCGTACAGCCGTCCGGTTTTGGGCGTCAACATGTTCGCGAGCCACGGGACGCGGTCGATTTCCGTGATTAAGTATTCCGGTTGCGATTGGCGGGAGCAGGATCAAAGATGAATCCCGATCCGGAAGGGTCCGAATCCGCCGCCGTCTGGCGGTTAACGACCAGCAATGCAGCGCTCGCGAGTGGCTCAGGCTGATCCAGCGATGGCCGGTTCTTGCGATATTGACTTGGCGATTCGGTCATCCGATCGACCGACGACACACTTTACAACCGGAGGAGGAAATCGGTTATTTACTCGAACATTTTGGCGCCGCTGGACGGCTCGGATTTGGCGGAATCGGCGTGCCCCACGCCAAAGGGTTGGCGCGGTCCGAGAGCGGGACTCTACATCTCGTGAGCGTGTTGTTCACACGGCATCCCGGCGGCGGCTAAGGCGCCGACGTGGCGATTCAGAGGAACTCCGCTACGCCGGTATGAACCGCCGGTAGGATCGCAACCAGAAACCAACCAAGATCAGTGCCATGACAACCAGCCCCAGGCCGGAAACGCCTGGGACTGGGGCTGGCGATCCCGAACCGCCCGACACTTCAAGATTCACGATCATTTGGTTTTGTCCGTGAACAAGCTTCTCTTCTTGGGCGTCGAATACGCTCACCCACTTGGATCGTGCCTGACCTCCCGCGGGGATACTTTGACCAACATGAGCTGGTCGAAGTTGTTGAAGTCTCCTCTCCAATCGAACTCGAAGATTCCGCCCGCGCCGGTTTGTCCAGATGCAATTTCCTGGCTGAGATACGGCGAAATGCTGCGGACCTTCCACACCCGAACATCGACTCCAGCCTGCGCGGTTTGTGTGCTTCCGTTGGTAACTCGGATTTGAGTCTGCGACATGTCCGGCGTCGTGTCGGTCAGGCACGCCGCGTTCCCCCCGTGGCAAGGATGGTCGATCACCGCGACAGTCACTGCCGCGAAGCTGTAGACCGTCAGCGGAAATGGGACACATTCGGGCCTGAAATTAATAGAGACAGTCGGTAGATAAAGCGAGCTCCTGACAGGGGGATAGAATGTCCCCAGGGAAGGAGCAGCAGTGATCGAGAACACAGAAGATAAGAAAAGCTCCGTTTTGTTTCGATGCAGGTCGCCGTC
>JASMDM010000018.1 GCA_030752795.1 SAR202 cluster bacterium | reverse complement strand
CCCGGTCGGGTTTGCGGCTTGAATCGCCCGCCAAAGACTCCCGGTTCTGGGAGGGTTATTCGTACGAAACCGGGTCGAGGCCGGAGTTGATGGGCTGGAGAGTCAACCCGAGAGCCGGTCTGCCGGTTTGGTTGACGGTGGCGGCTCGCAAACCGTGATCGGGCGATTCTGATCGTCGCGATCTACGACGTGCCGGAGGATCACACGTGACGGACGCATTCGCCGTGGCCGACTTGCTGGTGGCGCACGCTGTCGAGAACCATCGAGACGAAGTCGACATCATCGGCTGCCACGGCTCGCGCGTTCGAGGCGACGCCCGCTAGGATTCAGACCTGGACATCTACTACATCCCTGCGGATGGGGCGAACCCGCCGATAGCCAGAACCTTTCTTCTCGACGGCGTCTTGTTCGACTTCTGGGCGATCACTTGGGAGACGATGGAGGGGTTAGCGACCGGGTTGATTCGGGGATGGGCTTTTGCGCCGGCCACCGTTCACACCACCCGAGTGCTGCATGCCCGGTCCGAAGCCCAAGCAGCGCGCTTCGAAGGGCTGAGACAACGAGTCCTCGATTTGCAGAAACCGGAAGCGAAGCCGGAGATGATTCGGTGAGCTCTCGCCAACTACGCTAACCCCCTGGCGCACGTGGCTAACTTGAGGGATGCCGCTGTCGACAGGAACCTCTCTGACGCGCGGTACGCCGGGTGGAAGGTCGTCGAGGCTTCCTGGGAGTGCCTGGCGCTGGTCAACCAGGTCTTTTTCGAGAAGGGATTGGCGAAGAGTCTCGGATCGTCCACGGCATTTAACGATAGGCCCGACCGGATCGATGAACTCATCACAACGATCACAACCTCGTCGAGCTCGGCCGACATCCTCGACGCCGGCGAAGATTTGGCACGTGGCACGAGAGCGGTGCTGCGTCGGGCACAGGCGTCGGCGCCGGCGACCACGACGATTCGTGAGCAATTTCAACGAGGATACCCTGAATTCAAAGACGCGGTTCGCAAATTGCGTGCCGCCTGCAATCGGGGCGACCGCGTCGGCGCCAACGCCGATGCGTGGCCCCTGCAGTCGGACGTCACATCGATGCTCGACAAGACTGTCGTGGGGCTGGGCGACGGGAACTTCAACAGACACTCCGAAATCGACTCGGCGTACCGGCGACACGGTTTGCCAGATTTGATGGCCTATACTTCCGGACCGCTGGCGACCCTGGCGGAGCAAGCGGATCTGTTTGACCAGAGGCTTGGCGATCTGCTCGGAGAGCATTCAGCCGGTTGGGACGACTACCGGGACATCGACGAGTTCAGGGCTTCGATGTAGCGTGAGGTGTGGGCTCGGTTACGATGGCGATAAACAAATTAAGTGGCGCCGGAAGAATGTGTCATTCTGAGCCGCAGCCGAAGAATCTGGTCGCTGAACACACCATCTTGCCCGAGCAACCCAAACGCTTCTTTCCTCTGGGTTAGCCATCATGGCAAGAAACGTTGAGCACAACGTATTCGGTCAATTACCATAGCGGCTTGAATGACGTTTGAGTGTGGGCGGCCCTTCGACGAACTCAGGGTGAACGGATCGGTGCGTGGCTCACTATCGACGGATAGCCAGCATCACGAGGAGCGTCGGACATAACTTATTTAGTTCATCGCCATGACGGTCAGAGCACCGGCGATTGGGCGATCAGCGTAAATTGTGGGGCACCGCGTCTGTGCAAGATGACGGCGATTGTCAGCGTCGCGGGCTTCGGTGTACCATCGGCCTGAAACGATGTCTCGTGACGATGTCTGTGTGAGCGGGCCGGACATCGAAGAGGCAATCGAATACAAGCCGAGGAGAGAGACATCATGCCCGTAACCACCTACATGGCGTGGCCCGAGTTGCCGAGAATGTCGTATCAGGTCAGCCGGATAATCGCGCTGAGCGATTTCGGCGCGGCGGACTTCACCGAGGTCTACCAGGCCGTCTTACGGATCGATCCGGCTGACGACTATAGCTGGAACAGCGAGTGGCTCCGCATGGGAGACCTGGCGGCGGAGATGGCGACCGAGGCCGAAGCCCACGCCAACCACAGTTCTGCTCGGTTCGCGCACCAGCGGGCGTCGAATTACTATCGCCTGGCACAGGACTCGTTGCCTGCCGATGATCCAGACAAACTTCCGCAGCTCTTGAAGGCCCGCGAGCATTTCATTGCATCGATGCCGTACCAGGAAACCAAGGTTGAACGCGTCGACGTGCCATACGAAGACACGACGCTCGACGGGTTCTTCGTTCACGCGCGCTGGACCGACGGCCCGGCGCCTACGATTATCTGGATCGGCGGTGCGGACTCGCTGACTGAAGAAAACTACTTCAACATGGGCATCCCGGCGGCCAACAACGGGTACAACGCCCTGTTTTACGATCACCCGGGTCCGGGTTTGGCGGTGTACCAGCACGGGCTGGGCACTCGGTACGACTCCGAGCACTTCGTGTCTCCGGCCGTGGACTACCTGCTGACTCGTCCGGACGTCGACCCTGACCGCATCATCTTTGGCGGTCCGAGCTTCGCCGCGTATCACGTGCCGAGAGCGGCCGCGTACGAGCCCCGGATCGCCGCCGCCGTATCCGCGGGCGCGATGTACCGGTGGGGCGGCGGACCGATGGAGAGCCCCAGCCACCTGAGTCGCATGCACCGGCTGTTCGGCGTCGACAATGACGACGATTACGCCGAGGTATGCAAAAAGTTCACGCTGGAAGGGGTGCTGGGGAAGATCACCTGCCCGTTCCTTGTCATCGTCGGCATCGACGATTTCGTTCCGGCTCCGGCCACCACCTCGATCAAATATCTGGAGGAACTCGGCTCCGAGGTCAAGAAGGCGATCGTGATCGAGCACGACAACGAGCTCGGGGGAGTGCTCCATTGCCAGAAGGACAACCTGCACGTGATCCAAGCAGAGGTGTTCAACTGGCTGAACGACGTTCTCGACTATCGACCTGCCGGACCTGCCTAGAAATCGAGAACATCAACGTTATTAATTGGAATCTTAAAACAGGATTGAAATATGCCAAACTACGGCTCATCGAGCTTCGGACTTATCGGGACCGACTGGCAGCAGCGAATCAACTGGGACCGGTTACGAGTCTATCGGTTGGAGCGCGCACGCGCGGCGATGCGGAAACACGGACTCGGCGCGATGCTCTGCATGTACGACGAGAACATCCGGTACACCACCAGCACGATCACGCCGGGCTGGTGCCGCCTCAAGCCAGGTCTACGATACGCGCTTCTTTGCGAAGGATCGGAACCGATCCTATTCGAGCAAGGGGACATCGGCACCCAGATCAACCGCCACTGCCCGTGGATACCGACCGAGAACGTGCGCTACGCTTATTCCTGGATCAAGGGCGCCGTTGGCCCCGCGGCCAAGCAGCAGGTCACGAAGTTTACCAACGCGATTGTCGAAGAGATGAAGAAGTACGGCGTCCAGAACGCCCCGTTAGGCACAGACTTCGTAGACCTCAACATGATGAACGCGTTCAAGGAAGCCGGAATCAACTGGACCGACGGGGCGTCCCCGATGGTCGAGGCCCGGTCAATCAAGAACGAAGACGAGCTCGAGATCATGCGCATCGTCGCGGCGATCTGCGACGGCTGCCACACCGCCATTTCGCACTTCATGCGGCCGGGCATGCGTGAGAACGAGATCACGGCGTTCGCGATGAACTACCTGTACAACATCCCCGGCGTCGAAGACGTCGAGGACGTGATCGTGTCGTCGGGGCCCAATAGCTGGCCCAACTGGCGCAACTTCTCCGACCGAATCATCCAACCCGGCGAACTCGTCATCATCGACATGGCGGCCGTGACGTGGAACGGATACAAGAGCTGCCAGTACCGGACGTATTGCGTGGGCAAGCAACCGACGCAGGAGCAGAAAGAGTACTACAAGATCGCGTATGAGTGGCTCTACGACGCCATCGACAAGGTTCGGCCCGGAGCGACCACCCGCGACATCGTCGAGGTTTGGCCGTCGGCGCAGGAAGCGTGGGGCTACGTCGAAGAAGACCAGGCAGCAGCCAACCTTTGGGGCCACGGTCTCGGACTCGCTCAGTACGATACGCCAGTGGTGTCTCGGATCTACTCGCTCGATCATCCGGTTGAGATTCAGCCGGGGATGAGCTTCGCGCTCGAGACGCAGCACGGCAAACCTCTCGAGTGGGGTGTCCGTGTCGAGGAGATGATGGTGGTGACCGAGAGCGGTCCGGAGATCACGACTCGCTTCCCGGTCGAAGAGATGACGGTATTGGACTAGCAACAAGGTTGCCGCTGCCTGCGGGCGGCGAGATCGGTCGATTTTGCGCGTGGAGTGTCGGAAGCCCCGGATCTCCACGCGATTCAGGATGAGATTGGCGGTTGCCGCCCCCGTATCAAAGCATGAAAACTAGGCTTGGCCCTGAAGGGGCAGAGCACCAACTGGATGGTGGGCTCGGCCTTCAGACCGACCCTGTGCAGCCATTTTCATACCGGTGACATTGGGTTTGGGCGTGGCGCGCAGACGTTGATCTACTATGTGGATTATTTGCGTTCGGATCGTGTCGTCTTGCTCCGCGTCGGTCCACATATGCGCTTGCACCGTAGATACTCGATCTATTCCATTGCCGCACGCTCGGGTTTGCGGATTGTTGATGAGGCTCTGATCAATGCGACAAGTCATTTTGGAAAGCCCGCGAGAGCTCCAGGTGGTCGATGCAATCGATGTGACCCCGGCCGTCGGTGAGTTGCTCGTGGAGGTGAAAACCACCGCCATTTGCGGAACCGACGTTCACATCTACGATGGCGGGACCCTCGTGGATTATCCCCGCGTTCTTGGGCACGAAGTCTCCGGTGTGGTACAGGATTTCAGCGACGGCGTAACTCAGTTCAACCTGGGCGACTCCGTTGCGGTCAATCCGAACCTTATCTGCGGGAACTGTGAGCGATGCATTCTCGGCAAAGAGAATCTCTGCGAGAGCGGACGCCTCCTGGGTCGTGAAATCGACGGGACGCTCCGCGAGTTTCTGGTCGTTCCACAAATCAATGCATTCAGGCTGCCGCCAGCAGTGACCTTCATTTCGGGCGCGCTGATCCAGCCGTTGAGCACCGTGGTCCACGCTCAACGCCTGGCTGATATTCGATCCCACGAGTCGGTAGCCGTATTGGGGCAGGGCGCCACGGGGCTCATGCACACCCAGTTGGCGAAGCTGTCCGGAGCGTCGCCAGTTATCGCGGTCGGCCGCACGCCGGCAAAGCTCGAGCTGGCCGAGAGCATGGGAGCGGACCACGTGGTCAATGCAGCCGACGTTGATCCGGTCTACGAAACCCTGCGCCTGACTGACGGCCAGGGCGCTGACGTCGTCATCGAGGCGATCGGCAAACCTGAGACTCTGCGACAGGCCATCGACGCGGTCAAGCCGGGCGGCCGTGTGATCGCGTTTGGAATCTCTCCCGATCCGTTGCTCGCGTTGGACCTGTATCGAATGTATATGGCCGAGCGGACTCTGATCTTCCCGCGAGCTATGACCCGAGCCGACTTCCACAGAGCAGTCTCGCTGGTAGCCTCCGGCAAGATCGACTTGGGGCCGATGGTCTCAGCGGATTACGCGTTGGAAGACGCGGCGGCGGCCTTCCGCTTTGCCGAGGAAGATCCGTCGAAAGTGTTGCGGGTGGCGCTTCACCTATAGCAGTCCGAGGCAGGCAAGACCGGCCCGCGCGACGTTCGCGTACGATTTTATCTCGTCTAGCGCGGCCAGTTTGGCGGAGAGGTTGCATTTGGCCAGGAGACCGTCGATACGGCGTGAGTGGCGTTCGATCGGCGCCGTCCTACCGAAACTTGGCCCAGGCGCCTACTGCGTGCTCTTCGAGCTCGACCGCGACATGACGATCAGGACCGGCCGGTTGGGTCGCGTCGATTATCAATCTGGAGTCTACGCTTACGTCGGATCTGCCATGAAGGGCATATCCAGCCGCATGCCCCATCACGTACGACCGCCTGTACGACCTCATTGGCACATCGACTACGTGCGCCCCAAGGGACGGCCGGTTGCGATCGTCGCCGCTGAAAGCGACACGCGCGTGGAGTGCCCCATTGCTCGCTATCTAGCCGACGCATTCGACGTGGCGAAGGGGTTCGGGGCCAGCGATTGCAGTTGCTCCGGTCACCTCTTCCGCGGTCAAGACGCCAGCCTGTTGCTGGACGCTGTCGTCGACGCGGTGCGATCCGTGGGGCGCCAGCCGAACGTCACACTGAGTGAGTGGGCGCCTCTCAGATCAGAGTAGACTGCCCTGGCATCGTTGACGACCAGGAGTCTATGCCAACCGCCGGCAAAGGACCTCACCGACGTTCTTCGAAAGTTGATCCGGCGTCACCGGTTTGGCGATGAAGTCAGCGTTCGCGTTTGAATTGCCCCCGGCCACGGCGGCGCCACCGGCGTGGCCCGAGAGGAAGATTACGCGGACCTCGGGTCGCAATTTGAGAACTTCCTCGGCCAATTGCGGCCCGCTCATACCAGGCATGTCCAGGTCGGTCAGCAGCAAATCGATTAGGCTATCCGCCGATACGACGGCTTCGAGGGCCCCAGCCCTGTTCGCGGCCTCCACGACCGAATAATCTTGAGCTTGCACCATTTGGCCGACAACGGTCCTGACCGAATCGTCGTGCTCGGCCAGCAGTAAGACCTCGCTTCCGCGCGTCACGGTGTCGGGACTGTTCTTCGCTGATTCACGGCGCGGGCCGTCCAGCACCTGTCGCAGGTGCACGCTGAATTTCGCACCGGACCCGGGCACGCTATCGACGGCGATGTGCCCGTCCGACCGAGTCACGATTCCGAAGCACGTCGGCAGCCCCAATCCCCGGCGGCGATGTCCGAGTGCTGGCCTGCCTGAGGCTCGGAGAATCGGACGTTGTTGGTTCGCACGGTGAGCTCGCCGCCGTTCGGCATGGTATCGCGAGTGTTGATCACCAGATTGACCGAGACTTGCTCCAACTGACCCAGGTCCGCTCTGACCACTTGCTGATCAAGCTCAAGATCCAAAGCGAACGTGATGCTCTCGCCGATGAGAGTCCGAACCATCTTCTCAACGCCAAGCATCAGCATGTTCAAGTCGAGTGCCCTGGGCTCGATGAATATTCCGGGCTGCGAACAGACGAAAGATTGATGGGAGATTTCAAACCGAGGTACGATGAACGCGCCCTCGGCGTCTGGTAAAATACCTGGCAAGCGGAACGGTCGGTGAGGAGTGCAGATGTACAAGCGCATCATGGTCCCAGTCGATAATTCGCCTCACAGCGACGAGGCGGTCGAACTCGCGAGCAATCTCGCGGAGCGCTTTCGGTCGACGGTAATCGGTTTTCATGCCTACGCCGCACGGCTCCACGAGCGCAGGTTTACCCAGATGGAGCCAGGCCTCCCTGAGCGATACCAGACTCCGGAGGAGTTGGAGCGCCAGCGCACCACCCACGAGAGCCTGATCTCCAACGGGCTGCAGATCATCTCGGAATCGTACCTGGACCACGCTCAAGAGCTCTGCCGGGAGCGCGAGATTCCTTTCGAGCGCCAGATGGCCGAGGGCAAGAACTACGTTGAGGTGCTCAAAGAGATCGACCGGGACGGCTACGACCTGGTTGCCATGGGCGCCGTCGGGCTCGGCGCGGCGCCGCGAAGCCAGATCGGCGGCGTCAGCGAGCGGGTGTTGCGCAGCACGGAGATCGACGTCGCGCTCGTGCGCAAGAGCCCTCCCGACAGCAGCGGCATCATGGCGACTGTCGACGGCAGCCCCGAATCGTTCAAGGCGGTCGAGATCGCGCTGGCCCTGGGCGCCGCGCTGGAGGAGTCGGTCGAGGTCGTCAGCGTTTTCGACCCTGAGTTCCACATTGTCGCGTTCAAGAGCATCGCGGACGTGCTGTCGGACGCGGGCGCTGAGCTTTTCCGTTTCGACGACCAACAGAAACTCCACGAAGAGATCATCGATCGAGGCTTGGAGACCCTGTACCAAGGCCATCTCGACACGGCAGAGCGAATGGGCGAAGCCGCCGGTCAGCGGGTCAAGACCACGTTGCTGGAAGGTAAACCGTTCCAAAGGTTGCTCGATTACGCGGACGAGCGCAACCCGAAGATGCTCGTGATCGGGCGCTTCGGGCAGCACAAAACCGAACTCGCCGACATTGGCAGCACCAGCGAGAACCTGGCGAGACTGGCTCGGTGCAGCGTTCTCGTGTCCACGGGCCGAACCACCCCGAAGTCCGTCGACGAGTCCACGGACAGTGAAGATTCAGCGATTTCATGGTCTGCGGAGGCTGACGAGCGATTGCAAAACGTGCCTCCTTTCGCACAGAACATGGCCCGACAGGCGATCGAAGAATACGCGCGAGACGGCGGACACGAAGAAGTGACGCTCGAGATAATGGACGAAGCCAGAGAGCAGATGGGGATGTAGGGTTAGGTATGACAGACGAGGACACCGCGAGCTCGGATCTCGATTGGACGCCTGAAGCCCTGGCTCGGTTAGAACACGTGCCGGCCGGGATGATGCGAAACTTGACCCGTCAGCGGGTCGAAGTGTTGGCCGCCAAACAGGGCAAGTCGTCGGTGACGCCCGACATGATCGAAGAAAAATACCACCAATGGGAAGAGGGTTCGGCGCGGGCCGCCTCGGACCTGGTGTGGACCGCAGAGGCGACCGAGCGGGTCCAGCGAATCCCGAAGTTCGTGCGGGGGATGATCGTGAAGGCGGTAGAGGACTATGCCGCACGAGAAGGACGCGGCGAGGTAACTCCCGAGATGCTCGACGAAGCCAAAGGCTTCTGGGGCGACACCGGCAGGTTCCACCACCCGTGACGCGCCACAGGGGATCGCGATGACGTTGGACTTCCCCGCAATCGATTCCGGCCAGACTGGCGGCGGCAAAACCTGGCAGCCCGAGCTCGTATCGTGGAACACCACGAATCGCTGTAATCTTCGATGCGCCCACTGCTACCTCTCCGCTGGCGATCAGGGCAAGGACGAGCTTTCGCTGGACGAAGGCCGGCGTCTGATCGACGAGATGTTCGCGGCTGGGACTCGAATGCTCATCCTCACCGGCGGCGAACCCCTGATGCGACGGGACATCGTCGACCTCGCGTCGCATGCCTCGGGCAAAGGCATGGTCGTGGTGCTTGGCACCAACGGAATGTTGCTCAGTCAGCGAACGGTCGGCGAGCTTAAAGACGCCGGGATTTCTGGCACCGGCATCAGCCTGGATTCGCTGAAGTCGGAGCTGCATGACAACTTCAGGGGCGTGCCCGGCGCGTGGGAAGGCGCCGTTCGCGGCATCCGTATGTGCGTCGAGCAGGATCTGCCCGTTCTCTTGCAGATGACGGTGCTGCCTTGGAACCGCGAAGAACTCGCCGACATGATCGAGTTCGCCCACAAAGAAGGCGTCACCGGGTTCACGCTGTATTTCTTGGTGTGCACCGGACGCGGCGAGGAGTTGAGCGACATCACTCCGGCCCAGTACGAAGAGGCACTGCAAACGGTCGTGGAAGCCCAGGACCGGTATCCCGACATGATGGTCCGTGCGCGATGCGCCCCGCAGATCAGTCGCGTCGCCGCGGGGCAGGACTCGGCTTTGCTGGCCAATGCCGGCTGCATGGCCGCCCGACAGTACGTGAGGGTCAACCCAGAAGGCGGAGTCACCCCCTGCCCCTACCTTCCTTTAGAGGCGGGCAACGTTCGATCGCAGCCGTTCGGCGACATCTGGCTTGACGCGCCAGTGCTTCGCAGCATGCGTGAGCAATCGCCCGGAGGCCGCTGCGGCGAGTGCGAGTACGGCAAGGTATGCGGCGGGTGCCGAGCTCGGGCCCACGCGCTCTCCAACGATCTGTTCGCCGAGGACATCTGGTGCCTGTACGAGCCCAACACCAACGGCGACGTCGCGTCAGGCGCCGACGTGTCCTGGTCTCCGGAGGCCGAGCAACGACTCCAACGCATCCCCGGCTTCATTCGGGGCCGAGTCAAGAACGCCGTCGAAGCGCAAGCCCGTTCGTCGGGCGCCCCGGAAGTCACCCCAGACGTGCTCAAGTCTACGCTCGAAGGCATCGGCCGCCGCATCCCGTTCAAGCGACCGGGGCGAGAGTAGCTGACGGCGTTGGCTTGGTCGTGAAGGGCGATAAGCAAAATAAGTAGTACCGAAAATTTGTGTCATTCTGAGGCCGCAGCCGAAGAATCTGGTCGTTGAACAGGCACTGTTGCCAGCGGCAATCTCGAGGCTTCGCCTTTTGCGGAACACTCAACGTCGTGGGAAGCGTCAAGCACAAACTATTTAATTGATGACCATAACGGCCAGAGTACCGGCGGTTGTGCGCGTGGGCCTGAGGACGTGCTGGTGTGCGACGTTGGCTTGGTCCTTCCGACGGAAGGACCAGAGCACCGGTGGCCGCTGCGCCTGGGGCTGAGATCGTGCTCGCGTGCGGTGTTGGTTTGACTGTGAACGGCCAGAGCACCGGTGGTTGTTGCGCCTAGGACTGACGACGGACTCGTGGGTGGTGATGGCTTGGCCGTGAACGGCCAGAGCACCGGTTATTCTTCGCGTCGTCGAGCCTCCAACTAGCACGTTCTGTTGACTATCCTCAGGCTAGGGCATAAGATGCGCTGCATCCTGAGCACTGCCGATATCATAGCTCAGAACGCTATCGTGACGCGGAGGGTCGAACATGGAACTGAACGAGCTTAGCCAGTACGTGATCGATGGGGATGGCGATGCAGCCGTGGACTGGACGCAGCGCGCACTCGCCGACGGAATGGCGCCCATCACGATCATCAACGAAGGTCTGATTCCGGGGATGGACGTGGTCGGCGAGAAGTTTCAGCAGCGTGAATTCTTCATGCCCGAGATGTTGGTCGCGGCGAGGGCCATGAAGGCCGCGATGGCGATCGTTAAACCGCTGCTAACCGGCGAAAGTAGGTCGTCGGAACTGCGCGCCGTGACCGGGACGGTGCAGGGCGATCTGCACGACATCGGAGTGAGCCTGGTCGGTATGATGCTCGAGGGAGCTGGGTTTGAGGTGACACACCTCGGACCGGACGTCCCGCCCGACGAGTTCCTCAAGACCGTCGAAGAGCAGGGCGCACAGGTGTTGTGCTTGTCGGCGATGCTCACTACCACCATCAAGAACATGAAAGTCACGATCGACCGAGCTGTCGAGCTCGAGATGCGGGACCAGGTCAAAATCTACGTCGGAGGAGCTCCGGTCACGAGTGAGTTTGCCACGGAGATAGGCGCCGACGGGACCACCGGCGACGCCGGTTCCGCCGTGCAGATGGTTCGTGGACAGCTTGGGATCGCCGCGGCCAATAATTAGTAACTTCGTGCCGTCTGACTGCGACATTCTTGCGTGATCTTGTCGAGCCGCGGACTTCCATAAGAACAAGACGGACGGGTTTTACGCGGAGACGAACGGATTCTATGCGGACGGGTGAGTCCCGCCGAACGGAGGGGATAGCAATGGCTTCCATGACCCACAGAGAACGAGTTGTCAGGACATTGAGCCGTCAGGAGCCGGACCGCGTTCCGCTGGATTTCGGCGCGATCGCCAGCTCGATCGACAATAACGCTTACGGACGTTTGGCGGTCAGCCTCGGCTTGCCGGATGAACTCAACCGCGCGGACCTCAACGACCCCCTGAACCCGTCGAAGGACGTGACTCCGTGCGCGGAGATCCTCGAAAGGTTCGGCGTGGACACGCGCACCGTCCAGGCGGCCGCGCCTGTCGATTCTCAGGCCATGGTTCAAACTCGGATAGACGAGTTCACTTATCGCGACGAGTGGGGCGTCATCTGGAAACGGCCTAGGAACGAGGACGCCCCATACATGTACAAGCAAGGACCGTTCCAGCGAGACGGCCTGACGATGGCCGACATCGAGAAGTACGCCTGGCCGAGCATGCCAGAGGCGTCCGACAGCGCCGACGCGCTCAGCGAACGTGCGCGGCGACTGCACGATGAAACGGACCACGCGATCGTTCTGTCGGTTGGGCACTCGTCGGTTGCACCGTGCCAACGATTGCGCGGTTTTTCGGAATTCATGGAGGACCTGGTTCTCGAACCCGGCATCGCTCAGGCTTTGCTGGAGCACGTGACCGACTCCATCGTCGCGTCCACAACCTTGCTGCTCGGCCAAGCCGGCGCCTACGTGGATGTCGTGTCGTTTGCCGACGACCTCGGTCTCCAGGACAGGGCATATTTTAGCCAGAAGATGTTCGAAAAGCAGATAAAGCCGTACCTGGCCAAGTGCGTTGAGGCGATTCGCAAAAACACAGACGCCAAGATTGTGATGCACAGCGACGGCGCGATCTTCGACCTAATCCCAGACCTGATCGACATCGGGATCGACGGCATCAACCCTGTCCAAACCACCGCGTGGGGGATGGACGCCGCCCGCTTGAAGGCCGAATTCGGCGACAAAATCGCGTTCTGGGGCGCGATCGACACTCAGCACGCGCTGCCGTTCGGCTCGCCGCAAGACGTGCGCGACGACGTCAAAGCCAAGATTGAAGAGCTCGGTGTGGGCGGCGGTTACGTTCTGGCGTCCTGCCACACGATCCGCGAAGAGGTCCCCGCCGAGAACGTCCAGGCGATGTACGAATCGGCGCTGGAGTTCGGCGGGTACTAGGGTCCGGAATCACGGTTCGCATTTTGAACAGGCCCGTACGCACGCAGACTTCGAGACACGATGCAACACGGCTCGCGTCGGGGTCCATCGACAGGGTTCCAGATTCTTCACCTGCGGCTTCAAAATGGCAGTGGATATCTTGCCGTCACTGGCTCATGCGTTGTCTGCCCCTCGGATATAAGGTTGCTTGGGGCGAACGGACTCGGAGCGGGGCTGACGTGTAGGCGACCCTTCGACAGGCTCAGGGCGAACGGATGTGGAGCGGAGCCTCGCCTACATCCATTCGTGGTGAGCTTGTCGAACCACCTTGACCGGACAGTTTTCGCAGGCGAGTCCAGTCCCCGTCAAATCAGCGCTTGCGTAATGAACTTGGACCTTGGGCGGCCCTGCTAGGATCTCAGGGCGAGCGAAAACTCACCTCAGTGACCTGACCTTACACGGACTCCTCGTGGACGAACTGGAGCTCCGTCTCGCCGAACTTGAGCAGGTCGCCGTTCTGGAGAACGACGCCGCTGAGATCTGCTCCGTCGACCTTTGTGCCGTTGGTGCTTCCGAGATCGTACAGGCGGCAGACGCGGCTCTCATACACCGCAGCATCGCGTGTTGCTGGCTCACGGCGGGGTCATCGATCTGAGCGCCTTTCTCGGGGACCTGGCTGCCGATCGCCCAGTCGCCCAGTCCGAAATTGAAGCTTCGACCCATGGCTGGCCCGGAGCGGACCAGAAGCACCCCGCCCGCCTGTTCGTCTGAGTCGTCGAACTCGGTCGCGCCGCCGACCTTCGAGAAGAACAGCTCAGACGTGCCGACCGAGATCTTGCTGTCGTCATTCAACACAACGCCGGCTTCAAGCTTGCCGTTGACCCAGGTGCCCGAACGGCTTCCCAGGTCGGACAATGTGTACGTGCCCTGCTGGACGCGGATTAGGGCGTGGGCGGTGTCGACGGATGAATCGATGAGATGGACGCCGGACGACTCGTCTTTGCCCACCGTGACTTTGTCGCCGACGATCTCAAGCACGCTGCCGGGATTCGATCCGGTTCTGACGACAAGCCATGCCGCTGCTCCGCGAACGGTGCTTAGCTGGACGGTTCCGGGAGGCGCCTCGGGTTCCTCGGACGCGGCGCTGTCCTCTTCCTCGGCCTTCTCGCCGCCGCCGCGGATCCTCCGGACGATGAACATCACGACCCATTTGATCGCTCGGCCGATGAGTTTCAGCACGAACATGATTGCTTTGAGGATCATGCCAAGGACGCTGAGGATAATGCCCAGAACGCTGGCGTGGTGGACGCCGAACGCGTCGCTGCCCAGCGTCGGAGCCTCGGATGAAACGGCGCCCATGAAAACCAGTGCGGCGACGGTCGCAATCAGAGTGAGACCCGTCCAACGGAGCCGAGAACGGTTGCGTTCACCTGCCGGCGTCGATGCCATCGGCAGGGGAGTTGAAGCTTAGTTGAGAAGGGCCGACTTCGCGATCATAGTCAATCTCCCGCGGCGACGCCCAACCAACGGAGCATCGACCGGATTCCGAGCCGTTACTTGTCGTATCCGGCAGGGTCTTGCCATCACGACGTGAAGTTTGGGGAGTCGAAATTACGCGGAAATTACGCACGACGACAGCGACAGTGTATCACACGAGTGGAGCGTCCCAACGCACTCGGCGCTGGTCGTTTCGTTGTCTGAAACGTACACGATTACGTGTGATTTCATCGCTTTGGCTACGCACCGTTCGCCGGTTATGCAACTGCGGCGCATTCGTTATATGATCATCGCGTCACTCATCTCAGGAGGCTTTCGATGGCGGGCATATGGCCTGGCAGCACCAAAACCGTGGCCCTTCTATCCTTCGATTTCGACGGTACGTCAATCATGCGGTACCGAAACGCCGATGCAGAGAATCGGCCGACCGCGCTGTCGATCGGAGAGTTCGGGCCGAAGGTCGGAGTGCACCGGATACTCGACCTGTTGGACCGATACGAGATACCGGCGTCGTTCTTCGTGCCGGGGTGGATTGCCGAGCGCAACGAGGACACGGTTCGTCGGATGGTCAGTGACGGCCACGAGGTCGGACACCACGGCTACATGCACGAGCCACCGGCGACCCTTGATCCGGGTCAAGAGCAGGCGGTGTTGGACAAAGGGATCGAGATACTGGAAGGCATCACGGGCGAGCGGCCGCGGGGCTACCGGTCGCCCTCGTGGGATCTGACCGAGCACTCGCTGGGATTCCTGGCGCAGCGCGGATTCGTGTACGACTCCAGTCTGATGGGACACGACGCACCCTATTTCGTGGGCTCGCCGAACGGCCGTCTCGTTGAGCTTCCTGTTTCGTGGGCGCTGGACGACTACCCCTACTACGTCTTCAACCGAGGCATGGGGTCGATGAACACGCCCGCCGACGTGTTCGAGGGCTGGCGAATGGAGTTCGACGGCGCCTACCAGTACGGAGGCGCGTTCATCCTGACGATGCACCCCCAGGTGACGGGCCGGCTCGCCAAGATGATGGTTCTGGAGCGGTTGATCCAGTACATCCGGACGCACTCGGACGTGGTGTTCATGCGCCACATCGACGTTGCTCAGCGCTGGACAGAGGCAGGGATGGTCTGATTGTGCGTTGTTCTCATCGGCACAAAGCTCGAATCTGCGGTCGGTCCGGCGGCGAAAGTTGGCTGGGTGAGGTCCTTCGACAGGTCCCGACAACGCCGGGATCCCGATGCGTCGGGACTCGGGACGAACGGATTAGTTGGTACTCAGAGCGATGTCAGCCGCGCAACGGGGCAACAGGTTCGCTACCTCGATTCGAACTCGAAACGTTGCTCAAGGCGAACGGATCTAGGCTGATCATCGAGACGGAATTTGGAGGCGATTGATGGCAGAGATATGGCCTGGGAACACGAAGTGCACCGTCATGCTCAGCTTCGATCTGGATGGCGCTTCGGCGCTTTTGCATCGCACGCCTGAGGCCGCCAAGCATCCGTCCAGGGTCTCGGCATCCGAATTCGGCCCCAACGTCGGCGTGCACCGGATACTCGATTTGCTCGACCGGTACGAGATTCCGGCGTCGTTCTTCGTCCCTGGCTGGATCGCCGAAAGGAACGAAGATACAGTCCGCGACATCGTGCGCCGAGGTCACGAGATCGGGCACCATGGCTATATGCACGAGCCGCCCGGTTCGATGGACGCTGACGAAGAGGCCGAGGTGCTCGATCGGGGCGTCCGTATCCTCGAGGAGATCGCTGGTCACCGGCCGCTGGGCTACCGATCGCCGTCTTGGGAGCTCACGCAGCACTCGCTGGGTTTCCTGGCCGAGCGCGGGTTCGTGTACGATTCCAGCCTGATGGGACACGACGCGCCGTATTTCGTCGACTCACCAAACGGCCGATTAGTCGAGATCCCCGTCTCGTGGTCGCTGGACGACGCGCCGTACTACGCGTTCAGCCCCGGTCGAGGCTCGATGAACACGCCAGGCGACGTGTACGAAGCGTGGGAGTGGGAGTTCGATGGCGCGTACCAGTACGGCACCGCGTTCATACTGACGATGCACCCGCACATCTCGGGACGGCTGGCCCGCCTGCAGGTACTCGAGCGGCTGATCCGGTACATCCGAGGCCACGACCACGTCGCGTTCGAGCGGCACATCGACGTCGCCGAGTCGTGGCGCGATAACGAGCGCGAGTGAGCTCGGTGACGATCGCGTCGCCCGGTCAACCTTGATCCAGGCCGATTTGCAATCAACTGAAGCGAGAGGTGCAAACGATGTCCGATGAGATTACCCCTGAGCTGATCGAGCGATACAAGAAAGTGTCCGCTGCCACGGTGTACAGCGGCGTGCGTCGATTAGGTTACGAGCCCTGTTTCATGCGCGGCGTCAAGAATTTCACCCCCGGCCAGCAACTTGTGGGCCGAGCTCGGACGCTGCGATTCGTTCCGCCGCGTCCCGACATCATGGCGGAGACGCATCGCGGCGAGGAGTCGCCCGAATATCAGGCGATGGGATCGTGTGAGCCTGGCGACGTGCTCGTCTGCGACGGCATGGGGCGCATCTACGCGGCCATCGGCGGCGACGTCAAGCTGCTACAGCTCAAGATGAAAGGTGCGGCAGGCGTGGTGACCGACGCCGCGATCCGCGACTTGGACATCGTGAAGGAGTACGGTTTGACGGTCTTCGCTGGCGACCGGACGCCGATGGGCGGCGCTGACGAGATCGACCCTTACGAAGCCAACGTGACCATCGCGTGCGGCGGCGTGGCCGTACGCCCCGGCGACCTGATCGTCGGAGACGATGATGGAATCGTGGTGGTCCCTGCCGGGGTCGTCGTTGAGTCGATCGATTGGGTGGAGGAGCACGAAGAGGTCGAGGAGTGGGTCAAGGGCCTGATCCAAGAAGAGAACGTGTCTCCCGGCAAATACTACCCGCCGACAGACGCCACGGTCGAGCGGTACCGCCAGTCGCGGGGCGATCGCTAACAACAGCCGTGATGTGGATCATAGCAGTGTTGGTGGGACTGAAGGGACGCAAAGAACGGAAGGGACGTCAGGGACTTTTGAGTGAGGACCCGCGAGCCTGCTAGGTCAATACGAGTTCGCCTGTTGCAAGTGCGCCCATGCATCGTCCTCTTCCGGACGATTCCAGTCCCCTTCCAGCGCTTGCTCACTCAGCAACGCGGCATCGGGGACCCCGCTCGCTGACTCTTCATGGAGTATTACCACCACAGCCCGTTGACCTTTCGAGAGCCGCGGGGGTTCGAGCAACCGCACAACGCCATGCTCGTCGATTGTTGCTTCGTAGGCGATGAGCACGAATCAACTGCTCGTTGTCGCAATCGGTGTCCAAGGATTCGGGCGAGCCGCAACCCGCCCGTCGATAGCCTACGCCTGCAGCACCACCTTGACGACGTTGTCTTCGCGGTTTTCGTACATGTCGTAGGCTTTCTTGACCTCGTCGAAGGGCAAGCGGTGGGTGACCATCTCGCCGGGGTCCCACCAGCCTCGGTCCTTTAGCGAGATCATCGTTTCGATGTGGTGGATGGCGTCTCCGCTGGTGGCCCCGATCGTTGCGATGACCGTCGGGGTCTTGAACATGAACTGTCGGAAGTTGAGCGGAACCGTGCCCGCAGGAGTTACTTCTTGCATGCCGAATACGATGACGGTGCCGAACTTCTCGACGTACTTGAAGCAGTTGTTGAGCGTGTCTGGGTAGCCCGCGGCTTCCACGGCAATCTCGGCGCCGAGGCCGCCGGTGATCTCTTCGATGGCTTCGTCCAGGTTGTCTTTCGTCGGGTTAACCGTGTGAGTGGCGCCGAAGCGCTTGGCGAATTCAAGACGGTTGTCTTCCAGGTCCACCGCGATGACCTGCCTAGCGCCGGCCCGTGCGCAGATTGCCGTGAAGGACAGGCCGATGCTGCCCTGTCCAAGAATCAGGACGCGCTTGCCTATGATCGGCCCCATCTGTTGGCACGAGTAGAGCACGGTGCCAGACGGCTGGCACATGATCCACTCTTCGAGCGTGCCATGGTCTGGGATGGCGGCCATGCGGTCTTCGTCGCCGGCCAGGTACTCGACTAGTCCGCCAGGTCCGGTCATGGTCGGGAGCACGATCGCGCGTTGGCCGACTTTGAACTTGTCGGAGCGGCTTTCAACGACGGTGCCGATGCACTCGTGGCACGGCGCGCCCGTCCGCATCGGGTACTCCTCTTCGGGGTGAACGGGGCCGTATCCGTGACGGATGTCGCTGCCGCACACGGAGAATCTCTCCATCTTCACCAGGCACTGGCCGTCGCTGAGTTCGGGCATTGGTTCGTCGATAATCTCGAATTGTTTGGGGCCGCTTAGTCGGGCTGCTTTCATCGGGCGATTCACCTCTATGTTGGGTTAGTGTGGTGGTGTCGGACGGGTGTCATGCTACGCAACATCGGATGGCAACACAAGCGATGAGGCCAGCAACACAGGCGACAGTCGCTGCGGATTGCCTCGAATTCCCTCTCACCGCTGGAATCGGGGCACGGATCGAGGCCGTGCGGGCGAGTGACGCCTAGACCGGCCAGCGTTCCTGCAATCGTTGGGCGATGTCTCGGAGGATCGGGACGTCGGTGCCGGGACGCTTCGGGTTGCCCGGATGCGCGGAGTTGTGGTCGATCCGCCCTCGTATCTCGAGGAACTGCGCGGCGCTGTGTTTGTACGCGGGGACAGGGTCTCGGAATGCGAAGAAGCCCAGGTACTGGAGCAGGTCGTTGAGCGCGTGGAAGTCCGGGTCCCCCGAAGCCCACATCGCGTCGCGCAGCGCAAAGTGCTCCGGGGCGAACGTGCTGAGCCCGAGCAGGTAGTCGCTGCCATAAATGATCATGTCGATGCCAAGGTCGTTGCCGGTGTAGACCTTGAAATTGGGACGGCGCTCGTCGCGCAGCGCCAGTCTCTCCCATTCCAACGACCGGTCCAGCGACGAGTGCTTGGCTCCGGTGCATTGCGGGATGTCCAATAGGCCCGCGTACGTCTCCAGGTCATAGATCTGCCCGAATGGTGCGAACATCGTGCCTAGCTCGAAGGCGATGAACTCGGGGCAATCCCTGCCGATGGCCGAATACGACGCGAGTATATCCTCCGGACCCTGCTGAGTCATGCCGTAGCTCTGGAAAACGACCGGCGCCCCGCCATGGTCCTGCACCATATCGACCTGCCGTCGGTACTCGTCCAGGTTCAGCGCATCGCCCGGCGAATCGCCGACGAAGGCGCCGGCGACGAAGTCACGGCCGTCAAGGGCGTCTCGGGTGGCCGCCAAGACTTCGAGTCGGGTGTCGTCGTCCAGCAGGTTGATGTAACCGGTGTCCATGTTGACCGCGGGAGTCAGGCCAGCGTCCGCGGTTCGCGAGACGTGGGACCGGAAACCGTCCCAGTCCGGCTCACCCTGCGGCGTGAAGGGCAGCAAAGTCGCGGATATGCCTGACACCTCTCGCTTCGTACGAATCAGGCTCGGTGTGTCGACCGTCTGGTTGTTGTTCATGATTTCAACTTTCTTTGCGGAGGCGATAGAATTGCCCCTGTATTATATGTTCGGCTCGACCCATCCTCAACATCGATAACGGTCAGTCACACACTGGGAGGCATTCGATGAAATTCGGGTTCATCGGCACCGAAGGAGGACGCTTCTATCGCGAGTTCCTGGACGAGGTCCTGCGCGCCGAGGAGCTCGGATTCGATTCGGCGTGGCTCGAGGAGCATCACGGAGTCGAGAACCACTACTGGCCGTCGCCGCTCATGTGCCTGGCCGGAGCCGCCACCCGAACGTCGAAGATCGAGTTGGGCACGGACATCATCGTGTTGCCTTTCTATCACCCGGTGCGCGTGGCTGAAGATTCCGCGATGCTTGCCGTCATGAGCGAAGGGCGATTCGTCCTCGGCGCGGCGATCGGATACAAGCCCGACGAGTTCGCGTTGTACCAGGAACCGCTCAAAATGCGTGGAGCCAGGTTCTCGGAGGCGGTCGACCTGATCCGGCAGCTCTGGGCCGGCGACTCGGTGACGTTCGAGGGCAGGTACTATCAGCTTCAGGACGTACGGATCGAGCCGCGGCCGGATGTGGCGCCACAGATCTGGATCGGCGGGTGGGGCAATCTGTCGCTGCAGCGCGCCGCGAGCCTCGGTGACGCCTGGGTGCCGGGTCCGACGGCCGGGCTCGAAAAGCTGCTCGATTGCCAGGCGACGTACCGCGAGCACATGGCCACTGCAGGAAGAGAAACGGAGCCGGCGTCAGCGCCGCTCACCCGAGAGGTCGTGATCGCTGACACCGATGCCGAGGCGAACGAGATCGCCGAGCGACACCTGCTCGTGAATTACCGAGACGAGTACGGCGGCGGCTGGCAGCACCCGTTGATCGGCTCGACGGACGCGACACCCGTCAATCGTCTAGGCGCTCTGAGCACGGATCGGTTCATCATCGGGTCACCCGAGACTTGTGTACGACAAATTCAACGGTTCGCGGACACTTTTGGCATGGACCATCTGATCTGCCGACTGTACTTCCCCGGGATCAGCCACGATCACATCATGCGAGAACTTGAGCTTCTGGCTAACGAGGTCATGCCCGCTATTCGCTGAGTCTCGTATCTCGTCGTTGTCTGGGGTGAGTACATTGAACTCGAACGCCCTGGGTCCCACCCGCCCTCCCTCGAAACTCTTTTGGGGACACCCCCAAACCCAGGCACAAGGGAGGCTCCGCCTCCTTGCGAATCCCCCGAGCCGGCTAGTTGGCCGGATCGCTTCGGCGCCTGGACGAACCAATGAGCGCTGGCCAGATCGAAAGCGGCGTCTTCGACTCCCGATGGCCGAACGGCAAAGCGGTTACAACTGGCGGCGACGAATCATCTGAATGACGGATTCGCGGCGGACCCGAATACTCCTCTGCGGTAGGGTATGAAACCACGCCTCGGACTCGTGGCCTGGGCCGTTTTTCGCCTTACGCTGAAGATGTATTCAACATCAAGCGCAAGGAGTCGACAATGATCTCTACATCTCTTCCCTCACAATACGGCGGCGCCCAACTGACCCGAACATCGATGTCAGCCTCCGGGTTGGCGAAAGTGCTGCTGACATTCTTGCCAATCGTTGTCGTTGGCATCACGGCGTCGGTTCTCGGGCTCGGATTGATGACGCAGGCTTTTTGATCTCCGGGGCCTACCTGATCAGCGTGGCGATCGCAACGGGCGTGTTGCAGGCCGACGGCATCAGATGGACCGACATCGGGCTGAGGCGGCCAGCCAGCCTGCGACGCACGGCGCTGTTGGCGGTTCTGGCGCTCGTCGGCGCCTTGGTAGCGATGAATATCGTGCAATTGACCGCGGTCAACTTGCCCGGAGTGGTCATTGATGCGCCAGACATCAGCCGCTTCGATTCGATGAAAGGCAACGTGCCAGTGTTGGTCGTCGGCGTGCTCGCGGCGTGGACGATGATCGCGTTTGGTGAGGAGATGCTGTTTAGGGCGTTCCTGATCAACCGATTCGGCGGGATGTTGAATCGGACCCGCGTGGCGTGGGCGGTCGCCGTCGTCGCAAGTGCATTCATGTTCGGCGTTGCCCATTTTGTCGAAGGACCGCTGGGCATGGTCGTCAACGGTTCGTTCGGGCTGTTGTATGGCTCGATCTACTTGGCGAGCGGTCGAAACCTTTGGGTTATAATTGTCGCGCATGGGATGCTGAACACACTGCGATTCGTGGTCGTATTCCGCGGTGTGGCTGGGTAAGGACAGCCACATGCCGTCAAACTCAGAATCTGTTTCACGCGGGATAACCGTTCATGAAACGACCCACCCGCCCCAAGGCAAATTGATGGACGCCGACGCAACGCGCACACAGTGCTTGAGCCAGCTTCGATGGAAACTGGCCCTGAGTTACACGGCTGTGACAGTCGGCGCTCTTCTCGCGGTGGCACTCGTAATCATCATCGCGTCCGCTGTCATTCTCGTCGCCATGACGAACAGCGGATCGCTGCCGGTGCGGTTAGTCGACACGGCGAAAGTGGAATATGCTCCGTCGCTGCGGCCTTATCTTGAAGACTCTCCTTCGGACGTGGAAGGCATCGCCGCATGGCTGGGGCGATGCGAGAGAACAACCTCGCGTTGTTGCGGTTGACCGGAACCATACCGGTGCGGGTGAACGAGAACGAATTCGAGGCGCTCGTGATCGGACCTGATGGCATATTGTTGGGCTCGACACTTGATGCCTCAGTGACAACGGCGGCACGGGTACAGGGCTTGATTTGCAGTCGTTTCCTGGGTTGGAGGAACCGCTCACCGCGGCGCTCGCGGGAGTCGACGATTCCGATCGGTTGCACGGGTCAATGGACGCCGAAAACAAGATCGCATCGGTGGTGCCAATCCGAGACGCCGCAGGTGAAAGGTTATTGGGAGCGCTTGTCCTGATCGCGCTAGCGCCCACCCCAGCATCCGTCATTTTCGAACTGGCGCCGATTGACGGCGTGGGCTTGTTAGTGCTTGCGGCCGTCGCGGGACTCGCGGGCGCGGCCTTCGGGATGATGGCGGCGCGCGGACTGGTCAACAGGTTGGAGCGCCTCTCGAACGCGACCCTGGCTTGGCGGGGCGGCGAGCTCGATGTCCGCGTGAGCGATCCTTCCGGCGATGAGCTCGGGCAATTCACCGGAAGGTTGAATCACATGGCCGAAGAGTTGAGGGCGCTGTTCGAAATGCGGCGCGACCTGGCGATTGTGAACGAACGCAACCGACTCGCCAGGGACCTCCACGACAGCGTGAAACAGCAAGCCTTCGCCGCGAATGCGCAATTGGGCGCGGCGCGCGCGGTTGGTCGACGAACCTGAAGTCGCTGAGACTCATATCGAAGAGGCCGAGCACTTGATCGACGGACTGCGGAGAGAGTTGACCGGCCTAATCGAAGAACTGCGCCCGATGGGATTCGACGAGGAAGGACTGGCCGCCGCGGTACACACATACTGCCAGGATTGGTCTCGCCAGAATGGGGTAACGTTGGACGCTGATATCCGCGTCGACGCCGGGTTGGAGCGCGCGACCCAGCAGGCGTTGTTTCGCATCGTTTAGGCGGCGCTGTCGAACGTCGCCCGTCACAGCAAAGCCGACAGCGCAGCCGTCGAGTTGGTCCAAACTGGCGATGAAGTCTGTTTGACCGTTACCGACGACGGACTGGGTTTCGACACGGATGCCGAGTCGTCCGGGTTCGGCATCCGGTCGATGAAGGAACGGGCTGCGGCGATCGGCGGACACTTGAGCGTCGCGAGCGAGACTGGCGCGGGGACTCGTGTTTACGCATCGATTTCGGTCGTCGGTTCTGTCGGCACGGAGGATGACGGCTCATGACCAGACCAATTACGATTTTGCTCGTCGACGACCACGACGTCGTCCGGCGCGGATTCAGAGCGTACTTTGAGGCGCTCGGGCGAGTTCGAGGTGGTTGCCGAGGCTGAGAACGGTGATGAGGCGGTCAGGCTGGCCGAGATGCACATCCCGGACATCGTGTTGATGGACCTCGTAATGCCCGGGATGAACGGAGTCGACGCTACCAGAGGCGTCAAAGACGTCAGTCCACGCACGCAGATCGTGGTGCTCACGTCCTACCACGACGACGAGCACATCTTTCCGGCGCTACAAGCCGGGGCGATCTCGTACGTGTTGAAAGATTTCAGGATGGAGGAAGTCGCGGAGGCCGTCCGTAGAGCGGCGGTCGGCGAAGCCACGCTGCTCCCGAGCGTCGCGGCTCGCGTCATCGACGAGCTGCGATCCGAGCGGTGAGATGCGACCAGTCCGCATGCCAGGCTGACGAATCGAGAGATGGACGTCTTGAGGCTCATCGCGAAAGGAATGAGCAACGCCGAGATCGCCGAAAATCTGGTGATCACGCAGCAAACAGCCAAGGGTCACGCCAGCAATATCCTCAGCAAGCTTCAGCTAGCCGATCGGACCCAGGCAGCCGTGTACGCCTGGCGCGAAGCCGTTGTAGGCCGGGACTGAGGCGACGCTGTCGCCGCTCGGATTGCAAAGCATGAGGCGCGCAGCTTACGTGGGCAGGTAGACCGAAGATCCACGCCTCGCCCGACCCCAGATTGACGGCGACTGACGCCAATGCTAGACTCGCGGCGATCACGAACGACGTTCGAAGCGAGTCCGCAGGCGTGACCGTTCAACCACCATTCCTCCGGACCATCGCCGTCCGTCCTTGATCGCCCGCCGCCTCGCTGAACGGACACTATCCGGAGGATCGATTCCCATTGGCCACTGTCAATTCCGACACATCTCTCACACTTAACGTCAACGGCTCGGACCACGCGCTGTCCGTCAACTCGAGCCACACCCTCCTCGAAGTTCTTCGCGACGACCTGGGTCTCACCGGTTCGAAACGTGGATGCGAGGATGGCACGTGCGGAACATGCACCGTCGTCATGAACGGCCGAGTCGTGCGTGCGTGCCGGGTCCCGTTGAGTCGCGCGGACGGCGCGGACGTGCAGACGATCGAGAGCTTAGGCACGGCGGATCAGTTGCATCCGCTCCAACAGGCATTCGTCGACGCGGACGCGGTCCAATGCGGGTTCTGCACGCCGGGGATGATACTGGCGGCGAAGGCGCTGTTGGATCGGAACCCGAAGCCGTCCAGGCGTCAGATCATGCGGGCTCTGGGCAGCAACCTGTGCCGCTGCACCGGATACAACAGCATCGTCGAAGCGATCGCTCGAATCGCCAGCGCCGGTCAAGATAGTCAGCCGATCCCGTCCGGGCCTGCCCCGAGAGACGACGCTCCGGCAAAAGCGCTCGGAACCGCGATGTACGCTGGCGACCTAACGATGCCTGGTATGCTCCGTGCGGCAATTTTGCGCAGTCCGCATCACCACGCCGAGATCGTCAGCATCGACTATAGCGAGGCGCTCAAAGTCTCCGGAGTCGTCACAGTTGCAACCGCCGAAGACGTGCCCGGCCTCAACCGCTACGGACGAGCAGCCAAGGACCAGCCGGTTCTGGCAGACGATAAGGTGCGACAGATCGGCGACCCAGTCGCCGCGGTCGCGGCCGAGTCGCAGGAAGCCGCATCGGAAGCACTCGCGTTGGTCCGCGTCGAATACAAGCTGCTCGACCCGGTCCTCGACGCGTCCGAGGCGATAAATGATTCCGCGCCTCGCGTTCACGAAGGTCCGAACATGACCTCGGAGCGACGCATGATCTGGGGCGACGCCGAAGCTGGACTGGCCGAGGCGGACATCGTCATCGACAGAAACTACACGACGCCCGCACACGACCATGCGTATCTGGAACCCGACGCCGCCCTCGCGTATCAGGACGAAGACGGCCGCCTGGTGATCCGATCCGCAACGCAATGGTCGCACCACCAACAGGAAGCCATCGCCGAGACGATGGCGTTGTCGGTAGATCAGGTGCGATTCTGGCCGACAACAGTCGGCGGCGCATTCGGCGGCAAGAACGACCCTTCGTACCAGACCATCGTTTCATTGCTGGCGCTCAAGACCGGCCGACCGGTCAAGATCGTTTACACCCGCGCCGAATCGTTCGCCGCCACGACCAAACGGCACGCGTTCACGATCCGATGCCGAACAGGCGTCACAAAGGACGGACGCTTGACCGCGCTGTACGCGGAGATGATCGCCGACACCGGCGCATACGCCTCGTCCGGTCCGAGCATATTCGTCCGGTCGGGCATCTCGATGACCAGCCCGTATCACTTCCCAAGCGCCGTGATTCACGGCAGGGTCGTGTACACGAACAACCCGATCGCCGGGTCGATGAGGGGTTTCGGAGCGCCACAGGCCGTGTTCGCCATGGAGTCCCAGATGGACCTCATGGCCGCCGAGCTCGGCATCGATCCGCTCGAGTTCCGGGTGATGAACCGTCGTCAGTCGGATGTCGACAGCGCAAGAGCGACGACACTGGAGCAAGAAGAGTCGTTCCGGCAGACCTTGGAGGCCATCCGTCCTCATTACGATCAACGTGAGCGTCGCTCGGCGGACGGAGACGCCGGTCGCTGGGTCCGTGGCTACGGGATCGCGTCGATGCGGTACGGCGTCGGTTCGGCGGGCGCGCTGCACTCGCCGGGCAGGGTGTTGTTGGAGCTGGAGCAAGACGGTCACATCCGGCTGCTGACCGGGTCGATGGAGATCGGCCAAGGCTCGGACACGGCTTGGAAGCGGATCGTCTCGGACGAGCTTTCGCTGTCGAACGAGATTGTTCGCGTGACCAGCGGCGACACCGACGTCACCCCTGACTCCGGGACGAGCGGCGGGAGCCGGCTGACGTACTACGCGGGAAACGCCGCGTTCATCGCGGCCGGGATGCTCAGGGAAGCCGTCCTGTCGACAGCGTCAGGATTGCTGGAGCAACCGCCCGAAGCCCTACACATGATCGACGACGGCGTCGCTCCGATCGACGGTCAAGACGCCACGGTTCGGGTGTCGCTGGCCGATGTTGCCGAAGCCCGGGCGTCCGCGAACCTTCCGATGCGGTTCGACGGAGAGTTCGCACCGGTTTCCGAACCTCAAGACCCGACCGACGGCGATCTCGACCCGTTTCCGGTGTACGTTTCGGCGACGCAACTGGCCGAGGTCGAAGTCGATAGAGAGCAGGGCGTCGTCAGGGTGATCCGCGTGGTCGCGGCGCACGATGTCGGCAAAGCGGTGTTCCCGCAGGGACTCATCGGACAGATCGAAGGCGCGGTCTCCATGGGCATCGGCCAGGCTCTCACCGAGGAGTATCGGCACGGCGAGTCGGTTGGATTCAAGCAGTACCGGATCCCAACGTCGCGAGACGCGCCCGAGGTAATCCCGATTTTGATTGAAAATGGGGACCCGTCCGCCGGACTGGGCGCCAAGGGCGCGGCCGAGTGCGCCCTGGTGCCGGTGGCCCCCTCGATCATCAACGCGATTGCCAACGCGACCGGCGTGAGGGTGCACGACTTGCCGGCGACGCCGGCCCGGTTGCTGGAGTTGATGCGAGGCCAGTAGCGCGGATAGCGACAGCCGACAGCGGACTGGCACAAGCGTCGTCCGCGGCAGTTTGGGATCGGAGTAAACCGACAGTGCCACAACGGAGGGAACAGCGATGACGAACGGACTTCAAACTCCTCTATGCGATTTCTTGGGCATCGAATACCCGATCGTGCTGGCAGGCATGGCCGCGGGTGGACAGAGCCAGACCACGGCTCCGACACCGGTCAGGCTGGTGGCGGCAGTAACGAACGCCGGCGGCTTGGGCGTGATGGGCGACAACTTCGCTGATCTCGACGACCTCGACGCCGGGATACGTGAGCTGCGCGCTCTGGTGGGCGATAAACCGTTCGGAGTCGACTTCCTGCTTCCCGCCACTCGCGCAGACGTCACGTCGACCAGCAAGCACGAGGTTTACGAGGACATCCGAGTGGAGTATCCCCAACACGTCGCCGTGGTCGAAGAGTTGATCGTCGCGCACGGTTTGGGTCCTGCTGAGCTCTCGGCGTCGGAGCCGATGTCGACTGACCTGCTGAATCGCAAGATCGATGTCCTGCTGGACAATAAGGTGCCTGTATTCGCTGCTGCGCTGGGAGATCCCGCGTTCATGACCGAGCGGGCCCACGCCCAAGGGATGAAGGTCATCGGAATGGCCGGCGCGGTCCGCCACGCGGAACGACAACGAGCCGCAAACGTCGACATCATCACCGCCCAGGGCACCGAGGCCGGTGGCCACACGGGCAACATCTCCACGATGGTCCTGGTGCCGCAAATAGTCGATGCTGTCGATCCTATGCCAGTGCTCGCCGCTGGCGGGATAGGCACGGGCAGGCAAGTTGCGGCCGCTCTCGCGCTGGGCGCGCAGGGCGTTTGGGTCGGCACGGCGTTCCTTGCGTCGGAGGAAACAAATATCCCCGACGATCACCAAGAGCAGATAATAGGTGGCCGATCCGAGAACTTCACGCTGAGCAAGTTCCTCTCGGGCAAGCAGCAGCGATCGTACCAGAACCTGGTCAAAGACGCGTGGGCCGATTCCGGATTGCCGCCGCTGGAGATGCCGCTCCAGGGGATCGTGCAAGAGCCGTTCACCCGCGCCGCGCGCATGGCAGGACGCTACGACCTTGTCGGCAACCCGTCGGGGCAGATCAGTGGCATGCTGAACGAGCGCCGCCCAGCCCGAGACATCCTCATGGACATGGTGACCGAAGCCGGCGCAACGGTCGACAAGATGCGCGCGCAGGTGTCGTAGCAACTAGACGCTCATCCCATGTCGTGTTCCCAGTCTTGCAACATGACATGGGAAACCCATCCATATGGGTTGACCGCCAAGCATACGCCGTGTACGATGCCCGACAATTATGCGGTGGCTTGCTTGGATAAAGCACGTCTTTGCCATAAAGCTCGCCTTTCGCGCCAACATTTCTCGGGTGGCGGTTTCGATGGTGGTCATGGCCGGATACCCTGATCCGGTGGATACTCCTGTTCGCGTCACATCCGTTCGCGTCGTTCGATGACTCAACGTGTGTTGCGATGGCTTGCGTTGTTCTCCATCGTTGCGCTCGGCGTCGTTGCGTGCGCCGCGCCTGACGATGCTGACGCAGGCGCGGACGGAAACCAATCTTCGGCTGCGTCGGCTCCCGTCGCGCCTCCGAGGACAATCCGGCCTAGCCAAGCGATATTTCAGATGGTCCGGCACGTCCCTATCCAATCCAATCGGGCCGCTGACATGATTCCCAACTTCACCATGTGGGCGGATGGCCGAGCGGTGTACTCGACGGCAGATCTGATCATTAGAAAAGCCCAGATCGCCTTTGACGATGTTGACGCGCTCGCCGCACTGGCGGTTGAACTCTTCGAGATGGAAGACTCGTATGTCGGGATTTCTATGGTCCCGCTTATCCCCACGATGTTCACCATTGTGACGACCCAAGGTCGAAAGACCGTCTCCGTTTCCGGACTTCCGCTCGATCATGCTTTGTCTGGTGAACAAAACCCCGAAATCATGGAGGTATTGCGCTCAATCTGGAAACAAGCTGCCTCTCATATGTC
>JASMDM010000017.1 GCA_030752795.1 SAR202 cluster bacterium | reverse complement strand
CAACAGAGTCATTCTGTGACGGGCACGTCTCAGCCTTCGCGTTCCTGGGCGGAGTGCCTCAGAGCATTCTCTACGACAACACCACTCTTGCAGTGGCAAGGATCCTTGGAGACGGCCGGCGGAAGCGGACCAGGGTGTTCTCGGAGCTTCAGTCCCACTACCTGTTCGAGGACAAGTTCGGCCGTCCAGGCAAAGGTAACGACAAAGGGCAAGGTGGAAGGACTGGTCGGCTATGTCCGTCGGAACTTCTTGGTGCCCATCCCGTCGTTCGAGAGCTTCGACGCCCTCAATGCCCATCTGGAAGCGCATTGCCTCAGACGGTTCGAAGATCGGCTCCGCGGTCACAGCGAGACGAGTAGTATGGGTATCGGGAGATCGAGTAGGATCGAGCTATGCCGTGAACACGGGCAAACTGGTCCGGCTTGATGCAGCGCCTACCGCTGGCCACGGCCTATTATCAAAAATGCCTACCTTTTGCCTACCAAATTGGCAACAAGTGCCGTGAGAAGGTGGGAGGATGCGGTGAAACCAACCCTCGACTTACCGAATATCAGGCACGAATCAGGGATATGCATTAAGCACCGATACGGTTCCCCTCAAATCCGGCCTTCGGCACCAAGCAGCTTCAGGGCGGCGCATTCGTAATCGATGATAAAGGCGTCCGATTGAAATCGACACGTTGGCCGCCACTGATTGTTCGCCGAAGAGTCATCGTCTGCCAGGCGGATTTACCATAGGCCGGAACCCTGCGAACAGGAAACGTTTGTGACCATCTCAAAAGTTTCGTGACCAATCCGTGACCATTTTGGGAATCTGCGGAAGCCTGAGGTTGCTTGACCGGGCCTGTTCCGGGCCTAAATTCTTGGCAGGAACGGCAGGATTCAAACCCAGAAACTCTGAATCGCAAAGTGGGTTGCTGTCAGTGTTGCTGTCAAACGTCGATGTCTGTGGTGATACACGCGCTCTGGGTTAGGCGTGAGTTGTGCCTGGTCGGGGTGGGCGGGATCGAACCGCCGACCTCCTGTTCCCAAAACAGGCGCGCTACCGCTGCGCTACACCCCGGTCCTCGGTACAGCTATTAGATTACAGGCTGAGACTCGGTCGGGTAAAGGGTTCGGTCACACGGCGGGGCGTCGGGTGTGCCAGTCGGTCGCTTGCTCGTAGGCGTGGGCGATGCGGAACAGAGTCGACTCGGCGAATGGTCGGCCGATGATCTGCATGCCGATGGGCAAGCCGGTCGATGAGAAGCCGCACGGTACGGAGATGGCGGGCAGGCCGGCCAACGCCGCCGGACTCTGGTAGCGCCGTCGACCCAGATCGAGGCGACCCTGATAGTAGCCGCCAGGCGATCCCGTGGCTTGGGCGATGAGCGGCGACACCGTGGGGCTCGAGGGTAGAATGATCGCATCGTAGCGGTCCAGAGCATCGAGCAACTCCCGGCGTATGAGTTCGCGCGCTCGTTGCGCTCGGATGTACATCGTGGCAGGAGTGAGCGTCGCCGATTCCAAGCGAGTTCGCGTACTCCAGTCGTAGTCCTCCGGTCGGGTCGCCAGCCATTCCGAGTGGAAGCTCGCGCAGTCGACGTCCGCGATGGACACGAACACCGCGCCGCTCTGCGCCGACGTTGGCAGCGTCATCTCGTCCGACGCCACACCGAGTTCGCCGAGCACCGTCACGGCAGTTTCGACCGCAGTCTTGACCTCGTTGTCGAGATCGGCGAAATCGAACATCTCTCGCGGCAGGCCGACCCTCAATCCGCCGATGGACTGTTCGAGCTCCAAAGCGTAGTCGGGCACCGGTTCGTCGCTGGATGACGGGTCTCTTTCGTCTCCGCCCGCGATGGCTTGGAGCATCAGCGCGCAGTCTTTAACCGTCCGGGTCATCGGGCCGATTGTGTCCATCTGCCAGCACATCGGAACCACGCCGTGGCGCGTCACGCGACCATAGGTTGGCCGCAAGCCGACGATGCCGCAGAACGAACTCGGTCCGCGAACCGATCCTCCGGTGTCCGAGCCTAGAGTGCCGGCTGCTAACCCAGCGGACGTGGCGACACCAGAGCCGCTGCTGGATCCGCCCGCCGAGTGTCCGGTGTTCCACGGATTGCGCGGCGTGCCGTAAGGGTGGTCGATCGTGCCGCCGATCGCGAATTCGCTGAGGTTCAACTTCCCGAGCAGTGATGCTCCGGCGCCGTTCAGTCGCTCGATCACGGTCGAATCGTGGTCGGGTACGTTGTCGGCCAGCACCTTTGAGCCGCCGGACGTGAGCACGCTCTTGGTCGAGATGATGTCCTTGACCGCTACGGGGATCCCGTGCAGCGGGCCACGGTATCCTCCGGACGCGATCTCCGCTTCAGCGGACCGCGCTTGCGCGAGCGCGGCGCCGCTCATCACGGTGATGTAGGCGCTGAGGTTGCCGTTCAATGATTGGATACGGTCTAGATAAGCCTGCGCGAGCTCAACGGGAGAGAGCCGTTGGTCGCGAATCATTTCGGACGCTTCGGCGATGGTCAGTTCATAGAGACTGGCGTTGCTCATCGTTGCCTTTCCTGAGTTGAAACGTTACTCGAAGGGCGGTCGATTCGAAGTAGGTGTGTCCGCGAGTGCGATTGCGGCGTCGTGCTCGAAAGAGAAGATCGAACGGGCGCCGGCCCACCGAATCTACTGGGCGGGAACGTGATCGTTTCGGCGCAAGACGAATGAGGATGCGGGCTCGACCTCGGCGAGTTTGTCCGACGGTATGCTGTCCAACTCGGCCATGACTGCTGACAGGCGAGAGGCGATGGTCGTCGCGCGGGCGTTGTCCAACGCAAGTCCAGCCATGCGGGCCATTTCGTGTACTTGCGCGATAGATAGCTCCGCCATGCTACTTCCCCGTCGCCATGGCCTGATGCGCGATGCGTCCGGCCTCGCGCAGCGGACGTTCGGGCGGCGGCGGATTTACTTTCCAGTCAGTCGGTTCGGGGACTGTCTTCATGACGATGAGCACCGGGCCGCCTTGATCGAGCACGTTGCCGATCTCGTTGGTCCAGTCTTCGAGATTGTCGAATTCGCAGGTTCGCGCGTACCCAGCCGACTTGCCCATGCCTTGGTAGTCGAGGTTTCCGGCGTTGGGCACCGGCTGCCCGCCGGTCATCGCGTACACTCCGTTGTCCAACACGATGTGGTAGAAATTCGCAGGAGCCTGTCCCGCGACCGTGATTATCGCGCCGAGGTTCATCAGCAGGCTGCCGTCGCCGTCCCACAGGATTACGCGTCGATCCGGTTGAGCCAGCGCAACGCCCAGTGCGATCGACGACCCTTTGCTCATCGCGGGAACCGCCAGGTCCAGCGTGACGTCGGTCGAGACATCGGACCAGGCGCCAACGGAGGTTTCCGTCGCGAGCACCACGTCGTCACTTCGGTGACTCAGGACAGCGCGCATTGCGTCTCGCATATGGATCATGACAACCTCGCTTAGGACTCGAACTTCGTACGAATTGTGACCTGTCCCACCTGAAATCGAATCAGTCAGTGCGCGAGCTGGCACTTTGGCGTTTTCTGACTCTATCGAGCGGCAACCCATTCTAGCACGGAATTTCTTGCATCCAGGCAGCGTCGCCGGACGTGAAATCGAGCGTCACGAATTAGGTTGGCGGCGATGTGTGGCAACAACGACATGTTGTTCGGCGTCCGCCCGAACATTAGGTGCGTCCCAAGTCGCATTCGATATCGATGTCGTCCCTAGGTTTGGCCGGTCCGGGCTCGTTGAAGCGTACGTGCAGTCGTCGAATCCCAGAAGGAATGGCAGCATCGATTCGTACGGGTGGCGATGCGGTGACGGCCACAATTCGTCGACCGCGGATGACTGACGCGAGAATCGACAGCATGTGTGATGACGCCACGGATAGACATGATAGATCGAGGGCTTTTGGGCCTTTACATGGTGATATCATCCGCGTGGAGATCGATAGCGAAATTCCGAGCCGTATTCGCGAAAGAGGTGCCTGATGGACTTGAATGGCAAGGTCGCTGTTGTCACTGGGGCCGGGAGAGGCATCGGTAGGGCTATTGCCGAAAAGCTGGCAGAGCACGGCGCCAAGGTTGTGATCGCGGACGTAGGCATCGACAACGCGGTTAACGTCGCCGAAGCTATCAACGACGACGGTCATGAAGCGGAACCGATCGCAGTCGATGTAACGCGACAGTCTTCAGTCGATAGAATGGCCCGAGGAGCGATGGCTCGTTTCGGGCAACTCGACATCCTCATCAACAACGCAGGGATCATTGGCGCACGGGGATGGGAGACTCGGGGACGCCCAAACGAACGCGATTGGGACACCGTCTACGCCGTCAACGTCAAAGGCGTTGCGAACGCGACGAGAGCCGTATCCGTTTTGATGCGGAAGCGAAAGTACGGCAAGATCATCAACATCGCGTCGGTGGCCGGCCGACAAGGCGCGCCGGGAAACCCGCCTTATAATATCTCCAAAGCTGGCGTCATCAGCCTGACTCAGGCCACGGCACTTGAGCTCGCTCCGTTCAATATCAACGTCAACGCCATCTGTCCCGGCCTGCTGTGGACGCCAATGTGGGAGCGCATCGCCACGCGGCAGACCAAATACGACTCGGCCAGCCAGGGCTTGACACCGCGCAAGGCATTCGAGCGCGTCGTCGCGGAGCGCATTCCTCTGGGACGAGAGCAGACACCGGAGGACATCGGCAATCTGGTCGTGTTCCTGGCCTCCGACCTGTCAGAGAACATCACTGGCCAGGCGATCAACGTCAACGGTGGGTCACGCATGGACTAAGCGCGCCGTTTGCAGTCGGCGCACAGTCGACCAGTCGGCAGAGGAGCCACAATCTCCCGCGACTAACCTCAATGCTCAATAGAGACGGCGAAGAATTCGCCGTCTCTTCGTTTGTGAGTCCCGCGCGACTCAACTGCCTGCCGCTCATCGGACCCCCTCGTTGTGTTTGGCATTCTCGGCGCATATAATCGCGTGGGTCGTCGCCTGGGGTTCGTTGAACTCGCCTTCTCGAGTTCAGATCGAGCCAGGGTTTGACGCGACCACAGAAGCAAAGGCGATCGGAGGGACATCCCGTAAATGGAAACGACGCACGTCACCGAGGAGCAAAAGAAAGGGCGCAACAAACTAGCGGCCACGGTTGTGTTGGGTCACGCGATCAAGCACATCTACAACTCGGGACTTCAGGCAATTCTGCTTCCGGAGATCAAGCTCGGATTGGCGCTGACCGCGACGCAATTCGGCACGCTCGCGTTCTCACGGCAACTGATGGGCTGGACCATGACCGTTGCTGCCGGTTACCTCGGCGACCGGTTCGCGAATCGCGCAGCGCTGATGCTGGGCATCTCCATGTCGTTGATGGGCATCGCCTTCTTCGTTGCGGGATTAGCCCCCGACTACTGGACGATGCTCGGAGCGATGCTCTTGGTGGGAATCGGACCGTCTATGTACCACCCTCCGGCCATCGGAGCTCTATCCAGGCGCTTTCCTGACAAGCGAGGATTCGCGATATCGCTTCACGGCACCGGCGGCAGCGTCGGCGAGGTTTTCGGACCTCCGATTGCCGCGAGCGCATTGACGGTCCTATTGTGGAGGGAAGTGCTGCAGGCAAGCCTGTTTCCTGCGATCCTCGGCGGATTCTTGTTGTGGAGCATGATGCGGAGCGTGCCCGGAGAAGTGCCCGGCACGTCGTCGACCGGCGCCTACTTCCGGTCGATAGCCGCTCTGCTCAGGAAGCGCCAACTTGTGATGTTGGTGCTGATCACCGCCCTCCGTAGCATGGGCCAAAGCGCCATTGTTGTCTTTCTGCCCGTCTATTTGCGCGAAGACCTCGAGTTCTCCGCGGGCAAGGTGGCAGGGTACTTGGCGATGGCCCAGGTTGTCGGAATATTCGCACAACCTGCGATGGGTCATTTCTCGGACAGATTCGGGCGCAAAGTTGTAATCGTGCCCGCGCTCATGTTTATGAGCGTGCTCTTCTTCGCTCTGACGTTTGCCAATCCCGGCATCCAGCTTGTGCTAACGATTCTGGGACTGGGCGCGTTCCTGTATTCGCTCCACACCATCTTCATCGCGGCGGCGATGGACATCGCCGGGGGTGAGGTCCAATCGACCGTGGTCTCGCTGATATATGGCGCGAGCTTCTTGGGAACGTTGTCCCCGGTGTTCGCCGGATTGATCGCGGATAACTACGGAACGCACATCGTGTTCACATATGGAGCAGCGGTCACGATGCTGGCTGCAGTAGCGTTGTCCAGGCTCAAGCTGCCCAAAACCGCCAACCAGATGGCGGAGGGCGGAGGGTAAGCGTCGAGCGGCCCGTCGAGAATACGATCAGATGGGTAATGGCTGCTTGAGTCGATAAGTCATTCGCGACGCAAATTTGTTCAGACGTCCTCGTCCGCATGATGATGACGGAAGAAACAAGTTGTGCCGAACAATTTGTATCATTCAGAGGCCGCAGCAAAAGAAACTGGTCGCTGACCGGCCTGGCGTTCGGGGTTCAGGAGGTGAGCGAAACCGCAGGCTCCGTTCCCAGTCCCCATGGCGATATCATCGGTGGATGCGTCCCGCACCTTCGCCGCAATTTCACGCCTGAGATGTGACGAATCGGACCTTATCGCGACACCTGAGGGAGATATTTCGGATCCCGTGTCAAATCGGCTCGCTTTGACATTCGGGATAGGGTGAAGGATATGCGTCACTCTGTGAGCCCGAGTTGAGCTTTAAGGGACCGCTCCACGCCTGTCATATCCGTAATCGACAGCCGACTGACAGCATTGCGCAGGCGCGTCTTGCTGACCGTCGTAAGTTGGTCGGCCATTGCCTTATGCTGTTTGCCGTTGATGACGACGAACGCTTCGCTCGGATATAGCCGGTCCACGTTGCTGGTGAGCGGGACGACCTGCACCCGGTTCAAGAACCTGTTGGACACGTCGTTGCTGACGATCACGGCTGGGCGTTGTTTGCGAACTTCCCCTCCGACGGCCGGGTCGAAATTGACCCACCACACGTTACCGCGTTTCATCGCTCATGTCTAGGAAAGTGGAATCCGCCCATAGCAACGCATCGGCTTCGCGAGCCTCATCCTGGGCCATCTGTCGATATCCCGCCTCCATGTCCGCTCCGATTACGTGAGGGCGCACCAGCGACTCGATGAACCGGCTGATGTTGCGCCGTCCTATAACGCTGTGTAGTCCCTCGTACACCCGCTCATCGACGGTGATAGTCAGCTTCTTTTGCATGTCCGCTCTCTAACAATACGTATTGTATACGTATTATAACTCGTGCCGGAGCGAGGACGCAAAGAAGAAGGGCGGTTGCGGAAAGGCTTGGATCTCGACGGGCGCCAGCCCACTCGATCGAAGAACCCCATCGTTCTCACGCCGCTTCGTCATCACGAAGCGGTCGAAGATCATGCGTACGCCCAAGTATGATCGTCCCTGGTTGCCGGGCGAGTCCCGTGCGGACGCGTGCTGCCGCGATCCTGCCTTGCTCCAGGGAGATGAATGCAGCCGTCTCGCCGGCCGAGTCAATCTCGAACGAATCATCGTTCTTTTCTTGGCACTGAGGATATATGAGGGTCGTCGACCACGACCAACCTCAATTGCGACGGACGGGCGCGGTAATGCGACCGGGAAAGGCGCCCGCGCCTTAGGGGCGGATCAGAACGATCTCGCGTTGTACTTCCGTAGTGACTACCGGGCCGTCCTTGGACATGAAGACGTCGATCTCCGAGCGGACGCCGAACTCCGGCAGATAGATCCCCGGTTCGATGGTGAGTCCGATTCCGGTGATCACCTTGCGGGTGTCGCGAGTCTCCCAGCCGTCGAGATTGACGGCGTTGGAGTGGACTTCGCGGCCCAGGCTGTGCCCGAGGCGGTGGTTGAAGAACTCGGCGTATCCGGATCGCGTGATGTGCTCCCTGGCGACCTTGTCGAGCTCCCATCCTTCGAGCACACGGCCGTCGCGGTGCGCCTTCTCGAGTTCGTCCAGGGCGGCGTCCCTCGCGTCGATCACCGCGTCGAACACCTCGCGGTGCTTAGCGGGAACCTTGTCGCCGACGTATGCGGTCCACGTGATGTCTCCGAACATCGAGTCGTCGCCGGGCAGTCTTGCCCACAGGTCGATCAGGACCCAGTCGCCTTCCTTGATCGCGGGCGCGTCAGGATCCGTGGGGTCGAAGTGAGGGTCCGATGCATGTTCGTTCACCGCCACCGCGGGTCCGTCGGTCACGACCAAGCCTTCTTCGCGGAATCTGCCCCGGATGAACTCGGCAACGGCGTATTCGGTGATTCCGGAGGCCAGCGAGGCGCCGATATGGTCGAAGGCTTCGTTGACGATTTGGCTGAGTTTTTGAGCTGCGATCTCGTGCGATTTGAGTTGATCTTCGTCCCAGCGCTGGCTGGCGTACTGCAACAAGTCCGCTGAAGACACGATTTCGACGCCAAGACCGGTGACGAATTCCTTGGTGCCGGCGTCGATCCGTGACACTCGAGGCAGGGCGGCGTTAGGCGAATATTCCATCGCCACCTTTACGGCATCCATCAGCGCTTCGCGCAGCCGCGCGGTCATCTGTTGCCGGTTGACGAACGTAATGGTCTCGACTTCGATGTGAGCAAAGCGTCCGTGGTCGACGAAACTGACGATGAGTTGAGGTTCGCCTTCGGCTGGCATCCAGAGCCAGCATGGCCTTGTCACGTTGGACACAGGTCCCAGCGTATCCCAAAATATGGGGTTTAATCCCCTGTACTCGTACAGCAACCAGCCCGAGATGCCTTCGGCGGCCATGAAGTTCTGGGCTTGTTGGATGACCGTATCGATGGCCATTGATCTGTCTCCTAAACGATGGTTTCATGACCGTTTTGGCGGCTGTCGGCAGCTTACGCGAGGCGAGTCGATGGTGACGCGTCGCATAGTCGATCTCGGGCTGGCAACGGAGTTAGACCTTGAGTCGACGGTTTCTGCCCGTGAGGCCCGAAACATCGCGGCCCGCGTTTCAGGTTACGAGCGTTAACGGTTCGGGCGGTTCTGTACGACCCAATCATACTAAGAGGAAGGGCGTCGGGCAACTGCCGTCCAGTTGCGAGCTTTGGTGGCATAATTTGGCCGAATCTGATAAAAGTTCTAACAACAATATCCGTCGCGGTCCAAACGCGTAGTTCACTCTGTGTCAGGAGGTTGCCATGCCCCAACAAAAAGTGGTTCTCGCGCCTGTGACCAGACAGGACGTGTCCCGAATCAGACGGTGGCTGGAAGACGACGAAGTCTCGGATAATTGGTTCGGACGATACTCGTACGGCGAGCCCGCCCACCTCGGATATCACCCCGTGGAGATGGAGCAGGCGTCCGACGAAGATTTCGACCGCGTCTTCGAAGACCCCAATCACAAAACGTTGTCGATCTACACCGATGGCGGTGAGCACATCGGCGAAGTTCATATCGCGCTCGAGGAAGCCTTGGGCGATGGTCAACTGTCGATCCTCGTCGGTCGCAAAGACATGTGGCACCTTGGCTACGGCACGGCGGCAGCGCGCGCGGCGCTCGAGCTCGGGTTCGGCGAGTTCCAGCTCTATCGCGTCTGGGTGGACATCCCGGAGTACAACACGGCCGCGCACTCGCTTTTCGACCACCTGGGATTTGTGCACGAAGGCACGCTCCGTAAGAGCCGGCCTCACGAAGGATCGCGATTCGACTCCGTGGTGATGGGCATACTTGCCGCCGAGTACGCTCAACGATCGTCAAGCGAGGAGTCGCAGGTGTCTCACACGGTTTAAGCATCGGAGGCATGATTGGTCTACGAAGCCGAATCGGGCGATCTGACACTGGTGGCCAGCGGCGATACTATGATTACCCGCAGGCTCTCGGTTTTCCGGGAGCCTCAGTTTGTGTCGTTGGTCGAGCTGTTCCGACAGGCAGACGTCGGGTACACGAACCTCGAGATGCTCATGCACGAATACGAGCACTCTCCCGGCATGGCGGGCGGAACGTTCACCGCATCCGATCCTCGAAACATCGAGGATCTGCAGTGGGCTGGGATCAACATTGTTTCCACCGCCAACAACCACAGCTACGATTACGGTGAAGGCGGCGTCGCCGAGAATCTCAAGAACCTACGGTCCGCTGGTCTCGTCCACGCCGGGACGGGCAGCAATCTAAGCGAAGCGCGAGCCCCGGCGTACTTGGACACGGCGAAGGGACGGGTCGCCTTGATATCCGCGTCGTCGACTTTTCACGAGGCTGGCCGAGCACTCGACCAGCGGCCCGATCTGAAGGGCAGGCCCGGCCTCAACGGCGTGCGGTTTTCTTCGACCAACACCGTTGACCGCCCCGCCTTCGATCAGCTCAAGCGCATCAGTCGCGAACTCGGGTTCGAAGCTGCCAACGCTGCTCAGCGCAGATTTCGCCCCACGGGCGCGGTCAAGGAAAACACCGACACCGAGATGGCTTTCTTGGATGGAAGGTTCGCGGTAGGCGAGGAGTTCAAGCGGACGTCGAGACCGAACCGCAGAGACATGGAAGAGAACCTCAAGTGGGTGCGAGACGCCCGGCGCATGGCTGACTGGGTCTTCGTCGCGTTCCACTGCCACGAAAGCGGCGCAACCCGCGACGACCCGCCCGAGTTCCTCTTGACGTTCGCTCGCGCGTGCATCGACGCCGGCGCGGACGGATTCTTCGGCCATGGCCCCCACGTGACGCGCGGCATCGAGGTCTACCAGGGCAAGCCGATCTTCTACAGCCTGGGCAACTTCGTGTTCCAAAATGAGACGGTTCGATGGCAACCGTCATACAACTACGAGTCGGTTAAGCTGAACCACGACGCGACGCCCGCGGATTTCTACGACGCCCGCAGCGACGAGGACACCCGCGGATTTCCCGGCAGCTCCATATTTTGGGAGAGCGTGGTCGCCCGATGCGAGTACAAGAACAAGAACTTGTCCGAGATCACTCTACACCCGATAGACCTAGGGCACGGCCGTCCAAGGTCCCAGCGAGGGAGGCCGGTTTTGGCGTCAGGCAACCTCGTCAAGAAGACGCTCGATCGTATGGACAGGCTGTCTCGGCCGTTCGGAGTAGGCGTGGCCGTCCGCAACGGCGTTGGCACGCTTCGGATGTAGCCGCAGATCACCACACGTCCGACCCGCGAGATTACGCACTCATTGCGTCGTCAACAGTCCGTTCCAAGCGCAACTGAAGCTACTCAACCCCCCGATTTTGCGGTAGAGTAGATGCTGACGCGGTTCATACTGTCCGATCCGCTTGGCGGACGACATCAGTCGATCTACTCACCCGAATCTTCCAGTACTAGCGCAGACCGTATATACATATCGAATGCCCGCCGAGCACCCGAACACACCATGAATCCAAACGATAACTTGTCGTTCGACGCAGCAGTTGGTCTGGCGATGGGATTGGCCGATTTCGAGCGGTCCACCCACCAACCAGGTCACTCAGGCTTTCATCTGGAACGGATGCTGCTGCTGTCTGAGGAACTGGGCGGCATACATCGTGGGGTGCCGACGGTGCACATAGCGGGCACCAAAGGCAAAGGCAGCACCGCCGCGATGGCAACATCGATCCTTCGCGCGGCCGGGTATCGCGTCGGTTTGTTCACGTCGCCTCATCTGCACAGCGTTGTTGAGCGTATCCGAATTGGCCTGAACCCCGTCGCCAAAGAAACATACGCTGCACTGGTACAACAGGTCTGGCCCGCGGTTCTACGAGTTGGCGAACGGGGCGGTTTCGGCGGGGTCAGCTTCTTCGAACTGATGACGGCGATGGCCTTCTTGCACTTCAAGCAAATAGAGGCCGACTACCAAGTGATCGAAGTAGGCCTCGGCGGCCGGCTGGATTCCACGAACGTGGTTGCGCCGGTCGTCTCGGCGATTACTTCGATCAGCCTCGACCATGTCGGCGTTTTGGGGGACACAATCGAGAAAATCGCCCTCGAGAAGGCAGGTATCATCAAGCCTGGCGTACCGGTGGTCGTTGCACCTCAAGCCGAAGAAGAAGCGCGCGCCGTTTTCCGAGCGGTCGCAGCAGAGCACGGTTCTGGCATCGTCGAGGTGCAGGACGAACTGAAATGGGACAAACGGTCCGCCGATCTGACCGGGCAACAATTCTCGTTAAGCGGGATGCGCGACAATTACGAACTGTCGATTCCACTACTGGGCGACCACCAGTTGGAGAATGCGGCTACCGCTGTTGCCATCGCCGAGACGTTGGCGGGCAATGGCGCTCGATTGACCCAATCTTCTATCGTTCAGGGACTGGGAGACGTCGACTGGCCAGGCAGACTTCAGGTCGAGAAACTCGACGGTCGCAGAATCGTTATCGACGGAGCTCACAATCCGTATTCGATCCGTCGGTTGGTCGAAGCAGTGCGCGAATACTTTGAGTTCGACAACGTCGTGCTGGTGTTCGCGGCTCTCGGAGGGCACAGCGCTCCGGGGATGCTCGCCGGGCTCGCTCCATTGTCGCCAAAGGTGGTGGTCGTCAAATCGCGGCATCCGCGCTCTGGGCAACTGGGCCCGGCTGTACGGGCGGTGTCCGACGCCGGACTCGAGGTGGTCGGGCAGTCAGATACTGTGGCCGTTGGTCTGCGCCAGGCGATCGACGTTGCCGGGCGGAGAGACTTGGTGCTGTGCACCGGGTCGTTGTCCCTAGCCGCCGAAGCAGACGAAGAATTGCACGGCGTCGAACCCGAAATCTACCCTAATCTTATCGGCCCCACTCAAGCAGGCAGGACCGCAATCTAAACTGCAACGATTGTCGGGCCGATTTTCCTTCCCAATTTTTGACTCCCAACCCCTAAACAGTACGGCTACCGTTGCGGTATGATGTATCGAATTAACTCGAATGATCGCCTGGGGAATCTTTGATCTGAGGCGTCCTTGCATGAAGAGCAATCGAATAAGAGCCGTCATTACCGGTATGGGCGCGATGACGCCATTGGGCGAATCCATCGACGATTACTGGGACGGTCTGGTCAACGGCAGGTCGGGCATCGGCCCGTTGACGCTGTGCGACACCGACGCGTACCCCTCCAAGATTGCCGGAGAGGTTACCGGTTTCGATCCCAAGACGTACATCGACAATCGGGAAGTGCGTCGAATGGCCCGATTTTCTCAATTCGCGGTGGCTTCCGCCGGCGTTGCGATCGAGGATGCGGGGTTGAATCTGTCCAACATGGACCGAGAGCGGATCGGCGTGGTGATGGGGAACGGCAACGGAGGCTTCCCAACCACCGAGGACAATGCCCGGACGCTGATCGACAAAGGCGGAATGAGGCTGAGTCCGTTCTTCATACCGATGGTCTTGCCCAACATGGCGGCCGCAAATGTCAGCCGCATTTACGGGCTAAAGGGCTACACGTCAACAGTCGTTACGGCCTGTGCAGCCGGTACTCAGGGGATCGGTGAGGCCGCCGTCGCAATACAACGCGGTATCGCAGACGTCGTGCTGGGCGGAGGGTGCGAGGCTGGGATTTGCCAGCTTGGTTTGGGCGGCTTCAACGTCATCAGGGCGCTCAGCCGGCAGAACGGGAAACCCGAGCGCGCCAGCAGACCGTTCGACGTCACGAGAGACGGGTTCGTTCCCGCGGAAGGCAGCGCTGTTCTCGTGATCGAAAGCCTTGAGCATGCGATGAATCGCGGCGCCAACATCCTCGCCGAGGTGGTTGGATACGGTGTCTCGTCCGACGCATTCCATTCTGTACAGCCGGACGAAGACGGCTCGGGCGCCGCGCGAGCCATACGCTGGGCGTTGGAAGACGCTGACCTGACTCCGGAAGATATTAGCTACATCAACGCCCACGGGACGTCTACGCCAATCAACGACCACATCGAAACACTGGCGATCAAGAAGGCGTTTGGCGATCATGCCTACAACGTGCCGGTGAGCTCCACAAAGTCGATGATCGGTCACGTCCTTGGCGGCGCCGGAGCGATCGAGGCGGTCGCGTGCATAAAATCTATACAAACCGGGGAGATTCATCCGACGATCAACCACGAGCACCCCGATCCGGAATGCGACCTGGACTACGTACCCAACAAGTCCCGGAAAGTTGACGTGGACGCCGTGCTGACCAACAGCTTTGGCTTCGGAGGCCAGAACGCGTGCGTCGTGTTCCGCAAATTCTCGGAATAAGATAGGCCGCCTTCATTCCGCAACAAGCAAAGAGACCGCCGTCCACTCAATTGGACGGCGGTCTCTTTCGTTTCGCGAAAATTCTCGAGCGTAGACGGGCGGGGGAGAGCGACCTAATGCCTATGAGTTCACGAAGGTCACAAGATCATGGACATTGGTCGGGTCGCTACACGCGCAATGGATGGAAAGACTTCATCTGACACCGGTGGCGCCGGTGTTTGAGCCCAGGCCAAGCGACCATGGGCGGATCGATTTTACGTAGTGTCTTGCTAGTCGGTTGCAGCTAAGGCGACGCTGTCGCACCCGCCGCAAGCATCCCTTCGAGCATGAGTTGCATGGCCATGATATGGGTGCAAGTTCCGCGACGCTCGTAGTATTCGCAGTCGCATACCCATTTGCCCGACTCATATGCTATCGCATGGTTACCGTTGTCGCCTCGGAATTCGGCCTCGTAGCTCCGAAAGCTGATGCGCTCTGGCTGGAGCGCGTAATCTTTGGCCTTTTCGATCTTCCTCATGAGGCTTGAGTCCATACGCTGTGCCCTCCTGGTGGCCCGCAGTTGTGGGTTTGTCTACGTGACTTCGCCCACCAAAATTGTATCGAAACTGTTCATGCACAGTCAATCGGATGGTTGCCAAAAACCGGCGCCTTGAAACCATCCGTTGCCCCTCTCGCGGGGAGGTGATATATTCCAGTCACAGGCGTCTCGCGACCGTTGGCAAGCGCTCATGAGAAAACGTGAAGAACGATCGACGGTCGTCAATTCGGCGGTTATGCTAGGGCGACAACAGCTCAGTTCCGTCGAATCGAATCGACCAACGATATGACCAATGGAGGTCTCGGAAATGGCAGGAGAATTGCGCATCGCTGTAATCGGCCAGGCGGCGTTCGGTGAGAAAGTACTGAACGCGCTGGTGGAAGCCGGCGAGAACGTCGTTGGCGTCTTCTCGCCGCCCGATCGGGAAGGCCGACCGTTCGATCCGATCAAGCAGGCGGCGCTGGACAGCGACATTCCCGTCTCACAGTTCAGGCGGATGCGACGGCAAGAAGCCATCGACGCGTTTCGGGCGTTGAATTCCGATGTCTGTGTGATGGCGTTCGTGACCGACATCGTGCCCGACGCGATACTCGAAGCGCCGACTCACGGCACGATTCAGTACCATCCCTCATTGCTCCCGAAGCACCGCGGACCGAGCGCCATGAACTGGCCGATCATCTGGGGCGAGGCCAAGACCGGGTTGACCATCTTCTGGCCAGACAAAGGACTCGATACGGGACCGGTGTTGCTTCAAAAAGAGATCGAGATCACGCCTGATGACACTCTCGGCGCCGTGTACTTCGGCAAGCTGTTCGACATGGGCGTCGATGCGCTCGTTGAATCCGTCCAGATGGTCGCGACCGGCAACGCGCCGCGCATCGTCCAAGACGAGTCCGAAGCCACGTACGAGGGCTGGTGTCGTGCCGAGGACGTCGTGGTCGATTGGAGCAAATCGGCTGATGACGTCTATAACCTGATTCGTGGCGGTGACCCGAGTCCCGGAGCCAACACGACGTTCAATGGGTCGAACATATCGTTTTTCAAGGCATCGAAATCAGACGGCGACACAGGCAAGTCCGCTGGCGAAGTGGTCAGCGTCGACGAGAACGGTTTCACTGTCGCCGCGGCCGGCGGATCGGTAACGATCGGCAGGGTGCAACCGGAAGGCGAGCGCAAAGTGATGGCCCCTGAATGGATCGAGACAATCGACCTGAAGCCAGGCGCGCGATTCGGCTCCTGATAAGAGGCCTTCAGTCGGTCGATGTTTGGAATGACTTCGGTCCCTTCGGTCCTTTTCGTCTCTTTGACCGCCGAGACTCCATGACTACCGATGAACGATTCTGACTGGACACAGGTAGGAAGCGAAGCCGTTGACCGCCTGAGTCGCTACATTCAAATCGATACCGCCAATTCCCCGGGCAACGAGCGAGCCGGCGCCGAGTTCCTGGAGGATTTGCTGTCTTCCGAATCCATCCCTTCGACGATGTTCCGACCCGAGCCCGATCGCGCCAACCTGCTGGCGTCGTTAGACGGCGAAGGCGCGGAGCCCCCGGTGCTCCTCCTCCACCACATCGACGTCGTGCCCGCGGCGAGCGACCGATGGCCCCGTGAGCCGTTCGGCGGTCTGATCGAAGACGGCCACGTCTGAGGACGAGGGGCAATCGACGACAAGAGCCTGGGCATCATGCATGTTCTGGCGTTGGCGTTGCTGCGACGCCAAGGGATTCCGCTGAAACGCCGTGTGATGTTGCTGGCCGTAAGCGACGAAGAGCTCGACGGATTCGCCGGGACGAAATGGGTGATCGACAACCACTGGGATCGGATCCGAAGCGAGTATGTGTGGGACGAAGGCGGCGTCGGCACGCGGGGGATCGTGGGCGAAGTACCGGTGTTCACCGTCTCCGTCGCGGAGAAGCGCTCGGCGATGGTGCGTCTAGTCGCCTGAGGAACCGGAGGGCACGGATCGCTTGCCGACGCGACACCGGTCGACAGGTTGCTGGCCGCGCTGGAGCGGCTCCGCGAAACGCCGTCGCGGGCGGAACTCGGGCCCGTGACTCGCGAGTTTCTTCGCCGGCTGTCGCAGACTCAGACTTTCCCGGCCTCGTGGCTGATGCGCAACGCATCCCAACCCTGGGCTAGGCCGATAGTCCTCGGCAAACTCTCTGCGATCCCAAGCATCGACGCCATGCTTCGAAATACGATTACGGTCACAATGCTCCACGCGGGCGACGCGCCGAATGCGGCCCCGGACATCGCCGAAGCGGTTCTCGACGTCAGGCTATTGCAGTCGACCGACCAAGCGGAGTTTCTGGACGCGATGCGGAAAACAATCGACGACGAGACCATCGAGATCCGTGCAACCGATGAATCACCGGGCGGCATGGCGTCTCCGGTCGATTCGCAGTTTTTCAGGTCGCTCGAGCGGTCAGTGCTCCGAGTCGTACCCGAAGCGATCGTGACGCCCATTCAGACACCCGTGGCGACGAACTCTCGTTACTTTCGAGTAAAAGGCGTCAAGGCTTACGGAATCAACCCGGGGATCTTCGGTCAATCCGATCTGGACACGATCCACGGGATCGACGAACGGATATCGGTGAGCAACCTGGCCCTCGGTACGCGAATCGTTTACGAGACGCTTCTCGACCTTTGCGGCTGATCTGTCACCGCGACAGAGTGGCGATCAGGACGCTCAACGTCGGTCCGCGGCCATCTTTCGGTACAGGGCCGCGACGGTGTTGTGAGCGAGCACCCGGTCTTTTACCACCACGTAAACGGCGAGGGCGTCCAGCGCGGCGATCGTCGCCGTGTCATGCCCAACGCACTGGCCCAGGAGCAGGTTCAGATCGGTCTTCTCTCGATTCAAAAGCTCCGCCTGTGCCAGTGGGTTACACATGACTTCGAGTCCGCCCGGATTCACCTGCTCGTGGTCTTCGATCCTGATAAACTCCTTCGGGTACGCCCCTGCCTTGCATCCCACGGACGCGACCTCGAAGCCGTTCACTCGGAGCACGCGGTCCAGCACCTTGGCCTCTTCACGCAGACCATGACAAAATACGATTCCCAGCTTGCGAGCCCCGCCACGCGCCGCGAATTCGAGGACCTCCTCGATTCGGCTCCATTTGCCCGTGCCCTCGCGCGAAATGGCATCTGCGATGCTGGCCAGCTCTGCGCCGGGCTCGCCGAGCGGATCCTGAGCTGCCTGCTGCAGAAGCGACTCGGTGTCGGTGTCGTCGGAACGTGGTTGCTTGTGAGCTCGGTCGAGCGCGTTTCGGAAGTATCCGCGTGCGCCGTAGAGTGCAGCCACAGGGTTGTGCTGTAGGAACGTGTCTCGGGCGATCAGCGCGACCACCGGCACTCGCACCGCCTTCATGAACAGGGCGTCGTGTCCGACGCACATGCCCGCGATCACGTTGAGCTCGGCGCCGGCTACCCGCAAGGTGTGGGCTTGCTCCAGTGGTGTGCAAGAGCCCGAAGCATGCGGCTCGGGCAGTACGACCTGGAATCCACAGTCTTCCAGGTAACGGGCAAAGGCGTGGACCTCCGGCTCGACATCGGGGCAGTACCCAACGCCCACAACGCTGACGCCGAGTTGGGTCGCGAGCTCAACCGTCTCTTCGAGCCGTGTCCACTCGCGGTAGCCGCGAGCCTCGATGAGAGCCGCTTCGCGCGCGAGCCTGATCTTGTCGTCGTCGTACAGCACCGCTGGGTCGGGGAAGTCGTCCTTCATGGGGCAATCGTCCGGACCCAGGTCGGTGTGGCCGAGGCGGCACGTGTAGGTCGGGCAAGCTGCACAGTTGACGGCCATTCGTTGGACCTCCATCGAGTCGGTCTGTGGGCGGGTACGCTGATAGCCCGCACTGTATACGCCAGGGGACTAGCAGTCAATTCGACGGGTCTCCTGGCCGGCGGGGACAGCGTTCGTCGTCGGACCCGGTCGTCGATCGGCGATCATGGCCCGCTCTGGATCACGACTTGAGGGGAACCGCCATCAGGGCTCGGTGCAACCAACGGCTTAGAGTTGCGAAGGAGCATGTGCGTCAGATCTCAGTGCTGGTTTGACTCGCCGGGCCGGGCGAATCCTCTTCAATCAAGTCCGGTAATCGGTCACCAATATGAATCCAGCTTCATACCCGCGTCTCGTTCTTGGCGCAATTGTTGACGCCATTAGACTGCGTGGTTGCACATCGGTCCAAGCATTGTTACAGTGAATAAGGCATTTAAGCGCAATAAATGCAATAAAAGGAGCAACATTGCCATGAACAACAACAACGGGCGACAGTTTAACGTGGTGGGAATCTCCGGAAGCCTGAGGGCGAAGTCTTCAAATGGTGCATTGTTGCGCGCGGCGCAAGAATTGGTGCCGGCGAGCGTCGATATCTCAATATTCGACATAAGCGACATCCCGTTTTACGACGGCGACATCGAAAAGGCTGGCGATCCGGCCTCGGTGACCGACCTGAAGGAAGCGATCAAGGCTTCGGACGGCGTTGTGATCGTGACGCCTGAGTACAATCACGCGATACCCGGATTGTTGATGAACACGCTAGACTGGGCTTCGCGAGACAAATCTTCGGGCTCGATGTTCGGCAAGCCGGTCACGGTTATGGGCGCCGGCGGAATGACCGGGACCGCGCGAGCCCAGGGGCAACTGCAGACGATATTGATGGCCATCGGCGGCCTGGTGATGGCGAAACCCGGCGTGCTCGTCGCCTCACCAGCCGACAAATTCGACGACCAATACCGGTTGATTGACGAGGAAACACGCGAGTTCGTACGGGCCCATATGACAGCTTTCAAAGAGTGGATGACGCTGGTCGGTCGACCAGTGGCGGTGACCGTCTAACGTTCTTGCCCGCGAACTCTCGCCGATAGTATCCTGAATCGGCGCAACCGCGATGACGTCCCGATTCCCACATGACGCTCCGCGAGAGCGAGATGACGCCCTTGGTTTCCCGCTGTCCGCGGTGACCCGATTCAGCGCTTGTTCGGATCATGGCGGTTGCCATCTGGTAGGACACCTGCATATTCATACGGAGAAAAGGTTGGATGGTTCACGCTGACCCGAAACGCACGCTTCTGGCTGTTTTCGCCCACCCTGACGATGAGGCATTCGGCTCCGGAGGCATGCTTGCGCTGAACGCTGCCAAAGGACACTGCGTCGCCCTCGTGACTGCCACACGCGGCGAGGTTGGCGAGATATCCGATACGGCGCTCGCCACACCCGAGAATCTCGGTCAGGTCCGGGAAGGCGAGCTCCGAGCGGCGGCTGATGCGCTCGGCGTCGAAGATCTGACCATACTCGGATATCGAGACTCCGGCATGGACGGCACAGACGACAATGCCAATCCGACAGCACTGGCGAACGCCGACGAAAACGAAGTAGTCGGATCGCTGGTCGAGATCATACGCCGGCTTCGGCCGGATGCGGTTGTCACGTTCGATCCGAACGCGGGTACGGTCACCCGGACCACATCGCTATCCACAAGCACACGGTCGCCGCGTTCCACGCTTCGGGTGACACCTCCAAGTTCGACGGTACGGATGAGCCTTGGTCGCCAAGCCGTTTGTACTACGCCGTGTTCCCGAAGTCGATCTTCACGACGCTTCGGCAAGCACTGATCGCCCACGGCGAGGACACTAGCGATTTCGATCGATTCGAAGAGGCGGACATCGGCTGGGACGACGACAAGATCCACGCGGTCATCGATGTGTCTGACGCAATCGAAGCGAAGTGGACGGCCCTGAACTGCCACAGGACCCAGTTCGGCGCGGACAACCCCTTCAACCGGCTCCCCGCCGAAGTCACCAAGGCGCTCATGAGTCAAGAGTACCTGGTGCAGGCCTTCCCCGAGCCTCCGGACGGCGTCGCGTACACGGACGTTTTTGAGGGGTTTTTGGTCGGCTCCGGATCGCTCAGCATAAAACGCCACCACCCGCTCCCGCAGCTCGTCCGCGGTCGCCGGCGGGTCCGACGCCCACCCTTCAATGATCGCGCGGCGTCCGGCGGTCCAGCCACGGGCACGGAGGCGTCCCGTCATTGAGCGACGGCCTCTCGCGACTCTTCGGTCCGATTGCTTGGCGAACTACGCCCATCGCCGGCGTCGGCCAACGCGACCGCCATCACGACGCCAACCGTGATGACGGCTCCCACAATCGATGCCATGACCCAACGCCAGAGCAGACGAAGGCGAGCCTGAGGTCTGACACACTTCCGGCCAACGAAATCACCCGTTGTTCTGGATGTCCGGCAGCGAGAACAAACGACCAGAGCACGGCTCGATTCGTCACGCCTCGCTTTGACAGCGGCGTACAGGTCGCCGCGGGCGTTTCGATCCAAGCCCCACATATTGATGCCCGGACTGATCTGAGGGATGATCCTGACCATTCATCTCCCCGAAAATATGACACGAGTATCGACAAGCTCTCTCAAAGGGGCGTGGCGCGCGAGATTGACCACTGCGGCCGACTATCTGGGGATGGCTTGTCCTTCTGTTAGATTGAATTGGTGTGCCTCAATAAACGAGACCGGCTGCAGCACAGCGTCTACGGACTCCATGCCTGAACCTGAGTCGGCGTTTCCCTGCAATGTGGCGAGCCGGCAGCCAGAAGGCTGTGCACATTCTTCCCGCTGTACAAGGCTGCCGCTGCGGCATCTCTGCCAACCGAGTACATCACATAGTCTCGTAATTCCCGATGCCGTTGTGAGCCAGGCAATCCGCGTTTGACTCTGAAACTCGCCAAGACCTGTCGAATGGTTCCGACATCCCTTGCGCCCAGGGTCGCGGGATCGTCGAAAATCTTCCGGAGTATCAGCATAGTCTCTCGGGCTCTTCGCCCTCTCGATTTCTTCCCACGCGGAAGTCGGAATATAGCGTACGCCGCCTCGAATTCTGCGATCAATTGTTTCGCCCTGGAGTGCCAACGTTCCGGATACCGCTGGCAAGGCCACTCCCCGTCGATCAAAACCTGCCCGGACGCTCCGCTCCTCGGCGTGCCAAGCCCAGGGAGCCGCATCGACGGCAGTTCCCCTTCGGCCGTTTCGGCAAATAACTAGATAGCGTTGTCATACAAAGGTGTCCATATCAAGATCGCTTCCTGCATCTTCCTTTCTTCGACCGATTCGTTGGCCATACGAAGCTCCTGAATCGTCTCTCGAACGGTTTGCACGTGGCCCTTCGGCTGATCTTCCCTCAAGGCGTCGTCGATGGCTTCGATTGCCTTTTGCAAAGGACTCTTCGTCGCCCCGATGTCGATTCCGACTATTAAAACGATCAACCCCGGGACGCCAATAGCGATTGCCAAGAACCAGTTAGCGGTGAACCAAAGCAGCACTCCCAAATAGGTCAGCAGGGCTCCAACCAACATAGGCTTGAGCGAGCATCGGGCCCGCAACACGAATGCGTGCCGGTTCAGTTCCGTCAGATTAGCGGCTTTCGATTTACTCATGAGCGGCCAATCCCATTCATGATTTCTGGCTCCCGATCGTCGGGGGATGTGGAACATAGGAAATGCGCTTGAGTTATAGTCGCGTGGAGGCGTGACGCCGAGCCACACAAAGTCGTTTTGCGAATCAACCCGCAGTCGGCACCATCCGGCACGTCGGCTCGTGATCGCGGCTCCCGACCGAATCGGATCGGATGTCGCTAGTCGTCTCGACTCGGTCTTGACGCATAGTAGGCCACCACGCGCTCGCGCAGCTCCTCCGCACTCCTTGGCGCGTCAACCGCCCAATCCTCGATGATCGCCCGGCGTTCGGCGATTGCTGCGTCGAGGTCGTCGACGCCTGCGCGTTGAGCGACGGCATCGCGCGATGAGTCGTCGGTCAGCACGCTCAGCGAGTCGCCGCCGGGAGCAAGCGCTGCCAGCGTGGTGTACTCCGGTCCGGGCTGTAGCAGGGTGACGCGGTTGACGCGGCGGACCATGTCGCGCTCCCCGTAGGTCAACAATATGTTGATGACGATTTCGATGCGGTGGAGTTCGCCAATCGGCGCTGACACGGGTGGAACCGTCAGTTGCAGGACCGCGTCGCGCGGGTCGTCGGAATGCATCGTGGCGCCCAGCGAATAACCCTGCCCCAGGAGATCGAACAGCTTGCGGAGCGGCTCGTCCCAGAGATAGGCCGCCGTGTGGTCGCTGAGCTCGGGCACAAGGATGTACGTCGAGTCGGGATCGGCGCCTTCAAGGAACGAGAAGTCCTCATCTCGACCGCGGGTTTGGAGGAACGTGTAACGCGGGGGAGCGAGATCGAGCACCGCGGTGAGCACCGTGGTCTTGCCCGCGAACTGCGGACCGGCCGTAGCTAAGATGGACGCCTTGGCCTCGACGAGTAGCCAGAGCATCGCGGCGAGTTCCGCGGTCAGCGTGCCGTTGTTCACGAGGTCGACGATCGAGAGGCGGTCGATTCCGCGGTCTCCACCGCCCCACATTGTTAGCGGATTCGGTTGGTCAGTTGTCATGTTGAGATTCCTGTGTTGACGTGTTGATTTGAGGCTATGCCGCCGTGCGGCGCCTTCTTTTGATAGGCGAAAGCGGCGGTCAACTGATCTCAGCGCATCACATCCAACGGTGAACTCGGTGTGACGGCGACAGATAAATTAAGTGGCGCCTAACAATTGTTGTCATTCTGAGCCCGCAGGTGAAGAATCTGGTCGCTGAACAAACCTTGTTGCCTGCGTGACTCAAAAGCATCTTTTTCGCTGACCCTCCCATTGCGGCGAGAATCTTCGAGCAAAATCTGCCAAGTTGACGGCCATGACGGCGTGAGCGACGCTTGGGTGTGGGCGGCCCTTCGACGCTGCTTCCAAGTAACGGCTCCTCATTTCGCCATCCTGAGCCGCAGCGAAGGATCTGGTCGTATGCGAAAATCGTCTCCCCCCGCGGCCCTAGATTCTTCGGCTGCGGCCTCAGAATGGCGACAATCCCAAAGCCGTTGCTGTCTCATGCGTTGTCCGCCGCGCGGACATAATGTTGCTCAGGGCGAACGGATGGGTGCGCACGACTGTCGTCGATGAACTCGACCTTCAGGCCGACCCTCTCTCGCTCACACACTATCCCGATCGCGACGTCCGGACCGATAGGTCGCGGCGGGCCACCGCTCCCTCACGCCATGCGCTTGCGGCGGTTGCGCAGGTAGTCAACCATTACGTACTGCCCGAGTTTGCCGGGGTCCGTGTAGAATGCCCTGCCTTTGTTGATGCGCGTCATCTGGTCGACGAAGTCCATCAGATAGTAGTTGGACTCCAGCATGAACGTGTTGATGGTGATTCCCTGCTGGGTGCACCGTTTGACCTCTTTTAAGGTCTCTTCAATGGTCCTGTAGCTCGGAGGATAGTTGAAGTAGACCTGGCCGCCCTCCATATGGGCGGTGGGCTCGCCGTCGGTGATCATGATCACCTGTTTGGTGGCGACTTTTTGGCGGGACAGAAGCTGCCGGGCCATCTGCAGGCCGTGCTGTATGTTGGTGCCGGACACCCAGGCGTTCCACGTAATCTCTGGCAGGTCTTCTTCGGCAATCTCCATGCCGAAATCCGAGAATCCGACCATGTAGAAGTGGTCTCTCGGGAATTGGCTGTGGATGAGCCAGTACAGGGCCATCGCAACCTTCTTGGCTGCTCCCCAACTCCTGAACATGCCCATCGACTTGCTCTGGTCCAGAAGCAGGACGGTCGCGGACTGCGTGAGGTGCTCGGTGCGAGTGATCTCGATGTCTTCGGCGCTGAGCTTGATCGGCACTTGCGGCCCGTCGCGAAGCACGGAGTTGAACAGCGTGCGGTGGAGATCAACGTCGAACGGGTCGCCGAACTCGTACTGTTTCGTCTCGCCGGTGATGTCGCCGCCGTCGCCTCGGAAGTAAATTTCGTGCCTGCCGACGCGGTCTTTTTTGAGCTCGGAGAAAACCTCTTTGAGCGCCTGTTGGGCGAGCTTGCGCATGCCTCGGGAGGTCAATTCCATGCGGTCTCCGCTGTTCTTGAGGTAACCGGCTTCTTCGAGTTGCCGGATCATGTCCTGCATTCGCTCCATCTCGCGACGGGCTTCCTCCCCCAGGTGTTCTTCGACCTGGTCCAGGTTGATGTTGTCGATGTCGCCGTTTCGCATGACCGATTGGATCTGCTTGTCGAGCTGGTCCATGTCCTGGAGATTGCCCATCAGCTCCATGGCCTGATCGAGGGTCAACGACTCTTCGCCCATGAACGGGTACTCGTTCGCCATGTCGTCGAACGGGAACATGTCGTACATCAGCGACCCGAGCTCGCTGATGTCTTGCATCATCGTCGGGTCCATCGACGACGACAGCATCTGCTCGAGTTCATCGCGCATCTCCGGCGACATTGAATTCATCAGTGATTGCATACTGGCCATCTGCCGCTGCAGATTTTCGATCAACTCGTCGAGGCTGGCAGGCCGGTCTGGGTCGAAGAACTGGCCGTACTGCTCCATGAAGCCTTCGAAGTCCGGGTCCTCGCCCATCGCTCGGTCTCGGAGCATCTGATTGAGGGCCTGGATCATCTCCTGCATTCGTTTCATGTCTTCTGGCAACATGTTCTGGACGGCGTTCTTCATTCCCTGGAAGAAGTTCTGCATCATCTGCTGCTTGAGCTCGTCCAGCAACTCCCGGAACTTCCGTTGAGCTTCCTGGTCCATGAAATCGTAATCGCTCAGTTCCTTGATGCGACCCGCCGCGCTGTCGGGCAGGGTCTCCATCTTGTCTGAAGCCTTCTGAGCGCGGTCTTCCAGCAACTTCATCGGGCCTTGCAGGAAATCGACTTCGTCGCCGGCGTGTTCGAGTTGCTCTCGCGCTTCGTTCAGCCTGCGCTCAATGCCCTGTTTTTCGGTGTCGACGATGTCCTGGATGCGCTCGTTGAGATTGTCCATCATCGATTCGAGGTTGTAGCGCTCGATCTTTTGCTGGCGCATTTGGTCGAGTCGCTCGCGCATCTGCCTCAGACCTTGGACTCGTTGGTCCTGGTCGTTTTCCATGCCCCGCCGAAACATGTTGCGTAGCGCGCGACCAACGTCGCCGTGCTCCATGATGTCGTCGGAGAGCGCTTCCATCAGATCGTCTTCGTCCATGTCGAAGATGTTCTGAGAGCCGTCCCACCGGGAGTAACGATAGGAGGTCATGGGTGTTCCTTTTGTGAGGTAGGGGTTGAGCATCGTTGCGTGGGCGGTTTGCGGTTTCCCGCGTCCGACAAGACAGCGGGACGCCCTCTCTACCTTGAACTTACAGCAATAATAGGCGCGGGCGTGAGAGGTGTCAACGACACTCGTTGCAATTCAGGCGTCGCAATCGGCGGCGAGCGGATTGGGTTGTGCTAGAATCCGAGGCGTTCCAGCAACCGCCCGCGGGCCATTGAGGAGCGGAAAATGAACGACCTGCAAAAAGCATTCGGGCACAAAGTGATGGATTTTCTCAACGGGGAACCGGCGTTCGAAGTGATTGAACGAGACGACGGCGTAGTGATGCTAAGCGGAGGACCTGAGAACTATTTCGCCACGTTTCGCCGATGGCCTGCCCCCAACGCCGCGCCATGCGATTCATTCGCGGGCGAGTGCTTGACGTGGGCAGCGGAGCAGGGAGGGTCGCTTTGCACCTCCAGGAGCGCGGACACGAGGTTCTGGGCCTGGACGAGTCTCCGTTGGCGCTTGAGACGTGCCGGAGGCGAGGAGCACGCCACACACAGGAGATGTCCGTGTATCAAGTGTCCAAGAAACTCGGGATGTTCGACACGATTCTCATGATGGGCGCGAACTTGGGCTTGCTAGCGGATGCCGATAGGGGCAGGCGACTGCTCGAACGATTCGACAGGATCACGAACCCTGGCGCCCGAATCACCGGAGAGACCCGAGACCCCTACGACACCGATGATCCGCTGCATCTGGCTTACCATCAGCTCAACCGAGATCGCGGCCGGGCGGCTGGTCAGGCCAGGATTCGAGTGCGGTACATGAACTACAAAACGCCGTGGTTTGACTATTTGCTGTCTTCTCCAGACGAGCTGAAAGCGATATTAGAGGGCACGCCGTGGCGATTGCGCCGGACTTTCGAAGCGGACGCCGGAACATATGTGGCGATCATCGAGAAGAAGTAGCGCCCTGAGATTCCGGGGCGAATCTGACGTCGAAACCTCGGGGAGTTTGAGACTTTCCCGCGGCAATCGGAAACGACCATCAGCCAGGAGGAACGGATGAAAGTTACAGACGTCAAAATGGAGACCTACCGATGGCCGCGAGCGAAGCCGATTCGCAACGGCCGGTACGTGTACCCGACAGCGGGATTGAACGTTGTCAAAGTCGAAACCGACGAAGGCGTCACTGGCGTTGGCCTCGCGGGCGGCGTACAGGGAGCCGAGGAGATCGGAGTCAGCATCCTGGATCACCTGAAGCAGTACGCCATCGGGCAGGACCCGTTCGACACCGAGCGGATCTGGGAAGACATGTGGCAGCCGAAGCTGATCGGGCGGCGTGGAATCACGACCCGTGTGATTAGCGGCATCGACATCGCCCTATGGGATCTCAAGGGGCGGATCACTGGGTTGCCTGTCCACAAGCTGCTCGGTGGGTTCACCGACAAGGTTCCGGTTTACATCGCGGGCGGCTACTACGAAGAGGGCAAGGGGCTCGATGATCTCGCCGCCGAGATGGCGGAGAGCGTCGCGTTGGGAGCAACTGCCGTCAAGATGAAGATCGGCGGCGCGCCGATCAACGAAGACGTTGAGCGCGTGAAAGTGGTGCGCGACGCCTTGGGGGCCAACGTAAAGCTGATGGTCGACGCCAACTGCGCGTACCGCCACTACGAAGCCATCGAGATCGCCCGCAAGATGGAGCCGTACGACGTCTTCTGGTTCGAAGAGCCCGTCAACCCGGACGATTACAAAGGCCACCAGCTTGTGAGTCAGTCGACGATTATCCCGATCGCGACCGGCGAGAACGAGTACACGCGCTACGGATTCCGTGAGCTGATCGAGGGCAGGTGCTGCGACATTCTTCAGCCCGACGGATTGATCATGGGCGGCGTCACCGAGTTCATGAAGGTCGCCGCGATGGCGCAGTCCCACGATCTCCATGTCGCGCCGCATGGCAACCAGGAAGTGCATGTGCACCTCGTGTCCGCCATTCCCAACGGATTGACCGTGGAGTACTACCGCGGATCGACCGATCCGATGTGGGGTCGGATGTTCCAGCACACGCTCGAGGTCAAGGACGGCCACGTGAGCCCGCCAGACCGGCCCGGTTTCGGCATCGGGCTCAACGAGGAAGCACTGGCGCAATACAGGGTTTCGTAACGCACAGTGGCCGGTGAGGGATGCCTCACCGGCCACTGACCAATCACGTAATCTGGGCTGGAGCCAGCAGGTTTGTTGACGGTTACGCTTCGGCTTCGCCCTCCCTGGCTCCGCCTTCGCCCTCTGCGTCTTCCTCACCCTCTTCGCCTTCGATGCCTTCCTCTTCCTCGACCTCCGTGACTTCCTCGACCCTAGGCGCCGTGACCCTGACAACCATGTCGTCGGGGTCGTTGAGGACCGCCACGTCGCTTCCGACCGAGACTCCTCGAACTTGGATGGTCTTTTCGAAGTCATCCAGTCCGGTGATGTCCAGGTGAATTGCCGCGGGCATCTCCATTGGCATAGCTTCAATGCGAAGCGACAACAGGTTTTGCAGAAGGACGCCACCGAGTAGAACGACTCCGGGCGCCGCGCCGTCGAGAACGACGGGCACTTCGGCTACGACGGTTTGCGAAACGTCAACGCGGAGGAAATCCACGTGAAGGATCGCTTCCGTCACCGGATGCCGCTGAACCTCTCGGACGAAACAGATGTTCTCCGCTTCCAGCCCTTCTGCTTCGACGGACACCGGGATGTTTGCCCCAACGCTTTGGAGCAACCGGTTGAGCGTGCGATCTTCAACCTGAAGGGCGGTCGGCTCGATGCCGGATCCGTAGACGTGGACTGGCACGAGGCCTTCGCGCCGCAGTGCACGAACCTTCTTGCCAACCACCGTGCGGGAATCGAGTTTTACGCTGTTAACGTCCATTTCAGCGTCTCCTAGATTTTTGCTTTGAGGTGAGCTTGGTTCAGCAGGTCAACATCATGCTTGCTGCCGCGACCACTCGCTTGCGTTTCGTATCGTCGACAGACAAGCGTCGTGGGACGCCCAAATGGCTCACGAGTGCTAATTCTAGCACAGCGACCAACGATGATTGTAGGGCGCTAGAATATGACGGTCCACGGTTTGCGCGCCGTGACCAAGGCACGGTCCAGATCAGCGACCGCGCCAGCGCGCAGCTCAACGACACGCGCAGCACGTCGCAACGTGTCCAGTGTGACGCCGCCCAGATAGACGGACGCCAATTCCGCGGCCGAAATCTCGATCTCGGGCGACCGATTCGTCGGAGTGCAGGTCGCGCCCTCGACCGCCGTCTCGAACACGTACCGTCGCTCGTTCCACGGACAGAACGAGTCGCGTACACCGAGCACGACGCTGCTCTCGGACGCGTAGCTGCGAGCTTCCATGGCGGCTGCAACGTCGACCAGCCTGAGCCAGAGCTGGTCGCGAACCGAGCGCTTCAACCGGCGCGGGTCCTTCAACATCCATGGCAGTGGGTCGTCGACCGGACGGCTGGGGGCGAACGTCGAGGTCATCAGATCGATCCTGAAGCAGAACTGCCACAACGCGGCCTCGGCCGCTGGCGTTGCGCCGAACAGCATGACGACGAAAACCTGCGATCCATCGCGGATGCGATAGGTGACGAATCCTTCGTCGCCTGATTCGCCCGAGTACACTATGTGGAAGGAGGCGGTGGCGCCTAGTCGCTTGTGCTCCGGGTCGGCGGCGAACGCGGGCCACTTAGGTTCCGGGAATCGGAAGAACCCGACTCGGTCGGGTTGAGCGCGTTCGTAGATGCTTGACCAAAGGGTGGCGATGTCGTCTGGGTCAACAAACCGGAAATCGTTGCCGGAGAAGGGCTGATCGCTGAAAGCTGAGTACTCCCTGAGCATCGTCCAATCCTCACACCAGGTCGCGACGCCGTAGCCGAATTGTTCGTAGATACCGCTCTCGGAGACGAACAGCCCCGCGATGATCTCGCCGCGCTTATGGAAGTCGGCCATTTGATGCGCCATCATCGCGCGCAAAATCCCCCGCCTGCGATGCGTCGGCTGCACGGCGACCGAGTCCACCAGCGGCAACGGAAGCACGCCGCCCGGAATCGTCAGCCCGAAAGACAGGGCAGTAGCCGTGCCGACGATGTCAGCGCCGTCGAACACCACGATGCTTCGACCAATCTCGGTGATCGCCCTGTTGGACGCCTTCGAATCCGGCGTGGGATGCTCGCCGAACGCTCTCATCGACGTGCAGATCCAGGCGTCGAAGTCGTCCTCGGTGATCGGTCGGATTTCGAAGTTGTTGCGTGGGTTTGTCATGGGAAGTTCAGCAGGTTGCGCCCTGTCGGCAGCAATGGGTGTGGATAATATTCGACGCGAGGACGGCGATACACCAATTGAGTGGCCGCGACTTCGCCATTCTGGGCCCGCAGGTGAAGAATCTCACGGCCGGACACAGATGATTGCCTGCTAAGCCCAAGATGCTTCGCTTCAATCAGCATGGCGGGCATCCCGACTATGGATATATCGATGGTCGCAACCACGCGGACACGAATCGCCAGATGTCACAGATCGATCGTCCAGGGGTCGCGTTTGGTTGCCATTGCGCGATCCAACTTATCGACCGCTCCAGCTCGGTGCTCTTCGACGCGTCCTGCACGATGCAGTGTCGCCAGCTTGGCGCCGCCCAAATAGACCGCCGCCAAGTCCGCGACCGAAAGCTCTCCGCCCGGGAGCGTAAGCGTGAACGACCCGACCGTCGCTGTGCCGATGAGGTTTCCGTCGACGTACGCGCCGATGGCACGGTCGACTTCAATGATCTGTCGGAAGAATGGCTCCGAGGTCGATGCAGGGTGGGCCCCGAACGCGCGCATCGACGTGCGGACCCACGTGCTGAACTCGGCCTCTGCCAGCCGCCGAATCTCCACCAAACCCCGGTCGTCCGTCACGGCGCCCTCGACATACGGTTCGGCGCCGCCGCTAGCGCGCGTCTACTGGTCAATGACCGATCCGTCGGCGTGGAGTCGAGTGCTGACCTCGCGCGGCGTGAACGGGTGCTTCTCAGCGGCGTCGTCCATGAGTTCGATGCCGATTCCAGGAGCGTCCGGGATGATGAGGTAGCCGTCCTCCTGGTGGATGGCGGACTTGACGATCTCGTTCTTCGGCGCTTCCTGTTCGCCGATTGGGTATTCCTGCAAAGCGAAGTTTGGAATGCAGGCGGCGATCTGCAGGCAGGCGGCGGTGCTGACGGGACTCAAAGGATTGTGAGGCACGACGCCGACATAGTTGGCTTCGGCCAGAGCGGCGATCTTCTTCGCGCTGGTGATTCCGCCCACCAGGCAAACGTCGGGCCGGACGTACTGGACCGCCCCTCGTTTGAGCAGCATCTCGAACTCGTGGATCGTGTGCAGTCTTTCCCCCGTGGCGATCGGGATCGAGATGTGCTGGGCGACCAATCCCATCGCGTCGAAATTGTCGGGCAGGATCGGGTCTTCGTAGAAGAATGGGTTGAACTGCTCAATGCCTCTGGCCAGAACGATTGCCTCGGCAGGCGTCAAGCGTCGATGAATCTCGATGCACAGATCGACGTCGTTTCCGACTGCTTCTCTGTAGGCGCCGACGGTGTCGATGGCGTCCGACATCTTCGACGCGTGGGTTTTGAAATATGGCTTATCTCGTGCCTCGTCAAGGAACGGCGTCAGATGCCCGACCGCGGTGAAGCCTTGCTCCTTGGCCTCTTTGACGCCCTTGATGAGCGTCTCTTTGGTGTCGCCGAAGACGTGGTAGTAAACGCGAGCCTTGTCCCGGGTCTTGCCGCCCAACAACTGGTACGTCGGCACGCCGAAATGCTTGCCTGCGATGTCCCACAACGCGATGTCCAACGCACTGAGCGCCCCCAAGATAGCCGAGCCCCGGAAATGGCTGAAGCGGTTCATGTACTGCCAGTGATGCTCGATAAGCAGTGGATCTTTGCCGACCAAGTAGCGGCCGAAGGTCTCGATCGCGGCCTTCGAAGCCTCAAGGAAACCCCAGGCGCCCGACTCGCCTAGTCCGACGATGCCCTCGTCCGTGTGGACCTTGGCGAACAAGTATCGGCTAACGCCAATCGCTTCGACCTTGGTGATTTTCATGATTTCTCCTTCACGTCAATGTAGAGGAATATTGTAGGCTTTGCGTTGAGGCGGTACAAGCTTGAGTGGAGGCGAGACCCGGTTGTGCCGAGCCTATCGGACGTTCGGAATCAATATGCTGCCACGAGGTGGGCCGACAAGCTTCCGCGATTACCGAAATCTCGATTCGCACCAGCACACACCCAACACCCGACTTCCGCCAGACGTCAGCGCAGGCGCCCGGCCTCTGTTCGTCCGCGCTACACCCATCGGAGTGTCACCGCGCCGCCGGGCCCACTCCCAATCCGTTCGCCCCGAGCAATCTTGTGTCGGCCGGACGGAAAACGCATGAAGTCGTGATGACCATGGAAACATTACCATTCTGAGGCCGCAACCGATGAATCTAGTGCCCCGCAGGCAAGCATGTTTTGACGCCGTTGCTCGAAAACATGTTGAAGGGCCTCACCCGCACAATATCGCCGACGCATCCCCACGACACCACGCTAGATCGGCGCCAACTCCCGAACCAAAACCACGACGCACGCAACCGTAATGACCGACAGCACCGCTCGACGAAAAACAGCCTCGTTCATCCGCCCGACCAAGTTGGTCGCAAGCCAAAAGCCAATCACCAGCGGCGGCGCCGCGATCAGGACGAGCGTGGCCCGTTCTTTCGTCATGAGTCCCACGAAGAAGTAACCCGCGACGCCCGCGCCCTCGATCGCCAAAAAATACAGTGACGCCGACGCCCGCACCGCGTTCCGCGACCATCCTCGAGACAGCCCATACAGCACAATCAGTGGCCCGCCGATCCCAGTGGTGTTGATCAACACCGACCCGACGAATCCGACGACCAGCCCGAGCACGCCGCCGGGCGGCAATCGACCGCGAACGTTCGACGCCGTCAACGCGGTTAACGCCAAGATAAGCAGGGCGATTCCGATTCGTAATGCTCCCGTGCCCACCTCGTCCAGCGCGTACACGGCCACGGGCACGCCCGCAACCCCCGCGGCGCTGATCGGCGCGATCTCGCGGACCTGCAAGTGCGACCGGTTCTTCGCGATCACGAGAACGAACAGGATGATCGAGACGGAGTTGACCACCACGACGATCGTCTTCGGCTCCAAGACGAGGAGAAGGAACGGCGTGGTGCTGATTCCCATGCCGAACCCGACGGTTCCGAGAACCACGGAGCCGATGAAGACCGTCACGGCGGTGGCGACGGCTTCGACGATATCGGGGGTCATTCAGGCGAGAAATGCGAGGTCGGGACGAGGCTCTGCATCGGCGACGTTAAGGCACCGCATGCCCGGCGAGAACCCCGGTGCACCGCTCGTTGTCCACCGCCACCTGTCCGTTCACGACAACGAACGGGATGCCAGTCGGGAACTGAACCGGGTCGTCGTACGTGGCGTTGTCGATGACGTGGTCCGGGTCGAAAACGGCAATGTCGGCGAAGTTGCCGGTCTCGATGCGACCACGCTTCGTCAGGCCGAATCTGCGCGCCGGATTGTCGGTCATTCGCTGAACCGTCTGCTCAAGGCTGATGATTGGGAACTGTCGACGAAGCCGGCCCAGGAAACGCGGGAAGCAACCGTAGGCTCTCGGGTGTGGCATCGAGCCGATGGGAATCGAATCGCTGCCGACCATGAAATCTGGTCGGGACAGGAACTCGACGCAGTCTTGGCTGACCTGCTGCCAAACTCGGACGCTCATCGGCGGCGCGCCTCGGTAGCAGATCTGCCCGTCCTCCTCCAGCAAAAGGTCGAGCAGCGTTTCGACCATCGGCTTGCCGCGCTCGCGAGCGACGTCCGGCAGGCTCATACCTTCGAACTGCGTGTTGTTTCGCATGTAGGTGAGCACGGCCTCATCGAGCTTTCGAGCTGGATTCGATTCGAGATACTCCGTCATCCGCGCCCGCTCAATCGGGTCATTCAGGAGTTCCATGATCGCGTCCGGCCCCCCCTCGTGCGCGTAGCTCGGCAAGAAACTCAGCGGGAACGAACTGCCGGTCGGGTAGGGGTACAGCTCCAGCGAGCAGTCGACTCCCTCGGCCTTGGCGTGGTCGATGGCCTCCATCCGCTGAGCAACCTGGCCCGCGTTGTCAGCCTGAGTGCGGTAGTGCGAGAAGTGAACCTTGACGCCTGATCGCCGTCCGATCTCCAGGGCCTCGTTGACGCCCCCGCCGCCGAATGCACGGTCCGTGTTCACGTCCCGCAGATGCGTGACGTACACGCCACCAGCCTCGGCGGTCGCCCGATTGAGCTCGACCATCTCCGTCGTGTCGCTCCAAGCATTGGGGTGATAGGACATGCCAGTGGCGAAGCCGACCGCGCCTTGCTCGATGCCTTCACGGATCATGCGCTGGGCGTTCGCCAGGTCGTCACCGATCAGCGGCTTGTCGTGGAAGCCGAGGGTCTCCAAGCGAACAGCGCCGTGTGCGACGCAATACGCCGTGTTGATCGCGACCTTCTTGTGATAGTGGGACCGGAACGCGGCGACGCTGGACATGTCGAGGTCTTCCGGAGGTTCGCCGAGAATGCCGGCCAGATATCGCCGATAGATCTTGTAGTTGTCGGCGGAGAGCGGTGCGTACGACAGGCCGTCCTGGCCCAGTATCTCGGTCGTCACGCCCTGGCGCAATCCGTTGGCGTGCTGTGGGTCGAGAAGGAGCACGCCGTCCGAGTGCGCGTGGCTGTCGATGAAACCCGGAGACACGGCGAATCCGGTTGCGTCGATCACGCGCCGGGTTTCGGCCTGCGACAAGTCGCCGATGGCTTCGATGGTTTCGCCGGTGACGCCGACATCGGCGCGAAAACCCGGTTTGCCCGTGCCGTCGAGAACGGTTCCGCCTGATACTATGAGGTCGAACATTGCCCGTTCTCCTGGATCGAATAGGGTGTGTGCCGAAGTGGCGCCAAAGCTTGACGAGATTGTCGCGATCGCGAGGAATTTGTGCCTGCCTGATGACCGAGCGAAGTATATCACAGGGCCATCAAACGGACCGGACGGATGTCGATCGCTATCGGCTGCTGTTGGAAGCCCATCTGCCTGGCATCGAGATACGGACGTGTGAGCCGATCACCGACGGTTGGAGTTCGTACGTGCTGGAGGTGAACGGCGAGCGAATCTTCCGTTTTCCGCGCCGGCCGGAGATCACGCATGGCGTCGAGACGGAGATTCTGCTGCTGCCGATGCTGGCCGAAGCGTTGCAGGTGGAAGTGCCGAAATATGATGTGATCGCCAGAGACCGGCCGGACGGCCCCGTGTTGTTCGTCGGCTACGACAAGATTCAGGGTCAGCAATTGGACCAAGATTCGTCCCCCGTTCAGGCGCAACGACGACAACTGGCCCGAGACATCGGCGAGCTGCTCTCCGCCCTCCACGGCATACCGACGGACGGCCCGGCGGCGGCGAACCTGGCGCCCGTGACCGCGGACGATTGGCGGCGCCAGTATCAGGCGATGTTCGTTCGGGCGCAGCGCGATGTGTTTCCGCTGCTTGGCGCCGAAGCACGACGCGCGGAGTCAGCGTTCTGGCACGAATTTCTGGACGACGATGACAACTTCAGCTTCACGCCTGCCCTCGTTCACGCCGACCTCAGCCCGCAGAACGTCATCTGCGATTGCGAACAAGGCAGAGTCGTCGGGGTCATCGATTGGGAGGACGCCCAGATCGGAGACCCGGCGATGGATATCAACGGCACGTTGGACGAAATGGGCGAAGCGTTCGCGAACGATGTGTTGGAACACTACGATGGCAACACGGATCACCGCCTGCCAAAAAGGGCTCGCTACTACGCGCGGGTGGTCCCGTATCACCATATCTGGTTCGGCCAGGAGACTGGCGCGCAGGTCCACGTGCGGCAGGGACTGAGGCGCATCGGACTTCACACCGTGATCGGTTGAAGCCTCGACGAAAAGGGCGCCAGGGACTTCAGGGACGAAAAGCCGGGCGAATTCCGGGAAAGATGCATTCGACTGAAGGATTCAGCGCGTGAGAATCGAGATTGGCGGGCGATCAGTTGGGCTTTCCGTTAGAAGGACCGGTGATCGAATTCCCGGAGGCAGGATATCACCAGATGGCAGACGTGGACGTGCACGGCGCCGACCGGGAAATCATGGTGTGCGACGCGGACATCGGGTCGGCCATGGCGAACAAGGTGGTGAGAATCAGGATCGATGAATACTGACCACTACCGGCGCCTGCTAGAGGATCGGACGCCAGGCATCGACATACGAACCTGCGAGTCCATTGTGGAGGGCTGGGACTCACACGTGCTGGAGGTGAACGGGGAACTTATCTTTCGCTTTCCGCGGTGGCCCAATGCCGCACGGAACGTCGAGAAAGAGATCGCGCTTCTACCGTTGCTGGCTGCCAACCTGCCGGTCCAAGTTCCAAAGTTTGACTTGGTCGTGAGGGACCGAGCGGATGGACCTGTGGTTTTCACGGGCTACGATAAGATCCAAGGCCAGCCGTTGAGCAACGCCACACTCCAATCGCCGTCGAAGCGCCGATCGCTTGCGCGTGACATCGGCGAGCTGCTGACGGCCCTCCATCGCATGGCGTTTGAAGGGCTGGAGAGAACGAACGTGGCTCCTGTGACCGCTGACGGTTGGAGGCAGCACTACCGGGATTCGTTCGACCATGCTCGGCGCGACGTGTTTCCACTGCTCGGAGACGATGCACAACGCGCGGAATCCGCCGTCTGGCAGGGATTCCTGGGCGACAACGACAACTTCCGCTTTGCGCCTGTTCTCTTGCACGCTGACCTATTCCCGTTACACATCCTCTGCGACAACGACGAAGGCACGGTGGTCGGAATCATAGACTGGGCGGAATCACGAATCGGAGATCCCGCCCTTGATTTCACGGGTCTATTGAGCGATATCGGCGAAAAGTTCACGTCAGAAGTGCTGGACTCCTACGCGGAGAATTCCGATCAAGGCTTGATGTCCCGAGCTCGTTTCTATGCCCGATTGCTTCCGAATGACCAGGTTTCGTTCGGCCAGACACATGGCATCACGGATTTTGTGCGCACAGGTTTGGACGATATCGAATCCAACGCCCGAATCAAGTGAACCGGTGACGCCAAGCGACGAGACGCGCCCCCACAGACATAAGGCTACGCATGACTCAAGGAGACGAACGATGAGAATCGTGATCAGAGGCGATCACGCCGGATTCCCGTTGAAGGGGCCGGTGATCGAGTTCCTGGAAGCGGGCGGGGACCAAGTAGCCGACGTTGGGGTGCACGCCGCCGACGAGGACGCCGATTTCCCCGACATCACGCAAGAGATCTGCGACCGCATCAACGCCGGAGACGTCGACCGAGGCATCATGGTGTGCGGCAACGGCGTCGGGGCGGCCATCGCGGCGAACAAAGTCCTGGGCATCCGTGCCGCGCTGTGTCACGACGTCTACTCGGCGCATCAGTGCGTCGAGCACGACGACGTGAACGTGCTGTGCATGGGTGCGCAGATCATCGGCAACAAGCTGGTCGAGGACATCCTCGCCGCGTTCCTAGGCGCCACCTTCAGCACCCGCGAACGTTTCCGTCGCCGCGTCGCCAAGCTCGCCGACACGGAACGCCGCGCGGCGCGGGAGCTGGGCGAGGGGTAACGCGCTCCGTTCTCTGTACATTGGGCTCGGTTGCGGCCTGATGCACACTTCATAGAGCGCTTGGGAAGAATTGACCAATCTCGTAACGGCGGCCGGGGAGTCTAGAGGAGCATCTCCTCTGGCAAGGGGTCTGGGGGATATGCCCTCATTATCAAAAAGTACGAGGGCGGGCGGGCGGGTACAGCACTCGTCGAATCTCGATGCGATGATCAAACCGGCGTTTTCCCAATCCACCCACAAGCCCCATCATGGGTTCCTCGACGTTGAGTCACTCTTCGCCTCTGCTCCCGCTACCCCGTGTACCGAATGATGCCGCGTCCGTCTTCGCCGCGTTGCAGCGCGTCAAAGCCCTCGTGATCTGGTCGAAGCTGTAGGTGCGCGTGATCATGCTCTCGATGTCGAGGAGGCTGCGCAGGTAGAAGTCGACGATCTTGTCGAACGTCTCGAACGGACCGACCGAGCCGTAGTAGCTGCCGACGAACGTCTCCTGGTTGCGAACCATGTCGACGATGTCGATCGGCGCGGTGTCGCCAACCGGGGCCAGGCCGACCTGGACCGCCGTGCCGCCCTTGCGCAGCGCGCCGATTGCGCTGACCGTCGTCTCGGAGCCGCCGAACGTGTCGAACGCCATGTCTACTCCGCCGCCGGTGAGCTCGTGGATCGCCGCAATCGGGTCGACCTC
>JASMDM010000016.1 GCA_030752795.1 SAR202 cluster bacterium | reverse complement strand
TTCGTTCGGGTCCGCACGCCGCAACCCCGGACAGCAAGCAGACGGAAATCTTCGCTCGATACAAAGGCTATACGTATTTGGCGACATTGGACTGGTCTAGGATCAACGGCGGCAGGGGGCGTTGCGTTCTGGTCCCAGATTCAAATGAATGGCTGACCGTTTCCGCAGCTGCAAGAACGGTCACCGAAACCAACGTTAACGGCTGGCGATTCTGGAGCTATATAGACGAGCACGGTGCACCGAGTCCGGTGGACTCCATCCGGAACCGATTGGCTCCGAATGTGGATCGTGCTCAACCGTAGTTCTGCATGTCAGTATATCCAGGCAACCAGATGTTAACGGTCCAGAAGCCTCGCCCCGCTTGCCCTCACTTGCCGTTTCGCATCGTCTGACAGCGCTGACTCGTCGAGCTGGCGCAAGATTCGGCTTGGCCGGAGCAACGGGTAGTCGCTGCCAAGCAGGATCTTGTCGATGCCGACCAGATCGGCGACGGTCGAGAACACGTCCGGTGTATACAGGAACGGCGACGCGGCGGTATCGAAGTAGACGTTGCGGAGCGACTCGGCGACTTCGGGCATGAGCGCGTAGAACGGCAGACCGCCGCCCCAGTGGGCGCACACGATTTTCGCGTCTGGGAAACGAGCGGCGTTTTGGATGAACCGCCACAGCACGTCGGGAGTCGTGCGTCCCTTGCCCGGGTACAAGTGCCCGACCGGTTCCGACGAGTGCGTGGTGACGATCATTCGGTGTGACTGGGCGACCTCAAGCAACGGCGTCATGACCGGATCGTCGCCGAGGTCGAAGCCTTGCGTGTCCGGATGGAGCTCGCCGACGCCGATCAGGCCAGTTTGGGCGCAGCGCTCGAGCTCGACTACGGCGTCGGCGCCCCACGCGGGGTTGACTGACGCGAATCCGGCAAGTCGCTCGGGGTATTGACGCACTGCATCGATGATGTAATCGTTGGCCTCTCTGGCGAGATCGCGGTCCGTCCAACCGATGCCCATGACCACCGATCGGTCAATGCCATCTTCGTCCATTGCAGCGATGAGATCCTCGGCGGTTGCCAGTTTCGCCTTCGGGTCCGAGTACAGCTCGCGGAAGGTCGTGTCCCGTCCGAGCCAGTGATCTCGCCGTTCAGCGATCGACGGCGGGAATACGTGCGTGTGGAAGTCCACGGTCGTTGACATCTCAGGGCCCCGAGATCGATCCCGCCAACTTCTCGGCTATGATCCACAGGAACGTCTCCGTCTCGTGGTTTGTCGTGGTCGTCTCTTCGCGCGCCCTCACAATCCGAAATCCCGATTCCTCAACCAGCTTCCGATTTGTCGCCGAATCGAAGCCGCTCCAGAACATCGGCGCTCCCATCCACGACCGGTCGTAGTCGACCTCGTTGGAGTGCGTGCCCAGCGAACAAACGAACAACCCTCCGGGTCGGAGCCACGTCGCGATCCTCCCCAGGACTGGGCCTTGTTCATCCCGAGGCAGGTGGATGATCGAGTAGTAGGCAGTAACTCCGTCGAACGACTCCGCAGGAAAATCCAGGTCGGCCATGTCTGCCTGAATGAACGTGGCTTTCGGCACATTCAGGCGAGCGAGTTCGACCTGCTTCTCGGAGATGTCGATGCCCGTGACCTCGAACCTGCGAGCGAGCCGCCGAGTCGTGGGCACGCCCGAGCCGCAACCGAGGTCCAGCACTCTCGCGCCCTCGGGCAAGCGATCGAGGACGACCGTCTCGTAGCGGCTGCGCTGCACCGTGCGAGAGCGCGTCGCCATCAGGCCGTATGCCTCGCCGACCTTGTCATAGCCTCGGGCGACGGTGCGCTTGAGGTCGTCGCGGTTCATCGAGTTGCTTCTCAACTATTCTTGGGCCAATCGATCATGTATTTGCGGAGTCACGAACCGGCGGATTCCAGCCAGGCCGCAAACGCCTCGTCGTCGCTGTAATGGTACGTTTGGCCGCCGAGCTTGCGAAACAAGCGGACCTCTTTGAGCGTGTCTTCCACCAGCAGCGAGCTTTGGTAGCCGTGTTCTGCCCCTAGTGATTCGAATGCGTCGTTCCACATGCGTTGCTTCGATTCCAGGCGGACTTTGTAATCCGCCGAGTTGACGATCGCGTCGAATGTGTCGCCCAGACGGTGCGCCGGGACGATTACATCTGTGAAGATGTCGGCGTTCGTCGTCACAAGCGCCAGCTTTGGGCCGGCGTCATGTTGCCGCTTCACGAACGACCATACCGCGTCGTTGAAGTGCATGTCCGAACATCCGCGAACCAGGGCGTCGTGAATCGACTCGGGCGAGATATCGAGGAGGCCGGAGAGATGACCGCAGACATCCATCGATGTTGTGAGACCGCTCATCCACCGATCTGTCAGATCCGACTTCTTTCCGGAGAGGATTTCGCTTGCCAGATGCGCCATTTCTGGGTCGAGTTGGTTGAAGTAGTGCTCCGAACACAGCGTGAATCCGAAGTCGACGACGATTGTGCGGATGGGGGACACGACGTTACTGCGCGGTTGCGCCGCCGTCGATGACGAGTTCGGCGCCGGTGACGTACGACGACTCGTCCGACGCGAGGTACACCATCCCGTGCGCGATCTCGTCCGGATCGCCGATGCGGCCCATCGGGATGCGACCGAGGAGCCAGCTTCGGCGCGGTTCGGTGTTGAATCCGGCCACGGTCATGGGAGTGGTCACGAAGCCAGGGTGCACGGAGTTTACGCGAATGTTGTCCGCGGCGTATTGAACGGCGGCGGACTTCGTGAACAGCCGGCTGGCGCCTTTGGCCGCGTGATACGCGGTGGAGCCCGGGCTGCCGACGATGCCATAAATCGACGACGTGTTGATGATCGAGCCGCCACCGGCTTTTCGCATTTCCGGAATCGCGTACTTTGTGCCGAGGAAAACGCCCTTGGCGTGAACGTCCATCTGGCTGTCCCAGTCCTCGGCCGACGTCTCCTCGACAGTGCCTGGGCCGCCGCTACCTGCGTTGTTGAGCAGGACATCGAGCTTGCCGAAAGTGGACACGGTTAGGCCGATGGCGTTCTGCCAGTCTTCTTCGTTCGTGACATCCAGCTTGACGAACACCGCGTCGAATCCGTCCTCGCGCATCTGCGCCGCCGACATTTCACCGATTTCGTCGACGATGTCGGCCAAGACGACTTTCGCGCCTTCTTTGACGAACATCCAGGCCGCGGAACCGCCGAAGCCCATGAGCTCGCCCTTCACGGCGTGGGCCGCGCCGGTGATCAGGGCCACTTTGCCTTCAAGTCTCATGCTGTACACCTCATATGCAATCGCGAGTTGGTGGGCCGAATTGTATCAGTTGGCACAGATAGAGATCACTTTACGGCAATGACAACACGACGTTCGTTAGGGTGACCGAGTCGCGATCAGCCAGCCAGCGCTCAACCACTGACCCAACCCAGACGCAGGCGTATGTCAGCGAATTTCAACCGCTCAGTTCGTCGCCGCGTAATTGGAACTATCGAGTTGATTTCGGCTCGCGCGTCGAACAGAGATGCAAACCGCTCGAAATCCTCAAACCACTCATTCGTCGGGCTCAAAGAGTGAACCAGCATCAGCGTGCGCGAAGCGCCAAACCGGTCGGCCTCGATTAACGACGACACCGTTCGATGGAGGAGTTGGTAGCGGATGCCATCGACTTGGTCGAGGTCCAGTCCGAGACAATCACACAAGTACCGAAGGCGCTCTCGTTTCCCTGGAGTGGGAGGATCCATCCAATCGGACACGACATTATCAGACGGTTCGGAAACCTTCACCTCAACAGTGATCGCCACAAGGCGTCCGGCGGATTTCGCAAGCGCGAAGACATCGCTTTGAGACGGCCGGCGACTTCCTGGCAACGGCGTTTTCCATTCGGGAAACGCCAACAAGATTTCGATGGACCGGAAGGGTTCTAATTCGGATCTTAAGAACGCCGATCGGATGCGTGGCGGGAAATCGTTCGGATTTTCCATCCATGCTTTTCCAGAATCCTTCGCCGAGTATCCGCTGCGCCAATGTTTGATCGGATCAGCAAGTAGCGTTCGCCAATCTTCCGAAGAGCTCGCTGGCACATATATCTTTGTCAATGCATCACCTCGGCGGTACGGTTGGCGTCAGTGCGGCGGAGTATATCAGTTGGCGCCGGGAGCGGGCCGTGGTATATTCGACGAGCCGCAAATCACCGTGAGCATTAACTACGTGGCGGACCTCGAAGCAACGCGGCATCGTGAGGCGAACATGAGCACACAGGCCATCGACCCTCTCCCGGGCGACGTCGCCTCTCTGGCCGACCTGACGGAGTACCAGGAGGGCGCGATTGTCAGCCGAACTATCGTCAAGCGAGAGCACGGATCTGTCACGCTCTTCGCTTTCGACGAAGGTCAGAAGCTCAGCGAACACACCACGCGGTTCGACGCTCTTGTCCAGGTCGTCGACGGCACGGCGGAGATCGCGGTCGGCGGGGACTCTCATCGAGTCTCGACGGGCGAATCGATCCTGCTTCCGGCAAACGTGCCGCACGCCCTGTCAGCCGTTGCGCAATTCAAGATGATACTGACCATGATCGACTCAAGCGACGGCTAGTCCGGCAACGTGTTCGGTCACAGCCGTCGGCTGTCGCCCCGCCGCGTCGAGCGTAGCGACCGGTCGTTCGAGCGGACGGCGTCGGCTTGATCCGTGGGAATGAAACTTTTTGTCTTCGGCATTGAGCAGGATGCGGAGGCCCCGAACCACCGCTCAGAGGGCAGTGCGTCTGGCTGTGTAGCTGAATGCGATTAGCCTAGTTGCTGGATTCGTAGCGCGACAGATGACATTTATCGACCAAAAGATGATCTATTACCCTGAGCGAACAATTGCCGTGACTCCCGCCGACGTAGGCCTCGAATACGAGGACGCGTTCCTGACAACGTCTGACGGCGTCAAGATCCACGGCTGGTGGGCGCCCGGTGGGTCGAAGACGACGCTGTTGTGGTTCCACGGCAACGGCGGCAACATCGGGGATCGCGTCGAGAACCTACTGCTGCTCCACGACCGACTAGGCGTTAGCGTCTTCATCCTCGATTACCGAGGCTACGGCCGCAGCGAAGGCAAGCCGTCGGAGAAGGGCTTGTACCTCGACGCAGAGGCGGCCGTCGAGTATCTGACGCGAGAACACGGACTGTCGGTCGCGGATGACGTGGTGGTGTTCGGGCGATCATTGGGATGCGGCGTGGCGGTCGAGGTCGCGGCGCGCCATCAGGTCCGAGCGGTGATACTCGAGTCGGGGTTTCCGTCGGTCCAGGCTATGGTCGATCGGACCTACCCGTTTCTGCCGAGCTCGATGCTGCTCAGCTTGGTTGAGGCCCGGTACGACTCGGCCTCGAAGCTTCCGGACGTACACGCGCCGGTAATGGTGCTGCACGGAGACCGCGACCGGACGGTGTCGATCGCGATGGGCGAGGAGCTGTTCGAATCGGCCAACGAACCCCGGCGCTTCTACACGATCTCAGGAGCGGACCACAACGACACGTATCACGTTGGCGGCGAGGCGTACTTTGAGGCGCTACGGGAGTTTCTGTTGGATTTGGGACCGTAACCGATCAATGTCCGAAAACTCTCACGGTTGCGTCCGATCTCTAGAGCCTGGTTTTGCGGACTCGGTCGCGCTCGACCACCGTTAGATACCCAACCCATTCACCGCCGCCGGTTATTGCACCTACAACCAGGCTTACCGAATCGCCCATGCCGCTCGCCCGGATTCGAAACAGCACGACGCCATCAGGCAGCTCGATTTGGCGCCTTGCCAGCAATTCGCCGAAGTCCTGATCGAAGGTCAGAAGGGTACGGCCGGTTCGTACGGCGACGGTCGCGACTGCCACGTCACCATATCCGGGATGAAGTTCAACGATCGAATCGATGTCGTGCCCAACAATACGAAGCACATCGACAGCCTCCCGTGGGATATTCTCGTCTGCGAGAAATCGCATATCATTACGCTTTGAGTGGATATCCTCGCACGGTTTTCACGATGTCGTGTGTGTACAGTAGGCACGCACGGATGTCCTCTTCAGAAATGTGGGGGTAATTGTCTAGAATCTCTTCAATCGACCAGCCGTTGCCTAACAGTTGAATGATGAATTCCACGGTTATCCTGGTGCCTTTGACCACCGGCTTGCCCACCATGACCGATGAATCGGCCGTGATCCGCTCTCGCCAGTCCATGCTATCGCTCCTTTCGTAAGACATCGTTGCACTTGCAAGCATACAACACCGTTGACGACACCGCTATTGACATCGTCCGCTGCCCCATTTAGGGTGACCGAAGCCCCATTTGGGAGGAGGATGAACCATGGAGTTTGGATTTGGCGTGCCTACTCGCGGACCGTTGTCGGCCCCTGAGATCATGGCGGCTTTGGCGGCTAAAGGCGAGGAGTTGGGGTTCGGTTTTGTGAACGTGAGCGACCACGTCGTGATTCCGCGAAACATCGATTCGATATACCCGTACAACGAGTCGGGCGAGTTCGCGGGAGGCGACTCCGGAGAGTGTCTCGACCAGCTCGCGACAATTGCGTTTCTAGCTGGCAACACCAGCAAGATTCGCCTCCTTTCATCGGTCATGGTGCTGCCTCATAGGCCGCCCGTCCTGACGGCCAAGATGCTGGCGACGATCGACGTGTTGTCCAACGGTCGCCTGATCCTCGGATGCGGAGTCGGTTGGATGCGCGAGGAGTTCGAGGCGCTGGGAGCCGAGCCTTTCGACGAGCGAGGCGCGGTCGGCAGCGAATACATTCGGATATTCAAAGAACTCTGGACCAACGACAACCCGTCGTTCGACGGCAATTACGCGTCGTTCTCGGACGTTACATTCGCTCCCAAGCCGGTCCAGACGCCACACCCGCCGATCTGGGTCGGCGGCGAGAGCCCGCCGGCGCTGCGTCGTGCGGCGCTTCTCGGCGACGCCTGGTACCCCATCGGCACAAACCCGGCCTTCCCTGTTGGGACACTGGAACAGTATTCGCAATACGCGGATCGCGTACGTGACTACGCACGGCGAGCCGATCGCGACCCGGACGAGCTCGATTTCGCGTACAGCGCGAGTTGGTTCGACGACACCGGCGCTCAGACGGGCCCGGAAGGTAATCGAAGGTCGTTCACTGGCACGCCGGAACAGATCGCCGGAGACGTCAAGGCGCACGAAGAGATCGGCATAAAACACCTGGTGTTCAACTTCCAGTCAGCGACACAAGAGGAGATGACGAACCGCCTGGAACGGTTCGCCGAGAAGGTGATTCCGCTGGCCGGGTGAGGGCAGACGCGAATCTCGGCCTGATGGTGAAAAGCGAATTAAGTGGCTTCGAATGAATCGTGTCCTTCAGATTCTTCCGAGCGCGGAAGGACGAAGAATCTGGTCGCTGAACGGGCACCGTTGCCCGCCGGACTCCAGAATTTTCTGATTCTGCGAAAGGCCCAGCACGCAGAGAAGCGTTGAGTGCCCCGTATTGGGTTATTGACCATAACGATTCAAGCGACGCTTGCGTGTGAGCGGCCCGTCGACAGGCTCAGAGCCTGCCCTGAGATTTCCGAAGGGGCGAACGGATGGGTGCGTGGCCTAACGTGGGCAGATGTTCAGCATCGCGAGAAGACTTGAGCGCGATTTATTTAGTTGATGACCACAAGGCCGAGGCCACAAACACGCGGCGAAGAAACGATCCTGGCAGCGGGTTCGTAGGGGAGGGTTTCAGCCCCTCCCGCCGGTTTCGCACATGACCGGAATGCGTGCAAACGTATTACGACCTATTTGAGACATATCGGACGTGTTCCGTAATGCAGAGTTAATCAGAAGGGTTTAAAACCCTCCCTTATGGTTAGGTCAATCTGGGCGTAGGTTGTCCGCGCTCTCAACGGCAAGACCAGTTGATTTCCGCGCCAAAACCAAGAGGAAAGAGGAACGATGAAAGCAGTCTACTTTAGCGAACACGGCGGCACGGAAGTGCTTCAATACGGCGACATGCCGGAGCCTTCGGTCGGGCCGAATCAGGTCAAGATCAGGGTCCACGCGGCGGCCCTGAACCGGTTGGACGTCTACTCGCGGGCAGGCGTTCGAGGCACGCGCCGGAAATTCGACGACGGGCCGCACATCCCAGGGGCAGACGCCGCGGGCGAGATCGTCGAGGTCGGCAGCGAGGTGAGCACGCACAAAGCCGGCACGCGGGTGGTAATCAATCCTCGGCAGACGTGCCAGCAATGCGAAGCTTGCATCGGCAGACACGAGGAGTATTGCAGGCGCTCTGGCATGGTCGGGTCGTCGACCAGCGGAAGCTACGCCGAATACCTCAGTGTTCCGGCCGCTAGTGCAATCGCGCTCCCCGACAGCGTGTCCTACTCAGAAGCGGCGTCGCTCCCGACCGTGTACCTGCCGAGTTGGAGCATACTCATTCGTCGCGCCAACCTCCAACCGTGGGAGACGGCGCTGATTCTGTCGGCATCCAGCGGCGTTGGCACGGCAGCGATCCAGGTGGCAAAGAACGTCATCGGCGCGAAGGTCATCACGACTACTAGCACATCGGAGAAGGTCCGGAAAGCAACCGAGCTCGGCGCAGACGACGTCATCAACTACACCGACGAGGATGTCGCCGATCGCATCAAGGAGATCACGGGTGGCAGGGGCGTGGACGTGGTGCTCGACCATGTTGGCGCCGACTTCTGGCCAGCCGCGTCCCGGTCTCTGGCGATGGGCGGGCGATACGGCATCTGCGGCGTGACGTCCGGCTATCGGGCCGAGCTCCAGATGGGCGCGATGTTCACCCGATACCAGACCGTGTTCGGCGTGTTCATGGGCCGCAACTCGGACCTGCAACAGATCGTCGAGATGACCGGTCGCGGCGTCATCAAGGGCATCATCCATGAAACGTTCCCGCTCGAAGAAGCCGCCAAGGCCCACGAGGTGATGGAGGGTCTCAGCTTCTTCGGCAAGCTGGTCCTCACGATGTAGGGCCCGACGACGACCAGGGTTATTGAGTAAAACCAAGGGCGGCCGATAGCGGGGCCGCCCTTGGTTGTTTTTTTGTGCGCTCGCTGGTGAACGCAGCCGCCAATTATGGCGTTTCGGCGCTTATTACACCAACTCCACGCGTTATCCGGATATTGCCCTGACTCCGACAAGATCGGGTGCTGCTGAACGCTGATCGTTGACGGCTGACAGCGCCCTTAGCCGTTCAGCGCCATCGGGCGGCCTTCGATCTTGTGGCGCACCTCGGGGTTGACCAGCGACATCGGCAGCATGCCGCGCAGAAGTCGGGAGGTTTCCTGACCGATCTGCAACTGAGACGCGACGCGCGAGCGATCGGAGGTTCCGGCGGAGTGGGGCGTCACGATCACGTTGTCCATCTTGAACAGCGGGTTGTTCGGCGAAGTCGGCTCTTCCTCGAACACGTCCAGGCCCGCGCCCGCGATCTCTCGCGCGTTCAGGGCGTCGATCATAGCCGCTTCGTCGATGACCGGGCCGCGGCAGGTGTTGATGATGAACGCGGTGGGCTTCATTGCCTTAAAGAAAGCCTCTCCGATAAGGCCTCGCGTTTGATTGTTGAGCGGCGCGTGTACCGAGATGAAGTCAGATTCGCTTGCAAGCGCTTCAAGACTTGGCGCGAGCCTGACCCGGTACTCCTTCGCGATCCACGGAGCGACGTAGGGGTCGTACGCGATTACGTCGAGCCCAAACACGTTCGCTTTGCGGGCGACGGCACGACCAATGTTGCCAAGAGCGACCAGGCCGAGCGTCTGGCCGTCGATCGGGACCATCGGCAGGATCGCGTCTCGCGTCTCGGCGCCCCACTTACCGGCTTTGACCATCTCGTTCATCAGCGTCAGCTTCTTGGCGCAGGCCAGCAGCATAAGTATCGCGTGGTTCGAAACCTCTTCGGTGCAGAATCCCGCCGAGTTGACGACCATGATGCCCTGGTCGGTGGCTGCCTCGTGGTCGATATGGTTGAAGCCATGGCCCATGCTGACGATCGCGGCAGCTTGGTCGATCTCTTCGATTACTTCACGAGGCAAGGGCACACCGGCGTTGATGATGATTTCGGCGCCCTTCAACGCCTCGATGGCCTCGCCCTCGCTGCTGACCGGGTGTACCTCCAATTCGTAATCGAGACCCTCCATCTGCGTTTCGATGAGGTCTGAATCCGAATCCATCCTCGATATCATGACTACTTTGCTGGTCATTCCGATCCTCCTTCAGTTTGTCGTGCTCGGTTTTGATACAAGTCGACGAACCTCCCACTGCCCTTGCCGAGGGGACGTCGACAGGCTGCTATCCGTTCTCGTTGGCCAGAACGCTGACGGCACCGATGACCGTGGCCACTTCTTGGTCGGAGTTGAAGAACGCGCACGAGAGCCGCATCGCGGTGTCGTTGAGAGAGGGCCTGCCCAGGATCCGCCAACGATCGAACATCCGCCGGTTCAGATCGGCGCCGCTCAAGCCATCGACCGAGAACGTGACGATGCCGGTCGAGAAATCGCGCGGTTCGGGACTGCGCAATGATGCGCCCGGTATCTCGGCCAGCGCGGCTTTGATCCGATCGGTCAGGTGGAGCGACCGGGCTTCGACGTTCGCCAGACCGACATCGCCCACGAATTCGATGCCCTTGGCCATCGCCCCGTACAGCGGATCGTGCCGGCCTCCGAATTCGAACCGGTGCGCCGTCTCGTCGAGGACCAGTTCATCGGTGTCTCGGTCCCAAGTTCCTGCACCGGCGCCGGACCAGGAGACGTTCAGCTTCGAAATCCACTCCCGCCTGATGTATAAAATGCTCGTGCCCCACCCGCCGAGCACCCACTTGTGCCCGGTGCTGGCGTAGAAGTCGCAGTCGATGTCGCCGAGATCGATGGGGAACTGGCCGACGGATTGAGCGCCGTCCAACAGCACCGGAACCTCACGGGTGTGGGCGAGTTGGCAGATCTCCTTGGCCGGGAGTCGCGTCCCTGTGTCCGTGGTCACATGGCTCATGCTGAGCAGCCTGGTCCGGTCAGTGATCAGACCGGACAATCGAAAGAGCAGCTCGCTCTTGTCGGTCGCAATGTCAAGATGCTTGACGGTGATGCCTCGACGCTCGGCCAGGTTGAGCCACACGAGCATGCCGGTGGGATGTTCTTCGCTGGTCACGATCACCTCGTCTCCTGGGCTCCAATCCAGGCCCCATGCGACGGTGCTCATGCCCTCGGAGATCGCACGCATCATCGCGATCTCGTCGGTCGACACGTTGAACAGGTCCGCGGAGACCTGTCGCGCGCGTTCGAGCTCAGCCTTGATCGGACCGCGTATTTCGGGGAGATCGGGGCCCAGCTCGGACATGCGCCGGTACGTTTCGGCGATCTCATTGGCGACAAACGTCGGCATCGGGCCCGTGCCGCCTGTGTTCATGTAGATCGACTTGTCCAACGCCGGGATCTGGGCGCGGACAACCTCGATATCGATGCCTGACAACTCAACACTCCAAGATGGGAAAGAGAGGAACCCGGGGTCTGCGCCACATTATACGCGCCGACGGTCGAAGTGTGGAGTTTTACGGGTCAGCGACCGGAACGGGCTCTCCTGATGGCATCGTGAACGAACTCGTAGTAATCGTTGTCCGCACGACCGTCGGTGGGCGTTGCGTCGCCCATCTCGCGAGACGCCGGGATCCACTGTCGAGAATTGGGCAGAGGGCCCGCCGCCCGGGCCAGCTCCCAGAAGCCGAGATTGCCCACCGGGCCGGCTTCGGATTCGTACCTCTTGAGGAAGATGTCAGCCGCCTCTTTAATTCCCCGAAGGTACATGTTCATCCGAAAGTACCCGACATCCAGCGCCCGATCGCTGTATCCGGCGGCGTCCCAGTCCAGCACGGCTGACACACGGCCGTCGACCCACAGGACGTTGCCGGGCCAGTAGTCCATGTGGAGGAATACAAGCGGGATTTGTTGGAGGCTTGTTCGCAGCTCTTCGATTGTGGCTTAGGCCGTCTCAGACAGTGGATGGCCGGCCATCTTGGCGGGCCAATCTCCGGTCAGGAAGTACAACCCTTGATCGTTGTCATCGTACAGACCGTGCTGTTCCGACTCGCTGAGCGTGATGTCGAGTATGCGGAGCAGCTGGTCCGCGAGAGCCTCCGCCCGCGCC
>JASMDM010000015.1 GCA_030752795.1 SAR202 cluster bacterium | reverse complement strand
ACTCTGAGAACTCGCGATATCAGCTCAAAGTCTCTATTAACAATCTGTCCCATTTGGGCTGACAGCCAACAGCCTTTGGAGGACACATAATGGCGGCGGGCCGACGCTGGTCATTGCGATACGTGGTCCCACTCGGTCCTTAACGACATCGCGACCAATCCTTGACACTTGCGCCTAATATGCGATACAAATACATCAATACGTATGGAGGATGTCACGGGAGTAATACTCGCACCTATTATCGAAGGTAAACTCGACGCTTGGAAGTCTTGGATTCAAGAGCTAGAAGGTCCACAAAAGGATGCCCTCGCAGATTTCAATCAACGCTACGGACTGACGCGCCACGCAGCCTGGCTCGCGGAGACTCCCGCGGGGCCGATGGCCGTCGCGCTCCACGAAGGGCCCGGGAGCGATGATTTGATGCCGAAGCTAGCTGCGTCTCAGAACGAGTTCGACGTCTCGTTCGAGCAATCGCTTCTCGGTATCCACGGGTTAGACGTGACTCAGCCGCCTCCGGGCCCGATGCCCGAGCTCCTTCTGGACAGCTCCAGCTAGATCTTCGCAATCGGGACACCCACCGCACGATTTGGGTGGAATCAGCATAGCGAAAGAGCCCCTGGGGTCGCCCCGGGGGCTCTTTGCGTCCCAGCTCAATCCGCGGCCCGCCGATGCATGATGTTGTCATTCGTTCGGGTCATTAGCCTGGCGCCCCTTGACAACCGTGCGTGTTGACCAATACAACTACGCTGAATCGTAGACCCACAGTGCGATCCCTGACGCCGGCGCTGTCGTGACACCCGGCGCCACGCACCCACCCACATGGAGGACGGACCAGATGCCCGGAGCTTTGGACGGAATCAAGATACTCGAGTTCACCCAGATAATCGCAGGTCCTTTCGGCGGGATGATGCTAAGCGACATGGGCGCCGACGTTATCAAAGTCGAGCCGCTCCAGGGGGAGCCTTGGCGGCTCGCGCGCCAGTTCATACCCGGTGAGAGCAAGACTTACATGTCGCTCAACCGAGGCAAACGCAGCCTTCCGCTGGACCTGACGAAACCCGAGGCCATGGACATCGTGCGTCAGATGATCCCCGACATCGACGTGATTATCATCAACGCCCGACCGGACGTGCCCGAGAAGCTTGGCATCGACTACGAAACGCTGGCTGAGATCAACCCCCGGCTGATCTATTGCGACAACACGGCGTTCGGCCGCAACGGACCTCACGCCTACAGACCTGGCTACGACTTGATCGTTCAGGCGATGAGCGGCCTGATGGCATCGGAGGGCAAGCTGGTGGACGGCGTGCCCCAAGTCATCTCCTCGACCGCCGTCGCCGATTTTGCGACAGGAATCGCCATCGCCTGGGGCGTCTGCGCAGCCCTATTCGTTCGAGAACGAACCGGCAAGGGTCAGAAGATCGACACAAACCTGCTGGGCACCGCGCTTGGCGTCCAGACCGGCAGTTTCATGGAGGTCGCGGCCTTCGACGCGGAATCCAGACAGGAGTTCACGACGACACTGTCGGCGTTGCGTGAAGGCGGAGCCACGTACACCGAGATGGACGAGCAGTATCGGTCGATTCTTTCGCCTTGGCGCGGCGGCAACATCTACTATCGGACGTACGCGGCCAAAGACGGTGTGTTCGCCGTTGCGTGCCTCAGCGACCACCTTCGCAAGCGCGTAGCCGACATTCTGGGCATCGACGACCCCCGGTTCCGGCCAGGTTGGGACGCGTTCGACGAGCAGGCCATCGCTGAAGGCGAGGCGCTCGTCCCCGTGGTCGAGGACCTGTTCAAGCAGAGAACCGTCGACGAGTGGTTGAACGATTTCGACGAGGTTGGCGTCCCGGCCGGTCCGGTGTGCTTCGTCCCCGAGTTGCTGGACGACCCACAGGTGACCGCGAACAATCTCGTGGTGGATCTGGAACACTCGCTCGCGGGAAGCGTTCGGATGGTCGGACCGATGATCAGCATGAGCGACACCCCGCTCGAGGCGCAGGGCGCTTCGCCGGCGCTGGGAGAACACACGGACGAGATCTTAAGCGCCCTTGGCTTCCAACCGGATGCCATCCAAAAGTTGAGGGATGACGGAGTAACCAAATAGGCGTCGTGGCACTCTTGAAATGGCTCCCCACGCCTGCTATATTTGACGCGGCCTAATCCGTGCCGATAATCATCAGAAGTCGTAGTTGTATACCCAAGGAGGCCCTGAAGCGAAATGACATATATTATTGCCGAGCCGTGCGTGGACTTGAAAGACGGTGCATGCGTCGACGTCTGTCCCGTGGACTGCATCTACACTGAAGACACCGACAACATGTACTTCATCAACCCGGATGAATGCATCGACTGCGCCGCGTGCGAGCCGGTATGCCCCGTAACCGCCATCTTTGCCGAAGAGGACACCCCGCCCGAATGGGAATCCTACATCGACAAAAACTACGAGTACTTCAACCTCTCTCGCTAGCAGAAACGACAATCCCGTAAGCCTGAATCACCCTGCCCGTCCAACGTCGGAAATGACCTGGATTAGGCAGGGTGTTATTTGATATTCCGAGGAGGTCCCTGGAATGACGGCAATCGACTCCACGCCCGAGTTTGCGAAACAGACCTATGAAAAAATGGCCCGCAACCTTGAGGTCGTCCGAGGCAGGCTGGGCAGACCGTTGAGCCTTGCCGAAAAAGTCCTGCTGTCTCATCTGGACAACCCGGCAGACCAAGAGATGACGCCAGGCGAGACCTATGTCCAGGTTCGCCCCGACCGGGTCGTGCTGCAAGACGTTCTCGGCCAGACGGCGATGCTTCAATTCATGCAAACCCTGCGCGAGAAAACCGCGGTGCCGACGTCCATACACTGCGACCACCTGATTCAGGCTCGCGTGAACGGACTGCAGGACCTCAAAGAGTCGCTTGCCGAAAACGGCGAGGTCTACAATTTCCTCCGCTCAGCCGCAGCCAAGTACGGCGTTGGTTTCTGGGAGCCGGGGGCTGGGATAATTCATCAGGTGAACCTGGAAAACTACGCGTTTCCCGGTGAGATCATCATCGGCACCGACTCCCACACGCCCAACGGCGGCGGGCTCGGCGCCTGTGCGGTCGGCGTAGGCGGCGCGGACGCCGTCGAGGTCATGGCGGGCCTACCGTGGGACCTCTTGCTGCCAAGACGCATCGGAGTCGTTCTCACGGGCCAGATGAGCGGCTGGACCGCCCCGAAAGACGTGATCCTCCGGCTCGCCGGCGAGCTCACGGTCTCCGGCGGCACCAACCACATTATCGAGTACATCGGGCCGGGGACCCAGACCATAAGCTGCACGGGCAAAGCCACCATAACCAATATGGGGGCCGAGCTCGGCGCGACGACGTCGATGTTCCCGTACGACGAGAGCATGGCGCGGTACCTTCGAGCCACGAACAGGCCAGGACTCGCCGACCAGGCAAACGCCTTCGCCGAGCTGCTCCGAGCCGACGACGAAGTTGCCGCCGACCCGGCCTCGTACTTTGACAAGATCGTTGAGATCGACTTGTCGGAACTCGAACCCCACGTAGTCGGGCCGCATTCACCGGACAGGGCCCGCCCGCTTTCCAAGCTGGCAGAAGAGATCGCCAACGAGGACAACGGATTCGTCGACGAGATCTCCGCCGCACTGATCGGGAGTTGCACCAACAGCTCGTACGAGGACATGAGTCGCGCTGCGGATGTCGCGGAACAAGCAGCTGCACACGGGCTGACGGCCGCGTTGCCGTTCATGGTGACGCCGGGATCGGAGCAGGTTCGAGCGACGATCGAACGCGACGGCCAGATGGGATCGCTACAGAAGATCAACTCGACGGTGTTGGCCAACGCATGCGGGCCTTGCATCGGCCAGTGGCGCCGAGCAGGCGAAGCGCACCAGATCGCAAACACGATCGTAACGTCGTATAACCGCAACTTCCCTGCCAGGAACGATGCGCAACCGGCGACGATGAACTTCATCGCCAGTGCGGAGATCACGACCGCCCTCGCAATCGCGGGACGCCTGTCGTTCAACCCGATGACCGACACCCTGACGGGCTCTGACGGCCAAGAATTCAAGCTAGACCCGCCGATGCCGGCCCCGGACGTGCCAGAGCGAAACTTCGACCCCGGCAGTTCGGCGTTTACGGCGCCGCCCGAGGATGGCAGCGGCGTCACCGTTGAAGTCGATCCGGATTCCAAGCGATTGCAGATCATGAACCCGTGGCCCGCTTGGGACGGCGCCGACTTCGAGGGCTCTCAGGTGCTGGTCAAGGTGCAAGGCAAGTGCACCACGGACCACATCTCCCCCGCCGGGCCATGGCTAAGCTTGCGCGGGCACTTGGACAGGTTCAGCGACAATATGTTCATGGGCGCAATCAACGCCTACACTGCCGAAGCAGGCAAGACGCGAAACCAGATCACAGGCGAGACCGGCCAATCCATCTCGGGCGTTGCTCGCGACTACAAGGCGCGCGGATTGAAATGGGTCGCAATCGGCGACCACAACTACGGCGAAGGCTCATCGCGCGAGCACGCGGCGCTGTCTCCCCGTCTGCTCGGCGGCGCGGCAGTCATCGCCCGCAGTTTCGCTCGTATTCACGAGACGAACCTCAAAAAACAAGGCATGCTAGCGCTGACGTTCTCGGACGCCGCCGACTACGATAAAGTCCAGGAAGAGGATCGCATCAGCCTCATGGGGTTGAGTGATCTCGCCCCGGGCAAGAGCGTTGCCTGCACCCTGCACCACTCGGACGGCTCCGAGGAACAGATCGAGCTCAACCATTCCTACGCCCCAGCTCAATTGGAGTGGTTCAAGGTAGGCTCAGCGCTCAACCTGTTCCACACCAACTAGTCCGTAACTTTTGAGCCCCGAGCGTCTTCCTTGAGGACGCCTAGGGCTATTCGGCGCCATGTTTTCGGCACTTTTTGCGACAACACGTGGCGTTTTGCGCCCCCGCGGTATATGTAAAACCACCCACTATCTTCGGGCGGAGCACCCAATCCCTCGGACCGGTCATTCTGCAAAAATGGTCGAAAGGGGAGCTCGCCGGTGGCCGAAGGAATTCTTCGATCCCTTACCGGTGGGAGTAGGGGAATTGCGATGAATGCACTCGATTTAGCAATCATCGGTACGGTCGCGGTCTCCGGGCTCATAGGCCTGAAGATCGGTTTGCTCCGGCCAATATCCGGTATCGGCGGTCTGGTCGTCGGTGTGATCTTGGCGATGCAATTCAGCGCCGAAGTCGCCGCGATGGTGGAGCAGAACATCGAAGGCGAAACAATCCGACGAGTCGCTGCCTTCGTCGCGATCGTGATCGTTGTGACCATACTGGCGCGCGTATCTGCATCGATACTGAAGAAGGTTCTCAATACGATATTCCTGGGGTAGGTGGACAACGTCGCAGGCGCTGTCGCCGACGTCGCCTTTGGGTTCATCGTGTCGGGAACTGCCGTCTTTCTCTTGACGGGAGCCGATCTCGAGCCGACCCGTGAGTACCTTGCCGCGTCGCAATTGGCGTCTGAAGTTGGCAAAGCGACAGTCCTGTCGAGTTCATTGCCGTGGTGCTCGCAGACAGACGGCGGAAGCGTCGCAGCAGGAACTTGCACCGACGTGGCCGGCGTATTCGACCAACACCTGGGACGCCACATCCCCGGATCGATGGAAGACGTTCTAGGCGGCGACATGGGGTCAATTACCGAGGTTGTTCAATCCACATTGTCCGGAAATCCGGCCGACCTCGAGACGCTGGTCGAAGCGACCGACGCGTTGGTTGGCGACGGTTCCGACGCGCTAACCGAGGTTGTTGGCGGAGCGCTCGAGGGAAAGTCCGCGGAAGAGATTGCGGGACTCGTCTCGCCGGAAGACCTCGCGAAGATCACGGAAGGAACGATCGACGGGATTCTGACCGGAGCGGTTGTCGCTGAAAACGAAAAGACGACGAGCGCTCAATAGCCGGCATGTACGCAACCGATGCGGACGCCCGCATCAGTCGATTGCCACGGATAATCGAAGGCCAGAATCAGAAGCGCCCTTCCGATTTGGAAGGGCGCTTTCGTCATGTTTGCGTATTTTGCTGATCGACTGACGAACTGTTTGGTTGACGTTCCGTTCTTTGACGACAGATCCTGAGCGGTCCGGTCTCTAGCTTTCCTCGGTTCCAACCCAACCGGCCTGCCATATGTCGAGCATTATGCCGTCCGGACCGGAATACTTGGTTTCGACGTTGCGCCCGTCGTGGCTCATGCCCGTGCTGGACCTGGTGACGGCGTTGATGTCCGATCTTGGTTCGGAGTTGTTTTCCCTGAGCTTCGACTCGGTCTCCGCGGCGTCATCGACCTGGAACCCGATGTGATGGATGCCGCTGTAGTCGGCGCCGAACTCAGGTTCCGCCATGATCGGATCCCGAAAATACAGGATCGCGAGGTTGACGCTGCCATCGCTGAAGTAGCACCCGACCGCGTTCGAATTGTCTACGCGGCCGACTTCCGTTAGGTCGAATACGCGTTTGTAGAACTCCGCGGTCTTGTCCGGGTTCGAGCCGGCGATAGCTATGTGGTTGATCTTTGCCATTGGTAGCATCGTTGCATGCATGGAGTTATTCAATCTGTTTTCTAAGACTTAACCAATCTCTAGGTAACTAACATATATCTGTTTGGCACCGTTAAGTCAACTTTCTAAGGCTAACATTAGCGAATCTATCGGCTGACGAGAGGTTGCAAATAATATCTAAGTATTGTACTTTTCCGCCCTTTATTCCAAATTACGCCCAACAGAATCACTCATGGCGATTTTCAATCCTGTATCAAATTGTGAAATCCAGGCTTGGTCATGAAGAACCAGAGCACCAACTGGATCGTGGGCTCGGCCTTATGGTGATAAACGAAATAAGTGGCGCGAACAAAACATGTCATTCTGAGGCTGCAGCCGAAGAATCTGGTCGTTGAACACAGCTTGTTGCCTGAGCAACCCCAAACGCTTCTTTCTCTCCGGGCCACCCAGCATGGTAAGAGACGATGAGAACAACCTATTGGCTCAATTACCGTAACGGTCCAAGCGACTCCCGCATGTGGGCGACCCTTCGACAGGCTCAGAGCCCGCCCTGAGATTTCCGAAGGGGCGAACGGATGGGTGTGTGGCTCGCCATGGACGGATGCCCAGCATCGTGAGGAGCGTTGGGCACAACTTATTAAGTTGATGACCATCAGGCCGACTCTGCGCAGCCATTTTCATACCAATACGATGTGCTGAACTCTTCTCACAATGCAGAGCCTTCCCGAAGCGAGAAGCCTCTGGAGTCATGCAGACGAAAGCGTGGGTTCAGCGGTCAGAACGACACATAGCGGTTGCCGCCCCCGTATCAAACGTGAAGCCCAAGCTTGGCCCTGATGGCGATAAACAGCAAACGTGAAGCCCAGGCTTGGCCCGATGGCGATAAACAGAATAAGTGGCATTGCCCAAATGTGTCATTCTGATCCTTCCGTGCGCGGAAGGACGAAGAATCTGGTCGCTGAACACGGCTTATTGCCTGAGCGACTCCAAACGCTTCTGTTTCTCCGGTCGCCCAACATGGCAAAACGTTGAGCTCCACGCATTGGGTTAATGATCATAGCGGCCTAAGCGACGCTTGAGTGTGGGCAGCCCTTCGACGTCGCTCAGGGCGAACGGAAGGGGGCGAAGCTCACCATGGACGGATGGTCAGCGGCACTTGTTCCGCTACTCGCCATCCGGCGAAACCCGTTCAGCCATCCTCGTACCAATGAGAATCGAGATACGTCCGCAGTGCCGCCATCACACGCTCGAAGATCAGCTCGCCTCGGCTACTAGGCCGGCGGCGTGCTCGGACAATCGACGCGCCAAGGCTTCGCGTCCGTCTTGCAACAGATCCGGGTCCGACTCCAGAATACGGGCGGCTTCGCGTTTCGCTAGGGCGAGGATGTCGTAGTCCGTGAGAGTGGCGACTTTGAGGTCGGGCAGTCCGCTCTGGCGCGTGCCCATGTAGTCGCCGGGCCCTCTGATTTTGAGGTCTTCCTCGGCGAGCTCGAAGCCGTCATGCACTCGTTCGAGAAGATTGAGTCGATGCCGCGCTTCTTCGCCCGGCGAATCGGCGAGGAGCAGGCAAAAGCTTTGATGCTCGCCGCGCCCTACCCTGCCTCGGAACTGGTGGAGCTGCGACAGACCGAACCGGTCGGCGCCGTCGATCATCATGACCGTGGCATTCGGCACGTCGATGCCGACCTCCACAACTGAGGTGGAGACGAGTATCGCGAGATTGTTCGCCTTGAACTCCGCCATGACGCCCTCTTTTTCCTGGAGGGACATTCGGCCATGCAGCAAGCCCAACGGCAGATCGTGGAACACTTCGGCCGAGAGTCGGCGGTGCTCTTCGACCGCGGCCCGCGATTCGATCACTTCCGACTCTTCGACGAGCGGGCACACGATGAACGCCTGTCTTCCCGCTTCGACTTGCTCTCTGATTAGGTCGTAAGCAGCGTCGCGGCGCTCGGTCTCGACCCAGCGCGTTCTGGCGAAGCTTCTGCCTGGCGGCAACTCGTCGATCACGGATACGTCGAGGTCTCCGTACACGGTGAGCGCCAAGGATCGCGGTATCGGCGTCGCGCTCATCGCCAGCACGTGAGGACGGGCGGCCTTCTCGCCCAGGGAGGCGCGTTGCATTACGCCGAACCGATGCTGCTCGTCGACCACCACGAGGGCAAGCTCAGGCATCTCGACGGAGCCCTGGATCAGCGCATGAGTCCCGATCACGATGTCGATAGCGCCACTCGCCAGCATCGCTCGTACGTCATCTTTGACGCGCTTGCGTTGCCGTCCCAGCAACAGCGCCACCGCCAACGGTCGATCCAAGCCAGTGACATCGATTGTCACGACGTGTTGACCGTCGGCGGATGGATCGGATCCGGAGAGCAGCTTCGCGATGGTCAGGAAATGCTGCTCCGCCAGAATCTCCGTCGGCGCCATCAGGGCCGATTGCTTGCCTTGATGCGCCGCGGCGACCATCGCGGTGGCGGCAACCGCCGTTTTGCCGCTGCCGACGTCGCCCTGAAGCAGGCGCCGCATCGGCCGGTCGGACCTGATATCGGCCAAAACCTCATCGAGGGCAGTTGTCTGCGCACCCGTCAGTTGGAACGGCAACGAAGACAGGAACTCATCGATCTGCTTGGTCGCAGTGACCAGCGGGGCGCCGGCGCCCTCTTGACGCCATTGGTGCTTCTGAGTCGTGACCGTCAACTGCATCATGAACAACTCATCAAACGCGAGTCGATAACGGGCAGCCTGTTTTTGGGCTTGGGTCTCAGGGTTATGCATTTGAGCGACCGCGTCACGGAGCCCGACAAGTTCCAGCCGCTCCAGGATGTCATCGGGCATGAACTCGTCGACTTGCGTCAACGTCGCGTCCAGCGCCTGTTTGACGACGCCTCGGATACGCGTCGGGGTGAGGCCGTCTGTCGAGGCATACACCGGGACGATGCGGCCAGAGCCCGATGGATCTTCCCCATGGGTCAGCTCTTCGAATCGAGGCGAGTTCAAGACGAATCGCCCTCGGAATACACTCGCCTTCCCGGAAACGGCCAACCTCATTCCCGATCGCAGCGTTCTCGCCACCCAGGGCTGGTTGTGCCATATCGCTCGGATCGTCCCAGAGTCATCGCCCAGGGTTGCCTCGGTCGACCGTCTACCGGGTCCCGAGCCGGTCTCCGTCGCTTCCCAAACGGCCACGATTATCGTCTGGTCCTCGCCAGGGGTCAGGTTCGCGATTTTCCGTACATCGGTATAGTCGTCGTGCCGATGTGGGAAGTGAAACACGAGGTCGCCGACCCGCTCGATGCCCATTCGATACAACCGGCTCGCGGTCTGTTTGGCGACGCCGTTGATGGTGGACACGTCATCGGTCAGAAGCAACGGTTTCTGGGGATTCGTTCGAGGGCGACGGGGTTGTCTCCGAATCTGGGGTTGGGGCGTGTTGGCCGTGGCTGTCACTTTGCCGTTTGGAGGCTTCGGACTGTCGAAAAGCTTAGCGATGTCGTCCGCCCAGCGCGCGCGTTCGTCGGGTGACCAGCGCTTGTATGCCGGAGCTTTGCCGATTTTCGGGGCAAGGGTGTCCGCATGACGCCGCAGGAATTTTTCAAGGCCGCCGATCACAGCGGTGTCTCGAAAACCTCGTGCTCTTTCCAGCGCCAGTATCTTGAGAAGGGTGTCGCGGGGGTCCGGCCCGTTCGTCGCCATAATGACCCAGCATAGCCCAGATCAACCCTGGAAGGAATACAACCTGGCCTGGGTTCGGCGCTGATATTCGGACCGTCTTGGCGGTCTTATTTGGGGGCGCTCAACAATCCGATGCCGAGGGCTCCGGGGCCCACGTATGTGCCGAGCACGGGGCCGAACTGGACGACCATCGGCTCGTTTCCAGCGGTCATGTATCCCGACAATCGTTCCGCGATCGCGTCGGCTTCGTCACGGATCGTCGAGTACATGACGGCCATGCCCTCCAAGGGAGCGAACTGCTCCGCGGTTCTCTCCAACCTGGCGATCGCTTTTCGCTGTGTCCGTTCTTTAGCCAGTTCGTAGACTTCGCCGTCACGCAAAATGATCATCGGCTTGACCCGGAGCAGTGTTCCGAGCAGCGCCTGCGCCTTGCCGATTCTGCCGCCCTTCTCCAGGTAGACCAGCGTATCCAAGAGCGCGAACGTCTGACAGCGGGTAATTGCTTCCGTCGTGAGCTCGGCCACTCGAGCGACATCGTTTCCCGCGTTGGCGGCTCGGGCGGCTTCGATTGCGGCCATCCCGACGCCCATCGAGGCCGTGTAGGTGTCCAGCACTTCGATAGGGCAACCCACGTTGGCTTGTTCGACCGCGACGCGCGCCGAATTGAGCGTGCCGCTGACTTTGTCCGATACGTGGACGGAGACGATCCCGTCCGCGTCCGCGCTGAGTCTTTCGTACACTTCGACAAATTCTCCGACGGACGGTTGTGACGTCGTGGGAAAATGCTCTCCCGTCGTTAGACGATCGAAGAATTCATCCGGCGTCATCGTTACGCCGTCCTTGAACAATTCGGCGCCGAATTGGACGCTCAGGGGCACGATCTCGATGCCCAACTCCTCGGCGAGGGGCCTCGGCAGGTCGGAGGTGCTGTCGGTGACGATCTTAACGGCCATTCTGACCTCTATTCGATGGAGACTAAGTAGTGGTAGTGGGGTTGTCCGCCATCCATGATCTCAAATTCTACGCCAGGATGTTTCGCCAACAGCTCATCGACAACCTTTGCAGCTTCGGCTTCCATGACGAGGTCGCCCCAAAATACGGTAACGATTTCTGAGTCCTCGACGAGCCCGCCTTCAACGACCTGCGTCAGCACCTGCCCCGGATCGGCATCCGCTACGATCAGCGATCCGTCAACCAGGCCGATGATCTGATCTTCTTTCACGTCGACGCCGTCCATTTCCACCGCGCGGGTCGCTCTGCACACCTCGCCGGTGCGCACGTCCGACAAACGGCCTGCCATCTGCGAGACGTTGCGCTCGAGACCGATCTCGGATCGGAACTCCAGCAAAGCCGCGATTCCCTGCGGTATTGTGACCGAGGGCACGACGGCCAGGTTCTTCGACGAAAGTTCGACCGCCTGGTTCGCCGCGGTCAAGATATTCGAGTTGTTCGGAAGCAGTACGACATCCGTCGTGGGCGCGTCTTCGACGGCGGCCAGTATCTGCCCGACGCTGGGGTTCATCGTGTCGCCGCCTCGGAGCACCGAACTCGCGCCATTTTCCGTGAACACGGCTTCGAGGCCCTTGCCCCACGCGATGGCAATCACGGATGCAGGCGCCGCCGCCGTCCCGCCGCCCAACTCCGCTCGCCGTTGGATGGAGTACATCCGGCGTTGTTCGTCCATGTCTTGCACGGCGACGTGGCTGACTTCGCCCAAGCCCTTGCCGAATTCCATGATCGGTTCAGGGTCGACGGCGTGAACGTGCACTCTGACCATCTGCGCGTCGCCGATTACCACGGAGGATTGTCCGATCTCGTTCAACGTCGATTTGATCGAGTCAACGTCCAGTGAATCGCCCTGAACAAGAAATTGGGTGCAGAATCCGTACTCTTCAGCGTCGATTTCGTCGAGGAATTCTTCAGGGACCTCGCCCGGCGACCTATCGGATGAATCCGGATTCGGCGGGGCCATAACGCGAGCCTCAGAACCATCGCCTTTGAGATGGCTGCGCATGCCTTCAAGGATCACGTAGAGTCCATAGCCGCCGGCGTCGACGAAACCGGCCTGCCTCAAGACGTCGAGCATCGACGGTGTCCGCGCCACCGCATCGTAGGCGGCGTCGCAAACAATGTTGAACATGTCCGTCATGTTGCCTGAGCTAGCGGACCGCGCACTCTCGCCGACGGCGCGAATCACAGTCAGAATCGTTCCTTCTCGAGGGTGGCCGATTGCCGAATACGCCCGGACGGTCGCCCGCAAGAACGCCGCGGCCATCTCGGTTGTGCCGAACGTAGGACGGTCAGCCAGACACTCCGCGATGCCTTGAAAGAATTGCGAAAGGATCACGCCGCTATTGCCCCGACCGGCCAGAAGTCCAGCCGACGCCATCTCTTGCGACGCCGTCCCGGCCGAGGCGCTGTCCAGTTCTTGGGCGCGGGCGACGATGTCGTTGAGCGTCAGGAACATGTTCACGCCGGTGTCGCCGTCCGGGACAGGGAACACGTTGAGCCGATTGATGACACCGACGCTGCGCTCCATCAACGCCAAGGAAACGGCGAACATGGCGGTCAGGTCTCGGCCGTCGTATTCGACTTTGGAGCCTATTGGCGCGGACGAGTCCATCGATCTCATTGTCGTGCGGGAGCCCGTTATGTTATCTTTATCAGACAAATTCGCCGCGCCTCCGACGCGTGAGAACGCGTGCGCCAGACATCTTTCGATTCCGGTCGTCGCGAACCGATTTTACTCAAAGCCCATTTCTCAGTCAAAGGTTTACTATGGCTAGATGCGAAATATGCGCCAAAGCCGGTCAGTCCGGCAACAACGTCAGTCACTCGAAGCGCCACACGCGCACGCGCTGGTTCGCCAACGTGCACAAGGCCACTATATACGTTGACGGGGCGCCCAAGAAAGTCAACATTTGCACTCGTTGCCTCCGAACTCAGATCAAGGCGGTGACCCAAGGCTAGTCGGCTAACGCAAGCTGCTGAGACCAATTTTGAGAATCCTTCTCGTCGGAGTCGATCACAAGACCGCCCCGCTCCAAATACGCGAGGTGGTCTCATTTTCCAAAGAACAGACATCCCTCGCGCTGCCGGACCTCCAACGCCGGATAGGCGAGGCAGTCATACTTTCCACGTGCAATCGGACCGAGGTCTACGCCGCGGCCGCCAACCCCGAAGCAGCCGCTGAGCACATCGGCCGGTTCATTGTCGGCTTCCACGGACTGCCACGCGAATCGATCGCACCACATCTCAACACCGCCGTCGACGGCGACGTCGCGCAGCACCTATTCCGGGTCGCCAGCGGACTCGATTCGATGATAGTCGGCGAACCTCAGATACTCGGGCAGGTGCGCGACGCTCTTGCAACAGCATCGAACGCCGATTCTGTCGGTGCTGCGCTCAACGGTCTGTTCCACGCCGCGGTCAAATCCGGCCGCCGAGTTCGAGAAGAGACTGAAATCAGCCGCAATCCCCTATCCATTAGCTACGCTGGCGTCAGATTGGCGAAACGCGAGTTGGGGGGATTGGAAGGCCGGCGGGTCCTGTTGGTCGGCGCGGGGGATGCGGGACGATTGGTCGCCGTGGCTTTGCGCTCTTCCGGGGTCCGAGACCTGCAGATCGCAAACCGAACCATGTCGCGCAGCGAGGACCTGGCAGCCGAGTTGTCGGGCGCCGCGGTTCCATTCGAAGAGATACCGAACGCACTCAAGCGGGTCGACATCGTGATCTCGGCCACCGACGCGCCCGAGTACATTTTGTCGACCGCCATGGTGTCGGACGCCTTGCACTCAGCCAACGGCTCCGGTGGCAGATTGTTCATGTTCGACCTCGCTGTCCCCAGAGACGTGGAGCCGTCGGTTGCTGAACTCCCGAAGGTTCGACTGTTCAACATCGACGACCTGTCCTCTATCGCGGAGGACAATCTGCAAGAACGCAAACGAGCGGCACAAGACGCCGAAAGGATCGTCGAGGACGAGTTGGCGCGGTTCGGCCGCTGGTGGGACTCGCTGGACTCGGAGGCGATGGTCCGATCGATGAGGATGCGGGCCGAAGACATCCGACAGCAAGAGATCGAGCGAGCCTTGAGGCATCTGATGTCCTCGTCCGACGGCGACAGAGACGTGATGGAAGCGATGACGCGCTCCATCGTCAACCGGCTTCTGCATGACCCGACGATGTTCCTCAAACACAAGGCCAGCACCGCCCAACTTGACGCCGCCCGGCTGATGTTCGGATTAGACGATGAGGAGGACCGTTGATCGGCAATCCTCGTTCCGCCCGTGCGTTTGGTTCCGCCCGAGCGTTTGCTTTAGCGGACACGTCACACAATCCTCATATCTCGTCGATATCGCCCAAGTTGACACAGTTTAGGGGCATGGCTACCATTATCGCGCCAAGGCGCCATCTGGGTTCACACCTACACTTGTCTGACTGCCACAGAACAGCCGAGGAGTTGCAGCATGGCTGAATATACCAAGAGCGAAGCGATGGACTGGGCGCGAGAGAATCTTCGCGGCCAGTGGACCACGATAATGACGCCGTTTACGGACGACGACGAGCTCGACGAAGACGCTTTGAAGCGAAACGTCGCCCACATCAGGTCCCTCGGCGTCCGAGGCGGGGGCTGTACATGGGGAATGGGCGAGTTCTGGAGCCTGACTCACGAAGAGCGCCTCCGTGTCTATGACACCGTGGCCGATGCGGCCGTCGGCGACTGGCCCATCGGCGCACACGTCACCCACACTTCGGCCAAATCGATGGTCGACCTCGCTCACCACGCCGAGAACGTCGGCTTCGATTTGCTGATTCTGGCGGCGCCCTACTTCGTCACCAAGACCGAACAGCAGGTGATCGATTGGGTCCGGCATCTGGCGGATGAGACCCCGATGGCGATCATGTACTACAACTCGCCGCAGTTCGGAATCGTGATGAGCGCGCAGGGCCTTGAACAGATATGCGCAATCCCGAATGTCGTGGGCGTCAAGGAAGCTAGCTTCAATCCGGAGCTCTCGATCGAGACACACCAGCTTGTCGGCCAAGACGCGATCATCAGCACTCCCGACGAGTGGATCCTTTTCAAAGGCCAGGAGTTGGGATTCGAGCAGCAAGTAATGTTCGCGAACACCTCCGACTGGCGGTTCGACACTCCCGAGAAAAACTACTACGTCCAGTTCATCGACAAAGCGATGTCCGGCGATCTCGACAAGGAGTTCTACGACTCCCACGTCAAACCCATGAAGGACGTTTCGGACACCTGGTGGCAGTACACCGTCAAGAAGTTTGGCGGCGCATTGCCCGCATCCCTTTGCAAGTACTGGGGCGAGTTGATGGGCCTGACCCACGGTCACGTCCGGGCTCCCCTAGCTGACCTATCAGACGACGAAAAGGCCCGGCTGAGGCAGGAAATATCGGTGGCCAAGCAGCAGATCGATGGGCAGGTGAACTAACATGATTCTAATGGTAAGCGTCCAAAATTTGCCGGAGGCGTTTGAGGCTCTGCACGGCGGAGCGGACATCGTCGACGTCAAGAACCTGCAGGAAGCGCTGGTCGGCTCGGCACATCCGTTGACCGTCAAGGCCGTCCGTGAAGCGATCCCCATGGACCGCCATGCCTCGGTTACGCTCGGAGTGGTGCCCAACCAGGTCGGCACCGTCGCGATGGCCGCCTACGCGGCGGGAGTCATCGACGCGACGTCGGTGAAAGTCGGCTTCATGAACACGGAGTACGACGCCGCGGTCGAGACCTTGCTCGCCTGCCGGGAAGCTCTGGAAGGCTTCGAAACCAAACTCATCGGATCGCTTTTCGCTGACAACCCGCTCTACGACGGGCTCGACGCGAAACACACTGTCGACATGGCCCGTGACGGCAAATGCGACGGATTCTTGATCGACACGCTCACGAAAGACGGCAGGAATCTTTTCGATTTCCTCGACGAGCCCGATCTGCGAGCCATGGTCCTCGAAGGCAAGAAGCTCGGGATGAGCACGGCTCTCTCGGGACACGTCCGGCTGGAAGACCTGGACGAGCTCGCCCGCATCAACCCCGACATCGTCGGCGTCCGCGGCGCGGTTTGCCAGGCTGGCGATCGCAAATCCGGCGTACACCGCGATGCAGTGGCCGAGTTCAAGCGACAGGTCATTCTGCGAGAGACCGGCGAGATCGACGTGCGACCGACCTCCGACAGCGTGCCCAAGATCGGCGGCGTAAACGGTGGCGCCAAGACAGATGGCTGGGTCGTTATCGACGGCGCCGGCAAGACGTGCGCCGGAATCCTTGCCGCGTTGACCACTCAAATCGACGGCGACGGCGACTCGTTCATCGAGGTGATTATCCCCGACGTGCTCAACACGTACGACATCATCGTGTGGGCCGAGAGCGGCCAGCACACGATCCTGACGCAGCGCAACGACCCGTCCGGCGCAATGCGCATGCTTATTCAGCCGAAGTCTTAGACGCCCGGGGAGACCCTCCGACAGGCGTTCGCGACGTCATAAATATTCGGGGGCGCGACACTTACGCGCCCCCTCTCATTGTCCGCGCAATGTGCGCTTCGCATACTGCGCCTGGAGAGCATTGCGGCAACCACACCCCCATGCTAGGATGATTTCGGGGCCGCTAGAACCGGGAGGAACACTTGGATATTGTCACAGACGTAGCCGTTATAGTCGGCCTTGTCCGAGATGTCTTGCTGCTCTTCCTACTGGCTGCGGCTTTGATCATGTTCCTCATATTAATTCGCAAGGTCATTGGCTTGATCAACGCGGCGAGCCGAATGGCCCAGAAAGCCGAGGAGATGATCGACTTAGTATCGGAGAAGGTCGTACAACCTGCTACATCCAACCCACGTGGCCTGCGCATGCTGGGTCGCTCGATTGGGTTCGTGGCAGGCATGGCCGGCGGACGCAAACGCAAAGGAGACAAAGACGATGGCAAATAACGACAACGGCGGCGGATCCTTCGCGTTAGGGCTTTTCATAGGCGGAATTATCGGAGCGCTGATAGGCTTGCTCATGGCGCCGAAGGCGGGATCCGAGACAAGGGCAGACATCTGGGATCGCAGCGAGGTGCTGCGATCGCGTGCCGATGAAGCCGCCGCAGGGCTTCGATACCGGATGGGCCCGGCGTTCGAGACGGTTTCCGAGCGAGTAGTCAGCCCGGCCATCGAGACAGTCCGAGAGCGAGGCGCCGGCGCGGTTGGGACGGTCATGTCCCGAGCCGGACTCGGAGCCGACGATATCGACGTGAACGGCGCAGACATCGAAGTTGCGGAAGAGGTTATCGAAGCTGCGGAAGAGGCTGCGGAAAACGTAGTCGACTCAGCCGAGCAAGCAGCCAACGAAACGATCGATTCCACAGACGAAGAGACCAAGGCCTAGAACTCACCGCACTCGACAACCAGGGACACGAAAATCGAGCCGGTCGATCCGCTTTCTGTGCATACAGAGGGATGATCGAGCGGCTCGTCTGCGTGCTGATGGAAATGTCGAAGAACCCCGAATTACTTCACAACAGAGTTCACGGACATCGGATACGAGCCAAGCACCTTGAACATCGACGATGCGGCCTTCAGCGCGCCTAGGGCTGCGCTGACGTCCCGATCTTCGCGATGGCCCTCCATGTCGATGAGGAACACGTATCGTCCCAGGCTTTGTCTGTCGGGTCGAGACTCGATTTTGACCAGATTGATGTTGCGACTCGCCAGCTCACCCAGGGCTTCGTGCAACATGCCTGGCGCGTCGCTTTGAAAGTCGAAGCATATCGATGTCTTGTCGGTTCCGGTGCGACCTTCGTCTTGATTGGCAAGGACGACGAACCTCGTTTGGTTGTTGTGCCCGTCTTCGATTCCCTGCTCCAAAACTCGTGCTCCGTAGAGTTGCGCCGCGCGAAGGCTCGAGATCGCAGCGGCTGGGACTGGGCTGTTCCGCATGTCCTCTACCGCGCCCGAGGTGCTGAGCGAAGCGACGTGCGATGCCTCGGGCATGTTCTTGGTCAAATAAGCGCGACACTGCGCCAAACCTTGCGGGTGCGAATAGACGGCTTCGATGTCGGCGGCACCCAAATCGCCGTCTACCAGCAAACAGTGTTCGATTGGCACGACCACTTCGTATTTGATCTTCAGGTCGGTTTGGTGAATCAGCAGATCGAGCGTGAACGTGACACTGCCCTCGAGGCTATTTTCGATCGGAACTATCGCTTCATCGGCCAGTCCCTGATCCACGGAGGTGACGACAGCCGGGATGCCCGCAAACGGTACAAGCTCGGTGTTCGAGCTATAGGCGACCGCGGCTTGCTCGCAGTACGAGCCCGCAGGTCCGAGAAACGCGAGCCGATCCGTCATCAAAAGCCTCCGGCTTCTTCGGTCAGCATCGTGCTGAGGCTGTCTTCAATTTTGTCCACGAGGAGTTGCGCGGTGTTCACCGAAACATCGATTCCCAATCGGTTGAACAACTCCACGTGCTCCGGAACATTGACCAAGGCGACGACTCGGGTTGCGCCGAACCAGTGTTTGGCCAGTTGGCAAGCGACCAGGTTTTCGTCGTCACGGCGAGTAGTCGCAATGAAAACGTTGGCGCGGTTGGCGCCGGCCCTGCCGAGGATTGCCGCCTCGGTGCCTTCGCCGAGGACCGCCACGCCGCCGAGCTCCTCCTCGATGACGATGCACCGATCGGGATCATTGTCGATCACTGTAATCTCGTGCTCGGCCATCAGAAGCTGTTTTGCCACGGCAGCGCCGACTCGGCCGGCTCCTACGATCAAAATATACATGTCATTTACCCGTCGGTCGCATCGATTATCAGCTCGGTCACAAGGCCCGTTGGGCTCACAATCGCGAGCTCGAGTCCCTCGTACATTTCTTTCATGACTGGGTCGCCGAGCCGACAGATCACTTTGGGGACCCGTAATATATGGTGCGCGATCTGGGCCGACAGAGCATTAGCTGTGTCTTTGCCGGAAACAGCGATGAAGACGTCCGCGTCTTGGGTCGATGCTCGCCGCAGATCCCGCTCCAAGGTGCCATCTCCGAGAATCGGTACGATATGTCCTTGATCGACAAGTCCGACGGGCAGCAGGTCAAATGCGGTTGCGTCAATATCGAGGATATAGACCGTGGCGTCGGTCTCGGACATGGCCGCGGCAATCGCGGCGCCGGTGCGACCGCAGCCGACGATAATGACCAGTCGAAGGCCGGGTCTGCTCATTTCTTGGCGCGCGATCATGTCTCGGGTACCGTTAGTCGACGACTCCGACCGCCCTACGGGCGACCGGCTTGCGCCTTGACCGGAGCCGACCGTGAAATCAGCACGCGGCACGGGGCGTTCTTCAGGATGTAAGGGATGGGCTCGGTCAGAGCATAGGCCCCGAATCTTTCGAGGTGCGACGAGCCCAGTACGATTGCCTCGACGCCTTTGTCCACGGCTTGGTGCACCACGGCGGCGCCCGCGGTGCGAGCTTGGACGAGCTCAGCAACCATCTGGCATTTGTAGTTCCGTGTGACCTGCTCCATATCCTTCAGGACCTGTTCGCCCTTGGCTGCCTCCGGAGCGACTTCAGAATCGACCGGGACGCTTCGTTCGACTTCGATCACATACAGGATGTGAACTCGGCTGCGGCTGGATTCGAGCAATTCACAAGCCAGACGAACCATGTCTTCGTCGTTCGGGTCACCCGTTACGGGGACCAATACAGAACCTACCTTCAATCTTTCACCATTCCAATCGGATTGATCTTGTTTCGGACATTGCGGAGAACCGATCAGGCGGTTGGCGACCAGCTAGAGTCTGGCGCCGACCGGGGAGATGTCCTCGGCGATCGCTTCTAAGCGATCGAGCATGTCGTCTCGACCGGCCAGCACAAGCCAGTCGTCGGCGCGGAGTCGATCATCGGTGTCGGGGTTCAACGTGATGTCTTTGCCCCGGCGGATGGCCAAAACCACCAATCCGTACTTGTTCCTTGGGCTCGAAAACCCTAGCTCTTTGAGGCTCATGTTCACGAACTGTGGCGGAATCTTGAGCTTGCTGATCCCGAAGTTGGGGGTGATTTCGAGGTACTCTTCGACGTTGGGGTTGAACATGCTGTGAGCCAGACGGTTTCCCATCTCCTCCTCGGCGTAGACGACTTTGTCGACGCCGATTCGCTCGAGCGTGTTGCCGTGGAGCTCGTTGTGCGCTCTCGACACGACGTACGGAACGCCCATCGTCTTCAGAAGCACCGAAGCCATGATCGACGACACGACGTCGGAACCGATCGCGACGACAGCGGCGTGATAATCGGAGATGCCCAATTCCTTGAGCACCGCGTCGTTAGTGCAGTCTCCGGTTAGCGCGTGGGTTGCCTGGCCCATGATTCCCTGGACTCGAGTCTCATCCTTATCGATGGCGAGCACGTCGTGACCGAGGTTATAAAGAGATGTGGCGACCGAAGATCCAAACCTGCCCAAACCCATAACTGCGATCTGTCTTTTCATCTTTGATTCACCTGATCCCGGCTGCTGCACCTCAATTTGGTCAACCTATTGTAACGTGTTCTTGAGCGAACCGTAACCGGTCTCTTTCCGACCTTTGCGTCAACGCCAAACCGAGAGCGAACGGCCCAATCCGGCCGACGAACATAGCGATGACGAGGATGAATTGCCCCGATGCCGACAGCTTCTCCGTGATTCCGGTGCTCAAGCCCACGGTTCCGAAGGCTGACACGGCATCGAACAACAGGCTGAGGAAATCGAACTCGCTGTTCGTAAACACCAACAAAAGAACGATTACGAATACGATTACGGTCGAGATAGCGCCAACGACCAGCGCTCGCCGAACCTGCTCTTCGGCGATCTCTCTGCCGAATGCCGAAGCGTGCGCCCGTCCGCGAATCGTGGACAGCACCGCCACCAACACGACAGCCGCGGTGTTGATTTTGATTCCGCCGGCAACGGAGGCCGACGCTCCGCCGACGAACATGAAACTGGTCATGATGAAATTCGTGTGCTGCTTCGTGGCGGTATAGTCGACCACGCTGAAGCCACCGGATCTGGTATTGACCGACTCGAACAACGCTGACGTGAGTTTTTCGCCGACCGACAGATCTCCTAAAGTTCCAGCATTCTGATATTCGAACGCCAGGAACAGTCCCATGCCCAGGGCCAGCAGCAAGGGCGTCATGATCAGCACAAGTTTTGTGTTGAGACCCAACAGCGTGAATTTTCGATTTTTGGCCACGTCGACCATAACCGCGTAGCTGAGGCCTCCGAGAATCGTCAACACCATGATGACGCCTATCACGGCGCCGTCCGACTTGAACGCGGCAGTGCCGCCTTCTTCCTTAAAGATTATGAATCCGCCGTTGTTGAATCCGGACACCGCATGAAATGCAGCCTGCCACAGCGCCTCGCCCGGGTCGTAAAGGAACCAGAATCTGATCGCAAGAGCGACGAACCCAACTATCTGGATGCCGACGGCCAAAGCGACGATCCGCATGGAGAGCCCGACCAACCCGCCCAATTGCCTAACGCCCAACCCCTCGCGTATTAGCAGTCGTTGGGTCAAGGTCACTCGCTGCCCGATAAGGATCAGGAGGAACGTGGCCAACGTCATGAAACCCAGTCCGCCGACGAACATCAGGGCGAGCAGAATTGCTTGCCCGCCGGTGGTCCAGTACGCAGCGGTGTCCCTCACCACGAGCCCGGTCACGGTGACGGCCGAGGTCGAAGTGAAGAGGGCTACCATGAAAGGGGTGAAGCCGCCGCCAACGTGGGTAAACGGCAGTGACAACAAGACCGTTCCGATTGCGATCAGAGCGGCGAACGTGTAGATGATGATGAGCGGAGAAGCAACCGCTCGCGACTGGACTCTACGTTGCTCGACCGTAACTCGGACGGGTTCGAGTTCCTCTTGGCGAGGATGCCTGATTACCCTATCGCCAGGTTTCGGTTCCCAGGTCTCTCGCAAATCGATCCTCGCGACGGTGAATCCGGCGGGCGCAACCCGACGACGGTTTTGTCGTTCGTGAAGGGAAGCGGAGCGGCTTGTGTCGTGCGGTTGTATTGCAGTTTGACTTACGCTCGAACGCTATCAGCGATTTTACGGGCGGTCGCTCTCAATGTCAACGCAGTGTACGCGTCGATTCGTCGCGCATGTTGCCCTTGCACTCCAGCCTTTGACGCCTTTATCGTATGAATCCCTGTAGCCGAATCCTCAGGGTGCAGTGAGGAGCCGCAAGCGCTTGAGACCGCCGCATCCCCATATACCCAGACGTCTCCGCCCCGCCGCCAACCAGGCAACGCTGTTGTGGCATGTCTTCGACCACCGGATACGGGTGCGTCCCAAGAACTACTTGTTCCAATCCGGATTGGCGACCGTATCGCTGATTCTGATTCTACTGGTCGAAGACGCGGTATTCCGCGCTGCAATTGTCGTCGCTGTCGCTTCGACGGCGTTCACGATATTCGTATTCCCCGACAGCGTCGCGTCGACGCCGAGGAGGGTCATCGGTGGACACCTCGCCGCGGTGATCGCAGGGGCGCTGATTTCCGCTCTGACGATGGTTCCGATTGTAGATTCGGCCGCTCAAGATTCACGGTTCGTTGCCGACGTTGCGGCCGCACTCGCCGTCGGCCTGGGGACGCTGCTGATGGTCTCCACAAACACTGAGCATCCACCGGCCGCGGGAACCGCGTTCGGTCTAGTCATATATCCGTGGAGTTGGTCCGCGGTCGTCTTCATCATGAGCAGCGCGGTTGTGCTGTCGATCGTACGCGTTGTTCTGCGCAACAAACTGGTCAATCTCTTGTGATTCTGTCGCTTCTAAGCGATTCGCTGAAGTGGGAATGAAGAGATTTCGACCACACCGCGGGCGCGCAGAGGACCGGTTGTGAACCTGTTCTCGTCTTCAACCGGAACGACTGACTTGTTGCCCGATCCTATCCTCCTCATCGCGGATCCACGAGCGTTTGAGCGTTCAACGTCGATGGCGAAATTCCGGCTGGCGATTATCTGCACTCCGAGGTGGAAGGCAATGTTTCGGATTTGCAGAAATCCTTCCAGACTAGTGATTGGCACGGCGACGCCGCAGGTCGCGGGATTTTCAGGGATACCTTCGCGATCAGCGGATTCGACGCGACTGGATTGGCCGTTTGTCGTGATTGCGCCAATTGTTGACGAGGCGCCGACAGCGCCATTGAGTTGGGGAGCGAGCGTCAATCCGGCCACGACGAATGCGACGAAAGTTCCGTGAAGAACACGATGCGGATCGCCTACATCAAGGTCGCGTAGCATTGACATCCACCAGGAACCCGCTATAATGACGCCATTGCTACTTTGGGAGCCACTGCGTGTGGCACCTTTTTTTGGCTTGGTTTAGAGGCCCCCGGTATCGGGATAACATGAAGTCCAATCACCAAGGCGGAGATAGATGGAAAAAAAATCGTTAGCCTACTCTGCGTTCTTACTCTTTGGCCTGATCATGGTATCGATTTTCTTGAATCGAGGTGCGGTACAAAGCCAAAATGGCGGCGCGCACATGTTAATGACCAGCGACGCTAGCCAGTATCTGCTGGGGCAAACCGTCGTGTTCACCGGGACACTCACGATTCCCGCCGGAGGGGCTACGTCCTCCATCTCACGCGTTCGGCTGCTAAACCAAGTCGGCCCGCAGGCTTTGGACGTCGACCTGCCGGTACAGCCCACCGGCGGCTTCGTCGATATCTCTAGCTTGACCTCAACTACTGAAGACACGCTGTTGGTCAACGTGGTGTTCACCGACATCACGACGATCAGCGGCGGAACCATCCCTAGCACGTTGCCGGGCAGCACTCTGCCCGGGACCGGTCTCGCCGCTTTCGGCGAATTCACAGGCACCGCCGCGGACTCGAACATCGCCTACGAAATCCATTGGACGCCAGGAGTCCTACTGGATCCGGTGCCCAACCTAACCCTGATTCCCGAGACGGATTCGTACTTCACGATTCCAACGCTGACCCCACCCTCCGAAGCTGCCGGCACAAAGCTGCCGGAAACCGAACTTGCGTTCGTGGTGCCAACTGCAGGCGAGACCACCGGGACCGCTCTTCCTGAGACCGCGACCAGTTCAGTGATCACCATACCGCAGATAACCCTTTCGACGAATGCTCCTTCCGCCATTCCAGATCTGCCCGATAGCACTCCGGGGCTTTCATATACCGCAGCCGGGGACACCACTGCGTACATGGGCACCGGCGCCACGTCCACTTATGGGTTCGCAATACCGACCCCGTCGTATGCGACGTCGTCGGCTGCCGATTTCCCTGAGGCGACGGACGCATTTGCAATCCCGTCACCG
>JASMDM010000014.1 GCA_030752795.1 SAR202 cluster bacterium | reverse complement strand
CGCGCACGGAAGGATGAAGAATCTGGTCGCTGAACACGGCTTGTTGCCTGAGCAACCTCAAACGCTTCTTTTTCTCCGAGCCACCCAGCTGGTAAAAACCGTTGAGAACAGCGTAATGGGTTAATGACCGTAACGGCTCGAGCGACTCTTGCGTGCGTGCGGCCCTTCGACAGGCTTAGAGCCTGCCCTGAGATTTCCGAAGGGGCGAACGGATGGGTGCGTGGCTCACCATGGACGGATGCCCAGCATCGCGAGGTGCGTTGAGCACTACTTATTTAGTTGATAACCATAAGGCCAAGCCCGCCATCCAGCAGGTGCTCTGGCCCTTCAGGGCCAAGCCTAGTTCATGCTTTGATGCGGAGGTGGCAACGGACATGTGTCATTCAGATCCTTCCGCGCGCGGAAGGACGAAGAAATAGGTCGCTGAACACGCACTATTGCCACCGGGAATCCAGAGGCTTCTCCTTCTTCGGATGAATCGGTGCACTGATAATCGTTGAGCCAACCCGTTCAGTCGATGACCTTCAGGCCGGTCCTGGTCCTGCTCAAGCAGTCAAAGAAGATTCTACTCTCCCAACCCCACCGTCCCGTCATTGCCGTTCACCGTTACCATCTGTCCTTCGCGGATTCGTCTCGTCGCCGATTGCGTCTTGAACACGGCTGGTATCCGGTACTCGCGAGCAACGATCGCCGGGTGCTGAAAGATTTCACCCTCATCCAGGACGATCGCCGACAGCAGCGGGAAGAACGGAGTCCAATCGGGGCCGACGTTGCGTGCGATCAATACATCGCCCGTGTGCAGCCTTGGCGCGGAAGCTGCGTCTTCCACCAATCTAGCCGGACCGCTCGCGCGACCCCGCGACGCCGCCATGCCGCGGATGACCCCATCATCCTCGAGAGCCGGGACGTCTACCGTCGCCGGAGTGGGGCCGCCGACAACGGGCTTCCCCAGAGTAGGCGGAGGCGTGACCATGGAGAATCGCGCACGCCTTTCGGATCGTTCGGCCACCAGAGCGCGCAAATCTTCCGGGCCGTGCCCTTCGGCGATTTCACGGAGCTCTTCTAGCCGGACGTGCAAAACGTCCAATGGCTGGTCGATAACGCCGGTCTCGACCAGCGCCAGGCCCATCTCGTGCATCGCGTCGCGCATCTGGCCGACGGTCGACTGCTCCATCAAGTAGTTGTGGTTCTCCATCCGGCGCAGGTCGGATTGGGCACGGACTCGAGTCGTCTCGAACCTCTCCAAGCGTGCCGGGTCCCCTGCCAGCTTGCGCCGGATGCGCCTGGTTGCTTGTTGCCGTCGTCTGAGTGCGGCCTTCTCCAATCGCTCCATGTCGCCGATGTCCTGCTCGGCGTAAGACGCTATGAGCTGCAACGGCTTGCGAGGCTCCATCCGCCAGGTCGTGGCCTCGAAATCCACGTTGGAGCCAAACCCCCATCCGGTTCTGAATCCGAATTCTCGGATCAATTTCGCGAAATGTTTGCTGAACTGTTTTGCTACAGGTCGGTCTTTGTTCGCGGGGGCGTCGAGAGCTTCGAATTGGTCGCGTGCGAAAGCCGCGGCCAGTGGCGGGTCTGTTTGCACAATCTTGGCGAGATTGCGTAGCTGCGTCACAAGGCGTGTGGTCATGTTTGGCACCGCATGCAGGAACGCGTCGTTGTCCTCGATGGGCTCGCCGGTAATCTCGTGGAACGCGGACGGCCAATCGAGCCGGTTCGTCATGCCGCTCATGCACCAGTGGAGGTGGCCCATCACGAATCCAGCGGCATCGATCGACGCCTTCAGGTAGGCCTGTCGCGCCGAAAGCGACCGACCCGCCGCCCTGAATTGCTTCAACTTCGCGAGTTCGGCCTCGACTTGCGGGGCGATCTCCTCGTCGTAGTTGCTCGTGCCTTGATCGATGAACGCCTGGCATCGAGCGACATGGCGACCGACCCGCCTAGCCAACACATCGGCTTCGATCTCGGGCACCCTGACGTATACGAAATCGTTCACTAACGTCATGATGTGGTTTCGCGTGCGTTCAGCGCCTGTCTCTTCGAAGCATTGACGCATGCCGTCTGAAAACGCGTCGGCGACATCCAATTGAAGCTGGTAGACGGGACCGGCGAAGACTCCCAAAAAACTTTGTGCCCACGAGAATTTCGGATCGACCCAACCGTCCCATTCTGTAGCGTCTGTTGGTTCCACGTCGTCCAAGGTTGTGATCGGCCGCGATTGCAGGAGATGCACCTTTTCGTCGACGACAGCGAACTCGATGTCCTGCGGTCCTCCGAACATCGCTTCGAGCTGTCGGGCCAGCTCCGAAAGGCGTACGAGGGATCGTTCTCCAAGCGCGGGCTGTAGTCGCCTCCACTCCGGAACGCCCACTCGTGAAGTACTGCCCTCCGGAAGCGCGGCTACCATCGCGTCTTTGGACACCACCTCGGTCTTGATCGCGGCGCCGGTGTTGGGGTCGAGCTCGACACGGTCAGCTGGCGCTTCGCCGGCGACTACTCCCTCGCCAAGACCGAGAGCGGCGCTCACGACGAACCTGTTTGCGCCCGTGACCGGATCGCGAGTGAACATTACGCCCGAGGCATCGGGATGAATCTGCCGCTGGACGACCACGGCCATGCCGACCGAGCTGTTGGGCACGCCGCTCTGGATCCGGTAGGCGATTGCCCTCGTCGAATAAAGCGAAGCCCAGACGTCGCGCACTCCCTGAACCATGTCGTCGAAGGTGAGTATGTTCAGGAAGGAGTCGTATTGACCCGCGAAACTAGCGTCCGCCATGTCCTCGGCGGTTGCCGATGACCGGACCGACACGGCGTCGCCACCCATTGTTTTGTATGCTTCCGAGATCGCATCGATCAGCATCGGGTTGATCGGCAACGATGCGATTGCGGCCATGGCGTGTTCGGAAGCCTCGCCGATCGCGTCGGTGTCAGTGGCGGACGCCCGGAGTATCGGCGTCAGCGCTTGCAGGAGCTGAAATGAGGCAGACATCAAGAATGCGCCGCTGGTCACGACAAAGCCATCGGGCACCGGCATCCCTTTTTCGGTCATGCGGGCGAGAGCGGAACCTTTGCCGCCAGCAATCGCGGGATCCTGCGCTGCACGGTCGTTGAGCCATGTCACCAGTTGATTCGTCGGTCCGTTCGCCACCAGCCGTCACCCCCGGGAATCTAGCGCCTAGGCGCGGGATCCAGACATTATACGCGATGATCGATTTGAACGAATGAGCGCGGGAGGCAAAACGCGATTCGAGCCCGCCGCTGGACTGCTCCAGTGCGTTGAAGAACGCAATGTATTTCTTGAATCCGAACTTCGTTACGTGATAGTTTGACTAGGATAATGGCAGAGCAAGAAAACGTCAGCAGTCGACAACAATGGGTAAGCTCCAAGCTGCTTCGAGTCTTCGCGGTCGAGATGGTGGGGACATACATCCTTGTTCTTTTCGGCACCGCGTCGGTGGCTTCCGCTGTTCTGACAGGCGCACTCTCGGGGCTCGGACAGGTCGCGGCTGTGTGGGCCGTCGGCGTTGCACTCGGCATCTACGTGAGCGCAAACGTTTCCGGCGCGCACTTGAACCCGGCGGTAACCCTGTCGTTCACCATCTTCCGGCCCGGCGCGTTTCCACCGAAGCTGTTGCCAGGCTATTGGATCGCCCAGTTGCTTGGCGGCGTACTCGCCGGACTGAGTGTCCTGGCGATATTCAGGACGCTGATCAAGCGGTTCGAGGACGCCCACGGACTTGTGCGAGGCGAGGCCGGAAGCGAGCACTCGGCGATGGTGTTCGGCCAGTACTTTCCGAACCCGGACGTTTTTCGCGCCGATGAAGCGGCCAGTTCGCTCGTCGGCGTCGGCGGCGCGTTGTTCGTCGAAGCTTTCGGCGCCGCGGTGCTCGTGCTCGTAATCTTCGCCCTGACCGAAAAACGCAACGGCGGGCTGAGCCGTGCGAACCTAACGCCGATCCTGATTGGGTCCACGGTCGCAGCGCTGCTCGCGCTGTTCGCGCCGCTGACCCAGGCTGGGTGGAATCCGGCCCGAGACTTCGGCCCGCGCCTCGTGTCGCTGCTCGCGGGATGGGACTCGATCGCAATACCCGGCCCGTCGAGCGGCTTCTGGATCTACATCGCTGGCCCGTTGATCGGCGGTCCGATCGGCGCCGCGATCCACGAGTACCTCGTGCGCCCCGGCCTCCCCAAAGACGACGAGTAGCCGACCTCGACGCGAGCGCTTGGAGGAGATGTCGGTGTTGACAACATACGCGGTGCTCTGGCCCTTCAGGGCCAAGCTTCATTCGCATGCACCCAGACTCGCTCGTACGCGAAGCAGGGTCGGCCTGAAGGCCGAGCCCACCACAGCTCCCGTCCGGTAGCCAACGCAAGGCGAGCAGCCTCACAAACCTAGCCGACGAAATGCCCCATCTCGTCATCGACCAGCGAGAGATCGAGAATCACCAGATCCTGAGAACTCCCGTACATGTCCGTGATGCGCTCTTTGAGCACCGCCGCTTCCGCGAAACCGGCGCCGATCGCCGCTTCGATCGATCGCTGCTCGCGGCGTCTCACCAGTTCGAACGTCAGGCTTCGCAGCTCCAGCATGCGTCCGAGCTCGACGAGTTCGTGGATCAGCCTTGATCCGAGTCCTCGACTCCGGTACTCCGGATCCACGACGACCCGGAGCTCGCCCGTGTTCCGGCGCGCGGGCCGTTGACTGCGGTGCAGCGTCGAGTCGGCGACATTCCTGCCGTCGTCTTGCACCGCCACGATCGGAATCGTGTGCTCGATGTCGATGTTGTCGGTGAACGCGCGGATCGTCTCCGGCGCGGTCACGTTGTCGAGCAAGTAGAAGCGGTCTTCTTCGGGAACGCGGGTGAAGAACCGAAGGAGTTCGGTTTTGTCGTCGGAGGTCAGGGGCCGAAGGGTAACGGTGGACCCATCGGACAGCGTCGCCGTGGCAGGGTACCGCGGCAACAATTCGCTCGCATTCATGGCAGTCACTCCATCGGGTTGCACGTTGACGCGATGCTGAGCAATTCCTAGCTTACCTTATCCGGTACGCCGTCTGCATCGCGACTGTCATGGCTTCGTCACCCCATCGTGGGGAGTTCAGAGGGGCAAGCCTCTTTGGCGGTTCCGGTTCTTCAACCCTCAAACCGATCCGGCTCGAGCCCGCCTGTCGGAACGTCCGTTGAGCCGGACGCGATCACATCGGCGACCGCCTTGCCCATGCCGGTGCTTATAAGGATGCCCTTCTTGCCTGCGCCCGTCGCCAGATACGCGTTGTCCCAGCCGGGCGCGCGACCGATGATCGGCAGCCAGTCGGACGTGACCGGACGAAGGCAGGCCGTGTGCAAAACCAGCTCCGCGTCCGCCATGGCGGGCATCAGTCTCAAAGCCAGAGCCATGAGCCGATCGCGAGCCGCGATGCTCGGTTCGTTGTCGAAGCCCGCTCGCTCCTCCGACGAGCCGACCCAGACCTGGCCCTCCTCGCGGTGGAAGATCGACACGCCGCCGCCGATGATGTCGTGCGTTGGCTGCGGTTGACCGGGGAGGATCATGCGCAGGTTCTCGCCCTTGAGCGGTTCGACGGGCACTGGGACGCCCAGCCACTCGGCGACTTGTCCGGACCATGGACCAGTGGCGAACACGACCGCGTCGCATTCGATCGGGCCGCTCTCGAGCGTCACCGAACTCACTCGACCGCCGGACGACTCGACGCCGGTGACGTTGCCGGACCTCACGACCGCGCCCATGTTCTCGGCGGCCTGTGCGAGCGCGAGCGTGTATCGGTAGCTGCTCAGCATTGCGTTGCCGTGCGTCTCCAGCGCACGAATCGCGCCGGGACCGATTCGAGGCTCGATTTCCGTCGCCTGGCCCGAGTCCAGCCATCTCGCCCAGAAGCCGTCGCCAGCCGAATCGAAGATGCGATGCGTTTCGGTGAGCGTCGGAATCGCATCGTCGTCGAACGCCAGCGTGAGCATCGAGATTGTCTCGAGGCCGTAGTCGACGCCCGATTCGTCGACGAGCTCGGGCGCGATCGACTGATGCAGCCTGAACGACGCCATCGCCAGTTCGCAAAGTGGACCCGGGATACCCGCGCCCTCGAGCGGATTGATGCCGCCCGACGAGAAACCTGACGCCATCGACCCGACCCCTTCACGCTCGATGACCGTGGCTCGTATCCCGGCTTTGGCCAGGAAATACGCGGTGGCGCATCCGGCGGCTCCGCCCCCAACGATTACGACGCTGCTTGTATCAGGCATGGTTGCGATCCTCCGGTGCGGTGCATTCGATGAGCGGATTATACGCGAACGCGCGTCCGATCGGACGACGCCGATCCGGGAGGCTTGCGCCCGAGGAATGGGACACCCTGCGATGCGAACACGGAGGTGGGTGCTGCCCTGAGGCTCAATTCAGGCGGGCGCCAGAGCGGTAGCCAAAGCTTCGGGTACCGGTCGATCTCGGACTGGATCGACACGGTCATCGAAGCTGACCCGCACAAACCGCTTGCTCAGGGTACCGAAACCACGGTCGGCTCGTACCGACGGCTGAACGGCACGCGAATCGAGGAGTACAGCTCGACTACCGGCAATGTCGATGTGACCGACTCGGAGGGCAGCGTCTTCATTCCGAACGTGTTCTTCACGCCGATTCGTGTCACTGAGCTCAAGAAGACGACAGCGTTGACCCCGGCCTCCACTGCGGCGACAGTGTGTTACCGAGAGGACTGCGAGTGAAACGCCATTGGGCTCGTGTTCGCTTCGGGCGCCGTCGCGGTGGAACAGACGATCGCCGACGACTCGCGATGGGGCGTGCCTCTGAGGTTGGCGACGCGTTCGTCGTCCGAGACGTCCGCATCGATGCCTATCGGTAGTGGGAGGCGGTGTCCTGCAACGACCTCGACTGATCAGCGACTCACGCTGTCACTGACAGCCTGCGCGGGCGCTGCGGACGAGGACTCGTCGCCTGCGGTGGTCACCAACAAGAAGACGACCAGCGCTGTCACGAACGCCAGCACGAAAACCATGCGGATCACCATGGCGTCGCCCGACATGATCCGTTGTCCAGCGCCCAGGCGTCGGAGCGCTCGTCCCTCGTTGGCAGGGTTGACGTGGATGAACCTATCGTGGACCGGTCCGGGGCTGTACACGGGCTTCCTTCAGATTCTCTGTCGATGCGCGGGCACGTCTGGCGGCGATCACGCTTGCTCTGCATTGCACATCATATCGAATAATGGGGTATTATTGTGATGCACGTAGTACTTTGCGGGCGTGGCGCCTGTTGTGGGCGATCATCGGGCGTTATTAGTCGAACGAATCATTATCGCGAAGATTCACGGGCAGTTCTTAAACTTCGCTGCCGGCGCCAGCCGACTCCGGCTGCGTTGGGCGGCGGGTTGCGAAGATGAGCAGGGCGGCAACGGCGTAACCGGTCACGCCGTAGACCCAGATGACCGTGTAGCCGCCAGTCGCGCTGAACAGCACGGCTCCGAAAGCCGGCCCCAGTCCCAGAGCGCCGATCTGGAACGGCCCCATGAGTCCCGTGATGGCCCCGAACGATGCGCGTCCGAAGTACTGAGCCAGCATCATGCTGCTCAGGATGTTCAGTCCGCCGCTCGCGGTACCCCATGCCAGCGCAACGAAAAACAACGGCAGCCCGTTGCCCAAGACCAGGAAGAACACCGTGATCGCGCAACTGGTCGTCATCGCGAAGATGGCCAGACGTTGAGCCGAATGTCGATCGGCCAGGAATCCCCATGCAGGGTTGACCAGGGCGCCGAACAGTGTGGACAGACTAAGCGCCGTGACCGCCACGCCTTGCGTCACGTCGGAGTCGACGAGGAACGGCACGATCTGGAACGTGACGGTTCCAGCGGTCAGAATCGTGAGCATCTCAGCGACCACGATGAACCAAAAAGTGCGCGTCGCCGCCGCTTGCCCGACCGTCCATCCACCTTCGATCGGGGCATTTGCAGCCTGGGGACCAGGGTCGGCTGGGCGTTCATGCGCGGGCGTAGTTGTGTCGCCGTCAGGCAGCAGGCCGATGTCCTCCGGCCGTCGGCGCATGATCAGTATCAGCGGCAATGCCAGAATGATCGAGAGCGATCCAAGATATCGGTACGCGGCGCGCCAGCTCAGAAAGCTTGCGATGGCGGCGATGACCTGGATGTTGACCGCGTTGCTGATTGGCCTAAACGTCGAGGTCAGACCCAGCGCCAGGTTCCGCCGTCGTTGGAAGAAGTTCACGGTCACCGTGCGTGGCACGACGCCGACGAGGTTCGGGTTGCCGATGCCGCGCGCCACGATGTACGAGGCGTAGAACTGCCACACCGACCGTACGCTGGCGATGCTGAAGTAGCAGATGCCAACTACCACCGCGGCCAGCGGCATCACCCAGCGAGGTCCGTGTCTATCGGCGAGCCTGCCCGCGAAGGGCGTGAGGAGAGCCGAGGTCCAGGTTCCGGCGGTCACGGCGAAGGCGATGGTCGTGCGATCCCAGCCCAGATCCTCGAAGATCAGATTCTGGACGCCCGCGATCACGATCTGCGCGGCGCCGGTGCCAGCGTATGTGCCGAGGGCGACCATGCCCAGCACTACCCATCCGTAATAGATCGGCGTGCGTGGGGTCCAACGCAAGATCGTCTTGATATTCGCCAACGAACCTCCCTTGGCGCTTTTTATCCAGTCGGGTGATCCGATCTGGCAGCCGTGCCCCAGCCACACGATTTTGCCGCATCGACGACGCAACCGCAGCCCATATAATTCGTCGCCGAGGTCGGAATCCGACCGTACTAGATCGAGTCGCGTACCCGGCCTGAGTCGATGCAATCGGCGTAGGTAGGATAGGGAATTTCGGGCGCGCGGTTCAACCTACTCGACTCACCCGTGGGCATAGTTGCGGCGACATGGTCAATCGAGGCCGCCTCCGGAAAAGGCGATGGGCGCGATAGGGTATGTTGTGAGGCGCGAGCCAACATCCGGTCGGGGCGGCTATTTGGGCAGAAGCTCCACCGCGTCCTGCTCGATCAACGCGGCCGCCGTGTACTGCACGCCCTGGATGGCGAGTTCGCGCTCATCGAGTGTTGGCTGTCAGCAGAAACGGGACAGATTGTTAATAGAGACTTTGAGCCGATATCGCGAGCTCTCTGAGTTGATGATTGTACAATCGTCGTCGCTGTATCGTTCGGACTTGAACCTCCTTTGCGTTTCTCTAATATCTGTTCTCTCCGGCCGTTCAACACGTCCGAAGGAGTCACGTTGCTCAACGCCTTGTGATATCGCCGATTGTTGTTGTAGCTCACGAAGTCGGCGATGGCCGCATCCAGGTTTGCGGGAGCGTCGTATGGGATCTGGTTCACATCCCGTTTGATGGACTGGTGATACCTCTCCAGCTTGCCGTTGGTCTGAGGATGATACGGCGAAGCCAGAATGTGACGGATGCCCACCAAGTGCAGATACTCCCTGAACGATCGAGAGACGTAGCCCGGGCCGTTGTCTGAGAGCAGTCTCGTTCGATCCTCCATGGGGACCTCGGTCATGCCTGTGAGGTCGACTGCATCCTGGACCACTTTGATGAACGAGTCGGAAGTCATGTCACGTTGGAGTCTCCAAGCCAGGATGAACCGGGAGAAGTCGTCCATCACCGT